>PYIY01000073.1:20873-25889 GCA_003635195.1 Candidatus Poribacteria bacterium | reverse complement strand
GTCGGTATCCGTTGGCAGGTTGAGTTGATGTATAAGTGTTTCAAAAGTATCTCAAAACTTCAGGTCTCTCGCAGTCAGAAACCCTATCGCAGGCTATCTGAAATCTATGCCAAACTCATCGCACTTCTGATGCAACACGCCGTCATGTTAGGTGCTGGATACCGACATATACAACACAGTTTCATCAAGACAGCAAAGTATATCGCAGGTTATGCGAAGGTGATTACATTGAGTTTCCATCGCTCAAAAACGGCACTTCGCGAAACTTTGAAAACTATAAAGTGTGCCTTTGAAAATGATGACACTTTCCAGAGAGCCATTGGAAAAAATACAACATTTCGGAAAATACAAGAGGCTACTGAAAACCCCTAAATTGACACCTATGGTGCGGTTTGCAACCGCATCTGATAATTTATTTAAAACTAAATGACCCTGAACGTTAAGGAGTCTTAGTAGCGGCGATACAGTAGACGCCTGCGTCCCTATGAACTGTTTCTGGAATAGGTTGTGGTAGACCGCGTTGAATTATCCGGCGTATGTGCCCGTTTCAATAGGTCTAGCTTGTGAAGTGAACCCGATGCTACGCAAAAACATTTTCAATGTGGAGTGGTTGCGTCATTTTCTGATTTTCGGCTTCTAATTTTTCACGACTCGCGATAACGCAAATCGAGGCTTTATGGTTGTTTGCCTCCAAAGTTTCGAGCAGTGCTCGTTTTACCGTCTTGGGTGTTGCGCGTCTGAATTGTGCGTATCTTTCCTCGATTATTTCTCGTGTTTGCCCAGTGAGATAGTGCGTGAGGGCATCGGTTGAGGCTTGCCCGGGGCGGATTGTTTTTTGGTAATCCGACGCTGTTGCAATAATAGCCTTATCAATATCCGATTGCGTCCACTCTATCTGTTTAACATAGTCAATGGTATGGGCGAAAACGTTGAGTGTTCGGGCAACGTGCGGGTCAAATTGCGAGCCTTGATAGATCAAGGATTCAAATGGGTTATATGTAAAAGCACCAATGTAGGCATTGCCTTTGAGCCGGATTTCGGGTAACATATAATCAAACATCAGGATATGTGAACCGATGGTCAAGAGGACTGAATCCGGATGCGAGTAGTGTGGTGCTGGCATCGCCTGGGTGCAGTGCGCGACTTGAATAGGAGCCGCCAAGCCTTCGCGTGGGTATGTGTCAAAAGGTCTAAATCCGGTGGGTTCTGGATTTATCGATTCATCAGGCATGTTGCTGATCCATTCGGCGCACTGTCCTTGGAGCACCTCAAAAGCTGCATCAGATCCAGTAAAACTGGCGGTTACACGGTTTTGGACTAATAGAAACTCGCGAATCTGTTCAATAGCATCGGTGAGCTCTTCATAGGATTCGTCAAAATGCTTGAGCAGCATTTCACTCGTGCGAAATTGTGGTACCCCGAAGACGGTTTCTAAGAGATATGCCTGTGGCGAAACTCCGCGAGCAGCATGATGGTTCGCAATATTTGGACCGTTATAACCGTGTATCTGGTTCTGATACCCTACGACTGCCTGATTAAGTACGGCGTAGAGACGTTCTTTATCGCGTGGATTCACAGCGAAAATCAAATCCTGCAAAACACCCAAAGCATCCTCTATTTTATCGTCAAGTGCCTTGAGTCGAAACTGCATGTTCCACACAGGACGATTTGGATCAAGTGCGTGGGTGGTAAAGTTTGGCAAGCACTCAATACTGCCAGTGGCTGCTGCGCGACACTGTGCTGTCTGTTCGTAATTCATCTTGCCTGCACCAAGCTTGCCGATGGCATCGGTGTATCTCGGTAGATGCTGCCAAAGGTGTTTTGGTAACCCTTGCAAGTCGAAACTTAGCACGAGATAGTTCACACCGTTTGAAAAGATGTCGTTCCGAAGCACAGGACGTCCACTAATAGTCTCAACAGTTGTAGGAAGATGCAGTGGTTCTTCGGGAAGATCAGAGACGTGCAGTTGTGGCAACTTCGCTAAATCCTCCGGTGAGTTCGGTTGTCCGTTAAGACGTTCCAGTTCCGCGGCATCGACAGCGATCTGATTCATCTGTTCATCAGTAAGGTTTGCACGGATTGTTTTCAACCGTTCGTCCACGTTAGCATCAAGCCTTGCCTGCATATCCGGGTCAGGAGAGAGGATGGTCGTCAACCGATGTGGGTTGTCAAGGAGCCGCTCGCGGATCAATTCATTGAAGATGCGCGGATTTTGCGCCCAACGTTGATGGATAGCAGATAGGTGCTTCCCCATCTTTAAAAAAAGAGTCGGCTCTTTTTCGTATATCCATGTGTTTACCACACGCTTCATCATTTGAAACGAGAAGTTCGGTGTCACTTCCTGATAGTCGTATGTGATTTGTTGGAATGCGGCTTCCACCTTCTCTTTGTCAATTTCTGCGTCTGCAATTTGCGTGAGTGTATTGATGACCAATTCCGTGAAGGCATCAACGCGATCTGCTTCACTTCCAACCAGACCAACACAAAAAGTTCTGTTCGGTCCTGTAAAATCTCTTAAAAAATCATTGAGTATATCAGTTCCGAGTTTTGAATCCATGATTGCCTTGCGAAGCGGTGCGCCTTCATTGCCAAGCAGAATCAGGTTTAAAATACTACATAGGATGACATCTTCGGGATCTGTTGTCCCTCCGATGAGCCAACTGAGCATCAGGTATGTCTTTTCAGTGAGCGGCTCATCTGCGCCAATTGGATAGGCATCCGTCACAGTTCGCGCGGATTTCCACCTCGGTTGCAGTGAGATTTCCGCGCGGAGGGGATGTAGAAACTCTTTTGTGTTAGCCTTTGGAAGTGCCGCCAATTTATCAGCGAGAAATACGAGATAATCACTTGTTGGAATATTGCCGTAGAAGAAGAAGTAACAGTTGCTCGGATGAAAATAGGTTTTGTGATAGGTTTTCAATTGTTCGTAGGTTAAGTCAGGCATAACCAATGCGTTTCCACCACTATTACGGGCATAGCAAGTGTCGGGTAGAAGCCCACCGGTCACAGCAAAACCCAAGCACGCTTCTGGGGCGGATAAACTGTTTTTCACTTCATTGTAGACGATTCCATTGATTTTTAAATCTCCTGTCGGCTGATCTGGATCCACAGGCTCAAGGTGGTGTCCTTCACGTTTGAAAGTTTCCTCTGTTAGTAGTGGATGAAAAACCGAATCAAAGTGGACTTCTGCAACGTTAAATAGGTCTTTTTTAACATTGTTTGAGGTGTAGTAAAAGGCGTGATCAATGTAGTTCATGGCATTCGTGCTGTCAAAGGTTGCGAGGCTCATCTTCATGATCTCGAGGAACACCTCTTTTACCGGATACCTCCGAGATCCTGCCATCACTGAATGCTCAAGGATATGTTGTAACCCTGTATCGTCAAGTGTTGGAGTTATCGGACTGATTGAAAACCAGTTTCTGGAGTCGTCTGTATAGAGATGTAGCAACCGTGCACCGCTATGTGGATGCGAGAGTTCTATTGCTATTGCGCGTAATTCGTCAATGGGTGTGACAGCTTTTACCTCAAAGCCGTGAAGATGTTGTCCTGGGGAAAGGTTAACAGATAAGTACAGAGAATTGACCTGACCTTGTTGGAACGAATCTTGTGTATTACTCTGTTTTAATAATTCCATCTTGACCTCCAAAATTTTGTGTTTGTAGAATGTGAATGAGACTTCGGTCTTAAAGAAGGGAAATCTCCTACAGACCGAACCTGACCAAAAACGGTGGAATCTCAGGCAAACATAATTTTTGGCTAAGATACCCTATTTCCGGTCCCGCTTTGGGCGTATTATTACTACAAACGCGTCACTAAAAACGTGGACATTTTCATTCGCTTTGTCATTAGTGATACAATTTGGAGGCGAAAAGAGTGCATAATTTGATAGAAGTTATAAAGAAATAGGAGGTCAAGGTTTTATTCGTTCCAGATACCGATTTCTTGATAATAACGGATGGCACCCGGATGGAAAGGTGTGCCTACGTTTTTGACAATGTTTGTCGGATTAATCGCTTTCCCGGCTTTATGTATCTTGACCACTTCTGCACGATGTGTGTACAAAATTTTCGTGAATTCGTAAACTATCTTTTCATCAACTGTCTCGGCAGTGATCAGGTGCATTGACCCCACATTCAAACTCGCAAACGGCTCCGTTTGGCCTTGATAGGTCTCGGCAGGGATAGTCATTGCGTTAAAGAACGGGTAGGTCTCAAAAAGAGACTGTTTTGCGGTTTCATCGAATGGAATGAAAAAGATGTCCTGAGACGTGCTGGCGTACGTGACGGCTGGTGTTGGGATCGCACCGCCCATGAATGCCGCGGCAGCGGCACCGTCTGCTAATAAATCAGCCGCACCGGTATAATGACTGTTGAGTGGTGAAAAATCTTCGTAAGTAATGCCGTGCGCGGACAATATCGGTTCGAGGAAATACTCAAAACCTGCGCCTGCAGGTCCAACGACAATGCGTTTGCCAGCAAAATCCTGGATTTTACGGATGCCTGAAGACTGCGGCGTAATGAATAGACCGACATTCGGGGCAAGCGTCATGACACTACGGATCGGGTGTTTCGTTTTCCACGCGCCCTCGCCACGGACAGCGAAGTAAGAGATCGCAGCGTTGGCAAGCGCGAATTCCAGTTCCCCGCTCGCGAGACGGCGGATGTTTTCCTGTGTGCCTTTCGTGCTTTCAGCGGTCACCTCCCAACCGGCTTCCGAATTGTTATCACCAACAACGGATGCGATTGCGCCACCAACGACGAAAAATGCACCACCCGTAGGCGCAGTCCCGACGCTGATGTGAACACGTTTTGCGGTCTTATCACCCTCGGCAGATTGACGTTTTTGTGCGTTATCGCATCCGAACCCCGTACTCAGGGCAAGGATGAGCGCAATAATGGATAGATAGGACGTGATTGGTTTCATGAAATTCTCCTATGGATATGTGGTGCGTGTTCTATATTAACCGAGCGACATCTCTGGGGGGAGGGGACACATTTTTGCCATCGCTGGGAAGAT
>PYIY01000073.1:0-20853 GCA_003635195.1 Candidatus Poribacteria bacterium | reverse complement strand
TTCCGGGTATTCTGATAGGAACCGCGCAAAGCTGAATTCTTTTGTATAAAAAGCGTAAACAAGTTTCCGAAATGCCTCCATACCGTCCACAAACGCCGGTCCGAAACTTCCGAGCTGCGCTTCGGAAAAATCGTTTTTTTGGAAGGCTTCAATGATCGCATCCGCGGCCATCTCCCCGGATTTGAGTGCTAAAAACAGTCCCGTTGAATAGACGGGATCCAAGAACCCAAACGCGTCACCGACCAACACCCAGTGATTGCCTGCGATACGGCTCGCACGGTAGGAAAAATCTTTCGTGGTTTGGATCGGGAGCAGTTGCTTCGCACCTTCGAGCCGTTGTTTCAGTGGCGGACATTTCGCGAGTTCTTCATCAAAGATTTTCTGCGCGTCGAGTTTGCCATCAACATTTCTTCTGTTTTGGAGAAGATAATCCAACTCACCGACAACGCCGATACTCGTCCGGTTGTACGGGAGTGGAATCGACCAGAACCAAGAATCTTTTTCTTCGGTGTGTAGGATGAGTGTCGCACCTTCGTCAATACCTTCGTCTCTATGACCGCCTTCATAGTGCGTGAAGAGCGATGCCATTTTGAGGTTCGGCTCTATCGTATTCAGGTTCAGCTGCCTTCCAATGAGCGACCGCTGCCCAGTAGAATCGACGATGACGGTTGCATGAAGGGTTTCGCGAGTACTGTCTGTGTTTTGTGTAACAACACCGGTTGCGGTCTCACCTTCAAAAAGGACTTCTCGCACGCCTACCCCACGACGAACCTTTACACCTTTCTCTCTGGCGTTGTCCAAAAGCATCTCGTCAAATTCACTCCGTAGGACCTGCCACGTGACAGCACTCTCATGCGGATTGGTTTGGAAGAAGTAGAACGGCATGGAGCCTTTACCTGTACGTGAATAGAACTGTACACTATACTTCTGTGGGAAGTGGCTTGTCCGCAGTTTTTCGAGCATACCGAGCCGTTTGAAGGTCCAGTATGTGGCAGGAATCAGCGATTCGCCGATTTTGAATTGCGGTGTCGTTGCCCGTTCAAGCAGCAGCACGCGGTACCCTTGTTCGGCAACAAGCGTGGCAACAGTACTTCCAGCCGGTCCGCCTCCGATAACAATGGTGTCGTAGTTGTGGTGTGTGTTCATCTGTGTTCTGCAGGGGAAGTCTCTTTGAATTGTCAAGGATCCGGATCAATCTGCCGCTTTTCGTCCCCTGACTTAGTGGGTTTAGGCTTCTCGGATGGTGGATCCACAAATTTGTATTTGCCAGACTTCCGGTATTCTTTTTCTGATGCTTGATAGTGAGCAATCAGTTTGTCAACATCATGATCAAATCGCGCGGAGATTTCCCGTCGAATTCTGCGAATTTCATCAATTTCATAATCTGCCATTTAGTCTTTGCTTCCTATTCAATAATGGCTTCTTGGTTATTTGTGATTCTTCCTATAATCATTGTGATGGGGCCGAAACTTTAAAGCCGATCCGATAAGCAGCCGGAAATCCGATTCGTAAGCCATAAATAGTCGCATCAGGGTGCTTGGCAAGAAGGTTGTCTGTAGCTACCAAATCTTCATCAGCAATTGCATAGTCCCCTGTTTTGATGTCAATTGCCAAAAACTTTCCTTTGTGCATGGATTCAACTTTGTCACGTATGTTTTGCTGATAGAGTACTTCACCGCGGGCAGCAATAATTTCAGAGGTATTATCGGAATATGACATGGTAATTCTCCTAACATTTTAGCAGTTAGTTTGTTTCTGCTGAAAGAGACACATCACAATTGCAACGCGCATCTACCGGATTGAGTTCGGGGATATCCGATGTATCAATCGTGTCATCAGGTAGGCTCTCAATTTCAGAAAGCCGGGTTTTTGAAAGTTCATGATATTCTCTTTCATTATAACACAACTCAAAAAATTGCGTAAGTCCTAATTGATTAACAAAGAGTGGGCATAATCTCAATTCATTGCATTCTCAACGCGCAATGAATTGCGCTACTACGAACCCGAGCGTGTTTTTCACGAAACCCGCTCATCAGTGAATCGTTTTGATTTGAGTTCATACCTTGGTAACGTTCCGAGTGGCACCGTTTTCACGATGGCACGCAGACCTAATTCATCTCGGATCGCAGCAGCAACAGCAGTGGCAGTCTCATTAGGATTCGGGTTTGTGGATTCAATCTGGATTTCGAGTTCATCGAGTGTGCCTGTTCCGTAAACACGACCAGCAAACTCTTGGACCTCTGGAAACTTGAGGATGATATTTTCAAGCGTTGCAGGGTATACATTCAGTCCGCGAATGATGAGGGCATTGTCTATCCGTCCGATAACGCCACCGTCAAGGACGCGGCTCTCTCTTCCACATTCACATGCACCTGATTTGAGCTTCACGTAGTCTCCCGTCCGATAGCGGATCACCGGCATACCGACGCGCCCTAAATTGGTGATGACTAACTCGCCTTCGTCTGCCGGGTTGTCGGTTTCCGGATCGAGCACTTCACAGATAAACTCATCTTCGTTGAGATGGAGGCCCGCTTGCGGTTCGCACATCACACCCCATGCGCCGACTTCCGTTGCACCGGCGTGGTCGTAAGCACGTGCACCCCAACGGGTTTCAATCCGTTGTTTCGTGGCGGGTAGACTCGCACCGGGTTCACCCGCATGGATGGTAACCCGAACTGAAGACACTTCACTAAGATTGATACCGTCTTGTTCGGCGACTTCGGCGAGTCGCAGCGCGTACGTCGGTGTAGCGATGAGCACCGTCACATCGTTGCTGAGGATAGCGCGTATCCGCTGATCCGAAGTCATACCACCATTTGGGATTGTAAGCGCACCGAGCTGCTGCGCACCGTGATAAGCACTCCAGAAACCGATAAACGGACCGAACGAGAAGGCGATCATCAACCGATCCACTGAGGTCACACCTGCACCGCGATAGATTTCGCCCCAGCATCTTCCCCACCAGTCCCACGACTCCGCTGTATCTAACCATCGCAACGGCGAACCTGTTGTGCCAGAGGTGCGATGGAGGCAGGTATACTGTTCCAATGGAAATGTGAGGTTTGTGCCGTAAGGTGGGTGTGAGACCTGATCTACGCTGAGCTCTTCTTTTGTCGTAAAAGGCAGCTGCCGGTAATCATCCAGTGTCTGTACATCGTTTGGATCTGTAATCCTTGCTTCAGTAAGTTTTTGTCGGTAGAAGGCGTTTGTCTCTAACACCGGAGCGAGCATCTCGCGGAAGCAGTTTAATTGTGTTTGTATCCGCATATTTTTTGCGTGTAATTGGAGTATAACTGGTGTAGTATAGTTGATTATGGACCCTGGCGAATTCTAACCCTTCCGGGTGAAATAACACTGAAAGCCTCAAGCAATTCATCTTCATGATTTGCCAAGACTGTTGAAATATTTGTTGCTTTTGCTGGCAAGGATAAGCCCGAAAGACGAACAAGCACTACATCCATGTGTACTAATCCTTGACGAAAGACAAGTTCACCAAAGTCTTTATCCTGAGTGAGCAGTAAGGCACGGTTTAGGTTGGCTTGATGCAGCACAACCTCATCATCAATACTGGGGGCAAATTCGGCAATGTATAATACGTTATGACCATTTCGTCGAAGTTCATCCACAATTAACTTGTCAATGCTCTCGTCAGCAAGTAGATTCATGGAGACCCTTCAACTATTGGATAAACAACATCAGCGCGAAGAGCCTGAGATGCAAAAAGAAGTGCTGCACGTATACCTTCCTCAGTCAAGCGTGGGTGTGCCTCAAGTAATTGTTCGATCGTCTCGCCCGCGGCAAGCTTTTCCAAAATTAACTCGACAGAGATGCGGGTGCCTGCAATAACAGGTTTGCCCATCATAATTGACGGGTTAGATACGATGAGTTTAGTATCCATATTTCTCTCCTTCCATGATAGAAAATATATCCATTGAATCAGGTTGCTTAGGTATATCGCGTATTCTGGTATTCTGGCGCGTAAAACGCTGGCAGCAGACTATCGACTTGGAGCAATCCACGCTGTGTCAGTTGGATCTCATCTGACGCGGCGTTGACGCGCAACATGCCGTCGTTTTGCAGCTTTTCGTAAGGTTCTGCGAAAATCTCAAGAATGTCTGCGTTGAACTTCGCCTGGAAATAGGAGGGACTGATTTTACCAAGTTTGAGCTGCAGTATCATCTCCCGCGTCAGTTTTTCTGCTTCCGTCGGTTTCAGTGCACGATAAATTGGGAGCCTGTCTTCCACAAGGTTACCGAGGTAGTCTCCCCATGAGGGCGCGTTCTGAAAATGTATTCCGCTGAGGTGTGAGAACGATGCAACGCCTGTGCCGATCATATCGCTGCCCTGCCAGACTGCGTCGCGATAGACAAACTGACAGTGTTTGTCCTTCTTGAGTACCGTATACGCGCTGGATTGGGTGTAACCAGCGTGCGCGAATTGTTCAAAAGCGTATTGGTGCCATTCGCGCTTCAACTTCCAATCTGCGACTGGTAGTGTATCACCGCCGAGGATGTCCTTGGAGTATGTGGTGTTGAACGGTAACTCCAATTGATAGACAGTGATACTGTCGGGATCAAGTTCAATCGTCTTTCTAACGGTATCGCGCCAACTTTCCCATGTTTCACCTATCATGCCTGAGATGAGGTCAATGTTAACCTGATCGAATGCCAACGCTTTGATCCACGGAGCGATGCGATACACCTCTTTGGAAAGGTGCGCTCTCCCGTTTTCAGCGAGGATCTCGTCGTTCAGATTCTCAACGCCGAGACTCAATCGGGTTACACCGATTTCTTTGATGGCATCAAGTTTCTTTTTCGTCAAGGTGCCGGGTTCGCACTCAAACGCTACCTCTTCAGCGGCATCCCAGGGCATTACATTTTTCACCCTATCAACGAGAGCCTTCAAGTGTTTGACGCTGATATAGGATGGCGTACCACCACCGAAATAGACGAAGCGTAACGGACGATCTGCGATTGCGGGTTGTGCACTGTAAAGTTCGACCTCTTTCGCGAGTGCGTTCAGATACGTGTCAATCTCCGAACTGTTTTTGTCGGTGTAGACGCGAAAATAGCAAAACTTACACCGTTTCCGGCAGAACGGGATGTGGAGGTAAAGCCCTAAGGTCACCTCTGGACGCGGCGGTTCATCGAGTACACGATGTACTTCTGGGACATCGGATTCACCCCATGTGGAATACGGTGGGTAATTTGAGACGAAAACACTCCCGACGGTTGTATCTTTTGAATCTATGCCTGCTGTTGCAGGTTCCGCTAAGGGCGTTGCTTGCGAGCCCGTGTTTAACTGTGTTTTAGACATGATCTATTTTTCTCCAAAGCAGTAAAGAATCCCATCTTCTGTGCCGATGTAGATTTTACCATCTGAGACACTTGGCGATGCAGTGATAGACGAACCCGTCGCAAATTCCCACACGGATTCTCCAGTCGTAATATCCAATGCGATGAACATCCCGCGGGTTGTCCCCAAAAAGGCGCGTGTGCCTGCAATAACAGCGGACGACTCAATACTGGATTTGGCGGTATAAGTCCATACCAGTTCTCCGGTTTCCTGTGAGAGGGCATGCACTATCTTATCGCGCCCGCCGATAATAATGTTGTCCTCGGTGAGGGTGGCTGAGGCGAAGAACGGAAATTGCCGTTTCGGGTGCCGATACCGCCACGCAATCTCTCCGGCATCTAACGCGACCCCCAATATTTCAGTGCCATACGTACCACAATAGACCCTATTTTGTGAAATCGCAGGGCTTGCAGCGACATACGCACCGAGGTTAACCTGTTGCGTCTGTGTGCCGTCGTCGATATTGATAACACGTAAGTAACTATCGCATCCAGTGACAATCGCGAAGTTCTCGGCATCACCAGGTCCACTCGCAGGCTGGCTCCAGACACCGGGGGTGCCGTGGACGTACCCTTCCGTCTCAAATTTCCAGATCAACGCTCCGTTTTCACGGTTGAGGCAGTAGAGGAATCCGTCGTAGGAACCGAATAGCACGCGATCACCAGCAAAATTCGCCGATGATATGATTTCACCCTCCGTCTGAAACTGCCATTTCATTTTATGGGTGTTGATGTCTACTGCATGAAAAACACCATCACCGTCTCCAAAGTAGACAACCCCATCGTGAATTGCAGGCGACGCTTTGATTGAACTGTTCGTCTGGTACGTCCATTTCTTTTCGCCGGTTTTCGCATTGATTGCGTAAAGGATCCCATCCAACGCACCGATATAGACGGTTCCATCAACGACTGCGGCTGTGGATTCAATCATGTCTCCTGCTTGAAAAGTCCAAAGCAATTGTGGGTTATCCGGGAGTTCAGAATCCGCAACACCTGTGAGTTGTGGGTTACCGCGAAAACTTACCCAGTTACCGCGCGTTGTATTTGCAATGCCAAGCAGTAGTACAAGGATGAGAAAGGTAGCAGGCACATTCCGATGCGCCGTAGCCTTTGGCTTTTTAAAATATATACGATTCTGTTGACTTAGTTGTATTTCAATAAACCTGTTCATAAAGTTTTATAAAGTCGCTAATATTCAAAGGACGCGGGTTGAACTGTGCTGTCCACTGTGTCGCTGCTTCCTTTGCCAGTGTTGGTAGGTCTGCTGTGCCTATCGTGTATTGGACAGGGTAATCCCGGAGTCTGTTCGGTAGATTGCCAATCTGTTTTAGTTTTGTGATTCTGCCTGCTAAATCTCCGTCCGGGTACAGCTCACGATATGCCTCTCCTGTGACACTCCTGTTGAATCGGATAACATGCGGTAACATCAAGGCGACTGCAACGCCGTGGGTGATGTCGTATCTCGCTGTTAACGGATTGGCACAGGCGTGCGCGGCACCGAGCATTGAGTTTTCAATCGCAAGTCCGGCGAGGTAGGCACCAAATAGCATTTTGCTGCGTGCTGCGGGGCTTTGGACTTCAGCAAGACATGCCTCAAAGTTCGTGTTTAACAACTCCCATGCGTGCCGTGCGAACATCCGGGACATCGGATTATGTAGCGTTGAGACGAAGCTTTCAACAGCGTGTGCGACGGCATCTATTGCTGTAATCGCTGCGATAGGTCTTGGCAAGGTTTTCGTAAGGGTCGCATCCAAGATTACGGTGCCGAATCGTGCTTTTTTATCGCCACACGCCATTTTGATGTGTGTGTCTGTCTGTGAGATCAGCGCGAAGGATTGTGCCTCGCTGCCGGTGCCGATGGTTGTCGGAACGCCGATGGAAGGCAACATCGGTTCTGTTGCTTTGTTGGTGCCCCAATAATCCTCCATTTTGCCGCCGTTCGTGAGCAGGAAGTTCGCACCTTTCGCGCAATCCATTGGGCTGCCGCCGCCGAGTCCGATGATGAAATCTATCGGGGCATTGGTTTTCGCGACTGCAACAGCAGCTTCGACATCCTCTGTCGTCGGGTTGGACGTGACATCGGCATAAACGTAGGCGGCGATCCTTTCGCTTTGCAACGCTGAGATGGCTCTCGCGAGGATACCTGCCTTTTCGATACCCGGGTCCGTCGTAACGAGAACCCGGCTGCCGCCGAGTGAGCGCGTCAACTCACCGAGCCTTTCAATCGTGTTATCACCGTAGATGATCTGTTGTTTCAGTTCACAATCAAAGGTTTCCATAGATGAATCCGATATGATATAGCGCGCTTGTGGCGCGTGCCGGTAGAAAATCGTGATGTATGAATGCTATGATCGTATTGTATAAATCCTATAAAAGGATACCAGAATCTGGAGCGGAAAGTCAAGGGAAAGGGCAGTTATCGGGGGAGATTTGGTTTCGTGTCTATCACTAAGGGTGGTTCATAAATTAGAGCAGCTTCCGAATGCGAACGGAATCCTACACCGAACAGTTATGTACCACCCTCAATTAAGCAAACTATGGGTTTAGAAAAATGTTGAATCCTATTTGTAAGTAGACTTTAGGCTACCCCACGTTGTGCTAAGTTTGTCAGCAGGATCAACGCTGGTTGTTGCATCAACAAACGGATCGTCAGGACCAGTGGCGAGATGTGCAATCTCGTCTGCACTGAGCGGTCGGTGGAACAGCAGGAACTCGTCGAGCAGCCCGTTGTACGCCCATGTGGGTCCCACATTGGCATCAAAGGCACCTGCCTCTGAACCAATTCCAATGAACCCGAACCGTGCTTGTCCTGCACCGATGACTTCTGCCGGTGCCTCAACTTGGTCATCTAACTTCCCATCAACATAGATACGTTTCATTTTCCCGTCAAACGTTGCGGCGATATGGTGCCACTCATCGTCAGCGACATCCGTTTTGCCGAACCAATCATGGCAACACGGGCAGCAGGTATCAAAAGCGACAAAGGTTGTTCCGTTGTTTCCACCTACGTCATCGCCGACAGCGAAACGGAAGAATTCACTCCGATCCCACGAAGCGACCATCCCTCTTACGCTCGTTTTAACCCAAGCGGCGAGGGTTATTTCCGCGAACGGTTCCGCGTACATATGCTCCCGCACTGAGATGTATTGGGCGGCATTTCCTGGGAACTGCATACAGTCTCCCACTTTGCCTGACACAATCTGCAAATCGCTGCCGTGGAGGAAACCGTCATTCCCGTTGCCAGACCCGTCAACGAGATCATCCCCTTTCTGGGTGTCTTCGTTGAAGCTATAGTAGATAACAAGGTCTGCGTCACTAACGCTTTGCGCGTAGCATGTCACCACTGCTCCGGTCAGCATTAGACCCAACATCAAAAATCTGAACATAAAAGAAATTTTCATTTGGAATCTCCTTACTATACAAGCACACATCGTGCGTATGCATCTTCAAAAACGCTGCTGTTCCAGGTCCGTAGTACTTACATAGACTACGGGACTATAGGCGAGATTTCTTAACCGCGCTCTGCTGCTTTCACGGAAACTGAGGTTGCAAACTGTACCTACAGTGGAAACAAATTTGCGTAAGTCCTAAAAGTGCTTGGATTATACAGCTTATCAGTGAATTTGTCAATATAATTTTCAAGGAGAGCAGAGGCAGGCAATTTTTAGGAAGTGGTTGTCAGACTGAATTACCGAAAATATTTCTTGAAATACATCGAGCACTGTCAGCAAAGACTGGGATAGGATTTAGACATGGGAAATCGGGTGGTTCTGTGAAGGACTAAATAGACAAGGCGCGAAGGTCATCACTGTGCCAACTGACGGTGCGGTCATCAATCTTCACCGCCCCGCGTTTCAGGTACCCGTCAATTGATTTACCTTCAAGGACCCGGACTTCAAATTCATAAGGTGGATCGATTTTAAAGGGCGGAATCTCAGTGATATTTTGGCAAGCCATCGCAGCTGTCTCTCGGATCAGTTCTCGCGACCGTTGCGGTGAAAGATGCAGTGCGAGTTCCTGTCCGAGTCCCTGTTTGGTTTCAACGCCATAAATGTCGGGTATAAGTTGCTTCGCTTCTGCGACTGCTTTATCGTCGCCAGAGATAAAAACCGTTGGGACATTGAAAGTACCTGCTAATGCTGCACGGCATCCGAATTCCCCGATCATTTTCCCATTGAGTTTATAGTACTCAATCGACAAAGAGGAATATGTATGACTCAACGGCGCGTTTGGCGTACCTGCCATGGCGTGTTGTCCTACAAAAAAAAGCGCGTCGTAGGTCGCGTCGAGATAGTAGGGTGGACGAATCGGTCCCCGCGCAATTAACTTCGCCTCCGGATGAAACGCAAGCACGTCAATCCCGCCAGTCCCGTGTCCATCCCAAACTACGATTTCTGCGTCCGCGTCCGCATCAAGAATACCATCAACGGCAGCATTTATCTCTTGGGTTAATAATCCCATGGCTGTCTGTTTCTGAGGCCCCTCTTCACGGGTTTGACTGAAGCGGGATACCATTGCAACGCCTTCTAAGTCGGTCAAAATGTAAATCTTCATTGTCAGAATCCCGCCAAATTTGACAGCCGATCAACTTTAAATCGGGGATCAACCATTTGTTAGTACTATCTATTTCACGACAGGTCAAAATATAGACTGCTATGACACTGTCCACGTTTCACCATCGTGAAGGAGTGCGTTGAGGTCGCCTTCGCCCATCCGTTCTGTTGCGGTACGGATCTGGTTGGTCATCAGGTTTTCGTAGCACGGGTGTTGGACGCTTCGGAAAATGCCCATCGGATGCGGCATATCAGGCGTATCGCTCATCCCAGCAAGGAAATTCGCTAAGGTGGTGTCTTCGGCGTGCTGATCGTGGATGATGAGATCGTCAATGGTGTGCTCGCTATCTGTGAGGTCAACGACTTCAGGTTGAAAACCGTTGAGTCGGATGCCCTTATCGTGTTCCGCACCGAAAACGAGCGGTTCACCGTGTTCGAGCAGCACCGTATGATCAGTCTTATGCTCTTTTTCTCTGTAGAGTTCAAAGGTATCATCGTTAAAGATATGGCAATTTTGGTAGATCTCAATGAAAGACGTGCCTTTATGCTCAAAGGCAGCCTTGAGCATCGGACGCAAATGATCCGAGTGAATGTCTACTGACCGTGCAACGAACGTTGCGCCGGAAGCCAGTGCGAGGCTAATCGGATTAAAAGGTGTATCCAACGAACCGAGTGCCGTGGACTGATACATTTTCTGGCCTCGTTCAGATGTCGGTGAATATTGTCCCTTTGTGAGCCCGTAGACCCGGTTGTTGAACAGCAAGACGTTGATGTCGAAATTCCGACGCATCAGGTGGATGAAATGGTTGCCCCCAATTGAGAGTGCATCGCCATCCCCTGTGATGACCCATACGGAGAGATCAGGGTTCGCCATTTTTACCCCGGAAGCGATGGTTGGTGCTCTACCGTGGATCGTGTGGAAACCGTAGGTGTTCATATAGTACGGGAACCGACTTGAACACCCGATGCCCGAGATAAAGACGACATTCTCTCTCGGAATGCCGAGTTCAGGTAGAATGCGTTGCGTCTGGGCAAGAATAGAATAGTCGCCGCATTTTGGACACCAGCGTACATCTTGGTCGGATTTGAAATCATCCCTTGTGAGGGTCGGTGCCCCGACCGGAATCCGTGAGGCTCTTTTCCTTTTCATGATTATGTTACCGCCTTTGGCATTGGAGGCTAAAAGTGTTTTATCTCTTTAAGTATTTCGTCAATTTTGGCATGCAACTCAAAAACGTGAAACGGTTGTCCCTGTACTTTGTTAAGCCCGATCGCGTCAATAAGATAGGTAGCACGGATGAGTTGCAGGAGTTGCCCACTATTTAATTCCGGAATTAAGATCTTTTTGAATCTTTTGAGGATGTCGGCTAAGTCATTTGGAAATGGATTGAGATGTCGGAGATGCACATGTCCTATCGGGAGTCCTTCGGCGACGTAATTTTCCGTTGTGGTTCTGAGTGCACCGAAAGTACCGCCCCATCCAAGCAAGAGGATGTCGCCCTCCTGTGCTCCAAAGACCTCAGTCGGTGGAATGTCGTTAGCAATGCGTGCCACCTTTTCCGCTCGGATTTCTACCATTTTTTCGTGGTTATCGGGGTCGTAGCTGACGTGTCCTGTCACATCAGATTTCTCGAGTCCACCGATGCGGTGCTCTAAACCGGGTGTTCCCGGTTTTGCCCACGGACGCGCCAGTGTCTCAGGGTCGCGTAGATACGGTTCAAATTCGTCACTGGGACCTGCGCTCGTTGTGAAATTCGGTTTAATCTCCGGTAATTTGGAGAGTTCGGGGATTTTCCACGGTTCAGCACCCATCCCGATGTAGAGATCGGAGAGGAAAATCACCGGCGTTCTATATTTCACGGCGATCCGACAGGCTTCATAGACCGTTTCAAAACAGTCGTAAGGGCGTGATGAGGCAATGATTGGCACAGGCGACTCGCCGTTCCTGCCGTAAAACATTTGTAGCAGATCCGACTGTTCCGTTTTTGTCGGCATCCCTGTTGAGGGACCGGCGCGTTGGATATTGCATACCACAATCGGGAGTTCAGCTATCATCGCGAGGTTGATCGCTTCTGACTTAAGCGCGAGTCCCGGTCCACTACTGCCAGTAACACCAAGTGCGCCACTGAACGCTGCGCCGATTGCGACCCCCACAGCGGCGATTTCGTCTTCCATCTGCATCGTGACGACCCCGAAATTCCGGTACTGGGCGAGTCCGTGGAGAATATCGCTTGCGGGTGTTATCGGGTAGCTGCCGTACACCAGGGGTAAACCGGATTGGTGTGAAGCTGCGACAAGTCCAAGTACCGTTGCCATATTGCCCTCAATATTTCGGTAGGTACCGGGTTCAAAGGTAGCAGGTTTAACATCGTAAGAGACAGCGAATTGCTCAGTCATATCGCAGTAGGCATTCCCCGCGCGAAGTGCGAGGATATTGGGCTCAATGTACTGCGGTCTTTTGGCGTATTTCGCTTTGATCCACTTCATCGTGTATTCCATGGGACGATTGTAGAGCCAGAGGATCATACCGAGTGCGAAAAAGTTTTTACACCGATCAATTTCACTAGTCGTCAAGTCTGTTGTTTCGAGTGCTTTGCGAGTGAGCTGCGTTAGTTCGATTTTGAAAACTTGATATTTTGTAAGTGTATCGTCTTCAAGCGGATTACTTTCGTATCCCGCGAGGCGTAGATTGCGGCGCGCAAAATTATCGACATTTACAATCAAGATGCCATTGGGTTTGAGCTTATTTAACTGGACCTTTAAGGCGGCGGGGTTCATTGCGACGAGGACATCACAAAGATCGCCAGGGGTGTGAATCTGTTCGCTTGAGAAGTGGAGTTGGAATCCGGATATACCTGCTGTAGACCCGGCAGGGGCGCGAATCTCAGCGGGGTAGTCGGGGAGTGTAGCGACATCATTACCAATGAGGGCGGTAGTTTCTGTCATTTGTGTGCCAATGGTCTGCGACCCATCGCCGGAGTCGCCAGCAAATAGGATTGTCGCTTCCTCAATTTGCTCTACTGGCTTACGCATTACAATCGTTTCCTTTTTCTATGATAGGTGCGCGCTTGAGAGGCGCGCCTTTAAGATATTCATAACATAGGATTCGCGCTCGGAAACCGCATCTGAAAATATAAAATTTTAAAAAACATCTACGCTCCCTCGCGGGCTTTAAAGGCATCTCGAACGGGTTTCGGAGGTAGCGTTAAGACCTCTTGCGGAAATTCTTCTACGAGATAAGAGATGACATCACGAATCGATACCATGCCGAGGGGACGATTCTCAGTATCAACAATAGGGAGATGACGGTAACCTCCCCGCGCCATATACAGAATAGCGGTGTTCAGCGAATCTTCCGGTTGTGCTGTCTGTGGATCTGCTATCATGAATTCTTTAACACCGATGACATCTAAATCTCCGACCTGTTTGTTGAGGATTTTGTTTAGTACGTCTCGTTCACTGAAAATCCCACGGAGCGTGCCGTCCTCGACAACAGGTGCTGCGCCGATTTTGCGTGCTAAGAGCAGATCAATCGCTTCGTTTGTGGTACAGTTGATATCAATGGTGACAATAGGACGCATTAAATCTTTTAGCGATACCTGAATTTCTTGCGCGCTCCATGCTTTTAACGCAGCATCTTCATCCATCTGTTCTAATTCTTCATCAATTGCTAAGTCGTATAGCACGGTTACGCCTCCTAATCCTGATGTTCTATGAATATAGCGATATGTTCGAGAATATCGCGAGTTGAAATTATGCCGATGGGATATGCTTCTTCTTGGTCATCCCAGACGCAAAGCGGGACATGCCGGAAGTGCCCGAGGTGCATCAAATTTAAGGCAAAGGCAATCGGATCACTGGCGCGAAGTGCTTCTGGATCCGGGGTCATAACCTGTTCCACCTTAAATTCTGTAGGCGCGGCACGCTGCCCGCTCACATGCTGTAACAAGTCCCGTTCCGTGATGATGCCGACTAACTGTTCATCCTCATCAACAACGAGAACACACCCGTGCCTTCCGTCTTGCATCATATCAATGACAATGGAAACGGGCGACCCGACTGGTACAGTGGCAGGTTGTTTGTAATCTAAGGTGCTGATCGGTAGAGACAGCGTTCTCGCGTCCATCGCATCTATTCCTTTAGTGTAACGTTGAAAAACAGATTTCGGTTTCTCATTCTCTTTACTTAAAAAGGATACCACATTTTTTGCCGATTTGCAAAAATATTTTCAGCGAAAAATTCCCTCTGAATTTTGGAGTTTCGATCCCGATTTTTCCGGTATCTATACCGTCAATGTAACGGCACGCGAACTCGGTGAACCCCAACCGGGGACAACGATGGTCCACCTACCTGCCGGTCCACCAGCTACCATAATCAGCAGCGCTTCTTCCGAATAGCGTTTTGTCGTGTCGGCAATATAACGGCGGATGTCGGCTTTGCTGAAGCCATCCTCGGAAATTGTCTTTGCGTGTTCAACACCGATGACGAGGAGCGTTTCACCACTACTGTTGCCGGGGGCAGCAATGTTCTCGGCGATTGTATTGAGGATACCTTCGGCAGTATTACTTCCGTGGTCGTTGACGGTTTGCGGACCCGCAGCGGCGAAAACTGTGACAGTGCTGTCGTCGGTTTGGCATCCACGGTCAACATGCATAGCACTCCAAGGGCTTGCTTCCTCTTTTTCAGCGATGCAGCACGTATATTTTCCGGCATGTCCAAACGCTGCACGATCGAGTTCACCCGGTAGTGCACCACCGATATTGGTACAGACGAGCCTCAGTGCGCGACCGATGGTCGCGTTTGCCCGCCACCCTTGACCGAAAAGGTTGAACCCGTCGTTAATGTCTAACTGCTTTCGGATGGGTCCGTTTACAACGAGCATCGGTCCAACGTGGGAAGTCGTGACTTGGACACCGTGGAGATTGAACTGCTCAGAAGTTATCGCCTCTACTGCGGTAAGGATAAGCGGCAGGTATGCCGGTTTACATCCCGCCATAACAGCGTTAATTGCGACTTTTTCGACTGTGGCTCTGCCCCATTTCGGGGGGACGGCAGCGATAAGTTCGTCTGGATCCCGGTCTGTTCCGGTAAGTATACGTTCAACGCGTGCAGGTGTCGGTGGAACGACGGGGAGTCCATCCGTCCAACCCTTCTCATAGCAGACCTCAATGAGGTCCTCGGTTTCATCAATTTCAACTTCTGTAGAATGCCATTCTTGTGCCATGTGCGTTCCTTCCTATGTGGTTAATTTTGAATATATACCCTAAAATATGTTATCATATTAGCATATCCGCATTTTTTAAAATACATTAGGAGAAAAAAAATAAAAATGAAATCTGTTACATTTCAAGACATCATCGCTGCGAGAAAGGTCGTGGCACGCTTTTTAAAATCTACACCCTTGATTCACTATCCAGAATTGTCTGAACGACTCGGATTTCAAGCATACATCAAACACGAAAACCATAACCCTACAGGTAGTTTCAAGGTGCGTGGTGGTCTGAATTTCATGCATCATCTGCCGCAAGTCCAACGCGAAAAGGGCGTGATTACAGCGACGCGCGGGAACCATGGACAGTCTATCGCCTATGCCGCAGCACAGTTTGAGGTCAAGGCTACTGTTGTTGTTCCGCACGGGAATAACCCCGAAAAGAATAGCGCGATGCAAGCATTCGGGGCAGAACTGATTGAGCACGGTGCCGATTTCGACGAAGCACTTGTGTTGTGTGAAAAACTCCGAACTGAACGCGGGCTTTACTATGTTCACCCGTGTATGGAACCAGCACTCTTCCACGGTGTTGGCACCTATTCGCTTGAGATTTTTGAAAGTCTACCGCATGTAGACGCGATTATCGTGCCGATTGGCGGTGGGAGCGGTTCCTGTGGTGCTATTACCGTTTCGAAAGCGATCAATCCGAATGTCAAAATCATCGGTGTGCAAGCGGAAAACGCGCCTGCCATCTACCGTTCATGGAAAGCAGGACACCATATAGAGACCGATTCTTGCGATACTATTGCAGATGGACTTGCAACGCGTGTTCCCTTTCCGCTACCGCTTTCGATTCTCCAGAAGGGCATTCACGACATGGTGTTGCTCAGTGAGACAGAGATTGCAGACGGGATCCGATCGGCGTTACGATGGACGCATAACTTAGCAGAAGGCGCAGGCGCAGCACCGCTTGCAGCTGCACATAAACTCACGACTGAATTAGCAGGAAAAAACGTCGTGATGGTGATGAGTGGTGCGAATCTCGACACGGAAACGCTCAAGAAAGTTCTTGCCTACCAGTTATGAATCACGTAGACGGCATCCGACGCTTCAACCAATTGAAGTGCTGCCCATTCCGCACCTTCCACGAACTCGTTGCGGAGGGCGTTTGTGAGATCAGGATGGATATGTAGTGCTGCCAAATCCCATCGTAGGTTTTCACTCTTTTCTACGACGACGTTGGCAGTTTCAGCAATGAGCGAGACGCGTTGCAGCCCACTGTTTTTTCGGGTTAATCGTATGGCTGATAGCACGTAGTGGATTGTCTGTTTCGGGTCTCGCATTTCGGCTTTGTAAGGTTCGTCTGTGGGCACTCGGTAATGTCCGAAACGCATCAGCTTAAGATTGCCAAGAAACTGGTCTGTTTCATACGCTTCTGGGCGCGGTAGACCGCCGTAGATGGTAATATAACGGCATCCGTATTCTTCTATGGCGTAATCCACAGCAAGCTGTCCATCGGTATAGTCTTTACCTGTCTGTCCGATCCATTCTTGAACGACCTGTTTTGCTTGTGGGAGAGGTTTGGAACCCCGATGCGGTATCGAATCCATGTCCCCAATGAGGACATCGGGGACGAGCGTCATATCTCCATCTTGATTTAAATCGTCAAATATCCGAATTCCGCCATCGGCACATATAAGCGGGAAATGGTTTTCCTGCGCGGTTACGATCTCTTGACGATAGAAGTCGAGATGCCGTGTGTCGTAGTAGCCGTTAAGGAAGATAAGTGCCGATTTCATGATTTTATTTTCCTTGCGGTTTGGTGATGTGGGTTAGGTACTTGACGTTTTTTCCCGTAGATCCGCCCGTCGCGATGCTTGGGTTGTGTTTTTTTTATTTCAGATCGCATTTGAGAAAAGACAGTTGTGCGCCAGTAAAAAATAGAATATTAAAAAGGATCAACAGTCCGACAGGGAAAAGGACGCTTTGATATGAGGGACGCTCTTCAAATCTTGGCACAGCGTTCAGATCCACAGGTTTTTGAGACAAGCCTTCTCTGACAGGATAGATATGTAAACTATCCGGATCGGCACTATCCTCTGTTTTGATGAAATCTATAAACGTTTGTCTGTAACGGCGGACCTGTTTAACGAAATCCATATAACGTGTAATCCCCGTTCCTGCTAACCCTTCCATAGCGTGTTGGAAGCAGACTATCGGGGAGATTTGCGTGAGTTCGCGGGCAAATTTCACCTGCCTCAACTGCTGGTCTACATGTTCATCGGCACTGCGTGTTTTCGTCTCGTACCTTTTCGTAAAATATGTCGCCCATCGGCGCGTTGCTGAGGGGTTGTCAGGCGACGGTGCTTCGCTTAACTTTGTTGTTTCCAATAATTCCATCGGGCGAAATTCGTCCTCAATGTTCGCCAATTGCGCACGTTTTCGCGAGGAGACGATCTCTATTGAGGGAATCGGATCGAGGGTGCCAACAAAAAGCCCGATCAGACTTGGAAAAATAAACGCCAAGCATACCCACGTTAGTAAAAGCCACACTAAACTGGTAATGGCGTTTGATACACGACTGGAGAAAAACAGCCCCAGAAAAATAAAAATAGAGATATGCAGCGCAAAAAGCCCGACCATCCCCAAAACCCTGAGGCAATCATTTGCATTAAAAGGGATGTTCCCTGAAAGATAGATAATCAACACATTCATCAGGACACCAATGATGAGCGGTACCATAAGGGTAAAAAACGCCCCTAAGTATTTTGCTAACAATACCTGTCCGCGAGAAATCTGATTAGACATCATCAGACTCAGCGTTCCGTATGCACGTTCTCCCGCAATAGCATCAAAGGTGAATAAAATCACAAAAAAACTCATGAAGATACCGATGAACACCCAGTCGATTTTGATGAGTGTGGTCGCGTCACTGCCGTGATTTGAGGGTAGGTATTCAAGTGCCCATAGTTCCCGCCAGCTGTAGGCTGTTGTTACGCCTCCGCCGCGGCCTCCACCCGCGCTTTCCGACAATGGAACAGAACGCGGGATGAGTTCATCAGTCCCATCGGCGCAGAATTTGAACGGACTCGGACGCTTGTAGATCTCCCCGGGACCTCGCATTGCAAGTCTGCCTAAACTCTCCTGCGCATTGTTTTTGACATACGATAACCTGCTTTCCATCGCACGATGATACGCGTTGACTTCTTCTCTGTACCCACTATCGCCAAAGCCGTATATGAGCGCGTTCGCTATCATCAGGAGCGGTAGAAGGATTATCATCAAAACGAACCGCAGCGTCATGAAGTTGTGATATATCTCTTTCTTCGCAATCTGCCAAATCATTTTTAATAGTTGTCGGTTGTCGGTTATCAGTTTTCGGTTAAGAAATTAATTTGTAACACATTATTTGTTTGAAAGACTTTAAGGCTCGGATCCTTTTCAACTCATATCATACCGGAGAAACGATACGTATGCGCCCATAAACAAGATGATATTCCACGCAAACAAAATAAAAATATCTCCCGCCGCGCGCGAGAGCCCCTCAGAGAGCGTATTATGTTGGTGCCGAAAAACAGGCAGATCTGTGAACTCCGCTTTTCCTTTATCACTGGAAAACCACGCCCGCTCGGAAAATGCGTCTTTACTGGTGAGGTAGTCAACAACTTGCCGTTTATAACTTCTCGCCTGCCCGATAAAACCGTTGTAACCTTCCCTATCCGTGCCGGTTATTGCGCCGACAGCAAAACGGTACGTGTCCGAGAAAGAGATGCGCGAAACGTTTCTGGCGAGTTGTCGATTCCGTTCGCTAATATTTTCGCGCCGTTTAAGGAGCTCCTCTGCTTTGTTGGCATAGTCAATGCGGAAAGGTTCTTGATAACCTAATA
The DNA here is from genome assembly GCA_003635195.1 of Candidatus Poribacteria bacterium. Taxonomy (GTDB): domain Bacteria; phylum Poribacteria; class WGA-4E; order WGA-4E; family WGA-3G; genus WGA-3G. Next base: position 1,850 of record PYIY01000073.1, on the reverse strand, counting down.
TCTCCTGATATTTGGAGGTGTTCATCTTGTGAATCGGTTTAGGCGTGTAGATCTCTTCAAATCCGATTCCGCCTGCTGTTCTTGTGTCCATATATAATGACATCTCTCCTTTAGTTATAATTGCGTGGATAGGATGTTTGTAACCGAATTCCTTGAGGATATGGGCATCCCGTTCTTCCCTGAAATCTTCCCATATCTCTCCAATCTGTTGCAGAACCTCTCTTTCGGGTTGAGGTTTATAGGGTGGGAATTTCGTGACTGCAAATGTTGCCACATTTGCGTGGATGATTGTCAGAATTCCCCAGATAAACATCGCAAGTATCAGTGTGGTTGCTGCCGTTCTTGTCCATACAGACAGGAGCAGCCCTAAAAGATAACAGATTGACACATATAACAGTGAAACAAGGAGAACTATCACGAGGTGTAGCAGATCCCCAACATCAAAATCGGTAGCAGGAGAGGCATAAGCGATAACGATTCCGACAGTGAAACTCGTCCCCACGATTGGAAACAGAGACAACATGCCGCCGAGGTATTTCCCAAGCACGAGTACATCCCGTGGTACCGGGTTGGATAACACCAGTTTCAGCGTGCCGTCCTCCCGCTCTCCGGAAATTGTATTGTACGCGAACAGGATCGCCAAAGCACTCAGCACGATTTTGAAGACGAAAATGACATCAATGGCAAGGAAAATCGAGAGGAACGGGTTATCCGACCCCTGTTTCTGTGCCTGTTGCTCCCAAATAGGTACCGCGAGTCGAATACTCACCATATCCGCGCCTGATTTTTCTGTGCCGACGTTAAAGATACTGAGCGGGTTCGGCTTCCGGTGTGCTTTCGGGTTAATTTGGCGATAGGTGTCCCACGTTCGTATGTCTTCTTGATGTTCCTGAAGGGCAGTGTGATACGCCGATAATCGCTTTTCGTAATCCGCAACCTGAACAAAAACGGCAGCTGCTGTTGAAATCAAGCAGACAATAAAACCGATCATGAATCGGGATGTCAGGACATTTGAGACGAATTCTCGCTGGATGATCAGCCAAAGTGTTGTCATAAGTTTATGCGAATCCTAAAAATCCATATCGTATGCAAGACCTTTATGCCATATGATAAATCAGTTGTTCCTCGTTAAACGAACCGCATAGACAAGCAAATTCCCTATTAGGTTTTGATCGCTAATTATAAAGAGGTAGATTTCTAACAAAAAGGTTTAAAAAACGTGAGTTTGATAAATAATTGAACGACTTGTGCTAATTAATGTTGTGAGCATAGATATTTCCTTATGCGAGAACGAGATCTTTGAGTTTCATCAAGGGGCGTCCGAGGCATTGATTGACGAAAACACCGAGCAGACAACTGCCGAGTTTATTGCTCATCCGCGTCAGCAACCCCCAATGCTTCAACGCACGCACACGAGAAATATGAAACTGCTCTGTTAGCTGACCGATCGTCGTCTCAATGCGACGGCGCATCCGCACCTGAAGTTTGCGAAAACTCTCAGGATACTGTTGCTTTTGATTGCTTCTCAGTGTTGGTAATAAAACCGTGTCTTCGGTTTCCATGAGTTCTGCCTGAAGGGGTTGAGAAATATACCCTTTATCGCCAAGAAGAATCCGATATTCACCGCGTTCGACAAGACAGAGCAGCACATCTCGGTCATCTCTATCGGCTGAAGCAATGGCGAAGTCAACAGGAATACCTGCAGCCGTGGTTATCAGTGTGCCACGAAAACCGAAAAATGTGCCGAGGCTTTTCGTCGCACAGTGTCCATAAGTCGCGAAGGTGCCGGTGGCATCTGCCCATTTGAAATCAGACTTTGAAGCCTTGGCACGTTTGAAATCACAGACCGG
>PYIY01000072.1 GCA_003635195.1 Candidatus Poribacteria bacterium | reverse complement strand
GAAATCTATTATCCTGTGGAGAAACAGGCGTTCCGTTTTATCTCCAAAGGACGCGTTCCGCTCCCGTTTGTCGAATCCATTATCCAAACCACACAAGCCGAATACGGGTTGACTGCAATCGGATATACTTTAGACAAGCACGACGTTGTGGAGGAAGTACTCTATACCTATTGGAAACCGCCTGAGAAAGCGAAGGATACGCTCGGGAGCGTCATCTTAGGTATGCACAATGATCGGCTCATCTCAGCAGAAATCAAAAATCCGGAAGGCTATATTATCGGTAGGTCGCGTTACCAGAACCACAGTAAAATCGGTATTAACTATATCCCAATGGAGGTTACCTCCAGTACGTATGGCGAGAAGTCTGAAGTTCTCCAACATGAAAAGATTGTCTATAGCAACCCACAGGCGAACATAGAAACGCCTAACCCGATACTGAATTTCACAATTCCTGAATCCGTGGAGGTTAAAGAGATCAAATGGTAAATCATTCTGTTCGTTGTATACTTGTCGCTTTCTGTGCACTTTGTTCGTTGGTTATTGTGGTCTCACCTACGTTTGCGGGTGAAGCTGCTGATCTGGCATTTATTCGCAAAGTCAACCCAATTACAACACCAGAACCGAAGGAAGTTGTCCGTTTTAATCTTCAGGAGACCTCGGAACTGAAACTCGCCGCAACAGGTCTGATTCGGTTGTATCAGAAATTCATCTCAAGTCAAGACGGACCGACCTGTGCTTTTACACCCTCTTGTTCACGCTTTGGCATGGCTTGTATACAGGAATACGGTATCTTGCGCGGTATGCTACTCACTGCTGACAGACTCATTCGATGCAATGGCTCACAATCAAGGCACCACCATAAAGATCCAATAACAGGGAAGTACATAGACCCAATTTCAGATTATGCCAAGTAAACAGATACGAGGATTATTGCTGGTAATACTCCTCAATACAACGTTGTTATCCTTTGCGGATTCCGAGGAACCATTCGCATATTATACCCCCGAAAACATCCTTAAGTTCGCCGATTTTCTGTATGCACAGGGCGACTACCTTCGCGCAGCAGATGAGTATCAGCGTTACCTTTTTTATCAACCGCAAGAAAGCACACAAATCCACTATAAAATTGCAGTCTGTTATCGCTTCGGTGGTAAAACCGAGCAAGCGATTCAGGGTTTTGAGGCACTTTTGCGAACAGCCCCTGAAAGTCAATTTGCAAGCCGCGCTTACTACCAAATCGGTGCTACCTACTTCCTACAGGGTCAGTTTGAGCGGTCTGTACAATTTTTAGGTGAAGCACTGCCACGCATCATGGATGCACGCCAGCACGCCGAAGCAGAGCAGCTGATTGGACTCTCTTATCTGAAGCAAAAACAGTGGTCTGAAGCGAGTGAGATTTTTAAGGCGTTGCAGGCATCAGATATAATACCGATCAGAGAAAAAGCAGAAGTGTATCAGATTTACGCAGAGAAGGGAGCAGACCTACCGACCCGCAGCCCGTTTTTAGCGGGGACGCTCTCTACAGTTATACCAGGGACCGGACGGCTTTATACGGGTCGCTTTGCAGATGCACTGACCACTCTTTTCACAGTAGGTTTAACAGGTTGGCAGGCTTATGACGGCTTCCGTAGAGACGGGATTTCATCGGCAAAAGGATGGACACTCGGAACGCTGTGTGGCATCTTCTATGTGGGTAATATCTACGGCTCCGTAATTTCCGCCCGCGTTTACAATCGCCACGTGACGGAGGAGTTCTTAGCAACCTTGACTGTAGAATTGCCGTATTAACATAGTTTTCAGTATTCAGTTAAGAGGTGCTTTTGAGAAGTGCAAACTAAAAGTTTCCTCTACAATCTTCGTCTGCCAAACACTGATTTTCTTCAATCTTTATCGGTCTTTAGAAATATCTCTCCGTCAAAGTCCGGAATTTCATGGCGCGAATAACGTTTACTACTGCTAACTGCTATGACAGGTTCATCAAAAGTAATCGTTCTCGCAGCATCGCTACGATTGTATACTGCCCATCCCTTTTCAAATTCTCGGATAAAAAGTCCAGTTACGTCTTGATATTGAACTGCTCTGTCTTGGGTCGGTTGTCCAAGATCGGCATCCCAGAAATCGTACCAGTTGTGTAAATGGTCGGGAACTGGTATGGCATTGTCGTCACCAAAGAGAACGTAGCCGTCTGAGTGTGTTAGACTCAACGTAGTAATCATGCGCATCCATCGCTGGTTCTCCGGACTGTCGCGCTCTGTGACCCGTGTGTTTAAATCTCCCATGTAATCGGTTACGACACGCCACCCCTCTAAACAGTTGATTCGCGGTGTTCTCAGGTGCTGTTCAGCCCATAGGAGGGTCTTTTCCATCTGTAGCATCTGATCGAGGTTATATCCTTTGTTGTGCGCCTGTTTATAACACTCCATAAAGATGCCGTTCACATACGGCGCGGATTTTGGAATCTGACGCATATTCGTATTGACGAGGATTAAAAAGTTGTCATCCACTTGTTCCCGAATTTTGCGTAAAATCGCCAATCTCGCCTCTAATTCAGCCTCCCGTGTGAGAATTGTCGCTGACCAGTCATCAACGCCGATTGAACTGGTAGCATAATCTTCGTTCCACCAATCAATCATGATGCCATCAAAGAGACCAGACTTGTCCAAGGCAACGGCTTGGTTGACCATCAAATCCTGCACTTCTGGATTCGTGAAGTCTATGAGGTAGCTGAGAACTTTATCGTTTTCATCAATCTTTCCATTGCCATTCGTATCCTCACCCCACCCGACAACGGGTTTGCCGTTATTATCTTTGAGCCAATATGAAGAATCAGGCGGGAAATAACCAACGTCCCACCAGTTTTCAACATCTGCTTCATTCTGACGAGACATATATCTCGCGTCTCTGCATCGGATTTCGACGAGCAGCAAGAGATTCGGATTTAAAGACAATAACTCCTGTTTTCTTTGGTGTGCTGCGTTGAGTTGACTTGGATTTAAATCTGTTGCCAATCCTGAATACGGCTGTTTTTCTGATATATTCCAAGCAATTCTGAGCAGCGTGTATGGATGTGCAAAAGCGAGATCGTGTTGTGCGAGTCGATGTCGTTCATCTATATCGGGTCTGTTTTCGATGCCGTTCCATGCCTGAAAGATGGACGGATAACTCCGGCGCGCCTCGGCTACGTTTGCTTGCATAACACCGAAAATGAGAAGGAGCGTCAGAGATTGAACCGTAATTGTTTTTAGCATTGTGGCATGTCTCTTTATCTCGCAAAGGCTGTCTTCAGTTTTCCCCACGTTGTTGTCAATTTATCTTGGGGCTTCACTGCTAACACACCTTCAATGCCTTTGTTCATCAGTTCTTGAATTTCCTGCTCGGAGCGTGCGATGTTGGAGATTCGTACTTCGTCCATCCGTCCTTGTAGGAATGGACCGGCACCGCGTCCGAGCCATAAGACATCGTTATTCGGGCTGATATTGCCGCCGATCTTACCCTCGCCATCTAAGACCCCGTCAATGTAAATCTTGGCATCGCCGGACTTGGCATCGTAAGTTCCAGCGATATGCGTCCATTTCTTCAGTGGCATATCCGTTTTACCGGCAGCAACTGCAGCACCCCAAGCGTGCTTATCCGTGGTCATCCGGATTAGCACCTTCTTGTCGCTCCGAGGTCCCACTTTGTAGGTTGTCTCTTTCGTGGCACCTGTGCCGCCAGCAGTTGACCATGCCTCAAGATAGAGCCACATTTCCACGGTAAGTCCTTCAACCAAGTCTAAACTCTCACTATCGGGTATCTCGACAAAATCTCTGGGAGCGTTTCCACCAAAGACGAGCCCGCCCGCAGGTTTGCCTTCTCCCCATTTCGGTCCCTTGAGTTCACCATCATTTCCGTTACCAGAGAGATCTTTGACGGTCTTCCCAGTCCCCGATTCAAAGGTATAGAGAAGGACAGTATGTTCGTCTTGGGCAAAACTCAGCAGACTTTCCGCCGATGTTAATAGAACAATCAGTATTGTGCAAAACATCACCATTATCACATTTTTCATGATAAATTTCTCCGTTGTTGGATATATTCTTAAAATCTTTAGTGTGATTGATATTTTATCACGGATATGTCTAATGTGCAATTTGAAAATCTCAGCTCTTAGAAAGAAGGAACTTATAAAGAACAGATTATTATTGTTCTCATAGCGAGTTAATAGAATTGTTCTTGTATTGTTTCTTTTTAAGCGTTATACTGAAGGGATAAAAAACGCAAAACAGCGAGTGCCACCCATTTTTTTTCGGGGCAGAAACTCCAGATATCCAAGCTTTGGATTCCAATAAAATAGGGACTTGATATGCAATATACAACACAGCAAAATGATTGGTTGGTTCAGCCCTTTCATCAGCCTGCTTCAGTAGAAGAAACCGACAATCAACTTATCCTTGATAATGGTCTCATTCAGCGCAGATTCGTCACCTCACCTAATTTTGCAACAGTTGACTATACCAATCAAATTACCGGTGGTAGCCTTCTTCGCGGTATCAAACCAGAGGCAATACTTACGATTAACGGACACCCATTTGATGTAGGAGGTTTAAAAGGGCAGTCCGACTACGCCTATCTTGATTCCGATTGGATCGCGGACTTGACGAATGACGAGAACGCATTCCAATTTCGCGAATATCGAATCGGTGAACCTGAAACCCGATATCCGTGGGTCCGCAGGCGTTCTACTATATCATCAGTATATCCGCCAGAGGGTGTGACACTGACAGTCGTGTTCTCATCTCCGCCATCTGTTGACTCCGTTCAGGTTTGCGTGCATTATGAATTATACCAAGGCATTCCGGTGCTGTCCAAGTGGGTTACTGTTCACAATGAGGGGCGAAAACCGGTTCAATTGGATGCCTTAAGCTGTGAAATCCTTGCAGTCAATGAGCAGGAGAAATATCGACTACATGTTGAGAGCGATTACGCCTTCAGTCGGATGGAAACGACCCAGTGGGGCCCCGATGCGGATTACATGACACAAGTCGATTATCACTATCAGATGCCACTGCTGATGACAAGCCACTATCCACTCGGTCCGGGGATCCCGCTTCAACCGGGAGAAATTTTCAGGAGTTTTCGCACTTTCGAGGTTCTGCATGATAGTGATGACTGTGAGCGCAAAGGACTTGCACGCCGCAAGATGTATCGCACAGTCGCGCCACAAGTCACCGAGAACCCTATCTTCATGCACGTTCGGAGTGCCGAGCCAGACGCAGTCCGTTTGGCGATTGATCAGTGTACTGAAGTCGGATTTGAAATGGTGATTATGACCTTTGGGAGCGGCTTCAATGTTGAGAGCGAAGATCCAGAATACATTGCCACAATGAAGGCGTTGGCAGATTATGCACATAGCAAAGGTATTCAAATCGGTGGGTATACGTTGATGTGTGCTTCACGCGGTGTGGGTGAAGAGTTTAACTGTATTGACCCAGACACGGGTGAACCCGGAAGTAGGTTTGGACAGAGTGCTTGTCTTGCGAGCAGCTGGGCAGATGGCTATTCGCAACGAGTGTTAAACTTCATGGATGCAACCGGTATGGATGTCATAGAGACGGATGGTCCCTATCACGGTGATGTCTGTGCTTCAACGACGCACGCACACCATAACGGTTTGGCAGATTCGCAGTTGCGCCAGTGGGAAGCGTGTGTTCATTTTTACCACGAATGCCGAAAACGCGGTATCTATATCAATTCACCAGATAATTATTACCTCAACGGTTCAAACAAATGCGGGATGGGGTATCGCGAAACGAATTTCAGCTTGCCTCGCGAGCGGCAAATTTTAATTGCCAGGCAGAATATCTACGATGGAACTTACGAAAAGACACCGAGTATGGGGTGGATGTTCGTTCCGTTGGTAGAGTATCACGGCGGTGGACAAGCCGCAACATTTGAACCGCTTTGCGAACATCTTGATGACTACGAATCACATCTATCACAGAACTTCGGCAGTGGTGTAAATGCGATCTATCGGGGTCCCCGACTTTTTGATACTGAACAGACGAAAATCGTCGTTAAGAAATGGGTTGACTTCTACAAAAAGTATCGCCCAATATTGGAGTCTGACCTGATTCATGTGCGCCGTCCAGATGGACGTTCTATTGATTGTGTGCTCCACGCCAACGCACAAATCAGTCCGTGTGGACTCGTCATGCTCTATAATCCTACGCGGACAAAGCAACAGATGACTTTGAAATTACCGCTCTATTATACTGGATTGTCTAAAATTGCTAAGATTCGTGAAAAAGAAGGAGAACCCAAACGGTATGAAATTGACCGGAATTACAATGTTGAGATTCCGATTGAGATGGACGCAAAAAGCGTTAGTTATCTTGTTATTGAACCATGATATAAGTTCTTCTTGATTTTTTACCAACGGATTTCTGATCTATTGGATGCCTAAACTAATGGAACAGATTTCCTCAAATATTTTGGACTGATCGTTTACATTTGTCATGGAATTCTCCTCGATTAGTCATGATGGACGTGAGTTTAGATTTTTAGGAGAGAACATCGGTCAATTTGAGAATAGAAAAAAGAAGAAATGAGAATTATTTCTGTATTTCATACATTTGTTGTTTTAATAATAGGATTGACCTTCAGCACATCATTTGTTACCTTCGCACAACAGAATCCGATATTGACTGAGGTCTCCAAGACTGCTGCAGCACAAAAGGCAAACGCTATGAAACTTGAGATAAAAGCTGCTGCAGAACGGGAGGCAAGTAACGACACCAATAAATATTTATGGTTTTGTATAGGGGCAGGTGGTTTACCTGTCACTACGTTTGGTTGTGCTCTTCTTGGAGACTATTTCCTAAATCCCGTGTTAGAAGACAGTTGGCTTCTCAGAGATAAGGGGGGAGTTCTTGGTGGCGTAACAGGTTTAGTTTCATATACAGGTCTCCTTCCTCGGCTCCTTACTTTTAAATCAACTCCACCACCCGAGAGGTTGATCGGAAAATCGCCTGCATATGTTTATTCTTATCTCAACGCCTACAAAAGAAGAGTTGAAACGCTTCGGACTCGGTCACTGGGAGTAGGTTGTATTCTTGGATGCGGGTTAACGATAGCAATTGGAACTGTATTGGATTCAAAATAGGGCTTACGCAAATCTATTTGTGGATTTTTTCCAGCGTTTGGTAGTGGTGTCTTTACAAATACTGACCGGTTGAAGTTTCTCTTCGTCTGGTACGCGTTTCTACACAAACGCTGAAGAAATATCCAAAGAAATAAACCCTACTGGGTAGGTACAAGACCCATCTTCAAAGGAGTTGGGAGGCTGCTCAGTTTATGTCTAAGTTCTGATGCGGTTAGGAAACCGCACCTATCGGGTCTGCGGATTACCGATTTAAATACTTAAACTTTATACGGTTAGTAGTAAGGAACGCTGCGAATAATGAACCTCCTACAATTAAACTGAACGTTCACATAAGGAGATAAAAATGAAAGTCATTCAATCAGCAAAAGCAATTTGGGTATATGGAACATTGATCTGCATCAGTTTCATGATTCCATGTCTAAGTTTCGCGAAGATTGATCCGGACACAGCTTTGGGAATATGGTTCTTTGATGAAGGTAAAGGCGGTACGGCAAAAGATGCTTCCAAAAATGGCAATGACGGCGAGATTGTTGATGCCGAATGGGTTGATGGCAAGTTCGGCAAAGCCCTAAAGTTCGCGGGTGGTGGTCATGTTGCTGTCGGCGATTTTGCTGACTATGAGGATCAAGTGTCGATCGTCGCTTTGATTAAAACGCCTGCAGCCCCTGCGTGGTCTGACATCATCGTAGGGCCCTGTGGTGATGTTATCTTGACATTAAAAGACCACAAATTAAATTTCGCTGGACAGTGTGCCCAACCGATTCCGCATAATACGTGGTCTAAAACCTTGTTGAACGATGATAAGTGGCATTACATTGCTGGCACTTACGACGGTAAAAAAGTGAACGTCTATGTTGATGATGAGTTAGAAGCATCTAATGCTGCTGCGGGTCCATTTAAAACGGGACCTAAGTATATCGGTTCAAGAGACGACAAGCAGGAGGCTTACACCGGACTTATTGATGAGATCGCATTTTTCAACGTTGCCCTCTCAGAAAATGATGTGAAAGCGATTGCAGAGGGTGGGTTATCTGTCGCACTCGGTTTTGCAGCGGTTTCACCGCAAGCGAAACTGACCACGGCTTGGGCGCAATTGAAAGTAGAACGGTAACCTGCTACAGGTGCCAATTTCGGTATTGGACGCGAGTTCGACTTCAGTATGTAGTGAATCAACGCCAAATGCCCTCATGGCATTTATCAACACAAGTGAAACTCAACATTTCATCGCACTCCGACTGGTGAAAGTGTTGGGTTTCACTGTAAACGCCTCACATGACACCCTTCCCAAAAATATCAGATTTTTGATACTGATGTGCTTGTCTTTTCCCGTTCAACCCGACCTACAAGGATTCTTATGGAAGCAAAACCGCGCTGCGAAAGGAACACTATTTTTCCGAACAAATTCAGCTCCTATCTGCCTAATCTAACAGAAGATATACCAAAAACTTTCAACCGTTAGTGGAGATAACCCATGAAACAGAGAAACTTTATCGTAGCACTTTTTGCTTGCGTCCTGATGTTTTCGACGGTCGTTGTTTTAACAGTTTGGTCCGAGAATGAACTTTCAGCGGAGGAAAAACGGTTTGACCTCGACAAGAACGATGAACTCAGTGACGCTGAAGAGCAACTCATGTTCAGAGTGATGAGACTTGAAGTCGCGAGAGGAAACAAATTCAGCACGCAAGAGATCCGTGAGATGCTAAATGGGCAGCGGGATAGGTCCCGTCGAAGAGGCGGGGGCGGCAGGGGACGTGGTTCCAGAGAGCCTTCGGGACCGCGCCTGAATCCAGAGCAGGTCAAATTTAAGGATGGTGCCGCCACGGTCCCCGACCGAGAGACTTTTGAAAAACTATCATATCAAGGCACAGATGTCCGTATTGACACGCAACTTACTGGTATCGAGTTTGTAAAAATTCAGATCGAAAACACACATACGCAAAACCCACAACTTTATTTCATGAATACGGAGACCCATCGTTCTCATGGCAGTTTCATGCGTGCTGCGGGTTTGGGACGAGGGCAAGGGCAGATGCGCGGTGTGCTGAGTTATCGTCCGCTTTTCATGGCACCGAATGGCGAACCGGGTGTTTATACCTTTGAGTTTAATCCAAATGATGCCTTCCCATTTGAAGAAATCAAACTTGCGCACGATCTGCTCGTCGCGAAGATGCCGATCCTGAAAAACAGACTCGGCTATTGTCCCTTGTGGGGAGCTATCGGTATTTATAACCGCGAAAAGGCACTCTATGACGCGGCAGAATTCCCTGTCTATTTTGAGGACGATCTTTACGCGAATGTTGGTTACCTTCCGCTGAATCAGGCGGCATCGTTTGGTCGGCTACGTGTACTGGAACTCGATGAGCGTCCGACACCTCGGGATATCGTTATCTGCAAAACTTTACCTAACGAGATGCCGAGAGTCGCCGGGGTTATCACAGGTGTTCGGCAAACGCCGCTTTCACACGTTAACCTCCGTGCTATTCAGGATAAAGTTCCGAATGCTTTCATTGCTGAGGCGTGGGAAAACAAAGAAATCGCACCGCTCATCGGCAAGTACGTCTATTACAAGGTAGACGCAAACGGTTTTGAGATTCGGGAAGCAACGCTCAAAGAAGTGGAGCGTCATTTCTCCGATGTGCGTCCGTCAAAAGCACAGAAACCTGAACGCGATCTCTCTGGCACCAAGATTTTACCGCTTAACGACATCCAGTTCGCGGACTCGGCACGTTTCGGTGTGAAAACAGTAAATGTGGCGACCCTTCGGACATTTGGATTTCCTGAAGAGACAGTGCCAAACGGTTTTGGTATACCCTTTTATTTTTATGACGAGTTTATGAAACACAACGGTTTCTATGCGAAAATTGAAGCGTTGCTCACAAATTTAGCATTTCAAAATAATTACGATGCCAGAGAGATTGGACTGAAAAAGCTGAGCGATGCAATCCAGAAAGGCGAGATGCCGGTGTGGATGATGGACGCGCTTTCGGAATTACAAGACTCATTCCCGGAAGGCACATCGCTCCGATGCCGTTCCAGTACAAACAACGAAGACCTACCCGGTTTCAGCGGTGCAGGTTTATACGATTCTTTCACACATCATCCAGACGAGGGACACCTCTCTAAATCGATTAAGCAGGTATTTGCGAGTCTCTGGAATTTTCGGGCGTTTGAGGCGCGTGACTTCTATCGTATTGACCACCTTGCCACAGCCATGGCGGTGCTTGTCCATCCCAATTTCGCAGACGAATTGGCGAATGGGGTTGCTGTAACCGATGATGTCGTTTATCAGACGATTGGAAATTATTATCTCAACACGCAGGTCGGTGAGGATCTCGTAACAAATCCTGAAGAGCAATCTATTCCAGAAGAGATTTTATTGGATTGGTGGGATAGCAATAACTATCGGGTGGTGACGACTTCCAATCGGACGGCAGATGGCAAAAGGATCCTGACGGATACCTACTTGCGTGAACTGAATGGTTATCTTGGGATGATACACAATAAGTTCAGTCAACTCTACGGTCCCGTTGGACGAACGAAGGATTTCGCTATGGAGATTGAATTCAAAATTAAAAGCGATGGTAAAATTTCAATCAAACAGGCAAGACCGTGGGGGCAGTGAGTTTAGTTTCCGTGTCTTTTGTAGGTGCGGTTCCCCAACCGCACCCGGACATCTCTTTTTTCCTAATAGTGCCTATCCATTATGGATTCCACCAATAGGTCATTTTCCCGACGACAGTCCAACCGAGAAGCTTGATGCCCCCCTCACGGGTATCGTAACTCTGGTCGAAGACGAGATAGAAATCGCTACCCGGACGATAGATGTAGTTCACCAAAAAGTTGGCGGAGAACACATCCCTATCGGTGCTCCATTGTGTGAACAACTTCGTGAAAAGTGTTGTCGAAAAAGAATAGCTAACACGTCCACCAAAAGCATTGGCATCGAATTCTTCATCAGGGAGCGTAATTCGATTAAACTCGATAAACGGTTCTATACTCAGTTTTGCATTCGGTCTGGCAGTTGCATCTATTGAAAAACCGCGTCTCGTCCCGCTGTAAAATTCGCCGAATTCCACTTGCAGTCGTGCACCAATCATGCGACTGCTGCTCGTTCGCATTGACATCTGAAACGATGTAAAATTGTAATCGTCGGCTGGAATTTCCTCTCCTTGAAGGTCAAACCCTACATCCAAATGCTCAGTCGTATTCTTGACTTCAACCCCAATGTCATCACCCGTTTCAAATTCAAATTGCGTCTCAAAGGTTATCTCTCGGGTTTCAAGTTCATTCTCCTGGGTCAGCACGAGATCGATCTCCGGTCCAATCTGAATCTCGCGAACTCCAAATTTGTTAGGCCACGGCGTATAACTGCCGCCACCGCGAAAGCGGCGAATGTCTGTACGTTGAACAAATCCGACACCAGGATTACAATCCTCACCAATGTCTGTGTATGAGCTGTTGACTCGAAACAGGTTGGTTCGCCAATCACCACCGATAAAGAAGGCGTTGCTATTTCCAGAAACATCCGCTTCAAAGGTGCGTGACCATAACCCGTCAATATTAATCTCGCGGGTCGGACGATAAGAAAAGTCGAGTCCTGCTGTGCGATTATATGCGTCAGCATCTTGCTTGTTAATCACAATCCCGCCGATGGTTGATCCCTTTAATATGTCCCGATTCACACGCACCACGGAGTAATTCGTGTGAGGTTCACTAAACATGTCCTCTTCAGGAACGTCCATCTCTTCCTCTTCAAATTTGTTTGTCAACACGTTGAGGATCCCTATACCGTAGGGTCCGATTTTGCCGGTCATTTTGCCACCACCGAGAAGTGGAATGGCGCGTCCTTCCGCAAGCCCAATGCGACGGCTATAAAAGAGCAGTAAAGGTGGTGGTCTACGGAAACTCGGACGTGGAATCCCGACATCAAAGATACTGGCACCTTCCAAGAAAAACGGACGCTGCTCCGGGAAAAACAGACTGAACCGCGTGAGGTTCACCTGCTCCTGATCTGCTTCTACTTGGGCAAAATCGGTGTTAAAGGTCAGATCGGCGGTTAGGTTCGGGGTTACACCGTATTTAAGGTCCAAACCCGCTTCAAACACAGCCTCAGTTGCTTCCTCAGTTTCTTCCGTTGAGGCTTCATAACTTGCACCCGGTAGGATATAAGGTAGCAATTCAAGATGTCTTGATGGCGAAATACCTTCTAACCCTTCAAGCGTACCGAAGTAGGCAGTGCGATACTTTGCCAATCCACCGTAAGTTTTGGGAGCCTCATTCCATGCTGCAATCTCGCGTTTTCGTGCGATTTCGCGCCCAAAATTGAGTCCCCAGTCCATTGAGTCGCTGCTCTCAAAACGGAGTTGGCTAAACGGGATCGCAATTTCCACTGTCCAATTGTCCTCATTGATCCTGCAGCGGCATTCCCAAACAATATCCCAACTTGTGTTGAGGCTACCACCGCTGTCGGATACGGCAGTGTCTTCCATTCCACCGACTGGGGTGAATCGAAAGAAAACGGCGTTGCGCCGGTCGTTGTAAGTGTCTAACAGTAGAAACCCGTAATCGTTGGAACGCAAACCTCGGGAGTCCCGTCGCATATCATTAGCGACAATCTTATCCATCTCTGAATCAAAAAAAACGAATCCGAAGTACAACTTTTTGTCATCGTATAGAATGCGTACTTCGGACTGTTCTGTCGCCGGTTCACCTTGGTCGGGTTGGATTTGGTATAACTGCCGGATCGGTTGGACGCTTTGCCAAACAGGTTCGTCGAGCACGCCATCAATCTTGATTGCCTCGGAGGTGCGATGCGCTGACATACGCGGTAAGTCTCGTTCTGTCTGTGCCTCAACCCTGACGGAAATGGATAGCATGCACACCGACAGTAGCATCAAAATTTTCGCGCTTCGCCAACATTGCCGAAATCCACAATCAATAGTAAAGTGTGACATCATAGATAAGTGCCTCCCTTTTAGCAGCTTCTGTGAGACAGACAGGCTATAAACTCCGCCCTCAATTCATGCCTTGGACATCAACGACGATAGATACTAACCTCCATACCATCGCGTCTTCCGGGTCGCCGCCGACTCTCAAACCAGTGTGTTTCGGAGTCGTAGTGTGAGCGGACATGTTCCAGATAATCCGCCATCTGCTCTGCTCTACCGACGTTGTCAGCGACGATTGTTGCTGGATTGGTTAGCTGCGATTCAATTGCTCGGAAACAGGCATAATAACCGTCTTTGTTGTTATCAAGGAACAGAAAATCGACAGGCTCTTGGATGGTTTTGAGGACTTCTGCGGCATCACCGATACGTGAATCCACAAGGTCTGCCACGCCTGCGCTTTCAAAATTCGCGCGTGCTCGCTGCGCGTTGGTTTCCTCTATTTCCACGGTTATCAAACGTCCTGTTCCTATGGTTTTTAACACACGTAATATCCACAACCCAGAATAACCGATAGCAGTCCCGCACTCTACAATTAGGGATGGTTTTGCCTTTTCAACACAACTGGCGAGTAGTTTTGCTTTGTCGGGTCCCAGCATCGGGACGCGTTCTTCCCGACACTGTTCCTCAACTTCACCTAAAACCTGATCTAACATTAGTACATCTCCTTATTTTTCCTGCTATGATGATCAAACAGTCCATGAATCACTTTGTGATGATCGGCAGCGGAGTAGTGTTCCAACAGCGTCTTGGAGTCACGGTTCAAAGCGAAAATACCGTAGTCATTTCCGTTCGGCGAGCGGATGATAGTATGGATGTGGTCTAAACCGCTCTCATTGTTAAATTCAATCCAGACGGCGGGATTGAAAACACGATAGTAAATCGGATCGTTAGGTGTCGTACCACCGATCCAGACGAAATAGGTATCGTCAAGTCCGGCATCGATATCAGTCATCCAGATGTCAGCAAACTCGGTTTCAAGATTGTAGACGTAGGTCTTGATGAGCTTGCGAAGGTTCTCTGTTTGGGTATCGTTCATCTCTGATGCCTTCAAGCCAATACCTACAAATTCGGAATAATCGTGATTCAGGAACGGATCGGTTGACCTGCCTGCCCCGACTCGGAGTCCGCGACGATCTTTCTGAATTGCTTTCCTTTTCTGGTTCTCATCAAGACTATTGAGTAAAGCAAAGGCTTTACCTCTTTCATCTTCAAGCACGACAGTGCCGTCAATGATTGCGGGGGCAGTGCCGATAAGGGCGGGGACGATGGAAACAGCATCACCGTGTACCAAGAAATTGAGAGCCAAGTGATGACCGTCTAATTGGAATCCCCACGATCCATCTGTCTCTGGGTTTCCAAATAGAGCGATATGGTAAGGGTTTGATGCCCAGAAGCTGGGGTGTTTTTGCTTGGGTGTTTCTTCGATGTCGTTGAGATGTTTTTCAGGGTCTTTTGTAATGAGAGAAACTTTGGTATAACCGTTGTCACTCAAGAATACGCTCAAAACTTCATAGAAGCGTGTCAATTGATTTATGGACAACTCACCAAAACGGATACCGCCGCGATCTTCATCCCGACCTGGCGGTACATTCGTCCAAGAATAAGATTCTTTATGTCCGAGCGGGAAAGAGGCATCGGCAAGAAGTTCGTTGCTCAGCGATGCTCGGAAGTTTTTCATAGCCGTCGCCAGAGCAACAATTGAAGGCTTTGTAGAGATCTCAGCGACACCTTTTGTTTTTTCTTCTTCAACGGTCTGGGCATCAAGAATATTGATTGTAAGTGCTACGATGCCAGCTATTGCCATCACAATGAATGTGATCAAAAGTTTACGTAACATGAAAATCCTCTGAAATTTTTGTTATAGAGTTTCGCTTAATTGAAGGGACGCTCTAAATCGCATCAGTCGCGTCCCGTCGATTTGATACAATGGGGGAATTCGCGGGTTGGCACCCTTGTGCATCTCCCTCTTCATTTCTCAATTATTCGTTAGAATGGGAATTTCTCATTAATCAACATAAGCGGTTCATGAGCCGCATATACTAAATAGGCACGACTGATAAACGTCTTACCTTCAAGGTGCGCAATAGCAATTGGTAAATCGGTTAAGGTTTCAATACCACACCAAAGCAGTTCGCGTCGAGTCTCTAAGCCACTACACCGCAGGAGTCCACCTAATCCTTTTTTGTCAGATTCTAAGCCGTTTACAATAGATTTTGGGAGCCGTTGTACCACAATTAGCGAGTCTGCGTAGGTATGAATTATTGGAGATGCTTCCTGCTTTGGGTGGGTTTGGAGTGTCACCTGCCGTGAAATAACCTCCTCTCCAGCAGGCAATTGAAGCCACTGATGATCACTGGGTAAAGTCTTTCTCTTTTGCTGAACCAGTACGACCTCTACTGGATCAAACGTATACGCTTCAATGAATCGCGTGACCGTTCCGTCTGTAACAAGTAATCCTCGTTGGAACGGTGTGAGGCGGGCAAGATTGATTTCTCTTAAAGTTACGGGTTTCTTGTCTTGTGCGACGAAGAGTGATTTCATGCGTGTGTTAACAACGGTTCCTGATTGTTTAGTTGTGTCTGTTTTCATGGTCGAAATTCACTTTCTTTCTGTAGGCGGCACATGCATCCAAAAGCGATATGTGCTATTTAGGTTTGTTATACAATTAGACATGTGAATCATAAAAAGGTTCATAGTTCGTGAATATGCGTTTGACAAATCAATCGTGAGAGTGTATACTGTGGACAAAACTAAATCTCAATAAGGTGAACGTTTGATTCCCGATGATGTTTACATCCGAAAAAGTGAAAGTTCCGATGGCACGCTTTACCTCTGGAGAACACCCTCGCAGTAGCCTCGGCGGGTCTCTAAGGCAAAAGCCGTGCAGCAGATTTTGAGCGTCAAGATGAAGAAAAAAAATATGAAGGAATTCTCAATGACCCGATTCTTTACGGTTTTTCTGTTAATCCTTTTCATGGCATCGCTACCGCTGAACCTTTACGCTCATACGAGTGGGGAGAGTCACCAGCATCCGCACACCAAAGAGATGGAGAAGCAAATCGCGCAAGCCAGGCGGGACCAAGAGCAAGATGTCAAGATTAGCAACACCAAAGCGGACCTCAAACGACTTGAGGATCAGTACGATGCCCGTATAGACTTTATATTCACTCTGGTGATAGTTCTCGCGTTGGTGGTAGTTCTCATGGGCATCCTTATGATCCGGAGAAATTTGTCTTAGTCATTAGCACCTCCAACCTTACGGGTGGAGTGGTAAAATGAGAGGGTCGTCCTGCCCACCTCATACCTTACGGGTGGGGCGGCATCATTTAACTTCTAATCGCACCCGTTTGGGATTGAAAATCAGAAAGGGAAAAGGAGAAAATAGATGAGTTTGGGACTGTGGCTGTTTTTAGGCATATATTTCGTGGCTGGAGGACTTATCTGGTACCTATACCGACGTTCCAAAAAGGATAATGATACGGATACTGTTGATCCTACTGACGCGGGTACTGAAGAGCTGCTTTTCACCGGCTTGATGCTTAGCGATATAGACAACGATGCCGATTCATCTGACGATAGTGGGGCTGATGGATTTGACGGTGGCGACAGTGGCGGATTTGACGGTGGCGGATTCGATTTTTGAGGGGAGCACTTTTGTTCGCAGGCACCGCGTCGGACATCAGAACTTTTCAACGCATTCTTTTTGATGCCAACGGCGATCCGATTTATGCCCGTTTGTTCTGGAATTTACCGAAATCCCTCTTTGAAAAACTTCATTTCTGCTGGTACGGCTTGTGAACCTCACCTTTTTGGAGGATTGTTCTGAATGACCAAGGTTTTAAACAACACTGTCCTGTTCTTGTTAATCGGTGTCTCTTTGCTTTTCGGGGGTTTCGCGGCAGTTGCAGAAGTCCCTCCGTTATCGCTTGGCAGCCATCTTGCAGCACAAGGCAACTACGACGCTGCCATAACGGAATATAAACGTTTCCTCTTTTTCCATCCAGATGATCCGCGTGTCGGTGAAGTATACTACAACATCGGGGTTGCCTATAAGGCACAAAGTTTATGGACAGAAGCGGTTAATGCTCTGCGGATTGCAACACATCTCGCTATAGATAGCGAAACCAAATCGGCGTACCAATTAGAACTTGCTGTGACGCTGATTGCCACAAAGAATTACGATCTCGCTCAGTTGGAATTGATTAAGATAACATTGCGAAACCCGCCAATCCAACTTTACCGGCGCGCGCTTTTCTTGCAAGCAGTTGCGTATATTTACCAATTTCGATGGGAAGAGGCGCGCAGTGTCCTCCGCAACTATACCACCGATAAAAATCTTGATGCGCTTTTTGAGGCAGCTGTCAATATGCCTCAGAAATCCACAAAAGTTGCGAAAACCTTATCAACAATTCTCCCTGGGGCGGGACATGTCTACACAGGCAATTGGCGCGATGGGCTAAATGCCCTCTTCCTAAACGGAGCACTCGGCTTTCTCATTATTGATGCAGTGTTAGATGAACACTATACGGATGCTGCATTATGGGGCGGTCTCATTTTTTTGCGTTACTACCGCGGGAATACATTCCGCGCGGAAGCAGCAGTGAAAGAGTTCAATTTACATCAGTCTCAGCAAGCCGCTGAGGCACTCCTCCAGCGACTTCAAGAGATTGTTAATACCCCATAAAAGATGCTCTGCTACGTTTCTGACCGTTTCTGGATGATGTAAACGCTGATGACCAAAACTATTGCCACGATGAACGTCCAGATGTTGTAGATGTACGCAAGGAATGCAGCAAGCGCGAGCAGTATCCACTCATACCAGTGTGTCTTACGTACAAAGTATCCCATCGTCACAATTGAAAAAATGATAGTACCGACGACAGCCGATACAACAGAAAGCACGTATTGTTCAGGGGTGCCTTCTGTAAATAGGACGTGTGTGTACGCGAACAGTAGCGGCATGATGTAGAGGAGTTTCGCGAACTTGAAACATGCCCACCCCGTCTTCCACGGATCCGCACGTGCGATTGCAGCTCCCGCATAAGCCCCTAACGCTACTGGCGGTGTGATATTGGAGTCTTGGCTGAGCCAGAAGATGATCAGATGCGCGGCGATAATCGGGATCCCCATCTCAGGCGTTGTTAGAATCGGCACGGCGAGTTCGGAAGTAATCAGATAGGCAGCGGTGACTGGAATCCCCATCCCTAAGACTAAAGAGGCAGCAGCAAGAAGTAGTATCGCGATAGCCTTATTATCACCAGCAACCGACAGCACCAAATCTGGGAAGATCCTGCCTAAACCCGTCAAGTCAATAACAGCAACAATGATTCCAATAGTGCCGACAGCACCCCCAATAGCAAGTGAGTTTTTAGCACCGCTGACCATCGCTTCCCAGACGCGTTTCGGTGTTAATCGTGTCTCTGGCCGAAAATAACTCACCGCAATCGTGACGAGAATAGAGAAAAACGCTGCCTTATAGGCAGTGTAACCAGCGATCAAGATGCCAATGAGCGTCAACAACGGCAGCAAGTAGTACCAACCGCTTTTGAGCAGCGGAATGAATTTCGGGATGTCTGCCGCTGGTATCCGTTCAAGTCCCTGCTTCTTTGCTTCAAAATGTACCATCACCCAGACGGATAAAAAATAGAGAACCGCTGGCACAATAGATAAAAGTGCGATTTGGCTGTAGGGCAAGCCTGTCCGTTCTGCCATTAGGAAGGCACCCGCACCCATTACAGGTGGCAAGAATTGCCCACCTACGGAAGCAGAAGCCTCAACTGCCCCGGCAACGTGTGGTCGAAAGCCTGTGCGTTTCATCAACGGTATGGTAAATGTCCCAGTGGCGACAGTATTTGCGATTGCACTTCCTGCAACAGAACCAAAAAAGCCGGATGTCATTACTGAGACTTTCGCGGCACCGCCTGTTGAGCGACCTGCTATAGCCATCGGTAGATTGATAAAGAATTGTCCGACCCCGGATTTCTCCAGAAACGCCCCGAAGAAAATAAAGAGAATCACGTACGTCGCCATCACGTTTGCCATGATACCGAAGACACCCGCTTGACTGAAAAAGCTGTATTCGATAATCCGACGGAGTGGAAAACCCTTGTGTGCAATAGCGTCCGGCATAGCTCTACCAAAGAGTGCATATAAGATACCAATGATAGCGATAATAGGTAAAGCCCAACCGACTGTCCGACGACTCACTTCAAAACTGATGACGATCGCAACTGCCCCGACAAAAATATCGAGTTGGTTATAATTACCGGCACGGTTCGCGAGGTTCGGATACTCCACAATCCAGTAGCCGATTGTAAAAATGCTGCCAGCGATGAGTAAGAAATCCAGTAGAGATGGTCGAGATACTATGGAGTTTTTCCGAAATCGGTAGAGGATACCGATGAGTGCGAAGGTCAAAAGGAGATAAAGACCGATATGGTACTGCTCGCTGGCACTGCCGAAACCGGCACTATAGATATAATAGAGGACAAGAACGACTGCGCCCAGTTCAAAAATCCATTTATATACTTTTTCTAATTCGGGCCGCTGTAGGGTTTCAAAACTTGCGACATCTTCGGTTTCAGTTTGTGTCATTGTTCCTTCACCATAGGTATTTCTGTTAACAATGTTACATCAAATTGGCACAGAAAGCAAGCGGTTTTCAAAGAAAATAAATCGCCTGCTTGCCAAGAAAAAGGGGTTGTGATAGAATGTCATCATGTTAACTGATTCAGAGAGGAGACACGAAATGGCTATAGGATTGGGTGTTATTGGGATGAATCCCACGAATATGGGGTCAACTGCGACCCTGCTAAAAGATGTGCCGGACTTGAAATATGAACTCCGCGGTATCTGTGCGAAGCGGGCAGATGTGCTCGAAAACTATGCAAACCAAATTGGCGTGGATTTCTGGACAACGGATTACCGAGAATTGGTGCAGCGTGATGATATTTCTGTTGTCGCGATCTATTCCCCAGACCACTTGCATGCCGAACACTGTGTCGCTGCGATTAAAGCTGGGAAACATGTCATCTGCACAAAACCGATGGTGACCAAATTGGCCGATGCACAGCAATTGGTGGATCTGGTGCGCGAACACAAGGTCAAATTCCTTGTGGGGCAATCGATGCGGTTTGACCTCCAGTTTTTGACAATAAAACAATTCCTTGACGATGGCGATTTAGGCGAGATTATGTTAGCAGATGCCTATTATGTCCACGACATGCGCGAGGTCTACGATTTCACACCGTGGCGACTCCATGAACCGCAAGATTTGATGTTCGGCGGTATTGTGCATCCTGTTGACCTATTGCGCTGTCTCCTCGGTGATGTAGATGAGGTGCACGCCTACGGGATGAAAGGCTTACTCACACCGGAATACCCCATAAAGAACAATTTTTTTCTCAACCTGAAGTTTAAGAGCGGACAGATTGCGAGAGCGATGGGGCTTTACGATATCGTCCATCCTCCGATGCCGATGCAGCAGATTTCCGTTTTCGGAAGTAAAGGGACGGTCATTGGGGACTTTACAGACAACAAAGAGGGACACGTCAAGTTAATGCTCGATAAAATGGCCATCAGAGAACCCTTTGAAGTGATCTGTCCTCCTGAAATAGATACAAGCGTTTACGGACATGGACAAACAGTTATCCGATACATGCGGCATTTTCAGCAGTGTCTTGAGGAGGATTTAGAGCCGTCCCCAAACGTGGTTGATGGTGCGAAATCTATTGCTGTCGGTGTAGCGGCTTGGGAATCCATTGAAACAGGGAAACCTGTAAAGGTCTTCAACGAGTTCTAACAACGAGTTCAGATTTGTAAGGAAATATAAAATTATGTAAGTGCACCCAACGGGCGCGCTGGATAGACGGGGAAGAACGCTGTTGATACATTTAACCTAACCGAACCGCAAGGAACTTTAAAAAAAATTTGACAATTTTCTTTGTATCATATATAATTTAGGCATGCCTAAATTAGTTTCTTGGCATTTCTAATAATTAAGGCACATAGTGCCTAAAACTGGGTAGGTGTGACACCTACATATAACCGCATTGTGATGGCTATATGCTTCGCATATTTCGCGTGCGGATTGGAAAGATCAATGCTTACACATGCAGCAGAGGATTATCTCAAGTCGATTTACAAGTTACAAGAGAAAGGCGGTAAGGTTTCGACGGGCATTTTAGCGGAATATCTTGACGTGAAACCTGCATCTGCTACAGGGATGATCAAAAAGCTAAAGACGATGAAACTGGTACGTCACGAACGCTACCGCGGGGTGACGTTAACGGCTGCCGGGAAAGCGATTGCGCTCGAAATTATCAGACACCATCGCTTATTGGAACTTTACCTGTTCAAAGCACTCGGTGTTCCGTGGGACGGCGTTCACGAAGAAGCCGAAAAATTAGAACATGTCATTTCGGAAGAAGTAGAAGCACGGATGGACGAGTTTCTCGGTTATCCGACTGCCGATCCACACGGCGCGCCGATACCGGATAAAAACGGCGTTGTGACGCAAACAGCGTCTATTCCGATGACAGATCTACAGAAAGGGCAAACCTGTGCCGTTGCTGAAGTGAGTGACAATGACTCGGCGTTACTCCGGCATATCGGCAGTTTTAACCTTTACCCCGGTACAGCATTTCGAGTGGTTGAGGTGGCTCCGTTTGACGGTCCATTTACGATTGACATTGCCGGACAACAGGTAGTGATTGGGCGTGAAGTTGCGAAACATATTTTCGTTGATCAGGTACAAGATCCAGATAATGTGTAGGCGCGCTTTGTAAGCGCGCTTATCAACGCTGAAGGGACTCTAAAAATGGAAGAACAAAAACGGGAGCGACCGGACGCTAAAACCCGCAAGGTATGGAAGCAGCATCTGCAAGATGAGATTGATGCGAGTTTCCTTTATGGCGTTTTCGCTGACCTTGAGGCGGATGCTGATCGTAAAAGGATATTAAGTGAGCTTGCCGAAGTGGAAAATCGACATGTAACCCGTTGGCAGGAGATGCTCGCCTCATACAATGTAAACGTTAAGACGCAGCAACCGACATTGAAAGCACGTTTAATGGCATGGTATGCCCACCGGTTTGGTAGTGCGTTCCCACTTGCACAGATGCTCGGTGAAGAGGCAAGCGAGGTCAAGGATTATTTAACGCTTCATAGGAACAGTACGTTGACAGACGTGAAAGAGGCAGCACTCACTTTAGCCAAGGAATCCGCGCAACATACAGAGAGCTTGCAGGAACTTACCGGAACAATTGGCGAACCGTGGCACAAAACTGAATCTGGGGGCATGGTCGGCAACATTGTTTATGGATTTAACGATGGCTTAACAGCGAACTTCGGATTAGTTGCCGGGGTTATCGCTGCGACATCGGATATTTCCACGATTCTTGTAACAGGCATCGTTGGGACGGTCGCGGACTCACTCTCTATGGGGGCTTCAGGGTACCTCGCTGCTAAGAGTGAACAGGAGGTTTACGAACACGAAATCGAGGTGGAAAAAGAGGAAATTCGTCTCATGCCCGATATTGAGGAAGATGAACTCGCTCTCATCTATGAGGCGCGCGGTGTCCCAAAGGAACAAGCACGGGAACTCGCACAGGAGGTAATGGAAGACCCGGAAAGAGCACTGGCAGAGAAAATCCAAACCGAACTTAAAATCGGCGAAGTTTATGCAACACCGCTCAAGGAGGGATGGATTACAGGATTCGCGACTGCTATTGGTGCTTTCATTCCTGTGGCACCATTTCTCTTTACTGAGGGTATATCCGCTATTTGGATTTCGTTCACACTTGCCATGATGTCTCACTTTGCTGTCGGTGCTGCACGAAGTTTCTTCACGGGGCGCGGGTTGTTTCGGAGTGGTGTTGACATGTTTGCCGTAGGCCTCGGTGTCGCGGGTGTTGGCTACCTTGTCGGTGAATTATTGGAACATTTTTTCTTTGGAAATTAAAATTATGTATAGAACATATATATCATTATGTCTAATAGTCATCCTTGCTATAAGTACTGGATGTGATCCAAAAGCACCACCTGACGCTTCCGATGGGACGAAGTTTCGTGTTGTCACAACGATAGGGATGATTACCGATATCGTTAAGAACGTTGGGGGTGATCGCGTTGAAGTGATAGGATTAATGGGACCCGGTGTAGATCCACACCTCTATCACGCGAGTGCTGGCGATGTTCAAAAACTCAATTCCGCAAGCCTTATTTTCTATAACGGGCTGCACCTTGAGTCAAAAATGGGTGATATTCTCGCCAAGGTGCCAGGAGATACCAAGACGGTTGCGGTGACAGATGCTGTTGACCGAAGTCTACTATTAACACCCCCCGAATATGAGGGACAATATGATCCACATTTGTGGTTTAACGTAACACTTTGGATGAAAGCGGTGGTAAAAGTTCGCGATGTTCTGAGTGAATTTGATCCAGATAGTACAGGAACGTATCGGAGTAATGCCGAACGCTATCTTGCGAAACTCACAGAACTGCACCGATACGTAATATCGCAAGTGAAACGTGTACCGCCTCAGCAGCGGGTGCTTGTGACAGCACACGATGCTTTTAACTACTTCGGGAAGGGTTATGGATTTGAGGTTCGCGGCTTACAAGGGATTAGCACGGCGACGGAAGCAGGGATCGCCGATGTACAGGAATTGGCTACCTTTATCGCAGAACGACGTATTCCCGCAATTTTTGTGGAATCGTCTGTCTCTTCAAAAAGTCTTGAAGCGGTGAAAGCCGCTGTGAAATCGAAAGGCTTCAATGTAGAGATTGGTGGAGAACTCTTTTCCGACGCTATGGGCAACGAAGGAACACCGGAAGGCACTTACATTGGAATGGTTCGCCATAATATTGATACGATTGTGGGCGCGCTCATTGGAGCATCGGGGTTACAAAACCCGCCTACAACGGAGAATTAGGCATGCAAACGTCTGAACCGAAAGCCATTGAGGTAACCGATCTGACGGTCGCTTATCAGGATAAACCCGTCTTGTGGGATATCGATCTTGATGTGCCGCCAGGGGTGCTTTTGTCAATCGTCGGTCCGAATGGTGCAGGTAAAACGACGTTAATCAAAGCGATTTTAGGGTTAGTACGTCCCGCGGCAGGTAACATCTTGATTTACAATAAACCCTATGAGGCGCAACGGCGGATCGTCAGTTATGTGCCACAACGCGGCAGCGTAGACTGGGACTTTCCGACAAACGTCTTGGATGTCGTGATGATGGGACGCTACGGTGCACTCGGATGGGTGCGCCGACCCGGAAAGAAAGATCGCGAACTGGCGATGCACGCGCTGGAGAAGGTCGGTATGGAAGCGTATACTACCCGCCAAATTAGTCAACTCTCCGGCGGACAACAACAACGTGTTTTCCTCGCTCGGGCACTCGTTCAGGATGCGACAGTTTATTTGATGGACGAACCTTTCCAAGGTGTAGATGCTACCACAGAGCGCGCGATCGTAACACTCCTTCAAGACCTCAGAGCAAATGGCAAAACAGTTGTCGTCGTGCATCATGATCTGCAGACGGTAACCGACTATTTCGACTGGGTGATGTTATTGAACATTCGCCGCATTGCCAGTGGTCCCGTTGACGAAACCTTTACACCTAACAATTTACGTGAGACTTACGGCGGACGCATCGCGTTCATGAAATAGTATTCAGTTTTCAGTTCCCTGAGACTTACGCACGACTTCTTAAAGTCCCCCTGATACGCACGACTTCTTAAAGTTCCCCTGATAAGGGGGATTTAGGGGGTTAAAGATGCAAGGCAAACTGATAACCATTAAAAAATGGAAAATTTAAGTGCTCTAATTCGTCTTGATTATACACTCATGATTGTTGGCATCGGTGCAGCGTTACTCGGTACTGTGAGTGGCGCGCTCGGCACTTATGCCGTGTTGCGTCGACAGAGCCTCCTCGGTGATGCTATCTCGCATGCGGCGTTGCCCGGTATTGCAATCGCCTTTCTGCTGACAGGAAGTAAAGCACCCTTAATTCTGGTATTTGGTGCAGCCGTTGCGGGGTGGTTAGGCACGCTACTGATTATGAGTATTGTGAGATTGACGCGTATCAAATACGATAGCGTCCTTGCCATTGTCTTATCTACTTTTTTTGGTTTCGGCTTGGTTCTGCATACGCTGATCCAACGCACCGGCAATGCAAATCAGGCGGGGTTGGATACGTTCCTCTTCGGTCAGGCTGCGACGATTCTTGAAAGCGATGTCCTCACAATTGGTATACTCGGTGGTGTTGCTCTCATCATTATGCTTATCTTTTGGAAAGAGTTGAAACTTCTGGTTTTCGATGAAGGTTTCGCCGCATCCATCGGATTCCCGATTCGGACACTTGATGTTCTGCTGACGAGTCTCCTCGTCATAGCGATCGTCCTCGGCTTGCAAGCGGTGGGTGCTGTGTTGATGAGTGCAATGCTCGTGGCACCAGCGGTCGCAGCCCGGCAATGGACTAACAGGCTACGACTCATGGTATTTCTCGCGGCATGCTTCGGCGCACTCGCAGGCGTGAGCGGAACTATCATCAGTAGCACCGCATCTCGTATCCCGACCGGTCCAACGATTGTGCTATGTGCAACGGTTATAGTCGGACTCTCAATCGCTTTTGCGCCAAATCGTGGACTTGTATGGGGTCGGATACGCCATCGACGCAGCAGAAGCGATTTGAAAACGGCAGCGGATGGGTTATTGAAACAATCGCAGCAGAGAAGTGAATAGAAAAGAGTGACGCATGAACGAACATCTTGACATCCAACTCATTGCGATTGTCACAGCAGTAGCGTGTGCCTTGCCCGGCGTGTTCTTGGTGCTACGGCGGATGACCTTGATGAGCGACGCGATTAGCCACGCCATTCTCCCTGGCATTGTACTCGCTTTTTTTCTCACAGAGAGTCTGTCATCACCGCTGTTGATTCTTGCCGCTGCAGGGACAGGTGTGCTGACTGTGCTTCTCGTTGAACTGTTACAACGGACGAAACTTGTGAAAGAGGATGCCGCAATTGGGTTGACGTTCCCCGCGCTTTTTAGCATCGGTGTGATTCTAATTTCTCGGTTCGCAGGGAACGTTCATCTCGATATGGATGTCGTGCTTCTCGGCGAACTCGCGTACGCGCCGCTCAACCGATTGAAGGCTTTCGGTTATGATCTGGGTCCCATTGCCTTGTATGTGATGGGCACGATTCTTGTATTGAACACTGTTTTCATCTTTGTATTTTACAAAGAATTGAAATTGGCAACGTTTGACGCGAGTTTAGCCGCCGCATTGGGATTTGCCCCGACCCTCATCCATTATGGCTTGATGACGTTGGTATCCGTAACGACTGTCGGCGCGTTTGACGCGGTGGGTTCGATTTTGGTCGTTGCACTCATTGCTGGACCGCCTACGACTGCCTACCTCATGACGGACAAACTCTCGCTTATGCTTATCCTAAGTGCGATTATCGGGAGTGTAAATGCTGTCAGCGGGTATTGGCTCGCGTCTCTCTTTGATGTCTCTATTGCCGGTGCGATTGCAACGATGACGCTCATTGTTTTCGGATTGATTTTTCTGACTGTTCCGAACCGCGGGCTTATCGCTATTGCGCGTCGAGATGCACGCCAAAAATGGGAGTTTGCGCAGACGATGTTGGTTATCCACCTCTTCAATCACGAAGGACTTCCTGAAGCAGAAGCTGAATCAGCGATTGCAGACCTACATGAACATCTCAGTTGGGACCCAACCTTTACAAATCAAGTTGTAAGATATGCGCTAAACAACCGATGTGTCTCCCAAGATGAAAGGCAGCTGACCTTAACGGAACAGGGGCGTGCTATCGCACAGCAGGCACTCGTTCAATAATTGCGGTGGGAAGAAGCCAAGGTTTTTTTATAGAAGATACTCAGGCTAATGTTGGAAAATCACTTGACAAGCTGGTTTCGTTAAGTTAAAATACTACTTAACATTTATTCCTGAAGTCAATTCATCGTGCGACGAATGCTAACACCACGTTCTGTCAAGGAGGGGGATTTATGAAAAAGCGGTCGCTATATTTAGAGAGTATCGTTTCTGGAATAACAGGCGTGATAGCAGGTGGTTGCCTAGCTCTCATCATAAACCCAGAAGGTATTGTCATCAGCGTAAACATAAAGTTTCTCGTAGGGTTTTACGCTATTATGCTAACGATTTTGGGGTGGTTTTACCTTTTGGTCCGTTTATGCTTGAAGTCAATTCATCGTGCGACGAACGCTAACACCGCATTTCAAAGAGGGGCACCCATGGTAAAGGGGTTGCTATCTGTCACAGAAAGTTTCTTTTTTGGGATAATAGGAACGCCAATAGGCGGTTTTTTAGCATCTCTCATCACAAACCCAGGAGGTATTGTCATCAACGTAAACATAGAGTTTCTCGTTATTCTGCTAACGGTTTTGGGGTGGTGTTACCTTTTGTTCCGTTTGAAATTTGAAATCATGCAATTGGAAGACGCAGCAACACAGAGATCCGGTGCTCACCGCTGAAACCTGTTTGTGGAAAAGACGCAGCGGCGGGATAATAGGAAACTAATATGCTTTCAGTGACAATAGGCATTAAGCAATTCAGTTGGAAAAAGTTTTTAGGGGGCATCCTCCTGCTCAACATCGCGTGGATAGTAAGTGCAGATGAAGCCGCGCTCAAAAATCCAGACGGTTCATGGAAGTGGACGAATCGGCTTATTGATGAAACCAGTCCATATCTGCTCCTACATGCCCATAACCCTGTAGAATGGTACCCGTGGGGCGATGAAGCAGTGGCACTCGCGAAGAAAGAGAACAAAATAATTTTTCTCTCGGTCGGCTATTCCACATGCTATTGGTGCCACGTGATGGAACGGAAAGTATTTTCAAACCCAGAAATCGCCGCAATGATGAACAAGAATTTCATCAATATCAAGATTGACAGGGAAGAACGTCCGGATCTCGATGAAATCTATATGACGGCGACACAACTGTTGATTCAACGCGGGGGTTGGCCCAACTCCGTTTTCCTTACGCCTGACCTAAAACCGTTTTATGCTGGCACCTATTTTCCACCGACAGATATGCCGGGCAGACCTGGATTTCCAACGATCCTTGACGCGGTACACGAAGCGTGGGTAACGCGAGAGGTGGAGGTCATCGACTCCGCAAACCAAATCTCAAATACCATTGATATGGCGATAAGCCGAGGGTTCACGGCACTCAGCGCAAGAGCACTCGATAGAACCATCACTACTGCAGCATTGGATTACCTGCGAACCGCTTATAGCCATGCCTACGGTGGATTTGGAACCGCACCGAAATTTCCCAGTCCTGCCAACCTCGAATTCCTGCTAAGTGAATACCAGAGAGAATCGGGGTTACAAACCGCTCCGACAAAAGATGAATCGTTATTGAAAATGGTAACACGGACCTTGGATATGATGGCTTATGGTGGCATGTATGATCAGGTCGGCGGCGGATTTCACCGATATTCTGTTGACGCGAAATGGCTCATCCCACATTTTGAGAAGATGCTCTACGATAACGCGCAATTGGCGAAACTCTATCTGCAGGCTTATCAGTTGACGCAAGCCCCACGTTACCGACGCGTCGCTGAAGAGATCTTCAATTTCATTTTCCGAGAGATGACGGCACCTGAAGGCGGGTTCTATTCTGCTTTGGACGCTGAGACCGATGCCGAGGAGGGGAAGTATTACGTCTGGACTGCGGATGAAATTCGGAAGGTTCTCGGTAAAAAGGACGCGGCGCGTTTTGCCGATGTTTATGGTGTAGATAAGGGACCCAACTTTGAGGGGCATAGTGTTCTCTATGTTCCCGAAGGGGCAGCAGCGGAGGCTTCTGTTAAAGACTTATCAAAAGCGAGAGAAAAACTTTTAGCAGTACGCACTAAACGTGAATATCCCTTGCTGGACACAAAAATTATCGTCAATTGGAACGGTTTGATGATAGATGCGCTTGCCTACGGTTATCATGTGCTTGGCGAAGAACGCTATCTCTCCGCAGCATCAAAAGCCGCACAGTTTATTCTTGATACCATGACGAAACCCGATGGCGAATTATGTCATACCTATACCGCCGGTGTTGTTAAGCAGGATACATACCTTGATGACTATGCGTTCTTTGTGCGCGGGTTGCTTAGATTGTATCAGGCTACAGGCGATGAACAGTGGTTAGATTCTGCGAAGACCCTGACTGATAGAATGATTCAACTTTTCTGGGATAATAAAAACGGCGGTTTCTTTTACACGAAAGCGGATGCGAAACATCTCATTGTGCGCACCAAAAAGCCTTATGACTCCGCAATTCCGTCCGGTAACGCCGTTGCTGTTAAGAACTTGTTAGCACTTGGGGCAGACTATCGACACTACGCTGAGAAGACGTTGCGCAGTTTTGCCGAATCCATGGCACAAAGCCCATCATCTTTCATGTATATGCACTTCGCCCTTAACGATTACCTGATCTCAGCGGAGAATTTTGAACCGCCATCCGACGCAGTGGTAGCCGCTATAGCTAAAGTTAAAGGGCAAAGCGATGACATCTTTAATATAGAACTTCAACTCAAAATTGCCGCGGGTTGGCACATTAACGCCAATCCTGCCGGACAAGATTATTTAATTCCGACAACCGTTGAATTAGATGCGAATGCATCGGTAGAGATTGTTGATATTGTTTATCCGAAAGGTAAATCTACGCGTTTTGAGTTTAGCGACGAACCTTTGAATGTTTATGAGGGAAACTTTACGATCCCGCTGCGTTTAAAACAGAGACCGAACGTAACGCGCAAGGAAAACACGCCAATCATACTCAAACTCACCTATCAGCCGTGTAATGACACCGAGTGTCTGTTCCCAGAAACGTTGGACATTTCGTTGGAATTACCGTAATTCTCGTCCCAAAACGCGCCCTTCGCAATTTCTTTGACAGGTAGTTTCTTTTCTGCTATGCTGGTGTCTGATTACCTGTTCTACAAACCCTACCAGACTGTTAGTCTACCCCTGTTCTTAGGAGGAACTTAAAATGAAAGCCATTATTTTAATTTGTACCACGCTATTTCTTCTTTCAATAGTGTGTACCATCGCCTTTGCGAATGTTGTTGCTGATCCTGTCCTCTATCTTAATGCCGCTGACAACCCTGCGCATCCAAAGGCTTGGGAAAATCTGGGTACTGAGGGTGGTGAATTACTCGCAGCGGACAAAGCACCCGAACTCGAAGAAGGCACCATTAAAATACCCGCGCTCGGTATCAACCAACAGAATGTGAAGTATTACACAACTAAAGAATCCCATCAAACCTTTGGCGGTCCGCCAGCCAAAAATACGCCGCTGTTTTTTCAGGACTGGACATTGGAGTTTCTTTGTAGACGCAACGGCGACTTTTTTGTTGAGGAGCATCATTTCGCCGGTTTCCAGAACAGCCCAAGGGAAGGTAAACAGGGGATTCGGCTCTGGATCGTTGGGGGTCAGAATCTCGATATCTCTATCCATGCCAAGGGCGGGAAGCAAGGTGTTCAACCCCTTAAGCTCAAACTTGAGGAAGGCGTATGGACCTGGATCGCGGTTGTCGGGACAAGCGGCAAGTCGATTGTCGCGTATCAAGACGGTAAGAAGGTCAGCGAACAAGCCGGTTTTGAGTTCGACAAGAAGTTACCTATAAATGATATCTCAATCGGTGCTAATTCTTACGATGAACGCCGTCGAACTTTTAACGGATCATTCGCAATTGTTCGCGCTTATGATAAAGCACTCAGCGAAGGAGAAATCAACCAAAACATTGGCGGCACGTTTGCTGTTGATCCCGCAGACAAACTCTCAACGACTTGGGGAAAAGTAAAACGTGGTTATTGATAAAATGCCATTATTGCTTGCTTTCACGCTCAAATTATGGAGAATACAATGAATACCTCCTATGAAAGACCCCACAGACCCGTAGATCTGAATACAACATTGACCAAGGCGTTTCCGTTTATGTCTATGGCTGAAAATCTCATGGAAGAAGCCGAATTCGCTACGTCAGGTCGAGCCTCGTTGACGTTAGCCCGAGGAGATGAACTAACACTCGTT
This sequence comes from Candidatus Poribacteria bacterium, assembly GCA_003635195.1. Taxonomy (GTDB): domain Bacteria; phylum Poribacteria; class WGA-4E; order WGA-4E; family WGA-3G; genus WGA-3G. The sequence goes on along the minus strand of PYIY01000072.1, from coordinate 81,054 downwards.
CTGGTCGTTATGAAAGCTGGAACGACATTGGAGGAGCATCCAACACCTGCTGCTGCCGTTGTCGTTACGCTTGGCGGAAAGATCATATTCACATCAAGTGCTGACAAGATAACGCTCGAACAAGGTGAGGGGGTTACCTTCACAGGCGATGTCCTTCACTCCGTCCATGCCAGCGAAGATAGCGCGTTCCTGATTGTGATTGGCGGTAAAGTATCCCATTAGAACTTAGAGGCATAATTGGAGTCAATACGCTTGTATGATGTCATTTAAATCTATCTTTATTTCGGTATTTCTTGGGGCAGTTCTGATTACTGTTGTGCTAATCCTGAATGCGAAACGCCCGGCAATGGAAGTAGATCAGCCGAGTGCTGATTTTGTGCGGGCAACGGGGAAGTGCGCCGAATGCCATCGCCGGGAAACGTCCGCGGTTGTCCATCAATATGAACGGAGCGAGCATGCAAAGCACGGCGTAAGTTGCTTGGACTGCCATAAAGCTGTGGAAAATCAAGAAACACAAGCACACCGGAGTTTTACAATCGCGAGGCAGCTCACGGCGAAAAATTGTAGTGAGTGCCATACAACCGAGTATTCGCAGTTTCTCCGAAGCCGACACGCGGCACCGGCTTGGGCAGCGGTAGTGGGCGCGAAGGATTTTACAACAGAACAGATCGCTTTCGCTGAAAAATACCACAAGGGGGCAGTAGAGCGTCCCGCGAATCCTTTAGCAATTGCAGAGGGTGAGAGTGCTATTGATGTAGGGTGTTTGGGGTGTCACGATATAGGTAAACCGAATCCAGATGGCTCTATTGGGACGTGTACAGCCTGCCATGCGCGGCATTCAAGTTCGGTTGCGCTGGCGCGGGAGCCGGAAACCTGCGGACAGTGCCACATGGGACCCGACCATTCACAGATTGAAATCTACCATGAATCCAAACACGGCGTACTTTACAATGCACAAAAATCGGAGATGAATCTCAAAGCACCTCCGAAAGCACTCACGACAGCAGATATGACAGTGCCGACATGTGTGACGTGCCATTTGAGCGGTTTAGATGGCTTGAATGTGACGCACGATACAACTGAACGACTCTCGTATTGGCTGTTTGCGGCGGTCTCTGAGAAGCGTCCGACCTACCAGCAGGGTCAAGACGCGATGAAAGAGACGTGCTTAAAATGCCATGCAAGTTCACAGGTGGAGGTTTACTATCAGGAGGCTGAAGGTGTTGTGGCTGATACCAACCGTAAAATTTCGGAAGCAGTAGCCCTGATGAAATCGCTTCGTGAAAATGGATTGCTGACGGAAACGCCTTTTGATGAACCCATCGAATTTCTCTACTTCGATCTGTGGCACTATTACGGTCGGACAGCAAAACATGGGGCGTTCATGGGCGGTGCGGATTTTGTCCAGTGGCACGGAAATTATGAGCTTTTGTTGAAGATGACGGAGTTGAAAAGAATTGCCGGAGAACTCAGAGAAAACGCTGCGAAACCGTAAAGGGTTGGCAGCCAGACTGCTCGACTTTTTTATCGTTGCGAACCTTGCGTTTTTGGCACTTGATGTGTTTTTAGCGCACTCCGTCAACGCATTTGCGCATCCAGCAGAATGGATCCCGTTCTACTTCTCGTTAGGTGCGTCTCTGCTGCTCGCGCTCATACTTTTTCGGAAAAAAGGACGGTGGAGAGCGTGGTGTCGGTTCGGTGTTGGATGGGGTGCTATCTGTATCGGCATCTCCGGCATGTTTTTTCATCTCGGCAGCGAATTCTTCGCCGATTTAACCCTCAAGAACCTTGTCTACACGGCTCCGTTTGTAGCACCGCTGGCTTTTACAGGGGTAGGGCTGCTTTTAATCATGAACGGTATGATCCGCGATACGGATTTAGAATGGGCACAATGGGTCGTGTTTATGGCAGGTTTCGGGTGGTGCGGTAATTTTATTCTCTCCGTTTTCGACCACGCGCAAAATGGGTTTTTCAATCCAACTGAATGGTTACCGGTGTTTACGAGTGCTATCGCTGTCGGATGTTTGACGACGCTATTTTTCGTCCCTCACCAACCTGTTTTCTTTAGGTTTTGTACCGTTGTTTTGGGGATCAACTTCATCGTTGGTATCGCGGGGTTCTTCTTCCATTTGACGGTAGATCTGCAAGCCCCAGGTATTACACAGATAGATAAATTTCTCTATGGCACGCCTTTGTTCGCGCCACTTCTCTTTCCAAATCTATCGCTCCTCGCGCTTTTAGGGATCTGGAAAATGTCTATCAGAAACTAAGTCAGCGGTTTAGGATAGGGCACATTGAGATAAGGATAAACCCCCTGATAAAACGGATTTAGGGGGTTTCTTTCTGTTTTTTAAAAGACTTGCGAGAAGGGTTTCGAGCCCGATTTTTAGGCGACTATCGCAAGTTACAGTTCATCAACATGCGTCCGAATTTTTTGAAACGCATCTAAAATCAGTTGCATATCGTCTGTATCGCCTAAAAACATAGAATGTCCGAAACTGCAAACTTCTTCGCGATAGACCCGCTCCGCCTCTGGACAATTAAGCGTGCTGTAGTCAATCGCTCGGTCTCCGAGATACCTGCGGGGCAAACCGAGTTGGTCAAATAACTCCGGGTTACCGAAGGGACCTTCGTTATAGATAGGCTCGCCATGCGCACCGACACCACATGAGATACCCTCTGCGCTGAGTGCTTCCATGAACCTTCCGCGTGAAATACCACCGAACTCCTCGGAGACGAACCGGAAATCCCAATAGTAGAAACACCATCGCGTGACACGCTCGTCGCGCGGAATCGGATGCAGTCCTTCTATGGTTTCCATTCCTTTAGAAAGATACGCAATGTTTCGCTCACGCGTCTCTACCTGCTCACCAAACCGTTCGAGTTGACATAACAGAAGCGTCGCTTGAAAGTTTGTCATCCGCATATTCAGCTGTGCGAAACTACCTGCCTTTCCTGCGAGTTCTTCATCGTTTGTTATCACCATCCCGCCTTCGCCACAGGTGAGCGTTTTCCCCATCTGAAAACTGAATGCACCGAGATGTCCGATTGACCCCATCCCTTTCCCACGCCATTGTGAGCCGTGTGCATGTGCACAATCCTCAATCACTTTGAGATTGTGTTTCTCGGCAATCTCCATAATCGCGTCCATATCCGCGGGATAACCACCGTTATGTACGGGGATAATTGCCCGCGTTCGCGGCGTAATCGCTTTCTCAATTGCGTCGGGTGCAATATTGTAGGTAAGCGGATCAACATCAACAATTACTGGCACTGCATTGACGCAGACAGCCGATGTCCCTGTCGCCACAAATGTGAGTGCGGGGACGATGACTTCATCACCTGCAGTGATACCAGCAGCCTTTAGGGCGCACTGCAATGCTACGGTGCCGTTTGCGAGTGGAATCCCGTATTTTGCGTCCTGAAACGTTGCGAATTTTTCACCAGCTTCATCGACTTTCTCGCGTCGGTTCCAGGCACCGCTTCGTAAGGTTTCTAAAAGTGCGTTTTCTTCGGTTTCATCAAAGATGGGCCAACTTTTACCTAATCCACCTTTAACAACGGAGTCGCCACCATTAATTGCTAACTTTGCCATGTCTATGCTCTCCTTTTCTTTATCATCTGGTTTAGTGATCAATTTCCGTACCAAGGCGAAAATTCGGAACCTGTTTACGATATCTATCAATTGGTTTCATATCTTGGATCGGATTCCCCTTGATACGTAGAAGATGTAGGTTCTTGAAGTTTTCAATAACGCTGATGTCTTGAATTTCATTTTCTTGTAAATGTAAGTATTCCAGTTTGGTCAATGCCTGAAGCGGTGTGATGTCCGTAATTTGATTATTGTCAAGCCTTAAAACCCTAAGTTGTTCCAATTCCGAAATCGGTGTGATGTCTTGAATCCCCATATTAGAAAGGGACAGGTCTGTGAGTCGTTTCATTTTCGTGAGTAGTCGCACAAGAGGGGTAATGTTGCTGATTTGACTGTCTCCAAGACTTAAGCGTGTCAGTCTATTCAAATTTGTGAGAGGTGTGAAATCACGGATTTGATTCCCGCTAAGCATTAGATCAGTCAATTTTGTCAGTTCTGAAAGCGGTGTGATGTCACTGATTTCATTACCATGAAGCCATAAGTAGTCAAGCTGCTTTAATCCAGCAAGTGGTGTGATGTCTGTAATTTTATTTTCTCGGAGGATTAAGTGACTGAGATGCGTTAACTCGGCAAGGGGTGTAATATCACTAATTTCATTGCGATCAAGTGATAGCGCGGTTAGTTGTGTTAGTCCAGCGAGGGGTGTAATGTCGCTGAGTTGACTATTCCTAATTTTTAATTGCCTGAGTTGTGTTAGTGTCGAGAGTGGCTTGATGTTCGGAGCTTGGCTATTCGCAAGATATAACTCTGTCAGTTGCGTTAGTCCAGCGAGGGGTGTAATATCGTTGATTTGATTATCACTGCTGCCAAAACCGTGAAAATCAGTGAGATGTAACTCTGTCAGTTGTGTTAATCCAACAAGTGGTGTAATATCGTTGATCTGATTGCGACCGATTGATAGACTTCTCAGTTTTTTAAGTCCAGCGAGGGGGGTAATGTCTCGGATTTGATTTTCTTCAAGGGATACATAACCGAGTTGTGTCAATTTAACAAGGGGGGTAATGTCTTTTATGTGGTTCCGGGATAGGCCTAATCCGTTAAGTTCCGTTAACGTAGCAAGAGGGGTAATGTCTTTTATGTAGTTATAGTGTAGGCTTAATCTGTCAAGTTTCGTTAACGCAGCAAGGGGCGTGATGTCTGCAATTTGATTATTCCCGAGATTTAACTGCTTGAGTTGCGTTAATTTTGCGAGCGGCGTGATGTCTGCAATTTGGTTATCCCTAAGTTCTAAAGACGTTAGGTTAGTCATTTTTTCTATACCTTTTAAGTCTTTGATGCCTCTGCCTATGGCAGACAGGGATTTTAAGGTTTCCAAATTTGCTTGAAGGATAGGGTCGCTTGGACCTAATCCGAGAGTTCTCCGTATCACTGAAACTAAATTCAGGTCCGGGATTGTTTGATCTGGTGCAACCGGTGGCTTATCTTGGTTTGGGTCTTGAGTTGGGACCGCACCTCTCAGTACATGCTCTTTTTGGTCCTGATCAAGTTCTAAGTAAATGGATTGTGGGAACTTTGTGATTCGATTTCCCCAGAGGTATAAGGTGCTTAACTTTGTCAATCCCTCAAGTGGTGTAATGTCCACAATTTGATTATACGAGATATCTAAAGTTTTCAGTTGCGTCCACCCTACGAGTTTAGGGATGTGGTTGACTTGGTTCCGGGCAAGATATAATTGTGTAAGTTGCGTCAAATTAGTCAGTGGTGTAATATCTGTAATCTCATTATTATTGAGCGATAGCATTCTAAGTTTGCTTAATCTCGTGAGTGATGTGGTACTACGAATTTCATTTGCGTTAAGTTCTAACTCTGTGAGTTGTGTCAAACCGGAAAGTGGCGCAATATCTCTAATTTCGTTTCCATTAAGTTCCAACTCGGTAAGTTGTATCAATCCTGTAAGTGGGGCGAGGTCTGCAATCTGATTATTACTGAGAAATAATCTTGTCAACTGTTTTAATTCGGCAACTGGTGTGATGTCCTGAATCCGATTATTGTTAAGTCGCAGTAAATCAAGTTGCTCTAATTCCACGAGCGGCGTTATGTCTACAATTTGATTATTCGGAAGTGCTAAGGTCTTTAGTTCTGTTAACCTTGCAAGTAGAGATATGTCTCGGATTCGGTTACTCTGAAGCTCTAACCTCTTCAATTTTGTTAGTTCCGCAAGTGGTGTTATATCTGCAATTTGATTTTGAGCAAGACTTAAATGTATTAAACCTGTCGCTTTTTCGAGTCCTGTTAAGTTTGTAACGCCTTTTGCTCTAACACTTAGGAGTCTTAATTTTTTCAAATTCTTTTCCATGATAGGTGCGTTTGGACCTAAGCCTAATGCCTCCCGCACAGCTGCGGCTAAGTTAGCATCGGGGATCTCCACTGGTTCTGGTGGTGAACAACTGATGAAAACGGTGAAAAAGGCAAAAAGCACACAAATATGTTTCATAATACTAACCCATTTTTGATGCCTTGATTAGCGATTAGATTCTATAATTTGCAAATTTGGCATTTGTTTGCGGAGTTCACGGATTGATTTCATATTTTGAATCGGATTCTCTTGGATATTTAAATATCCGAGATTCTTAAGATTTACAAGGACGCTGATGTCGCTGATTTGATTATTCCTGAGCAACAGCATCGTAAGTTCTGTCAAGCCAATAAGTGGTGAAATATCGCTGATTTGATTATTCGAAAGATATAACTCTTTAAGTTTTGCCATCCCCGCAAGTGGTGAAATATCGCTAATTTGATTATGGTCAAGAGCCAAAAAACTCAGATGCTTTAGTTCAGCGAGAGGGTTTATATCGCTGGTATGACTATTGGTGAGTGATAGAGATCTCAGCTGCTTTAATTCGCTGCAAAATTTTATATCTTTGATTCGCTGACCACTGACACCTAAGGATTCCAAGTGCATTAGTCTGGCAATTGGCGTAGTGTCCCGAATATGATTATGCACGATCCATAACTTTTTAAGCTGCGTTAATTCAGCGATAGCGGTAATGTCGCTAATTTGATTATTTACGAGCGTTAATTCAGTGAGTTGCGGCATTTCAGCAATCGGCGTGAGGTCTGTAATTTGGCAGTTACGGAGCGACAAGTTCGTGAGTTGCACCATTTCAGTGAATGGTGTAATATCCACAATTTGGTTGCTTTCAAGTAATAAACTCCTCAGCTGCGTCAATCTCGTGATTGGCGCAATGTCGCTGATTTGGTTGAGTCCAAGCGTTAGATTTGTAAGCTTGGGCAATCCTGTGAGTACGCTAAAGATCTGCGTTGTGTCCGTAATTTGATGCCGTTGAAGTTCTAAGTCTGTAAGTTGTTTTAATGCTGTGAGCGGTGTAATATCATCTATTTTGTGGTTAATGCCAGAAAGTTTTAATGTGTTCAGTTTAATCAACTTCGTAAGCGGTGTGATGTCGCTTACGAAGTTGTCTGTAAGTATTAATGTTTGAAGTTCAGTCAACTTCGTAAGCGGTGCGATGTCGCGGATTTCATTGGACCAAAGGTTTAAGCGTTTGAGTTGCGTTAGGTCTGCAAGGGGAGTGATATTCGCAATTTTGTTACGATCGAGGTATAACATCTGTAAATTTTTTGCTTTTTCCAAGCCGGTCAGATCTTTTATGCCTCTACGCCTAGCACTCAGGCTTTTTAATTCTCTCAAATCTTTTTCAAAAATAGGTTCGTTAGGGGCTAACCCGAGTTGTTCCCGCACGGCAGCGGCTAAGTTTTTATCAGGTATTACTTTCGGTTTTACAAGTGAGCAACTGAGGAAAACGGTAAGAATCAGGAAAAGTAGATAAAAACGCTTCATAACGTTAGCTGCCTATTTGGTTGATGTTAGTTGGATTAAGGTTTCTAAAAGTCCGTTTTCTTCTGTTTCATCGAAAATGGGCCAACTTTTTCCTAAACCACCTTTCACGACAGGTTCACCACCATTTATTGCTAACTTGGTTTCCATATTCATATCCTCCGTGTTTTTCAATCAATGCTCAGTTTAGTAGATATATTCCGTGTTCAGTTCCAAATGCGGAATCTGTTTACGGAGTCTGCGAATAGGTGTCATATCCCGAATAGGGTTCTCCTTGATATGTAAATGTGTGAGTTTCTTAAAGTTTTCAACAATGTTGATACTGCTAATTTGATTCTGTTGAAGCCATAAAGCTCTAAGTTTCGTCAATTTATTAAGTGGTGTGATGTCGCTAATTTGATTATTTGCGAGTGTTAAGTACATCAGTTGTGTCAAATTTGCGAGAGGTTCTACATCGCTGATTTGATTACCCATAAGTGATACACCCCAAAGTTTTGTCATACCGGTAAGTGGTGCAATATCGCTAATTTGATTATTTCTAAGTAACAGGAACTCGAGTTTTGTCATACCGGTAAGTGGTGCAATATCGCTGATCTGATTGTTCTCAAGGGATAGGTGTTCCATCTGATTTAACTCGCCAAGGGGCTTTATATCTTTGATTGGGTTATAATCAAGTGATAAGAAGGTCAACTGCTTTAGTTCACTCAGAGGTGTTATGTCCTGGATATGATTAGACCCAAGTGATAAGACGGTCAAGTGTGTCAATCCCGTGAGCGGCGTAATGTCAATAATCTCATTACCACCAAGGTTTAATGTTTTAAGCTGCGTCAATTCAGCGAGAGATGTGATGTCCCGGATTTTATTTCTGCCGAGCATTAAAGTTGTAAGCTGTGTCATTTCAGCAAACTGTGAGACATCCACAATCTGGCAGTTATAAAGCGATAGTTCTGTCAGCTGCATCATTTCAGTGAGGGGTGTGATGTCTGCATTTTGACAGTTGTAGAGCGATAGTGCTGTAAGTTGCGTTAATCTCGTGAGGGGCGTAATATCTGTGATTTGGTTTAACTCAAGTTTTAGGTGTGAAAGGTGGGTCAATTTCTTAAGCACCTCAAAAAGCTGCGTCGTGTCGCTGATTTGATTCTGTTGAAGTTCAAGGTGTGCAAGTCGTTCTAAGCCTGTGAGAGGTGTGATGTCCCTAATTTGGTTTTTCCTAAGTTCCAGATGTGTGAGCTGTTTTAACCCTGCGATGGGTGTAATGTCCTTTATTTTGTTTTTGGAAAGTTGTAATTTCTCAAGTTCAGTCAAATCAGCGATGGGTGAGATGTCTCTAATTTCGTTGCGTTCAAGCCATAAAGTCCTTAAATTTACTGCTTTTTCCAAGCCATTCAACTTTTTGATTCCTCTACCCACAACCATCAGGTATTCTAACTCTCTCAGATCTTCTTCTGAGAGAGGTTCGTTTGGATCTAAATCGAGTTGTTCTCGCACGGCAGCGGCTAAGTTTTTATCGGATACTACGCTCGGTTTTACAAGTGAACAACTGAGGAGAACGGTAAGAATCAGGAAAAAAAGGTAAAAGCGTTTCATAACGTTAGGTCCTATTGATTGAGATAAATGGTGGTTGCTAAAAACGGATTGTCACTTTAAGGCGCAATTTAGTTGACGTTGATTGGATTATAGCATCTTGTGGTGGAAATTGTCAATATTGTCTGAAGTTGGGATTGTGTAACCATTCTGTTATTAGCTTTCTGAATCACGAATTTTCACGGATTTGGCGGATTAGGAAGGACATTACACAGGCTAACAGCCTATGCTACAGGTGAAGTTCGTTTCCACTTGCAGATTATACCAGAATCCGCTATAGTAATCTTGAAAAAACAACTACTGTGAGATTTTGTGGTATCTATGAATCAGACAATCACAGCGATAGAAGGTATTGCGGTGGGGCACGCCACTGATGCAACTGCCCGGACAGGGTGCACTGTTATCCTCTGTCCAACAGGCGCAACGGCAGGTGTTGATGTGCGCGGTGCTGCACCAGGGACACGTGAGACAGAAGCACTCCGTCCCGGACGCTTAGTCCAAAAGGCACACGCCGTGTTGCTGACCGGTGGAAGTGCATTCGGATTAGATGCTGCAGGTGGTGTTGTTCAGTATCTTGAAGAACGGAATGTCGGATTTCCTGTGGGTTCCGTTCGTGTGCCGATTGTTCCCGCGGCTGTGATTTTTGATCTGGGGGTCGGTGATGCGAAGGTGCGTCCTGATCGCGAGATGGGGTATCAGGCGTGCCTGAATGCGACAGATGAACCGGTGGCGATGGGTGCTATCGGGGCAGGCACAGGGGCTACCATCGGCAAAGCTCCGGGCATCACGCCTTCTCCAGGGGGTGCCGGTTCGGCATGTAAATGTCTTGATTCTGGCTTGATTGTTGCCGCGATTGTGGTTGTTAATGCGCTTGGGAACGTTGTGGATCCGAGGACTGGTGAGATTGTTGCCGGCGGAAAAGAAAATGGCAGTTTTGTGGACATCACTGAACGGCTTTTAGATGCCAATATTGTTCAGGGAACAAACACGACGATCGGTGTTGTGGCAACAAATGCAACGCTTTCCGTCGCAGAGGTGAATCGGGTCGCAGAAATGGCGCACGACGGCATGGCGCGTGCGATACGACCGTCACATACGATGTTTGATGGGGATACGCTTTTTTCGCTTGCCACAGGTGCACACACTGGAAGTAGTGTAAATACTGTTGGAATCTTGGCAGCAGAAGTTGTTGCGGCGGCGATTGTGAACGCCGTAACCGTCTAAATAGGTTTCCCTTGCATTTCTGCTGGAATGTCAATGCCGAATTCATTGAGTACCGTCGGGGCAATATCGTATAGACTTTTAGGTGGAATATATCCGCGCCCTGTTCCGTTCTGTTTCATGATAAAAATCCCCATTTCTGCGTGATTGCAATCGTCGGGACCGGTGTCGTTTTCGTAGGTGTAAATGCTGTTGTAGCCGACGCTTCCTACAGAACGCCAAAAAAGATTACCGAAATAGACAATAAGATCTGGTGCGATATTGCGGCATTCTCGGTAGACCTCTCCGGGTTTGAAGACGCGCGTGTTGATATTATTTCCGTCTTCGTCTACGATTGCTTCAAGTTGCCCTTTCAATTCATCACGGACATCTTCATAGGCCCTTTCGCTGACGATCCCTTGCGGTTCTCTGCCCTCAACGTTTATAAAGAGTCGTCCGTAATATCCACCTTCTCCCCATACTTTTGTTTTTTCCCAGTCTACCATATCAGGTGTCCATCGCGTAATTCCTTGCGGCTCGGTTTTGAGTGTCAAATAGCCATGCTTTTGAAGCCACTCGTTAACACAAATCCCGCCGTCCATCCGTTTTGCACCGTGGTCAGAGACGACCATAATAGTGGTATTGTCATCTATACACGCCAACGTTTCTCCGAGTTCTGCGTCAAGTGTGCGATAGTAGTTTCGCATCGTCGCTGAAAATAGTGAAGTCGGTTCATATTCCCGGTGCGTCTGGTCCCAAAAACGCCAGAAAGCGTGATGGAGTCGGTCGGACCCCATCTCAACCATCGTGAAAAAATCCCAATCTTTGGTCTTAATCAGATGGCGTGCAAGTTTGAAGCGTTCGACGGTCATCTTGAGGAGTTGTTGTTCCAGTTCTGCGCGCCGATCCGTTCGGAAGTTGGGAATATCAATCATGTAGTCGCTTGCGACCTGATCAATTTCTCGTGATAGCCGCCGCGGAAAAGTCCACTGCGAATTGCGGTCAGGCGTAAGGAAACTGGTGACCATCCAACCCGGAAACGGCTTCGCGGGATAGGTGAGCGGCACTCCCAAAACGACCGATTTCTTTCCTGCTTGCCCTAACAAGTCCCAGAGTGTTGGCACTTTCACTGCGTGAGCGTTCGCAATCGCCAAAGCATCGTAGGAGTAATCCCTGCGGTTGCGAAAGCCGTAGATGCCGAGTTCACCGGGATCGCGGCTTGTCATCATACACATCCACGCAGGCACGGTGATAGGTGGGATTGTGCTTTCCAATTCGCCGTAGATACCTTCTTCCATCAAACGACGCGTATTGGGCATATCATCTTTAAAGGCGTCAAAGACGAGTTCCGGGGCAGCGCAATCCCAGCCGATAATGAGTACTCGCTTCTTCATATTTTTTAAAATCACGGTTTGTGGTCGGTATTAACAGGCGGTTCGTCGTTGTCAAGGAACCGCTCAATCGTGTTTCGCGTTGCCGGGCGCGTCCGAAAATCCGCAACCCACGGTTCCCGGAAGTACGCCTGTTTTTCACGCGGTAAAGCGGACAACACTTCAGGTGGAATCGGTAGACGATGCCAATGTGTCGCGAGGTGGGCATAAGCGTTTAGTACTGCGACGCGCGGTGTCTCTCGTTGCCACACGGGACCGGCGTGACACAGGTTTTCCGTGAAGAAGATTGCGCTGCCAGCGGGGCATTCGTAGGTCATCAGGAATGGACTCCGCTCTCCGTCCTCTAACGACATGTGGTCAGGATGCATCGGGAAGTTGGATTTGTGACTACCGACGATAAAGTGCGTTGCACCATCCTTTTTGGAAATATCTGTCAGTTCAAAGACGACGCGCACCATTCCAGCGTGGATCTGTCCGTTGTTGACACGGTATCCGAAGATCGGATCTGCCTGTTGCGGGCCACCACCGTGGAGTTCACCGTGCCTCCGCCCTTTTTCGCGCCAGATAGAGTAACTGTGCTCTAACCGGATCTCGGGTCCAATGATTTCGTGTAGGACATCGAGGACTTTGGGATGATCGATCAGGACGCTCGCGGAACCGCCCGGGACAGCACGGTCTTCCGGTGGTAACGATTCTTTGTTATGATGTATCTGGTCAATCTGATCAACGATTGCGTCTATTTCGTCGCGTTCAAGGATCGCGGGACGCACGAGGAATCCGGTTAAGTCAAATCGGAATTTTTCTTCATCGGTCATAGGTTAATATCTCCTATTCTTATGCCCAACGTGGGTTTCTTCCGCCGAATCGCTGTTCGCTGATGTTCCAGAGTTCAGAGAGACCGAGTTGTCGGATATGTTCCAACCCCGGTAGGAATGGGTCGTTTATCCGAGTAAGCCACTGTTGGAGGTCTGCTTCTAATTCCGCTCGGAGATTCTGTGAGTCTTCGTCATCAATGAGATTGTTCAGTTGATACGGATCGTTGTCGTTATCGTAAAGCATCCAACCTTCGCCATCGTAGTGGCGTGCGTAGGTGTAGCGATGTGTTCGGACACCGCGCCACTCGCGGATACCGAAGTTGAAGCCTTCACTCCCGTGTAAAGGCACCCCAAGACACACAGACTGTGGTTCATCAATGGTGTTGCCGAGCATTGCGTCCGAGAGGTCAATACCTTCGACACCGTCTGGAATCGGTAAGTCGCACAAAGATAGCATTGACGGCATGAAGTCAACGAGACTGAGCAAAGTATCGCGGGTAACACCAGCGGGTATTCTCTGAGGCCAGCGGATCATGAAAGGAATACGGCTTGATTCCTCCCATGGACGTTCTTTTCGGACATGCCCATGACTGCCGAGCATATCGCCGTGGTCAGATGTATAGACGAGGATGGTGTCGTCGGCGATACCGAGTTCGTCAAGGGCAGTCATCAATCGTCCAAGGTTTTCATCTAATGCTGTGATGTGCGCATAGTAGCCGGAGAGATCTTTCCGTGTCGCGGGCGTGTCTACGGTATTCGGACGTAACTGAATCTCCTCCGGCGGGTACATCTCCTTGTAGCGTTCTGGGACGTGTTCATACGGGTTATGTGGGGGGCCCCAACTCATGTAGAGACAGAAAGGGTCATCGACGTGGTCGCGGCAGTATTGAATCGCTTGATCGGTTTGAAAGTCCGGTTCATAGCCTTCAATCTGCATCTGATTTCCATCAGAGTCGTGGTAAGGTGCATTGAAATAGTTATGGTGGCAATTCCATCCGATCCAGTGATCGAAACCGAAACGCATCTCAGGCGTGATAAACTTGTCCCTCGGCATGCCGCCGAGGTGCCATTTACCGATGTAGCCGGTTGCGTAGTCAGCATCCTTAAAGACCTCCGCAATACCTGTTTCGGACAACGGAAGCGGCAGATCGTTGGAAACTGCCTTATGGTTCAAAGGATATTTGCCTGTCATGAGACAGCCACGCGCAGGCACGCATATCGGGACATTCGTGAAGGTGTTCGGAAAAAACATCCCTTCCTGTGCGAGTTGATCCATCGCGGGTGTGTGTACTTGCGGATTGCCTGCACATCCGACATCGCATTGACGATGCTGGTCACCGAAAACAAAAATTAGGTTGGGTTTACGGGTAGTTTCCATATTTTTTATTTTTAAATATTGGGTTTCTGCTCCGATTTTTTCGATGTCAAAATCGGGTTTGTGTTAAGCGGATACGCATTTGCAATAATAGCAGCAAATTGAACGGACGTTTGCCCTACAACGTTATTGGTTACAATTTTCGCTACTGCATCCATGTATAGATTTGGCGAAGTGCGCCCTCGCTCTGGGTCCACAACGCTCTTTTCAAGGGTGAAACGACCTTTGTATAACTGGCGAACTCTGTCTGGTTTGCTCGGTACTGCTCTTTGTGCGCGATTAACCCTGCGTTCTCCGGTGGCGACGCGCCGAAATCGATCCATTCGTATCCTTCACGACACGCTTGTGTGATAATATAATGGAAAATTCCATTGTTGGGACGATATTTCAAGAATGCTGGCACGGATGCTTCACACCATAACGTTACCGTCCGATTGAAACATAGGTAGAGCAGTCCGGCAATGATTGTGTTGCGATATGTCGCGATGGCAAGTTTGGCTATTTTTCGCTGAAGGAGCGTCTGCATGAGCGTACGTGGTTTCGGCGTGCCACCTAACCGTTTGATGGTCATGAGATACATATCGTAGAATGTAGATAACGCCGTTTCACTGTCTGTATCCGTAACCGCTACCCCCGATTTTTCTGCTTTCCGAACGGCACCGCGCACCCTTTTGTTGTAGGCGTGCCAGAGCGCATTGACATCTTCATTTGTTTTCAAAAGATGTGTGAAATGGTTCGTCCGTTCGTAGTCGGTTTCAATAAAAAAATCGTCATAGATTGCAGTGTGTTCTGGGGTCAATGTCCAACGGATTTCACACCACCCTTTCTCCACTGCAGCAGTTTCAACGGATGTTATTAACGCTTTGGGATTTGCGGGTGCGCTATCCATGAGATACATACCGCCGAAGAGATTCCACGGCATCGAATGCCATAAACGGATACCGGGTATCGGTTGAAAGACAAAAGCAGGCAGTCCTCCAATCACCGCACCTTGTTGCTTAATGAGTCTGTAGACCGGAGTGAGTTGTTTGAACGCACTCGCCAAGGCATCTCGCCACGCGAGACTTTGGAAGGCAGTCGTGTTTGGGCACTGCTGGATGACAGCGTCCCACTGATCCTGATTTTGGGGCGTAAGGGGTTCTACGGTATACATACGCAGCCTGACGGTTAGGCAACTAACGCCGCGAACAGTGCCTTGATGTAACCGACGGAATAGGCTAAACCGACATTGCCTTCTAACCTTGGAATGTGATCAGCATTGATGCATCCGTCAAATCCGACTTTCTGTAATTCTCGGACGATTTTAAAGACGTTCATATCACCGTCGTCAAGCAGGACTTCCTCAAACGCGCCAGCAGTTGCAAGACTTCCGCGTACGTTCCTTAAATGAACCATGAAGATACGTCCTTTCCGTCCATAGTTATTGATCTCGTCAAGAACTATGGTGCTGCCACCAGCCTCAGCACGCGTGCCGCAGCAGTAAAGGTAGCCGACGTTCTTGCTCGGAAATGCATCAATGACACGGTGGAAACCGAGGCTGCCGAGTGGGGTGTCTGGGTTCGGTACATCTGACGGATGGATAGCGAGTTTGATATTGTGCTCATCGGCAATAGGCACGAGTGCGCCGTAGATCTCAGTGAAACGTTTCCACCATTCGTCGAGTGCTTCCATTGTCGGTGTGTCTGGCGGGTTCTTCGTTGCGGCACGACTTTCACCGCGTGAGGTATACCCACCCCTATGGACCGAGGAGTAGCGCGTCATGAGATAGTCAAACGTATCGCCCCAGAACCGTTGACGTGCGATGGGCACACCCGCTTCAGCAAAGACCCGGAGTGCGTTGCAGGTGTTCTCCAGTTCCTTTTCGCCGTCGGGTTGTCCGGTCATAAATTTCTCAGTGATGTTCGGAAGCGTTACACGGTTGATGTCGAGTCCCCAAGAACGGATGCGTTTCTTGATTTTCAGTAACTCGTCCAAGTCGGGGTAACCCTGTTCACTAACGCCGGGGAAAGCACCGCCGTTTCCAAAGTCGATGCAATCCGCGCCGAGTTGTGTGACCTGTTTTAGGTAACTCTCTGAAAGTCCACCATCCCAGACTGAAATCTTCATATTCTTATATTACCTTGCGGTTCGGTGAGGCGGATCTGTAATTTTAGACCGTCTCTCCGTAAATCCGCCCTCCATTACATTACGGGCTACGGTTGCTCAATATTTTTCATCGGAAATCCGATTTTGATAACGAAAAAAGATGACTATAAAGGTAACGGAACGGGTTGTCCACTCTCTACGGATTGATATGCGGCAAGCGCGATTTCGACTGCAGCGCGACCGTCTAACCCTGTAATTGGAGGCGGTGTATCGTTGCGGATTGCATCTACGAAAACGCGAATCTCCTGTTGAACCGGTGGTGGCACTTCAATGTCTGAAATTTTGATCTCTCGTCCCTCACCTTCAAAGGGTTTAATACGGATTGTTGCGTCGCCACCCCAAGTCTGTGGGAAATATATGGAACCACCTTCACAATCGACACGTCCACCATACCCACCGACAGCAGAGATGTGGCTGGAGTGAAGCAATCCGATTGCGCCGTTCGCAAACTGCAGCGAAGCAAGGACAACATCTGGATAGTCGCTCTCTTTCTGTACATACTGACCACCCGCTGCATAGACAGAGACAACATCACCACAGGTCCAACGCATAAAGTCGATTTCGTGGGCGTTGATTTCCATGAGGCTTCCACCGGATTTTGCGCGTTCCAGTCGCCATGGGACATAACTCCCACCGCTACGCCAAGGTCCACCGATCCGATGTACCATCATACAAGCAGGCGCGCCGAGTTCACCGCTCTGCACAATTTCTCGGACTGCGGAGTGTGTCGCGTGATAACGACATACCAAGCCGATGGTGAGTTTAACGTCGTTCTCCTCAGCGGCGGCGATCATAGCATCGCAGTCGGATAGTGTCGGTGCCATCGGTTTTTCGGAGAAGACGTGTTTACCTGCGTTCGCGGCATCGACTGCCATTGGTGAGTGCATAAACGGTGGTGACGCGATCAGCACCGCCTGAATCCGGTCATCGGCGAGTAGCTCGTGGTAATCTAATGTGTAGGACGCATTGAGATCTGTAGCGAGTTTTTCTGCCAGTGCTTCTTGCAGATCGCTAACGCAGATAACTTCTATTCCCTCAACCGCGTGTGCGCTCGTAGCAAGGCTTCTGCCCATGCCACCGCATCCAATAACACCAACTCCAATCGTTTCCATATTTTTCATTTTCCTTGCGGTTTGTTCAGGCGGTTTTGATAAAAACGCTCCTAAACGTATATCCGGCCCGGCGTGTTGCTTAGACTTACAGTCATTAGCCACTACTCAAGGTTGTTTACCTTCGCCTCGCCTTGATGTGTCCCCATGTAACGCTTAGATGATTCGCAGAGGGAGAAACATCAAGCCCTGTGGCTTCCATATTTTTCCGAACCTCTGCTGCGCTTAGGACTCGGTCGTAAATTCGGAATTCGTCAATATACCCTTGAATTGTATCGCAATCGCATCCATCTGAACGGTCACCAATACCGAGGAGGAGTCCGCCTTTAGGGAGCTTACCGCCTTTCATGGCGTACTTTTTCTCCTGTTTCCCGTTCACATAATAGTGGACCGTTGCGCCATCGTATGTCCCGACGAGATGCAGCCATTCTTCAAGCGGAATATCTTTCAGGACGTTGTCTTTCGCTGCCTGCGTTGATTGACCACCGGCTCTGACGAAAAAACCGTGTTGGTTGTCATCGTCATCGTAATACAGACTTGCGACTGCGGTGTTTGCCGGCATATCGTCGAGTGAGATAATCCGGTTCCAACTATCATCCAAGGCGTTGATGTAGACCCAGCATTCCAAAGTAATCTCATCCCAGTCGCGGTCAATTTTCGGCGGTTTTGAATCTTCGACGAGGAGGCGGTCAACACTGCCGTCAAAAAGAATACACTCGCCGACTTTGCAATCGGCGGCGGGTGCAAGTTCTGGATCACCGTGAACAGCAGCAGCAAGTCCTGACAAAACATCTACTGCCTCTGTTTTAATTTTTACCGTATCTTTGTTGAAAGACCAGTAGGCAACCAAGCCATCTTCAACTGCCCCGACAATCGCATCGGCAGGTTGTGCATTCCACGCGAGAAATGTGAGAAGGAGAAAGGTTATTGTGAAGATTTGTGCATTTTTCGCAAAATATCTTCGCTGTGAACGGACGCTGTTTTTTACGCACATAATGTCCTCCTTATATCTGATGATATGGTGCGAGAAACCGAGGTCAAGAGACTCAGGTTTCCCTATTGTAACTTCAGTTTATGAGAATAGAAAAAACAAGTACATCGCACTACAGCGAAAGAAGCACGGTCAGACTTTAAAACATATCGCGCATGGCACGTTCACGTCTATCTGCCTCTTGCCGTTCGCGCTCCTCGTCGGACATTTGACCGGTCTGTTCAGCAATGACGGGACGATATTCGGCGACTTCGCTCTTCCGTTTGAATACCCGGAAGTAGTCGAAACGGGTTAAGGTCGGCGGGATATTCCCTGGGCAGAGCGCATGTAAGCCGACATCCGTTGCTTCTCCCATGCCGACGTTGGTTTGCCCGCAGCTTTTCCACTGGATGCCGTCATGACTCGCGAAAGATGAGAATTGATTCCCTCGACGTTCCAGCCGTAGGAACAATTCCCGGACGTTTCTAAGTCCACCACCGCGCCCGCGTAGGTTAAAGGAGCGTCCGACGTGTCGTTCAAATCGGACATCGCCTCTGAAGGCGTGGGGACCTGAAGTTTTCTCAAGTCGTAGGAATCGGTTGGCGTTTTTCCATATCAATAAACCGCCGTGTTCTCTGAGTTGTGGTGTAATTCGCATGCGGGTTTCGATAGCAAAATCCCCTGGCACTCTCATAAGGAGCCGCGGTGCACTCATATCGCCGCCGCTCCCATTTCCGTGCCACAGATCTTGTCCGGGTTCCGTTCGCATTTCCAGGTAGCCTTGGCGTTCTGCCCATGAACCTCCGCCCTGTGGGTCTTCCCATCGCCACTCTGGACGCATACGGTTGCCAATAAATTCATCCTCAAACACAAGTTCAGTAAATTCACCAGAGGATGCCCACCCTTCAATTTTGATAGCGGAGATAGAATCTCCAAAGTTTTGAGGGAGTAGATGGAGATTCGGCAATTCTTTTTTATATTCGCTCGGCTCCATCCGGATGGGTATGCTTGCTCCTTCAAACTCAGGGTGTTCATAAAAGACGACCTCCGCGCCGTCTCGTGGGAAATCGGGTCCTTTAAAGATGCGAATTGACGAAATCCGATCTTCAAACCATGTTCCGCCTTGGGGGTCGCGTAGGTTTGCTATATCCCGTAGGATAGTGATTTTTTTGCCGCGGAATTCGACGTGTTCATAGCAGTCAACAATCAGTGGGATCGTCCCCCATTCAGGTCCAGCGACATCTAATGATGACCCGAAGTTGATTGATGATATTCTGTCCGCGAAGTTGAAAGCGGTATCATGCAGGTTCGGATAAAGCCCAGGACCGAGTGCCAACTTTTTACCGCGGAAGTCACGATGTTGGTAGAGGATTACCTTATAGTTCGGATTTGATGAGAAATTTGGGCCCTTATAGACGCGAAGCGAAGAGATATTGTCTTGAAATCCGATGTGTGCCGTAAATGGAACAGGTTCGACAACATATCCCATTCTACCTCGGAAGTTTGTATGTTGGAACAATTCAACAATGAGGCGCGGTACGACGATTGGCATTTTTTTCTCCTTTTTTACTGGTAATCGGCAGCCAGCCTTCAGTCATCAGTAAAGAGGTGTCTGGTGCTCGAAGTTCTCTTTTAACTGATAGTCATTCCTAAGTTTTGCTTACGTTGACTTTAGTACGTGTAATTTATACTTTTGATTCAAAGTTGTATACGTTAGTAGTGTCATGTATCCATTTGTCTTTATGTGTTATTGAGGGTTGCCTCATAAATTTGGGCGTATCCACTCCGATCCGATGTGAATACGACATGTTGTCCATCCGGACTGAAAGATGGGTGCGGATGTGTATGTTGAGGGGCATATACCTGTACCGGACCGTTGGCATACGGAAACGCGCCGTTCCAATGTTCGCCGATAGACGAAGCATTGGGATAGCATAAGGGCTGTGGTTCGCCAATCCCGTCGTGTAGATCGAAAATCTGGATACCGATGTCTGGGAAGTTGGTATCCGCAACCATACGCGTTCCAGCAGGATTGCTAATAGCGTGCCAGGCGTTGAAGGTTGTCACCTGTTGCTCTGTCCCCGTGTCAACATTGATGCACCTCACACCTCGGGGCCAATCAACAAAAGCGAGTTCACGCGTTCCTGGAATCCATGTTTCGTGCGTAATCCACTCATTTTTTTCGACGTTCCGTGCGTAGAGACGACGATTCCCGCTTCCATCACGATGAATTACCCACACGCGGTCGGTGAGAGGACCAGCATAATAGAGCAAGTTGGCATCATCAGGACAGAATTGAAGGTGTGCGATACTGTCCCTTCGCAAGATGATGTCGTGCTCGCCTGTGTCTGTATCTACGATAGCGAGTGCTGATTCCTTACCGACTTTAAATCGGATTGCCCACCATTTATCGTCGTGACTGAGTGCGGTTGTTCCCATAGCGGCAGCGACCATGCCTTCGTCTTTCATCGCTGTTGCCGCGAAGTTAACAAGTTCCCGTTCCTCAAGCGTTTCCAAGTCGAGTCGCCACCCGCTTGTTCCAGCAGTGAAAAATACCGCCTTTCCGTTGTGTGATGGATGCACAGACCATTCTGATTCTGCGAGGTCAGGTCTGTCCGTCAATTGGCGAAGTTCACCGGTAGCCCGTTCTTCAGCAAATATCTGCGGGGTGCCGGTGCGGTTAGAGACAAAAATCAGTCGCTGCATCGCGTCATCATACGCCGGTATGATAAAAAACGGGTGATGGTGATGTGCGGACGCGGTCGTGACCTGCCGGATTTGTGTGCCGGTGTATCGATCATAAAAGGTCCGAGATTCGGGTCCGTAGACTGTGCCTTTCGCCATGCGTGTGTTCCTATTTGCTTTGTGCTTCAGGTTCCGTGTTCGTATGTTCAAGCGATCGGCTCGCGAAATGCTTTTTGCGTAGCCACTCAATGCAGCAACGATTTGCTATCACACGAAGCCAATTCGCAAAATTCTGTGGTTCTTTCAACGTACCCAACTTCTGGTATGCTCTCAGGAAGGTGTCTCCCGTAATCTCTTCAGCGACGTGTGAATCTCCAGTCTTATGCAATGCGAATTCACGAATCCATGGTTGATATTTCTCGATAAGTAAGGAGAACGCATTATCATCGCCTGCAAGGGCACTATGAACGCGTTCAGCATCGTCATTTTTCATAAATCCCCCTGATAAAGTCGGCGGGTCCGAGGACCCGCCAAAATAATATATGAACGACTTATTCCTCAAATGCGGCATCAAATGCTACTGCAGAAGGTTCAAAATCGTAGCCTTTGACGGCACCACAAGATTCACGGGCACCGTGTTCGCGATCCATGCCACTGTCTTCCCATTCAATGGAAAGTGGGCCGTCGTATTCCATGTGGTTCAATGCCCGAATAATCTCTTCAAAATTGATATTGCCGCGACCAATGGAGCGGAAATCCCAATTTCTTCGCGCGTCACCGAAGTTCAGGTGTCCGCCGAACACCCCGGATAACCGCGCTGTATCCGCCCACCAGACATCTTTCATGTGGACGTGGTAAATCCGGTCGCTCAACCGTTCAAGGAATGCGACGTAGTCAACACCTTGATAGCCGAGATGGCTTGGATCGTAGTTGAATCCGAATGCTTCTCTGCCGTTGACCGCCTCAATTGCGCGTTCCGCAGTGACGATGTCAAAGGCGATCTCAGTGGGATGGACTTCGAGTCCGAATTTAACACCAACTTCGTCAAAGACATCGAAAATCGGGTTCCAACGGTTCGCAAAATCCTCAAAACCGGCATCAATTTGCCCGGGATCGTTGGGTGGGAAAGAGTAGAGGAGATGCCATATAGAGCTGCCCGTGAAACCGTTCACAACACTTACGCCGAGTTTTGCGGCAGCGCGTGCTGTGTTCTTCATTTCTTCAGCGGCGCGTTCTTGGACACCTGCGGGATCGCCATCGCCCCAAATGGTTTCTGACAGAATCCCTTGATGCCGACTGTCGATGTTATCACAGACGGCCTGCCCAACGAGATGGTTGCTGATTGCCCAGACCTTGAGTCCATATTTCGCGAGGAGATCGTGCCTGCCTTGACAGTAACTGTCATCTGCGAGTGCTTTATCGACTTCAAAGTGGTCACCCCAGCAGGCGAGTTCTAAGCCGTCATAGCCCCAACTACTTGCTTTTTCTGCTAATTCTTCCAGTGTTAAATCTGCCCATTGGCCTGTAAAGAGTGTTACAGGTCTTGCCATAATAGTGTTGCTCCTTCATGATTGCCCCGTCTTAGGGGAATGTCTTGCCCGGTGCTGCGCTGGTGATCCAAAAAGATGGAGAGCAGCGTTTTCATCATCAAGCTACCGGACTTGGCAAAGCAAAATTGAAATTAGGTTCGTGCTTTCAAACGTTCGAGTTCTTCTCGGAGTTCCGCGAGTTCTGCCTCGACTCTTTGGCGTGCAGCGGCTTCTTCGTCAGCGCGTGATTCAGCCATGTCAGCGCGTATCGTTTGTAGCTCAGCACGCGTGGCTTCTCGGTCAGCGCGTGTTTCAGCAATTTCAGCGCGTGCGATTGCTGACTCCGCGGGTGTTTGCAACCAGATACCTGCAACCGGATCGTAGATACCTAAACCGACATCACCAACATAGAAATCTAAATTGAGAGTGGTGGAGTGCAGACCCCCATCTGGGCCTGCGGAGATCGGGACATACGAACCATCAACCAAGGTAAAACCCATTATAGGCGATGACAGATATAGTCCCTCGGCATCATATAAGAAATAGTCTTGGATTCCGAGTGAAGCGTAGAGCTCCATCTTGCGACCTAAGTCGTTGCGATAGGTGCCTTTGCTGGAGAACTCCATCGCGAAATCAGGGACCTTCCCCTCCTTCCAGACGAGATAACTCCGCCGGGGCTTCTTACCTAAGCCAAAAGCGACCAGAACATCAGGCGAAACCGATTGACGTGGGTCCCCCTCGACATAATACATGAGTATATCGCCAGAAACATAAACTTCCGGGCTTCCTTCAAAATGGGTGTCAAGGACTTGTAACGTCCGCGTAAGGATACGTCTGTGAAGGTCGCTAACCGCCATAGGTTTTCCATCCGAATCAGGATAAAGTTCATCGTCCTCTGTAGGGGCGTAAGGGATATGAGTCCTTTCTTTATAGATATCCATTGAGGTCTCTCCCATTTTCGTGAGATGCCTGAATACACGAACATTTTGTTCTATGTAGCCTTACGAAAAGATTATGCCGGTGGCGTATACCTTGCATCGATCCAGGCGCGCTGTTTGCCACTCCCTACAGCGGCATTGATAAAGTGTACGCCGCGTGCTCCATCTTGGACGGTCGGGAAGTCCGTGTCAAACTCCGCAGGGATTTCGCCTGCGATTTTTGCAGCCATCGTGCGTGCGGCGTTCACATAGATATTTGCGAATGCCTCAATAAATGCTTCGGGATGTCCGAAAGGTATCCGCGAGTTGTGCTGGACGACCTCTGCCAAATAGTCGTTGCCGCGTTTGTAAACTTGCTCGGGACCGTCCGGGAAACGGACGTGGAGGTAATTCGGGTTCTCCTGATGCCATTCCAGTGAAGCCTCAGTGCCGTAGACGCGGATGCGTAAGTTGTTTTCTTCACCTACTGAGATTTGCGAGGCGTACAAGATACCGCGGACACCATTTTCATAATGCACCAATAAATTCCCGTCGTCTTCTAAGAGCCGTCCCTCTACAAAGGTGGTCATGTCTGCACAGATTTCTTCGATTTCCAGTCCTGTGATATAGTGTGCTAAGTTTTCGGCGTGAGAACCGATGTCCCCAATACACGAAGAGGCACCCGCTTGTTTCGGATCCGTGCGCCAGACGGCTTGTTTCGCGCCTTCGTTTTCCAGAAATGTGGCGAGCCAGCCTTGCGGGTATTCTACGACGATTTTTCGGAGCGTTCCGAGTTTCCCTTCTTTCACGAGTTCGCGTGCCTGTTTCACCATTGGGTAACCGGTGTAGTTGTGTGTGAGCGCGAAGACAACATCGTGCTGTTTGACGAGATTACAGAGTGTCTCGGCATCGGCAACCGTTGTTGTCATCGGTTTATCGCAGACGACGTGGAACCCGGCTTCAATAAAAGTTTTGGCGACATCAAAATGGACGTGATTCGGTGTCACAATTGAGACGAAATCAATGCGTTCGCCTTCGGGCAGTTGACTCTCTTTTTCTGCCATTTCGTGATAAGAGCCATAAATCCGGTTTGCGTCAAGAAAGAGTTCGGCCCCTTGCTGGCGAGATTTTTCAGGTGATGACGAGAACGCGCCAGCGACGAGATCGATTTCTCCGTCAAGTGCAGCGGCTTTACGATGGACGGCACCGATGAAGGCATCCGGTCCACCACCGACCATGCCATAACGTATTTTCCTATCCAGTGGCATCTTGCGTGTTTTCTCCTTTGAAAATAAAGTATTTTAATTCCACTTTATATTATTCCATATTTGATGATTTTTTTCAAGGTTTTGTTTTCGTTTCCAGAACCGTTCAGTTTTCCTATTTCTGTCGGTTGTATAGAATAAATCCTCCACGGACCTCTCCAGCAATACCGAAAAATGGTGTAAAATTTCACAGTTTTCATAGCAAATCGGGGAACTGTGAAATTTGTAAATGGCTTTGAACCTAAGCTACATGTGGGTTTTGACGGTTCTGGTGGAGAGTGCTATGAAAGTTGCTATGAAAGTTGCTATGAAAGTTTCGATAAAGGACGAAAGTATGACAGGAACGGAAAAGTGGCGGAACATTCCTCAAGTATTTGCTATCAGTACTGCGTAAAATTTTTGACGAGAGATGGCGGCAGTATCACAGATTATCGCGGATGACCCGGATCTCGCGGATTGAAGATTCTGGAACATCAGGTGATTTGCTAAGAGGACAGTCTTTTGTTGGACTGCTATGCCTGCGGGAGGGTTAGCAGCGTGGCAATGTCTTCTGGCGGATTGACATCGGGGTGCTGTTCAAGATTTACGATGTTTCTGTTGATAGGATGGAATGCGTTGATGCTGTTTTTTCCTATGATATTCGCAACAGTCAGATCCAATCTTGCATTTTCCCACTGCTGCAGCCTTGACCATACCACGCCGCGATTGTAATAGGCTTCGGCATAATCCGATTTAAGTTCAATGGCTTTGTCTAAGTCTTCAATAGCACGGTCCAGTTCACCCTTGGTGAAATAAGCATTCCCGCGATTGTAATAGGCTTCAGCAAGGTTCGGGTTGAGTTTTATCGCCATGTTATGGTCTACAATAGCGCGATCAAATTCACCTTTAACCGTATACGCGTGCCCACGACCGCTATAAGCATTTGCAGACTTCGGATTAATCTCTATCGCCTTGCTAAAGTTTTCGATAGCAAGCTCAATTCTATCCATTTTGTTGTAAACTACGCCGCGATTGTTATACGCTACTGCATAATCAGGTTGAAGTTCTATCGCCTTTGTATAGTCTTCAATAGCACACTCAAATTCACCCCTATTTTCGTAAGCAACACCGCGATTGCAGTAGGCTTCAGCAAGCTCAGGGTTTAGATGTATCGCTTTGCTAAAGTCTTTGATAGCGAGGCTCGTTATGCCTTTCCTGACATAAGCATTACCGCGATTATTATAGGCGTATGATAAATTAGGCTGAAATTCTATCGCTTTGCTGGTGTCTTCGATTGTCTTATCAGCATCGCCTTTATCTTGATAAACAAGGGCACGATTGTTATATGCCTTGGCAAAATCAGGTCTGAGTTCTATTGCCTTGTTGAAGTCTTGAAGGGCCAGATCCACTTCATTCATCTGGTGGTACGTTAAGCCACGACCATTGTATGTATCAGCGAGGTTTGGTTTAAGTTGTATCGCTTTGTTGAAATCTTGGATGGCACGCGTAAATTCACCTTTTCTGCTGTAGGCGATCCCGCGATCACAATAACCATCAGCATTATCGGGTCTGAGTTCTATCAGTTTATTATAGTCTTTGATAGCAGATTCAAAATCACCTTTGATGCGATATACATAGCCGCGTATACTATAGATAGGCGCGTAATCGGGTTTTAGTTCTATTGCTTTGTTGTATTCTTCAATGGCTTCGTCGTATTTTCTCGCGAACAACCTCTGGGCACCTCGTCGCGAATGTTTGGAAAAAGGGTTGTCCCTGTCGGTTAATTCGTTGTTCATAGTAGTGTCCTTCAGGAATCAAGTGTGTCAACTGATAGGTTATAAGGCTGCGTAGCACTATTTCTTTCAAAAAAACCGAGTAAGTCGGAAAACAAGGTCTCTTCCGAGATTCCCATTTTTTCTAACGCCATTCTGATACCTGCTTTGTCATCGCTACGGATTGTGATTTCTTGCGTGATCATTTCTGTATCTATTTCCGGTAAGCCAAATAAGAACACCGATTGCTGCATAATCAACCGCTGGGTTTCCACTATCTGACTGTCCAGCGTCGGAGACCATAGATACCAATTTTCTTGATCAATCGGAAAAAATACTGCCAAATCCTGTTGAAGCTGTTCAATAGTTGTTATCTCTTCAATTTTCTCACTATCGTTTTCCAACACAATAACCTTGCCATTTATGTTCTCATCGGCGCAAGCAAACCAAAGAGCGACTAACGGACTAACGGTAAAGTCAATTAAGCCTGTAGCAACTCTGTTATGCTGTAAATGTGCCATGCACTCTAAAGCGCACAGGTCTCTATATGTAGATGGATACCTCAGTTTAATCTCATCAATAATTTCAAGGAGATAATTCTGGTACAAATCACGCAACGGATAAGACAGAAGATCATCTTCTCGTCTCAAATCCTCGGAGCTGCTTACCAAGCGACGATAGGCACTACTGGTTATACGCCATGTCTCGTTTTCCTGACCACGATAGAGATAACTTTTTTCGGGATCGGTTATCGCGTCTATTTGGTTGATGTAGTCTACTAAACTGGATATTTCTACCGGTGTGTTCATGCGGTATTCTTTGATGCTATGTCATTCGACCACAATCCTTAATCAGATTATACAATTTAGGAATGTGTTTGTCAATTGCCGTTTTATATGAATCGTAAATTATCGCGGACTAAATAGATTACGCGGATTTTAAGAGTGTCTCTTTTCATAGTTGCGCAATTCATTGCGTTTCTTGTCAGAATCGCGGATTATCACGGAGGGCGCGGAGGACGCGGATTGACATTCTGTAACATCAAGTTATCCGATAATAGGAGAACTGAATGACGCTGTTTGTGGCACAGCGGCTTAACTTGTTACATCCCGGACTTATGGCGTTATTTGAGATACAACGGAGTCTATTTCTCGAATGGCATTCCAATCAATTATTGCTGTCCACAATTTTTCTTCTTCTGAGTAGTGAACGATGCCCTCAACCTCCAGCTCTTCGCTATAGATGATAAGGGATTGCCCATCTCGCAGCACAATTCCTTGACGTTCGAGATCTGCTATCGTACCAGCGCAGCTCAACCGGACCCTGCCTTTCACGTCTGCGTTGTGGAAGTCTGCGAAAACTCTGAGTTTGTTCATCTTACCGAATAAATTAACTATTTGTTAATTTTTTTTGTTTCGTGGACAATGGGTTTCTCGGACGTAAATTATGAACATTTCGTGAACATGGCACGGATTTTCATGAACATTCGCGATTTGTTCAATTTTCGTGTTCATAGTATACAGGGTTGTGAACCCATTCAAGGCGTGGGTTTGTGAGCGCAATAGGTTCTATGCACGATGATCTGTTGCCCAGGATGTTCACAAATGTTCACGAAATTGTTCACGATTCTTTTTTCCCTTTTTAAACAGGGCAAACGCAGTCAGGCCGTTGGACCATGACGTTTTTGAATTCTATGTCTCTGGAATTTTCGTGAACAATTGGGCAATTTTAATTTTTGTCTATCTCTTTTCAAAGTGCCACGAGCATAGTGTTCGATTGGCTTGATGGCACTTGATGGATTCGGTTTGTTTTTAAGTTGTTCATAAAATGCGAATTTTATTGGTTAACGTTTGTTAATTTGGTTTGTGGACAACTCATTTTATAGGCAAGGTTGCTTTGGTTTTTCAAATGCTGTTACATTAATATATGATAACTTGTCTATGTATGATAGCATATATAATGTAGAAAGTCAAATTTTTTCAGAATCGCGGATTACACGGATTGATACTCTGTAACATCAAGTTATCTGCTTAGAGGGCAGTTTTGCTGCTATGTCTGCGAGGGAGTTAACAGTGCAGCGATGTCTTCTGGTAGTTTAACGCCATGTTTCTGCTCAAAATCGGCAACGTTTTTGTATTCTTTGCGAAACTGTTCAATGATAATATTTTCCTGTTTGTCTCTGGCAGTTGTAAGATCTTCTTTGGCTTTTTCCCATTCTTGCAAGTGTAAAAATGCCATACCGCGATTGTAATACGCCTCTATCAAATCAGGGTTAAGTTGTATTGCCTTGTCATAGTCTTTGATAGCAAGTTCATACTTGCCTTTTTGGGCGTAAGCGTTCCCGCGGTTGTTATACGGATGGACAAGGTCGGGTCTCAGCTCTATTGACTTCGTATAGTCTTTGATAGCAAGATCGAAATCGTCTTTTTCGTGGTAAATAATACCACGATTGTAATAGGCATAAGCAAAGCTTGGATCAAGTTCTATAGCCATGTTATAGTCTTGAATAGCGCGATCTGTTTCATCTTTGAGTTTATAACTTATCCCACGGTTGTTATATGCTTCTGGTAAATTCGGGTCAAATCTTATTGCTGTGTTACAATCTTTGATAGCGCGGTCATAGTCTCCTTTAATACGGTAGGCACCACCGCGATTGCTGTATGCTTCGGCATAGTTTTCCTTAAGTCGTATTGCCTTATTAAAGTCCGCAATGGCACGGTCAATTTCACCTATATTGCCGTAAGCGACTCCACGATAATTATATGCCTGGGCAAAGGTGGGTAACTCTTTAATTGCTTTGTTATAATGTTGGATATCGGTTTCATAAGATGCCCGATTTGTTTGTGCCTGCATGTTTTACATCTCCTTTTTGTCGCTCGGTTGAGATGGAGCGATTTGGAAGACATCCTCTTTCGGCTGCGTTCCGACTCTGAAACCTTCTATATATGTTTTCTGGTGGATGCTCTGGTTTCTAATAAATCCATGGAGATCGTTGTAAACGGCTTGGGTTGAAATACCGTGTTGTTTTTGCAGATGGTCTAACATCGGCTCTTTAAGCGATTGCGGAGTATCAATAACTTCATATTTCTTTAAATCAAGAAAACCTTTGGGGGGTTGAACGAAAATACTTTTCTGTGCGATGACACGATTTCTCGGATTCTGCGGTTTCCTGATTTTATATTCTTCATTTATCTCTTCAGTTCTTTGAAACAAAATAATTCTACCGGGTTTGTCAGGAGACCCATCACATGCGAAGAAAAGGGCTATGTGGTTATCAGTTGTGAAATCTATAAGATTGGTATGGCCACCGTAGTGTTGGAGTTCTGTGAGGATTTCAAAATCGTCTTCTTCATGGGTATAGTCTTTAGAGGCTTCGAGCATGCGCTTTTGGATCGCTTCTATATCAAATTCCTCCGTTTCCAGTACATTCTTGCATTCACGCCACAAACTTGAAGATACTTTCTCATAGTGTTCAGGTTCACCACGATAGATGAAGTCACCATCGGCAGTTGTTTCTGCTATCCTGCCGATTATCTCTAAAATCCTGTTCAGTTCGGTTCCTGGTGTGTTCAAACGCTGTTCTCCACAATATGGATTCTTTCCGATATTAAATCATACTATGTTCGCGCTCGCTTGTCAATTTCAATTTTGCGGAACTGTCAGAATCGCGGATTATCATGGATGACACAGATTTCGCGGATTATTGATTTTGGTACTTGTGTAAACGACCATCTGCGATTTTTCTTTGTCCGCAGCGTAAGCAAAGCAGGCGCGAATATCTGTCTCGGTTAACTCGGGGAAATCGTGAAGCACTTCCGCTACGGTCATACCCGATGCCAAGTATTCAAAGACATCGTAAACGGTGATCCGCATTCCCCGAATACATGGCTGCCCGCTGCGTTTACCCGGTTCAATGGTAATAATGTCTCTATAGTCGTTCATGGTATTCACCTTTGCCTACAAATAGTTGAAAAAAGTATACCACAACTCGCGTCGGTTATCAACGGTTTTAGTGGGCAATTTCTAATTGGCAGGATTTGGGATGGGTGTTTTTGGGAAGAGAATGGATTTTTCTGTTGTCTGAATCTCGGATTTTCGCGGATTACCTCTCTTTTCGGAATCGCGGATTAGGCGGATGACACAGATTTCGCGGATTCTAAGTTATTGCATTGGGACAACCCTTCGCGCGTGTGGATGCCCGATTTTGACAACCTCACACAATATAATTTGACGACACCAGCGTCAAAAATCCGCGTCATCCGATAAATCCGCGAAAATCCGCGATTCAAAAAGAAAGCAGCGTCAACTGTGTGTACCCGGATTGCGTTGTGAGAGAATTAGTCTTTTGTAGTTTAAACTTTTCTCACCGAAGTTGATTAATAAACCGACTTCCAAACGATACGCCTTCAAGTAATTTAATAATTGTGCCTCATGTACAGCTTCTAATTCAGTAATAGCCTTCAATTCAACTAATACTTTTCCTGCTACTACAAAATCTGCTCTACGCGTACCGATGGGCTTCAAAAAATCTTTATAGTAAATGTCCTGCTTAATTTCCCTAGCAAATTCCAACCCCGCTTTTTGCATCTCAATTGCTAACGCTCGCTGGTAAATCAATTCTTGGAAGCCGTTACCTAAAAACTTATGCACCTCAAATGCTGCTCCGATGATTTTTTCTGTTATGTCTTTGTATTTCAAATTAGTGTTCATTTGGTGTCCTTCACGTAGGTGGTTGTTGGAATCGCGGATTATCTTTGTTGTCTGAATCGCGGATTATCACGGATTACGCAGATTTCGCGGATTATTGACTTTGGTATCATCAAATTGTATTCTCATGTTTGCTAATATAGGATGTTGACACGCTCATAGGCTGTGCTGATGCGATGCTCTTAAAATCCGCGTTAATCCGTGTCATCCGCGTAATCCGCGATTCAGGCATTCCCCTCCACAATCGCAATCTCATCTTCCGTTAAATTATACAATTCATACACCAGTTTATCAATTTCATCTTCAAGGCCAGAAGTGTCAGCGTTCGGGTCGGTGCGTTTAGCATCAAGGATTTGATTGACGATTTCAATGATTTCAGTTTGTTGCTCATGAGCAATCACTGGTATTGGAAATTCTTTCACATAATTGTTAATCCAACGGCTTGTTCCCATTCCACTTGTTTCTGCAACAAGACTCAAGTAAAAACGAATTGTGCTTGAATTTAGGATGCCAAGAAGAAATTTTGAATCTATACCGGAAGGTGGTAACAAAAAGTACGCTGAGTTGAGTAAATAGATTTCTTCATCACATAGGGCAAACCTCCCCAAATCCGATAATTCAATCCACACGATCTTTTCCTTTTTGAAGTCATCATAGAATGAACAAGCTCGTAGATTAGTCCAATGTTGTCCCCGCGCTCCACGATTTTTGAATCTATCTCCAAACGACTCTAAATGTTCGTATATATCAGGATAATCTCTTTCTACATTAACTCCATTTTTGGAGAGTAGGATATACTGCCCAGGTAAAGTGTAACTGTAGCGTGAAATGTCCCGACCTCTCAAGACGGGTTTTATGATTTCAGCATTGATGGGATTTTTCTCACAAAATTCCCGTTTTTGATTTTCATTGATGAGAAAGGCTTCGTTGCTGCCAGTAGCAATCCCAAGTCTAATTTTCGTCCGAAACTCTTCAAGGGTTTTTCCTGATAATTCCAGTTTCTTTTGCAGTTCAACAAGTTTTGGTTCTGCAAGATTCCACGACTTTGAATTAAAGTACGCTTGAGGATAATTAAAGCCATTGATTTTCGCAAAGTCAGCGAAACTATTACCTGAAAATGGAGAATTAACAACAATGCAAAGGTCATCAGTGGAATTTGTCTGTTTACGAGAAACAATTATCGCAACATTAACAATTGCACTCTCGAAAACCTGTGAGTCCTCAATATTCAATACTCTAAGCAGTGTATTTTTACTTAGCAGTAGGTTTCGGATTGGTGCTCCATATTCCGCTCTTAAGTACGAATTTGAAGTAATGAGACCAAGAATACCGCTCTTACTCTGTAGTTCTAATGCCTTTTCAATGAAATAACAATATACGTCTGCAAATGGCTGGTATGACTGGTAATGATTCTTGATTTGGACTTTAAGTTGTTTTGGGATTTTATCGTGACTAATGTAAGGCGGATTGCCAATGACTACATCAAACCCTTCTGTGATTCCGAACATCCATTCCGAGTCGAACCAATCGGCGGTGGCGTTTTGGTCGTAGGGATCCCAACGGGCAATCCTTTCAGCATCGTCTGCTGGCATGCCGAAACGTTTTAGTTCGGTTGCCAATTCTATTCGCAATTCTTCGTCCTTAATTTTGCATGCGCGTTTGCGTTGGCGAGTGGTGGCGTGGAAATGCTGCTCGCGGTTGTCGCGCAGTGCTCGTTCCAAATCTTGTGCTGTGTTGCTCGTCAATGTTCCTTGCGCCTTGAGACCGATCAGTGTGTTTGCCGCAATAAAACGTGTCTCTAAATTCGGCAGCGGTTTGATACCGAAGTTCTCTGCGTTCTGCTCCGGTGCCTGCTCAATTGCGAGAGATATGAAGAAGCGGAGTTTGGCGATTTGGCATGCCACGGGTTGGATGTCTACACCGAAGATACTGTTTTGGATGAGATATAACTTGCGTCCGAAGTCTGAATCTCGGTAGCGTTTGAAAGTTTCGTCAATTTCAACGAGTTCTTCACGGCGTGCTTCGTCATCTTGTGTATCAAAAGCGACTTCTGCGCGTTGGACGGCGCGTTCCTTCTGTAATTGTTCCCATCGACTGTTATCTGGGTCAAGTCTGCGGAGTGCAAGTGTCAGTTTGTGGAGCATCCCCATCGGGAACGCCCCGGAACCGACTGCCGGATCCAGGACCTTCAGTTCAGAAATGGCTCGGACGATGCCATCTGTCTCGGTATCATCAAACCATTCATTGGCATCGTCAAAGGCTTGTGCATAGTCGAGGAGATAGTGGAGCCGTTCATCCCACAGTTTTGTGTCACCATCGGTTGGGTTGCATTTTTGGGATAACGTGGCGACTAACGCTTCTTCTACCATATAGTCAACAATCGCGCGTGGGGTGTAGTAGGATCCGGTCTGTTTCCGTACTGTTGCCCCAGTTTCAGGGTTGTAGGCGGCGAGTAGATTCTCAAACACCCTACCAAGTAGTTCGGGGTCAAGTGCGACTTCCTGCTCTATCGGTGTGTTTTCCTCAACGGTGAATTTGTAGTGTTCAAGTAGCGGAAGAAGTCCTCGGTTTTCGTCAAAAAAGAGGCGGTTGGGGATGGATAACTTATGGGACTGATTATCAGAGAAACAGTCTATGCGGTAACTCTCTTGTCCTGTTGCTTCCCAGCTATCCAGACAATCGAACAACCCGCCGTTGATGAACGGGGTTTTGCCGAACAATTCCAGTAGTTTATCGGGGTCGTGCATCTGATTCTTATAGCGATAGCGTGAGAAATCACGATTTGTGGTGTAGCCGACGGTGCTGAACTTTCGCTTGTCTATTTCGGTGTTCAGTGTGGCGAAAAAGAGGTTTTGGAGGACAGCGCGATAGTAGGCATCGCCGTTATCAAAGTTGTCCTCTTTCAGTAGGTCTTGGATTTGTGATTTGTTGAATAATTCCTCGGCGATCAGTCCCTTTTCCTTGATAAACCAGATAAAGAGTAGACGCGTGATGAGGCGTATCACATGCTCCGCTGGTTTTAGGGTGCGGTTTTCGTCTGTTGGGAACGTTGCCTCTTTAACTGCCCATTCATACCAGGCGAACAGTTTTCGATAGAACTGTTTGTTGAGTTCCTCGATATCCAGTTTGGCAAGCCACGCTGATAGTAGACCGTCAAAGTTTTTCGGTTTTTGTTTCTCATCTATCCATTTGACGCATTCCGCAAGTGAGAGTTCAGACAGGATGTCAAGATGTGCGCGGTGTGGATTTTCCAAACGGATGTCTTTGATGAGGGTGACTTGTCCGAGTACATCGCGGTCCTCGTTCGTTTTATCTGGACGGCGATCGGCAAATGCAACCGTCAAACGATTCCCTGCGCGAAATAAGATCACAGTGGGTGCGAACAGTCTTTTATTGATTTCTCGTGTGAACTCGGCGTATTTGGTTCGGGAATAGTTGTTATCTTTTAGTTCAACTGCACAGAACAGGAAACTTTTTATGTTGCCTTTGTCGAAACCGTCTGACTCGAAGAGTCTTTGCTGAATATCGTCAGCGATTTCATCGCTTGTGAACTGGAACACGAGTTGCACAGATTCGGTGTTTTTGCGGAATTCTTGTTCGGTTCTGGTGTTCGGGTTCAGTGGTGGGAATTCTTCAAGAAAGTCGTGGACGGTGCCGGAGAGTTCAAGCGTGCGTTCGCTGCGGTAGCCTATCGTTGCCAAGAGATCTCTCGATTTTTCTAAGAAATCACCGGTGGGGATTGCTGATAGTACGGATTTGATTGCTTCTTTGTTCATGTTCTATCTGATTTCTTTTCTGAAACCTACATAACCCGACTATGAAAATAGATGACTCATAATTACCCTTCCTCTGTTGAAACGTGGTGTTCATCAAGTTTGGGATTAGAGGTTACTAACTCTGGTGAGGCAACTGAAGAATCCTCAGTCGTATCTTCAAGCTGTAGATTTGTAGATGACAGTGGTGCAATTGATAGTTGACACCCAAGCGCGTTAAGAACGGTGCTAAGTGGATCAATTTTTGGTGTTTTCGTGCTATCTGACACTTCCGATAGGAGGTGTGGTTCAATATCTATTTTCTTGGCGAGTGCAGAAATTCCGCCCTTTGCTTCAACGACATACTGAAGTGCCAACTGAATTATGGCGAGATTCTTGTGGACCTGATATTCTTCTATGACTGCATCGAGATAACCGCTCACACTTTCTTCTTCCGCGAGTTGTTCAATGAGGAAAGCATGCCATGTTCGGTAAATTTTCATTGTTATATGTCTCTCCTTTGAAATATGATACCATGCCCCATTATAAAAAGTCAAGATTCAGAAAATCATGCAATCACCAACCATGTCACCAATTTGAAATTGCCAGTGTCTTTAGGTGCTTTGGATGTTGGTGTGAGTTTTGCATCGCGGGGACTACCGCTCTTCAAAATTTGGCTCTGCGTTTTCGTATGCGACCGTGTGATATGTGAAATGACGGTGTCCAAAAGTTTGTTGTAATGTGCCATGTTATCACCGTATTCGGTTTCTTGGTCAAACCAGAGACACAGATCATCTATTGCGTTCTCCTTGCCAACAGTAGATGCTTCAAAGAGATCCAACACCTGTTTGGCATTGATACACCCGTAACGGATATCGCCACTGTTTCGGATATAAACGGCATAGTACGGATGGATGGGACTGACGGTTTTCTGCTGTTTATCTGCACTTGCGTTTGTTTGTTGAAGAAAGAAGATGACACCGTTTTCCGTGGGGTTATTTTCGTTGTTGGTAACAGCATAAGCACCATCAGGTGTTGCCTCAAGTTTCGCTCTATTTCTTTCGAGATACTTCAGGAGTTGTGCGAAGAAATAATCTAACGTAAAATCGCTCATTACTACACCGTCAGAGAGATCATCTAAATCAAGCACCTCTTCACGGAGCCGTTCTAACTGCTGATCCCGGAAATTGAGTTCCATCTGTGCCTGTTCATAAGCCGATTCATTCAATGGGTCGTCATCACCACTTGCGGTGGCATCGGCGAGTGCCATGCGGGATTCAACGCGATTGCGCAAACGGAGATAGACCTCCATATCTTCGGTGGGCCAATAGTTAATCATCTTGACGGCGACGTTATTGCTCCCGATCCTGTCAATCCGTCCAAACCGTTGCATGATACGGACGGGATTCCAGTGTATATCGTAGTTGAGGACAGTATCGCAATCCTGAAGGTTTTGCCCTTCTGAGATACAGTCTGTCGCAATAATCAGGTCTATAGTGTCGCTTGTGTCATCAGAACGTCCTCTGGCGCGTGGTGCGAAGTTTGTGAGAATAG
This sequence comes from Candidatus Poribacteria bacterium, assembly GCA_003635195.1. Lineage (GTDB taxonomy): Bacteria > Poribacteria > WGA-4E > WGA-4E > WGA-3G > WGA-3G. The sequence continues at coordinate 44,857 of PYIY01000072.1, read as the reverse complement.
CGTTGAATTTATTTTCTCCGGAGGTCGTTCGCGTCATATCTCCAGAAACCAGTGCCATGTTTAGATTTAGTTCCGAAGTGAGTTCAGCCAAGTTATCATAGAGATATTCTGCCGTATCCTTGAAGGTGGTGAAGATGAGCAACTTCCGATTCGGGTTTCCGTCCTTATCTTCCGTAGGGTTTAGTACCTTGTCTCGAATATGCTTTTTAATCGCTTTCAATTTTCCATCTCTTTCTGGCGTGATGGATTTTACTTTTTCCAACGCAGCGGTTAGGGTCTGTTTATCTTGGATGATGTCCAGTTTCCATCGGGTGCAATCCAATTCTTTGAGATGATAAGGGTTTCTGGCACGATTGATTAAAAATTCCTCATCGTCTTCATCATCATCGGGAAGGACATTTGCTGCTGCATCTGCTATATTGCTGTTTTTCTGAAAGCGTTCAATCTTGTCGAGCATTTCATCGTGTTTGTTGATAGTGCGTTTGAGCGTTTTGGAGAGGGAGTCAGCGGAACTTTCCAACCGTTTGAGGAAGTTGGTCTGCATCATGCCGATGAGGAATTTCTCACGGTCTTCCTGATTGAAACGGAGTCGCTTTTTCTCATCTGCCAACCGCTGTTTTGCTGCTTCATCAATAACATAACTGGAGGGTCTATAGATGGACAGTTCAAAATCACCTATCTGATCCGCCAACGCTTTATATGAAAGTTCACCTGACAGGTCGGTAGGTGGATGGCAATTGATTGGATCCAGTTGTGTGGGGAATTCACCAATTTTTTCTATCTCTTCGGCATAGTATTTTATGATATGCCTTCGGGAACGCGCGATAGAAACGCCGCCGAGCAGTTGGAAAAATTCTGTGCCTAAAGTATCAAATAATTCTGTTTTATCTCTTGTGCCGCCTTTAGTCGCATTTTCTTCCCACGCCTTGAAGGCTTTTTGTGCCCGTCGTATTAAAGTACGGATATTGCTAACCCCCAAACTGTTTCTAAAGACATCCTCGCGTTTTTCTGTCATGAGATATATCTGATTGCGAAGGTCGGTAAGTGATGTATTTACCGGTGTTGCGGAAAGCATTAGGACTTTGGTTTTCGTGCCTTCCTTGATAACTTCCTCTAATAGACGGGAATAACGGGTGTGTCGGAAATTGCCGTCCTTGTCCTCGCGGGGCTTGCTGTCGTTTCGGAAGTTGTGGGATTCGTCAATCACGATCAAGTCAAAATTCTGCCAATTGAAATCTGATAGATTGACACCCCCAGAATCACCGCTATATCTGGATAGGTCGGTGTGTGATAGTAAGGTGTATCCGAACTTATCGTCAAGGAACTCATTAGATGCTTGTGCATTATGTGCCGGATAGCGTGCCCAATTTTCTCGAAGTTTTTTCGGACAGAGAACAAGGACGCGTTCGTTTCGCAATTCAAAGAACTTTATCACGGCGAGTGCAGTGTATGTTTTTCCTAAACCGACGCTATCCGCCAAAATACAACCGTTGTGTCGCAACAACCGAGCAATAACACTTTTCGCGCCCTCTTTTTGGAAGTCGTATAACTTGTCCCAAATTTTTGTGTCGTATAGATGTATATCCTCAAGGGTCTGTTCGTCTGTTTTTCGGGTCTCAATTTCTTCACGGAACAGTTCGTATAGTGTTTTGTAATAGATGAGTTCTGGTGGGTGATCTTGCCCTATCTGCTTTAGTTTTGCCAGCACTTTCTCTTTGACATCTTCAACGAGTGCATCGTTATTCCAGAGTTCATCAAACCACGCCTTCAGATCAATCCGGTCTCGATCACTATCCACCTCTAAGTTGAGTTCAATGTTGCTGTTATTTGAACTGAGTCCGAGTCCGCGCACCGTAAAGTTGGAGCTGCCGAGAATTGCTTTATCAACACCGTTATTGGCGATATGGTACATCTTCCCGTGTATCAGATTTGCGTCGCGGGTCGTGCGGATTTCGACCTTCTCTTTTATCCATTCGGCACACGCTTTGGCAATCGGTTTCTGTCGGAGTTGCTGGTTGAGTGCTAAGCCTGTATCCGTTATGTCAAACGCTTTTTTATCTGTATTGTTCGGATCCATGCGTTTGACAAAATCGGGATCACCGAAAAGAAATCGGAGTTCCTCTATTTTGTTGAGGGAATGTTGCATTTTTTCGTAAGCATAGATGGTAAAGTAGGCGGATACGATGGAGAGGGCGGAACCGTTCTTAATTTCCTGTTGTAGAAAGTCGTGAACTGTTTCACGAAGAAGGTTGTCTCTGATACCGGATTTTAGAGATGTGTTTTTATTTGACATAGATGTCTTAACCTTAATCAGAAAATAGGACACGTTCGTATATTTCTTCTAAAGGCAGTTCGCAGTGGATGGAGGTGAGTGGCAGGCTTTCTTCAAGTTTTTGGAAGTCGGTGAAAATCCAGTCATTTCCTGTAGCCGGTGCAGGCTCTTGTGTTTCTTGGCGACGGTGGTGTTCGACCAGTACTTTGTCTTGGGCAACGAGGACGTATTCCTGCAACGACGCGAGGTGTCGGTAGTGTGCGAATTTTTCGCGTCGATCATAAACGTGCGTTGAAGGGGAGAGCACCTCTACCAAAACAATGGGGTTGAGAAGTGTGTCAAAGACATCGTCTTCAAAGCGCGGTTCTTCACAAACGACAACGACATCTGGGTAGAAGTAGGAGGTCGTCGTAGGGGTACTTACGCGCATCTCGTTCGCGTAGGTTTCACATTCGCTGCCTCTTAATAAAGTGCGGAGTTCACCAAAGATATTACCTGTAATCAGATTATGCTCGCGACTTGCACCGGACATCGCAATTAATTCGCCGTTTATGTATTCATGTCTGATTATTCCGGCATCTGGCAGTGCTTTGCGTTCAAAAGCGATGTATTCCTCGGGTGTAAGGCGTGTTTGTCCTGCGGGGGTTGCCATGATTTTCTCCGGATGCAGTTTTCTTCTGTTTGTCATATTCTTCCTGTCGAAGCTCAGCAACTGCGCGTTCAACATCTTGATAGACTTCTTCTTCGCTGATACCTCTATTTTCTTCGTGGACGTTGTTCATTACTTGTAGGAGTTTCTCCCAATTTTCTGAGGTCACTAATTTTTGGGGCGTAATCACGACGGAATCACCTTCAATTCGAGCATCCACAACATCGCCCTTTTTAAGTCCTAAACTTTCTCGGATTGGTTTAGGGATGGTTATTTGTCCATGTTCGAGGATTTTAGCAATTGCCATATTTTTGCTCCTTTTTGGATGAGTTTTCAATAATTGGTGTGTTTTTAAGTATAAAGGATTTTTAGCAAATTGTCAACCTTTCTATGAGAGAAGTCAGAAGCCGTTCAGTTTTGATCGGAATACCCAAGTAAAAACTCTACCAGACCTGGGGAAACAAAGATTATCTCTGCGATTTTCTGTATATAACTTCTCAATATGTGGTATACTGTTACAGAAACTGAAAGCGTTCTGCTGCTTAGCACAACTTGGAGGAAATTTGCATGCATACACCACCAGAAAGAAATTGGGATGGGTCGGTTGTCCGCTATCCGGATCCGGCGATTGAGGTCATAGACCCCCGTTTTGGAAAATATAAGATTGGTAACTCCGTTGTTGAACGTTTGTGGACGGGGTCGCGTTGGGCAGAGGGACCTGTGTGGTTCGGCGACGGTGGGTATCTGCTCTGGAGCGATATTCCGAACAACCGGATTCTGAAATGGGAGGAATCCACCGGTCAGGTAAGCGTCTATCGCAAGCCATCAAACTATAGCAACGGGCACACCCGCGATCGGCAAGGGAGATTGATTAGTTGTGAACACGGCGCACGACGCGTTACACGCACAGAATACGACGGAACGATTACCGTACTAATGGACAGCTTCAATGGAAAGCCACTCAATGCCCCGAATGATGTAGCCGTCCACCCAGATGGGGGCATCTGGTTTACGGATCCGGGATACGGCATCATGCTCAACTACGAAGGGCATATCGCCGAATTTGAACTACCGACTTGTGTGTATCGCCTCAACCCAGATACAGGCGAAGCAATCGTTGTAACGGATGCGCTCGAAAAACCTAACGGTATCTGCTTTTCTCCGGATTATGATAAACTCTATGTCGTTGATACGGGGGTTACACATACAGAGGGAACGCCGCGATATATCTACGTTTATGATGTTATAGAGGGTGAACGAGTAGGTGAGCAAAAGGCGTTCTGCGATATGGCACCCGGTATCGCTGACGGTATCCGGTGCGATGTTGATGGTAACCTGTGGGCAAGTGCTGGATGGGTTGGTGACGGATACGACGGCGTACATGTTTTCGCACCAGATGGAACGCTTATCGGGAAAATCCATCTGCCTGAAATCTGCGCAAACCTCTGCTTCGGCGGCGTGAAACGGAACCGACTGTTTATGATGGGTAGCCAGTCTCTTTATTCTGTTTATGTTGAAGCACAAGGGGTACCACTTTTTTAATCGGGATTACAAATCCCTCCTACAGGTTAGGATTACAAATCCCTCCTACAGAATGATGAACACAAACAACTTAGAACATATTGACTGCCCCATCTGTGAACAAGATGAGACGGAACTGCTTTTTGATAAAGATTCCTTGTCGGTGGTTATTTGCAAGCAGTGCCAGTTGCGATATGTGAATCCAAGAGTTAGCCGTCAGACGCTTGAGGCGGAGTACACCGAGACCTATTATCCTCCTGATAAAGTGGAACGTATTCGTACGGATAGCATGGAGTGGTTGCAGATGAACGAACGCCTCACAGAGTTGGCGGAACAACATCCAAGCAAAGGACGACTGTTGGATGTGGGGTGTGGCATCGGTACTTTTCTCCATCTATCTCGTGAACACGGGTGGGAACCCTGCGGGATTGATCCGTCCAAGAGTGGGAGTGCTTTCGCTCAGAAAAAGTATGAACTTGATGTGCAGTGCGCGGATATCTTTGAAGCAGACTTTCCGTCTGCGTCCTTTGACGCGATTACACTCTATCATGTGTTAGAACATATTCCTGAATTAAATCCGTTCCTGAGTGAGTTACGTCGAGTTTTGCAACCGGAGACAGGCACTTTAGTTATTGAAGTACCGAATGGTGAGAGTCTACAGAGTCGGCTGCAGAAAGCGGATTGGCCCTACGTCCATCCGCACGACCATCTCTACTACTTCTCGGCACATTCTTTGCCGAAGTTGCTTCGGAAGCACGGGTTTAATAACGTTATGTTGGGTAGACCCAAGCGCGTTAGCCCAACAACAAATCTCCGTTTTGCGCTTCGCCAAGCGGCAACTGCTACATTGGTTCGGTTTCATTTAGGCACAGTGATTCGGGTGTATGCGAGTTGATGTATGTCTCATAAATCGTTGCCAGAAACCCTCTAAATCCCCTTATCAGGGGGACTTCAAGGCTGATGGAAGAAACCCCCTAAATCCCCTTATCAGGGACTTGAAATATCCGTTAGGATGCGGGTTTTTGATAAGAAAACGTTTGAATGACATCGTTCATAAGGAGACGTTGTGCGATAACTTCAATAATTTCAGCGTTTAAGGTACCTGTCAGCCAGTATTTGTGTCCGGTGCGGACGGCGGTGACACCGGTGATGCCTAAATCGTTGATGCCTTTGACAGTGCTATCGCCAACTGCATCGGTAACACCGGGCTTAAATTGTACTTCAAGCGTCCAACCTTTCGCAGCCTCATCTTGCGCAGCAAAGGTGTATATTTGTGTAATTGGATCGGCGAGGAGTTCTGAACCAATTCGGTCAACATTTTGTGTATCAAGGGAACCTTCAATCCAATAGACCATAGCGGTCCGGACAGAATTGACATCACTGATACCGAGGTCAGCAATATCCTCAAGGATACCCTGCCCAACGGTATCAGGAACTTCAGGTTTATAAGAGACTTCAACTTTCCAATTATCCATAAAATAGAAATTCCTTTGTCTTTTTAACACGCTTTTCTCAATTGTATAGAAAATTGAGATAAAGTCAAATTGAAATTACGTTTTCTTATGAAAAATGCTATAATGTTAACATACCCATGAACTGTGTTTTTTAATGAAACAGGACTTACGCAAATTGAGCAAATATCGGAAATTTAGACGCAAAAAGCGGCAATTTTTGTTCTTTAAACCCCCTATAGAAGAAACACCCAAGCAAAAACACCCCCTTATCAGGGGGACTTTAAGAGGGAATGCGTAAGTCCTAATTTGGTAAAAAGAAAGAAAGAATTAGAGAAATTCGGCCATTACTATTACAGCTACTACAAAAAGGCTTCCGACTCAGCAATAGATTATAGTAAAATCCGAAAATAAATTTACACTTTCATCCCCCGGTAGGTTCGGAATGTAATACAAGGAATGGATTTAGTCTATTCCCAGACTAAATCCCCTAACCGAACCGATGCTAAGTGTGTAAGTAATTACGGGATCTACTATAATCGACGCGGTCCTTGAAGAAGCAGGCGAACCTCTTTTGTAACGAAATGCTTTTTTAACATGAACAAGGACAGTGAAAAATGCCAACTGAACAAACTTCTAATATGGATTCGCAAACAACGTCACTAAATATTTTGGTTTTCGGGGCACACCCCGATGATTGTGATATTAAAGCAGGCGGTGTTGCCGCTTTGTATGGGCAACAGGGACACCGTGTTAAGTTTGTCTCTGTTACAAACGGCGACGCTGGTCACCACGAAATGGGTGGCGGTCCCTTAGCACAGCGGCGATATGCCGAAGCACAAGCCGCTGCTGAAGTTATCGGAAACCTTGAATACGAACTGCTTGATAATCACGACGGCGAACTGATGCCTACGTTAGAAAACCGCTATAAGGTTATTCGCACAATTCGCGAGTTCCGTCCAGATTTGATCATGACGCACCGTCCCAACGATTATCACCCGGATCATCGCTATACGTCAACATTGGTGCAAGACGCAGCGTATATGGTTACTGTCCCGAATATCTGCGCACTCACGCCACATCTGGAGAAAAATCCTGTTATTGTCTATTTGAGTGACGGTTTCATGAAGCCTTACCCGTTCACGCCAGATGTCGTTGTCGGTATCGACGCTGTCGTTGAACAAAAGATTGACATGCTTCACTGCCACGTATCGCAGTTCTATGAATGGCTTCCTTATAACAGTGGCACCTTGGATGCTGTTCCTACTGATGCTTCGGCGCGACGTACCTGGCTTGCCGAACGGCTCTTAAATCGTTTTGGCGCGACAGCAGACAAATACCGCGATTTGCTCATAGCACTCTATGGCGAAAAATTAGGCGCGCAGATCAAATATGCTGAAGCATTTGAAGGCTGCGAATACGGGGTGTCACTGACAGCAGAAAATATATCGACTCTCTTTCCATTTTTCCAATAAGGAGTTTGTCTTAAATACATGCCAACGGAACAAGCCAGTGCCAAGACGCTTATGTATATTGTCTGCGTTATTGGTCTCATCTTTGCGATTGTTATGGTTATTCTTTTTTTTAACGCTGCACCGGCGCGTTCTAATATTGAGGTGCATCGCACTTCAAATGAAGATGCTGAGTGTCTGAAATGCCATTTAAGAGGCGATGAAAAGTCGCCTACGATGCCGCATCTAAATCTCGGTAGATGTAACCTTTGCCATGGGTTATCGAAGGAGAAAACGGACGTTAAATAACGCGAGTGCCATAATAAAAGCACGGTAGAAAGCGTATCCTTTTGGTATAACGAGGGCATCAAAAAATCCTTTACAAAAGGAATTCTCTATCGGTATTGTATCACTTTTTTTTAAAATTGACGACTTTTTGCTTCTGTAGGGTATTAGGTCCGCCCCATTTTGTGCAATTGCGTCTAAAGAATGCCCAATTTTGTGCAGTGCTTTCTCTACGTTTTATAGAAAACTCCATTGGTGTCATATTATCCAGATTGGCACTGAATTTGCTACACTTAACCTAAACATTTTATTAGGTATTTTTGAGTGACGTGAATGGAGGATATAAAAATGAAACGGCACCCGACTTATATTATGTTTGAGGCGATACTGCTATTCGGTTGTTTCTTGCTCGCGTCGAACTTTTATGTCTACGCGTCCGATGTTCCTTATATTGCCTTTAGTTCCAAGCGGCGGAATAAAAATTATGATATCTACATGATCGATATAAACGGCAATAATCTCCAGCGGCTGACAAACCATTTAGCTAATGAGACTTATCCTACGTTTTCACCCGACGGACAGCAGATGGCTTACGTTTTCTCTCCAGATGGCAATTCGGATATTTATGTGATGAATCTCAAGACGAAGGTATCCCGCCAGTTGACGAACCATCCGGCAAGCGACAGTAGTCCCGCGTGGTCCCCGGACGGACAATGGATTGCGTTTACCTCCGAGAGAGCAGGGACGCTTGACATCTACAAAATCGAACCGAGTGGTGCGAATCTCCAACAGTTGACGGACGCGGATGAGAAGAATAACACCCCCGTTTGGTCGCCTGATAGCCAATTCATTGCTTTTCGTTCTTTCAGAGACCCGGCTGGCATCTATATAATGGATGCAGATGGCGGAAATCAGAGCAGGCTCAAAAACCAACCCAACCAAGCATATACGCCCGCGTGGTCTCCGGATGGGAAACAGATCGCCTTTAGTGCGGTTTTTTTCAGAGGCTATGACATCTGCATCCTAAACGTTGATGGGACAGATCTCAGGCAGATCACCCGCCATCTGAACGGTGAGGGATCGCCCGTTTGGTCCCCTGATGGACACACGATTGTTTTCATGTCTTGGTGGGATAGAACTGCTGACATCTATCGAACAGATGTCAATGGCATCATAGGGAATCGCCGCAGATTGACACGCGATCCGGAGATAGATATGGGGCCGACATGGGTGCCAACAGGTCCTTTATCTGTTGCTCCGACTGCGGAGACACAAACAACCTTATGGGGCAGATTGAAGCAGCCTATCGGTGACTAAATGAGGCGTTATTTATTTTTCGTTTAAGATCGGAGCGCAGCCTTAATTCCTACCCACGTGATACTGTCTTCTGTCTCGCTGATGACCTGAAGGATTTCAAACCGATTTGCCTCTAAAACGGATTGAACCTGTTCGAGTTCGGTCTCTAAAATACCAGAGAAGATGACAATCCCCGCAGGATGTAGCCGCGATGGACACTCCGGAATAATCGGGAGAATCACCTTTGTCAGGATGTTGCCGATGATGAGATGGTATCTATTTTCTCCGCCTTTAAGCCCGTCACCTTGAGATAAACGGACCTGTGGTGTCACGTCATTTGTTTGGAAATTCGCTGCGGCGACAGGAATGGCTGTCGGATCGAGTTCTATCGCGTCAACCTGTTTCGCACCGAGCTTGACAGTGGCGATTGTTAAAATACCGGAACCTGTTCCGATGTCAGCAACTTGGTGATGCGGTTTGACGGTTCCTTCTAACAATTCGAGGGAGAGGCGAGTGGTCGGATGGTAGCCGGTGCCGAACGCCATACCAGGGTCGAGTTGAATCAAGATGTCCGTTTCGTTGTGAGGGGCGTCGTGCCACGTCGGTGTGATGAGAATCCGTTTTCCGACCCGTTGTGGTGGGAACGCTGCTTTCCACGCTTCTTCCCATTTTTCGGATTTGACATGTTTTAGGTCGATAGTTGCGGGATCCGGCTGGATATTCCACGTTGGAAGTTCCGCGAGGAAATCTCGGAGTTTTTGCATTCGCGCGCCAACCCGATCATCTAACGGATAGTAGGCGATGAGATCTACTTTAGTGTCAGAATTTTCCTTGAATTCAACGCCAGCGGCATTCATCTCAAAGAGACAGTTCGCGACTGCCTCGGATGCCTCTTGAGAAGTGGTTACAGTGATTCTTGCCCAGTTCATTTTTTCACGTACCACTCGAAAACGGACTGACGCTTTCTATTGGGGTTCTTCATCATCATGGTGTCCGAGCAATTTGTCCCAGAAACCGTGTTCATGATGATAGGATTCACCACGTAGTTTTGCGAATTCTTCTAACTTTTTTCGTTGCTCGTCGTTGAGATTTTTCGGGGTTTCAATTTCTATCCCGACAACCAGATCACCTGAATAGGAGCGTTGATAATGGGGGACACCTTTGTTGGGGATACGTAGTTGTGCACCGTACTGCGTCCCCGGTGGTATATGCAACTCCTCACGTCCATCAATACCCGCAACTTCAATGTTTCCACCGAGCGTGGCTTGGACGAACGAAATTTTGGCGGATGTGATGAGGTCGTTCCGGTCGCGTTGGAAACGTTCATGCGGTGCAACGTTGATGACGACAAATAGGTCACCCGGAGGCGCGCCGTTGGCACCGGCTTCACCTTCACCCCGGAATTGATATTTAAAACCTGTGTCAATGCCTTTGTCAATATTAATTGGAATGTTGCGTGTATTTCGGACAAGCCCTTGACCGCCACAAGGTGGACAGGGCTCTTGAATGATTTCCCCTTCACCGCGACACTGTGAACAGGTGCGGGACATTGTAAAGAAGCCTTGCGATTGACTGATTTGCCCTCTGCCGTGGCATTGCGGACACGTTATCACTCGTGTTCCCCTTTTCGCGCCACTGCCATCGCATTCCGAGCAGGTTTCAACCCGCGGCACCTGAATCGTGACCTGCTTACCATGAATGACATCTTCGAGTGTCACCTCAAGGTTATATTGTAAACTGCGTCCACGCTTCGGGGTGCGTTGCCTGCCAGCGAATCCGCCGAAAATGTCGCCAAAGACTTCGCTGAAGATATCATCCAAATTCATCCCGATGCCACCAAAATCGACCCCCATCCCTTCGAGTCCGGCATGTCCGAATCTATCGTACTGCTGTCGTTTCTCAGCGTCCCGCAGGACTTCATAAGCCTCTGTCGCTTCCTTAAATTTATCTTCAGCTTCTTTGTTATCAGGGTTTTTGTCTGGATGAAATTGGATGGCAAGTTTGCGATAAGCCTTTTTTATTTCATCAGCATCAGCATCTCGATTTACATCCAGAACCTCATAATAGTCGCGTTTTTGCGTCATATCAACCTTCCTATAGCCTATTGAGTAGCATCGGTTTCATCCGTATCATCTGTACCGTCTGCTGTGTCGTTCGCTGTTTCTTCTTCTTTGGGGGGTCCCTGCGAGACGACTACTTGCGAGGCGCGTAGCACACGGGTATGTAACATATAACCACGCCGGAACTCTTCAATTACTTTCCCCTCCGGCACGTCGTCTGATGGGGTAACAAGGAGTGCCTCGTGCTGATTTGGGTCAAATGTTTCATTCACTGCTACGATTGGCACTAATCCGTGGGTTTTGAGTGCATCCAACAACTGTTTGTGAACCAGTTGCACGCCCTCACTAAAGGTTACGAACGCAGGCGAAACAGTGCTTTCTTCAACTCTCTCAGTTACGCTTTTGATTGCGGCTTCCAAACTATCCAACACCGGGACCATCCCCTCAAGGATCCCTTCGTTGGCAAACTTGAGTTGCCGCTGATAATCCGTTTGCAAGCGTTTCTTAGTGTTCTCAGCTTCCGCTGCTGTACGTAGCAGGCGATCGCGTTCCTCTTTGTAGTCTTCATGAACTGTTTGCACAGCAGTTTCTACTTCTTTATCAATTTCTGCCCGTAATAGTTCTTCACGTTCTGTTTCGTATTGCTCACGAACCCGTTGGACAATCGCCTCTACCTCCTCTTTAACTTCCGATGCAAGGTTGGTAGCGGTCTCTTCTACAGGAGCAATACGCTTTTCGATCTCTTGCTTCACTTCTGATTTGATGGTATCAAGAGCCACCTCCGCGATTTCTCGCATACGCGTGACAAGTGTTTTTTCTTTACCTTCTTTATTGTCGGTGGAATCGTTATCTGAAGATTCTTCTACTTCTGCTTCTATTTTTATCTTTTTAACTTCAGCCATTATGAAGTCCTTTTATTTTTTTAGTAAAGTTTAGAATTAATAAGACACTCTGCGCCGGTTCGGTTAGAAATACAAAAACACCCCACTTATCAGGGGGGAATAAGATCAGAATCGCTTCGATTTGATGTGTTTCATTAATTATGGGCTTTACTATAAATGCGTGTTTGAAAAGCACGCGTAAAACTATATTCTAAGCATGAATAGCGTTGGCGAAATCTTTCATCAATTCAAAGGAGCCATTTTCTTCGAGCACATTGCCAGTGACAATGAAATCGGCACCTGCTTCTACTTTCTCTGCAGCGATTTTCGGTGTGCGGATACCACCACCAACGATTAATGGAATGCTAATTTGGTTTTTCACTGCGGAGATCATCTCGTCTGGCACGGAATGTGCCGCCCCGCTTCCAGCCTCTAAATACACCATCTGCATGCCAAGGTATTCTGCAGCTAATGCATGCGGTCCGGCGATATCTGGTTTATCACGCGGAATAGGTGCCGTCCCACTCATAAATTCAACAGCAGTTCTGTTGCCCCCTTCAATGAGCATATAGCCGGTAGGAATAGGTTTAAGAGCATATCGCTGTATCCACGGTGCTGCCTTAACTTGCTCGCCAATAAGATAGTTCGGGTTGCGTCCACTGATCAGACTGATATAGAGAATAGCGTCTGCATGTGGCGTAAGGTGCATTGAATCACCGGGGAAAAGCACGATAGGGAGTTCTGTCTCCTCCTTGAGTGCTCTCGCAATGGGATGCAAATCGTTGGTTAAAAAACTGCCGCCTAACAAAATCGCATCTGCACCAGCGTTCTCGATCTCCCGCGCGAGCTTAGCGCATTTAGCGACCTCACATTGCTCCGGATCGATTAAAACAAAATAGCCAGCGTTATGCTTTTTCAGTACCTTGTTAAAGTGGTCCAGAACCCAATTTGATCTCAAATGCGATTTATCCTTTTTACTTACGGTTAAATTTAGACTTGCAAATTAGCACTTTTTGAAAGGTTGACACATCACCTACTTTTAAAATTTTACCATATTTATGACGATTTGTCAAATGCCAGAGGACAGAGCCATTCAGTTTTAAGAAATTATAGAATTTCTCATCCTTGGTCAAAACTCTACACCCGCCCGCTATACTGACGTGCTACCTCATAAAGCAGGATGCCTGCTGCAACGCCTACATTGAGCGATGATTGCCCAGATGCCATCGGAATACGGACGAGTTCCGTGCAGGCCGCTCGCGTTTCTATAGACAACCCTATATTTTCATTGCCAACAACGATAGCGGTGGGTAGTGAGAATTTCATAGTGTACAGATCTTTTTCAGCATTGGATGTTCCACCTAACACATTCCAACCTGACAGACGCAGTGTCTCAATTGCAGCCCTGATATCTGTAGCATAGTACAAGGGTAAACGTCCAACCGCGCCCCGTGATGCCCGCACACAGTTTTTATGAAACGGACTTGCCCCGACACTGCTTAGTAACACAGCAGATACTCCAACTGCATCTGCTGTCCGCAAAGTCATACCTAAATTGTCTGGGTTCGCGATGTTCTCCGCAACGAGCATTGTGCATCCCGGACTAAAGTGAAAATTAGATTTACCCGATTCTGATAAAAAGTGCCGAAAGTTAAAGTACACCGATGCTATTATTGATGGTACCGGACGGGTTGTAGTGATTGAACCCATCACACCATCGTTAACTTGGTAACAGGAAATATTATCGGCAGTTGCGCTCTTCAAAAGGCTTTGCCCTTCCGTTGCTTCAAGTAGAGTGGTGGTATAAAGGATTTTCTCGATAGGTAATCCGTCTCTAACTGCCCGTTCTACCATCAAGTCTCCTTCAACAACAAATTGTGAATACTCAAGCTTCCCCTTCAAGGTAGCTAATTTACGCATATCCGCAGCGATTGCGTCTTTGCGCTTAGAGATCATCCGCTGTTCTACGACCGCACCACTACCTCGTTTAACACCTCGATAAAACCTTCCATCATCCGTATGGACAAGTTCACCTTCTAAGACATCGTGTACGCCGTTGGCCATCCACTTTTCTGTTAGGTGAAATATTCCGGTGCATCGTCTTGGGAAAGCCAAGAGTATTTCTCTTAAACCTCGTTCGGTTGTAGCAGTGAGATAGACCCGATAATCGGCATCAAAGACCTCCTCTGGCGTCATTAGTAAAACCCCGTCAAGTGTCTGCCAACCTGTGGTAAACACCTGATACGGACGATGCCATTCACCGGTTTTAGAAAAGGTTTGGTACGCCTGTTTAAAGCAAGAGACTACCTCAGCATCTGGGTTTTTTCTTTCCAAGAAAGCGATGACTGTATCGTAGTTTATCATAAAAACGTTCCGAGGTAGATTGCGCCAAGCCCGACAAATATATCCCACTTCATCCAACGTTGGATGGCAGCACAACTTTCTCTGGAAGCATCACGCAATAGGCGAATTGCACATCCGATAAGGACTGAATCGACACCGAGTACAACTGCGAACAGATAATACCATGAGTACCCTACAAATAGATAAGGGATAGGACTAAATAGAATAACCAACACCATGAAGCTGATAGCAGTTTTTACAGCGAGTTGTGGATTGAGAATTGCGAGTGTTTTCACACTGTTTTTCACGTCGCCCTCTGTATCTTCGAGGTCTTTGATAATTTCCCGCGCTGTTGTGAACAGGAAGGCAAAGATCGCTGGAATTAGTGTCCCTTGCACCGAATCTATAGCTACTCCACCAGAGATGAAGGTTAAACCGGTCAAACCACCTACGACTAAGTTACCGACAAACGGTACGCGTTTCAACCAGACGGCGTAACTCGCGAGTGCGACGAAAACGAGAATTGCAATCCCCGTTGCGTTTCTATTAATAAGGGTCCCCAAATAGATACCGATGCCAACAAAAACAATTGCAAAAATCAACGCATCTACGCGCCGAAGGCGTCCAGAAGGTAGGGGTCGCCGTGGTCGGTTAATTTGGTCAATGTTATAATCGCAATAATCGTTTACGGCGTTACCAGCAGAAAGCATGACGAATGCAGCGATAGAAACCAACCAAAGCCGAATGTCAACAAGACTTTCGATGGTGCTTTGGCTCGCGAACATCCCACCAAGCCATGCGGAGATAAAAGCGATAATTCCGTTAAGAGGGCGCGCCAGTTCGAGATACGCAAAAAGCGTTTTCATTTTTTTCAGTCTTGATCCACAGTCGCTTAGCCTTGTATGCGTAGCGGATGTCGAACCGCGATACATAATACCATTTCTAATATATCATATTTCATTCTTGGAAGAACCCCCTAAATCCCCTTATCAGGGGACTTTGAATAACACTCGTTTTGGAAGAACCCCCTAAATCCCCCTTATCAGCGGGACTTGAAATAACACCCATTTTGGAGGAAACCCCTAAATCCGCTTATCAGGACTTTGAATAACACTCGTGATGTAAACTATTGAAATAGAAATTGACAATGGGTATCGGTGTTAAGCGGTAGGCGTGTATAGAGTCGGCAAATCCAAATGTACCTGATCGCAGAATAAGGTTGAGGTACGCGGTATATTTTGAAAAAACGAGCAGACGCAACAGCTCAGAAACGCTGCTATGAATCATCTTCCAACTCTTGAATCTTTGCTTCAAGTTCTGCTACCCGTTTCTGGAGTTTTGCGAACTCAGGGAGCAGTTCTGGCAGTTTTCGCGTTGCGGCGTGAATCCGTAATTCCTGTTTATGGGGTCGCGCTGGGAATCCGGAGAGATGGCTTCCGGCAGGCATATCTTTTGTAACTGCGGACTTCGCGTAAACGACGCTATCATCACCGAGCGTTAGATGTCCTGCAGCACCGCCGTGCCCTGCGATATTGACTCGGTCGCCGAGCGTGGTGCTCCCTGCAATGCCAACTTGTGCTGCGAGACAACAGTCCTCCCCAATGACAACGTTGTGCGCGATTTGGACGAGATTATCTAACTTCGTGCCACGTTTGATGAGTGTTTCAGAAAGTGTTGCTCTATCAATAGTCGTATTGGCACCGATTTCAACATCATCTTCAATAACAACAGTCCCAATCTGTGGAATTTTATGGTGTCGGTTGCTGACGGGTGCGAACCCGAAACCGTCACTCCCGATAACAGCGCCACAGTGAATAATGACGCGATCGCCGATGGTTACCTCTTCTCGGATATTAACGTGCGGATAGATAAGCCCATCAGCACCGATTTTAGTGCCTTCGCCGATGTAAACGAACGGTTGAATGACGGTGTCATCACCAATCTCAACGTTGTCAGCGATGTAAGTAAACGCTTGAATTGAGACGCGCTCACCGAGTGTGACGTTCTTACCTAAAATTGCCGTTTCATCAACCCCTGGAGGTGCGCGATGGTTTTTGTCCCATGAGAACATTTCCAAAACTTTAACGAAAGCCCAATAAGGATTATCGACGCGAATCGTCGGCTTTCCGTTGCCAGAGACACCGTGCCCAATAATGATGGCAGCGGCTTGGGTTGTCGCTATCGCGGCGAGATACTTCGGGTTGGCAACAAAGGTAATCTGAGTCGGGAGTGCCTCTTTGATTCCAGAAACTCCTGTAATTTCAATCTCACCATCACCAGAGAGATCTCCATTGAGGTGTTCACAAATTTCTTTGAGTTTCATACGCATCTAATCCTTTCTCCGTAGTTTTGAATTATTTCACCTTACGGAGTTGAGGCAGTGTAAAGTTATTCAGGTTTCTCGTCCTTTTCATTGTTTTCATTCATCAAGTCGATTAACCGCTGTGTTAAATCGTGTTCCTCTTTCACATAAAGCGTGATGAGCCGTTTTTCGAGAATGATGTCATAGTTTTCGTCTTTGCCAACTTTGATAATGAGGTCTTCAAGACTCTTATAAATCGGTTCCAGCAATTCTCGCTCTTTTGCTAAGAGTGCCTGTTGACCGTCTTCGCGTGTACGTTGGTATTCTTGTTGTTTCTGGAGGATTTCGTTGTTCAAATCCGCAGTCTGTTCTTCCTCAACAAAGAGTTCCGTTTTAGTCTTCTTTTCTTGGAGTACGCGAACATCATCGGCTATTTTTTCCAAGTTTTTCTGCAGTTTTTCACCTGCCGCTCTGAGCTGTTCGGTCGCTTTTGTCGCTGCATCGGACGCTTTTAGGACTTCTTCTGTGTTCACGACTCCAATTTTGAAGGCTTCCTGTCCGATGGTTCCAGAACTAAAGCAGAAAGCGGCTATAGCGATAATTAATATAGTTAGACGTGCTTTACAAGCACCCAACTGAAATGATTTCATCATTTAGATCCTCTCTTTTGAGAAAAAATTTGTCGACGCATTATCTGAAGCCTCGGCACTTACTGCCAAACATTCAAGTATCTGTGTGTATCTGTATATTTCCTCACTTCTTGAGCGAGGCGTTTAGATAGATGGTGTATCCACCTGTAATTTCAATATTCTTAGGACTTACGCAAATTAAGGAAATATTGGACATTTCGATGCAAAAAGTGAAAATTTTCGCCCTTTAAACCCCCTAAATCCCCCTTATCAGGGGACTTTGAGATAAAATGCGTAAGTTCTGATCCTATTAGAACCCGGGGCCAATCGTGAAATGGAATCTGCCTGCCGGCTCACCGCTAATGCGATCTAAGCCATATCCCCAACCTAACCGAGCTAACATGCCGAACATGTTGAGTCGGGCTTCAACACCGAGCCCTTTTTTCATGTTAATTTGATTAAACGGATTTATAACACTTTCATCCCATACTTGTCCTATATCGAAAAACAGGGCTGCTGTGAGCTGCTGTGAAACCGGAATACGATACTCAAAGTTCGCGAAGAAGACTTTATCACCGCCGTAAGGATTAAAAGCACCCGATGCATCAGGATCAGGGTAAATTTCATAGTCTTCATAGCCGCGAACGGTGTCTGCGCCGCCGAGGAAAAAGCGTTCGTAAAATAGGAAGTAGGAATCAGTGCTTTTACTGACCATGTAGCCTGCGCGTGCATGTACGGCAAAGACATGGTTCCACCAACCGCTATAGAACCAGCTGGTATCTGCGGAGTATTTCTGGAACTCATTATCTGCGCCTAAGATTCCACCGGAGTATTCATAGGAAACCGTATGGAATGACCCACCTGTCGGATCGTTCAAAGAGGTCCGATAGTTCCGCGTATCTCTGCCAACGGCAAAGAGGATACTACGCGTGGAGCGGTTAATCAATTCGGCATCGGGGTTATGCGCCTCAACATGTTCATTGCGAAGCCGGACGGACAGATCAATGTCATGTATTATCGGCCGCCCGAGCGTTACGGACGCGCCTCGCCGTCCCCAAACATATCTATCGTATAGGTAGTTATTTGTGCGCCGATTGAGTACAGCGCCGACGGTTCCGTAGTAGCGTCGGAAACGTCGATTATCATAGATACGAGCGTTAAGTCGGGTGGGTGTCCCAAACACCCAAGGCGTTCCAAAACTCAGTTCGGCTGTATGATGGTCCCGCGTGCCCAATTCGCCTTTTAGATGGACGCGATAGGCGCGTCCGAGGAGGTTGTTTTGTCCGACCTCAGCGGTGCCAAAGATTCCGCCCTCGCTTCCGTACCCACCTCCGAGGCTGAGCATTCCCGTTCGCGGTGTTTCAGCGATATTAACTCTTAAATCCTTTCGATTCTCTTCAGCAGTGTCGATGGGTTGAAGATCGACGGCACGAATGAAAGAACCCATCTGGAACAAACGTTGTCGCGCTTTGGTCCAGGATTTCAGATCTAATAATTCACCCGTCCTGATGCCTAAAAAATCCAATTCGCGTTTAACGATGTGTTCATTCGTTTTTTCGAGTCCAGTGATAATCACCTTACCGATAATTATGACATCACCTTCGTTGATTTTCAAGGTAATGTCCACCACGCCGTCTGCCTCATTGAAGAACGGTGTGGGAATGACCTCTGAAAGCAAATAGCCTTTATCGAGATATGCCTTCTGTAATTTCGAGATGGATTCATCAAAGTTACCGCGATTGAATATCTCACCCTCTGCGGGGTCAAGCATCCCCCGTATCTTTTTTTCTGAAAAGAGGTTTTTGGCACCGGCTTGCACTTCAAGTGTATAGGTTCCGATAATAAATTCGGGGCCTTCATCAACAGTGATGTCAAGCATCATACCGGTTTTGTCTTCTGTGAAACGTTTCTCGTAACCGAGTACTTTCACCTGTGCGAAGCCGCGGTCCTGATAGTAGTTGCGGAGGTTTAGCGACAGATCCTCTTCTTCAAACAAAATCTGGTCAAACGGTTTACCCGTGCGGGTTTTGAGTTTCTTTCGTAGCGTATTAGCGGAAACCAGTTCGTTTCCGATAAAATTGATCTCCTCAATTCGGACCCTCGGTCCTTCATTTATCTCAAACGTGACTTGAACAGTATTTGCCTCTGTATCATCTTCACGACTGCTCTTATCAAGATGTGTCTGGATACCGACAAGATAATATCCTTTTTCATGGTACAACTTTTGGAGTGCTCGCTCGCTCTCCCAGCGCCGCCGGTCACTGAAAATCTCATCGGGACGGAGCGTTATCTCGTTCTTTAGCTTACCGGTATCCAAATTCTCGTTTCCGAGAAAGTTAATGCCAGAAATTTTAGGACTCTCAAATACCTTATATATGATTTCAAGCCCTCCACCTTCAGCGGATTGGGTATCTATTTGGACATCAGCAAAGAACCCTGTGTCTTTAAAAAGGCTCTTCAGGTCCTGCGTAAGGAGTTCTGGTGAGGCTTCATCACCGGTTTGTGTTTGAATAAGTGTGCGCAGCATGTCTTCGGAGACAGTCTCTACACCTTGAAAAGTAATTTTCTTGATAAGGAATCTCGGATCAACAAGCGATTCAGTGGTAGCTGTCGTGTCTTCTTTGTCAGTTTCGGTAGATGGAGCTGCCTGAGCATCTTTCGCCGTATCTATCTGTTTTTCTGCAGTCGGCACTTCAGGTCCAAATACTACGTCGGTCTGTTCTTCTGCAACAGCAGCGGTTGCCGTAAGTCCGACGATTAGACTGATGAGAATCAGGATGTTTCTTATCGCATTCATAATGAAATGTCCCCCTGTATATTGCGGGTTTTCCCATATTCTATAGGCGCGGTATCTATTCTGTGATATAGATCGGAGTGCCGGAGCTATTCGCATATTGTCGGAATGTAGAGAGCAGTCGCTGTGTTATCTTTCCGGGTTGTCCACTCCCAATAGTGCGCTGGTCAATTTTCACGACGGGAATAACTTCGGCAGCTGTGCCTGTCAAAAAGCATTCATCAGCGATATAGAGGTCGTGTCGTGTGAAGACGCGTTCTTCGACCTTCATGCCGGCCTCGCGGGCAAGACCGATGACACTGTTTCGCGTAACACCCTCTAAAATCCCCATGTGAACTGGCGGTGTGACTATTGTTTCATTTTTTATCCAGAAGATATTGTCCACGCTACATTCAACAACATAACCTTCGGCATTAAGCATCAAGACCTCTTGTGCCCCTGCTTGTTTTCCTTCAATTTTTGCTAAAATGTTATTTAGATAGTTCAACGATTTAATTCGCGGATTAATGGCTTCGGCATAATTTCGTCGGACAGAGGCGGTTACGATCTCCAATCCATCTTCATAGAATTTTTGTGGATATAAGACGATTTTATCTGCAATAATTATTATACTCGGCTTCGGACATTTATCTGGATCGAGTCCGAGATCCCCGACACCACGCGTTACAACCAATCGAATATAGGCTTCCGTGAGATGATTTCGACGGAGCGTCTCCAGAACCGTTTCCTTCATCGTTTCAATGGAAATAGGGATCTGTAACATAATCGATTTTGCAGAATTGTAAAGTCGTTCAAGATGTTCGTCGAGTTTAAAGACCCTACCATTATAGGAGCGGATGCCTTCAAAGACACCATCTCCATAAAGCAAACCGTGGTCAAATACTGAGACTTTTGCCTCTGCTTTTGGTAAAAATTCTCCGTCGATATAAATCAACATTTTTTAATTATGGCCTCCTGATCTTAAAAAATACCCAAGCAATACGCAGAAATACGCAGAAACACCCTATTAATACACAGAATACGCAGAAACACCCAAGCAAAACACCCCCAACAAAAACACCCCTCCATTACATTTCGGGCAGGTTTCTGGTCATCCTCGGCTAATATTATAGATTGGTGCTGTTAATAAAAAAAGAAAAAACGTTCAAATCCGTAATAAATACAGTTGGGATTCACCGGAAACCGGGGCCTCACCCGTTATTGGAGAAGGGCGAAAAATGTAATGGAGCGGTGCCCGGGATGCCCATAGTTAAGAAATTTTTCCATCAACAAGTTGGACGACTCTATCCACTTTCTGAGCAAGTTCTTGATTGTGGGTTACAATAACGAAGGTTTGTCCAGATTTCGAGTTTAAATCCCACAGAAGTTCCAGTACAGCTTCACTGCTTCGCCGGTCAAGGTTCCCTGTTGGTTCATCAGCGAGTACGACTTTAGGTTTATTAATCAATGCCCGTGCGATAGCGACGCGTTGCCGTTCACCCCCGGACAACTGGCTTGGATAGTGGGAGAACCGTTCTGAGAGTCCAACATATTCAAGCAGGGAGGCGGCTTCCTCATAAACTGCTTTATCGTTTGGTGTTGTGATTAAAGCCCCCATTGCGACATTTTCAAGTGCTGTAAATTCCGGTAGTAGATGATGAAATTGAAACACAAACCCGATTTCCTTGTTCCGAAACCGTGCGAGTTCGGTATCGTGCCAAGTAAAAATGTCCTGTTCATCATATAAGACGCGTCCTGCAGTTGGTCGGTCAAGGGTGCCGATAATATGAAGGAGTGTGCTTTTTCCTACACCTGACGCTCCGATAACTGCAAGCAATTCTGACATATTCACTTCAAGATCAACACCTTGAAGTACTGGAAGTTCCGCTTCGCCATCATAATAGGATTTGTGTAAATCTACAATACGGATGAGTGCTTCTGTAGTATTCAGCACAGGCTTCCTCTTTTTTCTATCCATCAGGATTTACGCAAAATTATGCTGAGTCATCTATCTTCGGTAGGGGCGGTTTGAAACCGCCCCTACCAGTAAAGTGCGTAAGTCCTACTCATGTTGCAAAGCTTCAACCGGCTTCAGATTTGCTGCTTGCCACGCCGGATAGAGCGTTGCGAACCAGCAGATAACGAGTGAAAGCGCGTTAATGAAAATAACGAATAACCAATTTACTTTTATGGGCATTTGGTGCATCTGGTAAATTTGGCTAAGTCCGAGATCTACGAATGAAATTGGTCTGACCAGACAGTAGAGCGCGAAACCTACGCCAACAAGCAATAAAATCCAGGCTGCCAATTTCCATCCGCCCTTGTTTGGCAACACACGCTGCGTGGCTATGAAGATTTGTAAAAGAATTGGCACAGCCAGCACAAACGCATACCAGTAAGCAGGTCTCGCAGTGTTAGAACTGAGAAGCCAGCAGAACGAGAGCCCTAAAGCGGTCCCAAGTATTGTCCCGATCATTCCGATAATGCTGCCCTGAATCATAAAGATTCGCATGATGTTGCCGCGTGAGGAACCGAG
The DNA here is from genome assembly GCA_003635195.1 of Candidatus Poribacteria bacterium. Taxonomy (GTDB): domain Bacteria; phylum Poribacteria; class WGA-4E; order WGA-4E; family WGA-3G; genus WGA-3G. The sequence goes on along the minus strand of PYIY01000072.1, from coordinate 22,408 downwards.
TGTCCTGAGCGTTCCCACGTCTTTTGTTTTTTCCATCACAGTCATGATAAGTGTGCTTGCGATATTAAAGGACGCAACGATAATAATAAGTGCTTCAATGACGATAGTTGCTATTTTTTCTAATCGCAGTGCCCAAAAGAGCTGTGCTTGTGCCTCCATCCATGTCCTTGCATGCGGCATCCCTTCTAAGACAGTGAATCCAGCAACATCTTCAATGCGTGTAGCAATTCGCGGTGCCAATTCAGCATCGGTCAATCGGACGAAAATGGAATTCGCTCGCTCCTTTACGCCATACAATTTTTGGGCAGAATCTATGTGAATAAGCCCAAGCTTGTTATCGTAATACTCCATTTCAGATTCATAAAACCCGATGACAACAAAATTCGCTAAGTCCGGTAGCAATGCCCCATGTACTGGCCCCTCCGCAATTTTAATGAGTAACCGCAGGACATCGCCTTTGATAATACCGAGCCGAGCCGCCAAACGTCCGCCAAGAATGATGCCCCCGGTAATCGTTTCGTCTCTGATAAGCCGAGCTTTTTCAATAAGCTCCGAGTTTAGGAAGTCTGTTGAGCCATCCACATAGGTTGAGAAACCAGTAACCTTGTCTTCCTGCGCAGGGTCAATGCCTTTGATAACAATTACATCTTGAATGGCATCTGTACGTTCTCGAAAAACGCCCGTTTGTGTCAAAATAGCAGGCGACGCTGCAACGACATCATCAAGTGCCTCAATCCGTTTGATTCGTTTTTGATAGTCTCTGAAAAAACCGTAATCAATCAAACTCAAAACGACATGTGCCTCGTTTGAGAGAAATCTGTCCTTGAGTCCATGCTCAACGCCGTCCAAGACCGCGATGACGAGGATGACTGTTGCGACACCGAGTGCGACACCACCGATTGAAATAATGCTAATAATTGAAATAAACGACTGTTTGCGCCGAGAACGCAAATAGCGGGAGGCTACAAACCATTCAAATTTCATATTTTTTAACTATGGACCCCTGGGCATCGTTCCAATACGTTCCACGATGGGGTCTGATTAATTCCGACCTGGTTCGGGATACGTCTGGTTTTAAATTGGTTAGGATTTACGCAAATTGAGGAAATATTGGACATTTAAATGCAACAACCGATAATTTTCGCCCTTTAAACCCCCTAAATCCCCCTTATCAGGGGGACTTTATAGAATATAATGAATCATAGTCTGATTTTAGCATCCCGTATCCGATTGAATCCTCAAAGTTATCCCATTTCTTTGTATGTTGTCGGCGGTGCCCTTCATAGCGCATCCCGACTTTTTCCAGCACCCGTCCAGAAGCAGGATTTCGCGTGAAGTGATAAGCATAAATTCGATTCAACTTCAACACTTCAAAACTGTAAGCAACAACGGCGCGTGCTGCCTCAGTCGCATACCCATGGTTCCAGTAAGGTTTTCCTATCCAATAACCGAGCTCAGCTCTCTCGTTTTCTTGCTCGAGTTCAAGTCCTATAGTCCCGATTAAGTTTCTGTCTGTTCTCAGCGTAATTGCGAAATTTATGGCTTCGTCTTTTTTGTACGCGTCAGCACAAGTGCGAATCCATTCTTCCGCCATACCATCTTCATAAGGGTGCGGAATGCGGCAGACCATTAAAGCGATATCACGTTCACCTGCAAGGTGTTGCACATCTTGCGCGTCCTCAAGTGTGAGTGAGCGAAGTAGTAATCTTTCTGTAAGAAGAGGCGGTGCCGTTCTCATTTTTCTGCAAACTCACTCTTTAGAATTCTGTAACGAATCATATCGTCTTCGGACAAATCATAAGCGTAATGCATCCCAATCTTTTGCATCACGCGTCCAGAGGCAGGATTTTGTTTGGAATAATCGGCGTAAATCAGATCGATGTCGTGTTCACGAAATCCATAAGCGACCATAGCCTTTGCCGCCTCGGTCGCATACCCACAGTTCCAATAGGGTTTTCCAATCCAATAGCCGAGCGCTGCATCATTATAAGGCAGGTGAATCCGGAATGTCAATTCAACTGTGCCGATCAACGTTCCATCGGTTCTAAGTGTGATTGCCAAATTTGCGCGTTCACCGTCTTCAAGCCATTCGTGGCACCACCAAATCCACTCTTCCGCTGCACCTTCTTCATAGGAACGTTCAATGAAATAGGTTGCCGGTGCTACGTCAGGATCGCTGGCAAGACGCTTTACATCAGCGGCATCTTCAAGCGTAAATGAACGGAGTATCAACCTTTCTGTATGAAGTATCGGTGCGGTTATCATCTTAAGTTTCCGGGCGCATTTGTGGAAACAGGATTACGTCCCGGATAGAGTATTGGTTCGTTAGCAGCATTGTCAAGCGGTCAATACCGATGCCGAGCCCGCCCGTCGGTGGCATACCGTATTCCAACGCCCGTAGATAATCTTCGTCCACCATGAACGCTTCGTCATCACCAGCCTCTAAACTGCTTGCCTGCTCAAGAAAGCGTTGGCGTTGGTCAATGGGATCGTTAAGTTCACTAAAAGCGTTGCCGACCTCCATTCCACAGATAAAGAATTCAAACCGTTCGACGAACTCTGGATTGTCAGGTTTCTTTTTCGCAAACGGTGAGACTTCAATCGGATGATCTGTTATAAATGTCGGCTGAATTAGTTTTGATTCGACAAACCTGTCAAAGAGTTCAGCGATAATTTTACCCTTCGTCTCATCGCCTGCTAAGTCGACTCCTACGTCAACGGCTGCCTTGTACAACTCATCCCCTGACAATGGCACAGGATCTATACCGCTGTGTTCTCGCACGGCATCGACCATATTCATCCGCCGCCAAGGCGGTGTGAGATCAAGCTCATGCTCCTGATAAGGAATTTTCGTTGTCCCATGAATGGTTTTCGCTGTATCAGCGATTAAGGTTTCAGTAAGTTCCATTATCTGGATGTAGTCAGCATAAGCCTGATAGAGTTCAAGCATGGTAAATTCAGGGTTATGGTCTCTATCCATCCCTTCGTTTCGGAAGTCGCGCGAGAATTCATAAACCCGTTCAAATCCGCCGACGATCAAGCGTTTGAGGTAGAGTTCATTTGCGATGCGTAGATAAAGCGATTGTTCCAAAGTATTGTGATATGTTGTGAACGGTCGAGCGTTTGCGCCGCCATAAATTGGTTGAAGAACCGGCGTTTCAACTTCAATAAAACTTTGAGCGTTGAGCATATCGCGAATGGCTTGAACAATTTGTGTCCTTTTCAGAAAGACATCCTTTACCTCAGGATTCATGATGAGGTCGGCATATCGTTGCCTATAGCGCGTCTGTTTATCTTGCAAACCGTGCCATTTTTCGGGGAGCGGTCGGATAGATTTAGAGAGCAGTTCTATGGAATCAACAAGAACAGTCAATTCACCAGTTCGTGTTCGGAAGACCGTTCCTTCAGCACCGACAATATCACCGCTATCAAAACGCCGATAGATTTTATAGGGTTCAGCACCGACTTTATCGCGCCGGACGTAAATCTGGATTTTGCCTTCGCCATCTTGGAGGTGTGCGAAGCTGCTTTTGCCGTGGTCGCGTTTGGTCATGATTCTGCCTGCGACGCGAACGGTATACGTTTCGTCAGGTGTCTCTTGAATATCGGCAAAATCTTGGTGCACTGCGGATGTCGTATGTGTAGGTTCGTATTTGTGTGGATACGGTTCTACACCAAATTGGCGGATTTCGTCCAATTTGTCACGACGTTGCTGAATTAAATCCTTTGTTTCTTCCACGAATTACGCCTCCTTTTTTTCGCGCTATTTTTTTAATTACAATAGTTTGGGCAGTTTTTTGTTCCGTATAGTATCTATTTTCAAGACTGTTTCTATTTTTCTACAAGTTTTGAGCGGTGGCGAACTTGCAGAAAAGACGCAAGATGAAACAGGAAACCAGCAGCCTATTCTACAGGAAATTGTCCAAAATATAGTAATAATTATACTTCAGTTGCACAAGTAAAGCAAACTAAAATACATGGATGGTTAGTTATCGGCTTCCTGATTGGTATCACTTCTCTTGTGCCTTCATTTTAAGATAACTCTCAATGAACTCGTCTAACGTGCCATCTAACACGGCGTTGACGTTTCCAGTTTCAACATCCGTGCGTAAATCCTTGACGCGTTGATAAGGATGCATCACATACGACCGGATTTGACTACCGAATTCGATGTCTAAACGCTCACTCCGCTGTTTCGCGAGTTCTGCTTCCCGTTCAGCACGATATTTTTCATGAAGACGTGATCGGAGGAGTTTCATCGCGATTTCTCGGTTCTTGTGCTGAGAACGCTCGTTCTGACACTGAACAATAATCCCGGTCGGTTTATGTGTAATCCGAATCGCTGAATCTGTGACGTTGACATGTTGGCCGCCTGCACCGCTGGCTCGATAACTATCTATGCGTAGGTCTTCTGCTTGAATGTCTACGTCCACTGCATCGTCGATTTCAGGCGTAACGTCAACAGCGGCAAAAGAGGTATGTCGTCGCTTATTAAAATCGTAAGGAGACAGACGGACGAGCCTATGCACACCCGTTTCAGCCTGAAGGTAACCGTAAGCCATATCGCCTGTAACAAGAATGGTTGTGCCTTTGATACCGGCTTCATCTCCGACAGTGATATCCACGATTTGCGTTTGATAGCCACGCCTATCGCACCAACGGAGGTACATGCGCATCAACATCCCCGCCCAATCTTGTGCGTCGACCCCGCCTGCGCCAGAATGGATATTGAGAATGGCATTATTCTCATCAAACTCACCATTCAACATTAACCGGAGTTCCATCTGTTCAAGATGACTGGCGACACCTTCCAATCCATCTCCAACTTCCGCCTGTAAACTTTCATCGTTCTCTTCAATTGCGAGTTCAACGAGCGTCTGGATGTCTTGGATTTTGAGGTTCAGTTCCTCGTATTTGCTAATCTCATCTCGGAGGACAGCGATCCGTTGATTGATTTTTTGAACGCGTTGTGTGTTGCTCCAAAAGTCTGGAGCGATCGTTATTTCCTCAAGTTCTGTTAATTCTTTTCGTTTTGCACCGAGGTCAAAGATAACCTCCGAGTTCTAAGAGGCGCGTTTGCATCTCGTCAGCCCGGTTTTTTAGATCTATTAGCATAGATTACCTCATAAATAGTTAAGAATGTTTACGCCATCGCCGTATAACGAGTTGACTGCCGAACCCTCCGGCACAGATAAACATACAGAGGATCGGAAACCAATCGCCGTAGCGAGTATAAAGCGTCTGTTCACGTTTCGTAGATGAGAGCAGGGGGACGGGTGCAATAAGGACCTCTTGCGTGGCGTTCGGTGCAACCATAGGGGTTGTTATCCTACCGAATTTGTCTACAATGCACGTGAATCCGCCATTTGCGCAACGGAACACGGCTATTCGGTTTTCGATTGCGCGGAAAGGTGCCATCGACAGATGCAGTTCGGGGAAAGCAGTCCCATCGAACCAAGCATCGTTCGTGAAGATTCCCATCACTCTGGCACCTTTTTGGACAGGTCTACGAAATTCGTTCGGGAACACCGATTCAAAGCAGATCGAAGCACCGATCTCTACTTTCTGTGTGTCTGCCTTATCTTTAACAACAAACACTTTTGCGTCGCGAAACAGACCGTCCGTCCGTTTCACAGTGTTCGTCTTATCTTTAACGATAAACACGGGTAAAAGGTTTACTGTTTTTCCATGCGCAAAGGGTTCAAACTGGATAAAATCGGGGATAAAATCCGGGAGTAGGTTTTCCAAGGGTACGTACTCGCCAAACGGCACAAGGTGCATCTTCGCGTAGGTACCGTGTATCTTGCCATCTGAGGCTATCGAAAGGACGCGGTTGTATATCGGTTCACTTTTTTTATCAGCATCTTTGGAAAATTTGCCGATTGCTTCGTCTGTTTCTCCCCTGTTAGCTGTCCCAACGATTATAGGAATAGCTGTCTCACGGAGCATTCCGGAAAACCTACCGTAGTATATTGGCCATTCACCCGTCAATGCCTGGCTTCGAATCGATGTTTCGGGCCATACAATTAAGTCAGGTGCCGCCCTGCTTGCTTTATAGGTCAAGTTGATGTAACGCCGCAAAATCGCTGGGAATTGATTCACATCCCATTTTTGTAACTGCGAGATATTACCGGGGATAAGTGCGACATTTAAGGTTTCTGTATCTGTCGTCACTGTGGCATTTGTCTCACGATCTAAAGGTTCAGCATCTTGAAGTTGGAAGGCACCATAACCGAAGCAGAGCAGCATCAGAACCACCGGTAGGACTACGGCACGAATTTCTTGTCGCCACTGTTGGCGGTTCCTCAGCACAGTAGCGATACCGGCATTGAAGAGCACAATCACAAAACTGATGCCGTGTACGCCAACAACGGAAGCAACTTGTATGCCTATTAGGTTGTTCCATTGTGAGTAGCCAATACTTCCCCATGGAAATCCTGTCATTAACCAACTCCGTACCCATTCCAATGCTGTCCAGATGCACGCAGCGGCAAGCGGGAATAGTATACCTGAACGCACCTGCCCAAACTGCATTAGGGCGGCAAAAACAGCAAAATAGAGCCCCGTATAGCCGACGAGGAGCAGATAACCGACCGTCGTAGCGAAGATATTCTCGTATGGATAGAGCAGGATAATAGCGAGGAGCAAACCTGCGAAAAATAGGAGACCTGTTAGGTAACCGATCCAGAAAGCAGATTTCCAGCCCGTTGCCCGCGTGAGTGCAATGAAAAATGGCACCATCGCTATCCAAGCCAACGGATAGAGGTTTACATTCGGGAAACTCAGAAACAGCAAGAATGCTGAAAGTATAGCGAGTAGCCAATGCTGGTGGCGTTTCAAAAGGTTGTCCGTAGGAATATCCCCCATATTCTATCACATTGAACTTACTTTAATTTTAAACTGCAGAATGGGATATGTCAAGAAATTCTACTGCGCTGTTCAGAGCCATTGCGTTTTCGGTTTTCTGAGCAAGAATCGGGGTTACAAACCCCTCCTACAAGAGCTTCCTGCTAAAAAATATTCGTTTTCAATAGATGGGCGATTTTAATGAATACGATCCGCTCGGTGTTGCCTTCTACATCTCGGTTGTCGTTATAAACAATAAAGAAATTGCTTTCGGGACGATACTCATACGCGAAAAGAGCGAAGACTCGGCGTTCTTTTTCCAAGGTAAATTCCGCACTGGCTCTGGCATACATCCGTTGTGCAAATTGATAGTTCACGATGAAACGACGCGTCCATTCCGAAAGGTGCCACTGCGCTGCCTCCGACTCTCTTTCGTGGAGTCGCTGTAGAATAAACTCAAAACTGAGTTTAGCAGTGGGCCGGATCGTAAGCTCTGGGCGGATAAAAAAAGTGTCTTTATTGTCGCGGATGCCAAAACTACCGGTATTTCGGATCTGTACGTATTTTGGTGGAAACCACCCAGCGAAGAATCGCACTGTCCTGTCGGTGAAGGGTTGATTGTCATCGTTAACGTGATAGTACCACTCCGGTCCGAGCAGAAAGAAAACATTACTCACACCGAGGAGCCCACTAAAACGTGCCCTATGATTTGTCAGTTCCCCCGCATGATTCGCGAGCCGTTCATATTCAGCTTCACCCCGGAGCCTTTCGAGTGCCCCTTTGTATTGCTTGTTATACCGACTTCTAATAACAAGACCACGTCTGTCTATGCGCGGAACGAAACCTGTTTCGGGGCTAAAGTGTTCCCCGATGTCTGCATAAACCGCATCTAACGAGAATACATTTGTCCGACGAGCGAGTTGAACAAAAATCAGGTCATCTGTAGTGCTCTCTGGCATTTCAAAGCCCCCTGCTTTCCATTCCGCTGCATATTCCATGTTGAGATTTAAGTCTGCTGGCAGTTGGATGCGGGCATCCACACCACCGGCGCGATCATAGATGCTGCCGCGTTGTTTATTTACGCCTAAAAATCCAACCGATGATGTTTTCCCGATTTCCCGTTGCAATCTAAGAACAGCGTAATTGTAGTTGGCAAGGGGCAACTCGCCTTTTTTTATCTCTTTATCTAAGTTTTCTGGTCCCGCGACGGCACCCATAAAAGCGAGGTTGTATTTGCTGAATTTGCCGATAACTTTCCCGCCGCCAATCAAATCTTCAACCCGTCGGCTATAGAACAGATCAAGCGGCATTTGAAAAAGCTCATTTCCTTCAAGGAAAAATGGACGTTTCTCAGGGAAACGGAGCGGGATATCGCTGAGATTCACGAGGTCTGGATCTGCCTCGATTTGTGCGAAATCCGGGTTTAACGTCAAGTCGACTGTGAAATCTTTGATTGGATATCGGAGGTCAAGTCCGGCATCCGGTTTCACAGCTGCTGTCGTTTCACCATCTTCTGATTGCAGTATTTGTGGTTTTAGTGTGCCATACGGTTTGAATTTTACCGGTCGTTTGGTAACCAAGTCTGCGATTGGAAGATTCGTTAGGTGCCCGAATTTTGAGACAGCGTACTGTCGTTCGCCCAAATCTGCCCAGGTCTGTTCTTCCGCGGGAGCTTCATCATTTCGCCAAAAGTTGATACCCCATGTTGCTGCTTCCGCGCGCTTTGAAAATCGGAGTTCGGCAAACGGAATCGCGAATTCGGCTGTCCATTTGTCTGTCCCTTTTGCTGCTTGCCCTTGCCAATCGCAATCCCATGAGATAGCTGTTCCGATGCTCGATGAACCGGTGCGCCTGTTCGCGCCTTCGTTAATAAAACGTTGGTCAGTTTGTGTGCCGAGTGCGTTTAAAGCAAACGCATAACAATTCCTACCGTCAAGGAAGGTGTCAATTAAAACCTCAACATGGTCATCGGAGAAGAAGAAAGCGTCGCGTCGTGTCTGATTTGCCGCGAGGTTGTCCATATCGGTCTTGAAACATTCAAACGCCACATAGAGTTTATTCGCGTCGTAGGCGAGGTAGATAGTCGTTGGTTGTGTTGCTTGCTCGCCGCGCTGTGGTTCAAATTGAATAAGGTCTCCTGTTTTTGCACTATCTTGCCAGCATGGGTCATCTAATTTTCCATCAATTGTCGGTGGGGTTTCCGTTCGGATAGCCTTAATCTCTCGGTGTGCAGAAGTTTCAGTGGATTTGTGATCTGTGTTTGCTGGAGATGCTTTACTCGTCAACAAACAAAACATGAAATAGACGACCAACGTCAAAAGATATGAGTTTCCAAGCCGTGCTTTAATTGTTCGCATTCGTTTATGTGTCCAACCCCTCCCTTTAGTGTCAATCCGTTTGTGATTTTAGCACAGATTTGTTTTTCTGTCAATGGAAAAGGAAGGGATTTGAGTTGCATTTTTCTCTTTTATGTGGTAGATTTTATATAATCTCCAACTCCAGTTAGTTACTATAAAGGCGAATTCTACAGACGGTATATCTGACACCGGTCCCCTTTTTCGGAAGCGAAAAGAATTAGACAAACCCATATTGAGAGGCGTAAATTAAGTGAGAAGAAAAAATCCAAACCTGTTAAAATATTGAGCGATTTCTTAGAATGGGCGAGTCGATTCGACGAAGGAACCTATGTATTTCGTGGTGTTCCTAATGATAAATATGACATACAAGCGTCTGCTTATCGTCGAGTGCCAGAAAATGAGCAAAATTCTGAGGACAAAGGTTTCCCAACATTTGTTGAAATTAATACGGCTTTGATTCGTGAAGCGCGGCTCCGGGGATACGATCAGAAAGATGGACGGTCTCTTGGTGATTTAGAAATACTTGCTGGTCTTCAACACTTCAAAGCAGCGACATGTCTAATAGACTTTACCTATAGTGCACAAGTCGCACTCTGGTTTGCCTGTGGACAAGATTCCAAAACCTCAGATTCCACAAATGGTAAGGTATTTGCGGTGCATAAGAACGCGGATAGGTTTATAGAAATTGAGCCCCATTTGTTAACAGAGTCTGTTTCTTACTTTTTAGATGGAAAAGAACCACAACTGTACCACTGGCAGCCTCGGCAACAGAACAACCGTATTCTTGCCCAGCAGTCTATCTTTTTCTTTGGACATTACGAATTTGAGGAAGATGCAGCGTGTATTATAGAAAAATGTAAGAAGGAAGATATTCGTACCGAATTGGAGCGAATATCAGGTATCACTGAAATAAGGCTGTTTCCCGACTTTGAGGGTTTCGCCAGTTTACGCGATGACTACGCATCATATACGCCGCTGAGTGCTGATGAACATGAAAAGCGTGCCAAACAAGCACTCCGAAGACATAAGTTTGAGGAAGCTATCGCCGATTATGACAAAGCAATCTATCGAAAACCTAATGATGCATCCCTTCATTACTCGCGTGGGCTTGTGAAGGATCAACTTGGACAATATGAAGATGCAATTGCCGATTACAACAATGCAATCCAGCTAAACCCCAACAATGCATCCGTTTACTATCAACGCGGACTTGCCAAGGAGCAATTAGGACAACTCTTAGACGCGATTGTCGATTACAACGATGCAATCCGACTAAACCCCAACGACGCGCCTACCTATCAGCAGCGTGGGCTTGTGAAGGATCAACTTGGACAATATGAAGATGCAATTGCCGATTACAACAATGCAATCCGACTAAACCCCAACGACTCATCTGCTTATTATCAGCAGCGCGCACTTTCAAAGGCGGAAATTGGGCAATACGAAGAGGTTATTGCTGTTTATGACGAAGCAATTCAACTATACCCTAATGATGCTTTTTTTTATCGACAGCGCGGAACTATGAAAGCACAACTGGGCAAATATGAAGAAGCAGAGGAAGATCGCCGACAGTCAGAAGAATTAGTCCAGTCAGGATAAGGCAATATAGATGAGCGGCTCTGCCTAACCACAACAAACTGGAGGCAAGGATGAACCAAACAACAATAAATCCGTTTTGGATGAAATGTGATAACAACGCATGGTGTTTATTAGAGCGTGTGGATTTAAGTCACAAATACTACGACAACTTTGAAGGGGTCTATATTATCTGGTATTGGGATAATATTGGGAACCCTGTAACGGTTAGGGTTGGGCAAGGGAATATCAGGAATAGAATCGCTGCACACCGCAAAGACCCTCAAATTCAACGTTACGCGCACCTGAGTTTACTCGTCACATGGACAGATGTACTGCCCTACTCCCGCAACGGTGTGGAGGCTTACCTCAGCAAAACGTTAAAGCCTTTAGTAGGTTCCCGTTTCCCCGACACTAAACCTATCCCTGTGGTGCCGCCGTTCCGTGTGAATCCATCATGGAATAGGATTGCCCCTCAAGCGCGCCCGTATTGACGCATTAATTTTCTGTCAAGAATTATCACAGTAAATACTACAGCTAAGGAGACTATCAATGGCTAAAATTAAGGTGCTGATCGCCAGTGGGATCAGTCAAGAGGTTGCGGATATGCTGCAGGACGCGCCTCCAGAGATGGAAATAAATTTTCTGCCGGAAGGTGAATCTCTCAGCGATCACCTTTCAGATGTCGAAATTCTCTACGGAACGGTGTCAGAGGCGGCATTCCCTTATGCGCAATCCCTTCAATGGGTGATGCAGCCTTTCGTAGGTGTGGAAGGCTCAATGTACCCCGCTTTTAAGGAGAGTCCTATCACTTTGGTGAACAGCAAGCGATTGTACGGACCACAACTCGCTGAACACGCGTTCGCGCTGCTACTGGCACTGACGCGTGGTGTCAATACACAACTCGATCTGATGCGAGAGAAAGAGTGGAAGTGGCTGCCTTGTGTGGAAGTCGCAGGAATGACGATGGGGGTTCTCGGACTCGGTGGTATCGGTAGGGCGGTCGCACAACGCGCTAAGGCGTTTGAGTTCAACGTGATTGCAGTCGATCCAGAACCGATGGAAAAGCCGGACACCGTTGATGAATTGGGACAACTGGATTGGCTGCCGGAGTTCCTATCCCGCTGCGAAGTCCTGATGGTCTGTTGTCCAATTACGCCCCAAACTCACAAGCTGCTCTCCCATGCCGAATTCGATGCCTTACCAGAGGGGAGCTACTTTATCAATGTGAGTCGCGGTAAAGTGGTCGACGAGGCGGCATTGATTGCCGCGCTGGAAAGTGAGAAGTTAGCAGGCGCAGGACTGGATGTCACCTACACCGAACCGTGTCCAGCAGATAATCCGCTGTGGACGCTACCGAACGTGATTTTAACGTCCCATACTGCGGGTGCCTCGCAAAATATCGCCAAACGCGCGATGGAGTTGTTTATTGAGAATATGCACAAATATGTGAACGGGGAACCGTTGTCCAATGTTGTGGATAAGGAAAAAGGGTATTAATGGCTATCAGCCATCAGCAGTCAGTATTTCGGTGTCAAAAGGTCATCTTTTTAGAAAGCCTCACTGTTTAATGATGTCTACTGAAGATTTTCAATATGTAGTTTTTCTTGCCTTTCGCATTTCTGATTTAGGAGCTACTCATTACTGACTGTTTATGGCAAACGCCTCTAACACATCTGTATCAATAGTAACGCCGAGTCCGGGGGTATCGTCCAAGATAAATGCCCCGTCTTGGACTGTCGGTTTTCGCGTGGTGATTTGTCCCTTCATCTCATACGCGCCGGGTGAATGTTCCATGATGAGGAAATTAGGAATCGTCGCAGAAAATTGGATTGTTGCGGCGATCGATAAGATACCGCCGCCACCGATATGCGGTGTCACCGGAATGTTGTAGGTATCGGCAAGACTGGCAATGCGCTTACCTTCTGTGAGTCCTGTGCGTGCAATATCGGGCATAGTGATGTCGCAGGCGCGGCGTTCAAATACTTCCCGCAATTCAAAACGGGTGCGTGTCCATTCGCCAATAGCGACCGACATATCCAACGCTTGTGTCAATGCTGCTTGCCCTGGAATATCCTCCGGCACCGTCGGCGATTCTAACCACATCACGTCCAATTCCTCAAGCCCGCGTCCGAGCAGAATCGCGTCTGGGATGCTGTATTGGGTATGGACATCTACCATCAACTTGACATGCGGACCTACTTGTTCGCGGACAGCTGCAACGATCGCCAAAATCTCCTCACGGCTCCGTGTTGCGTGAATCTTCAATCCGCCATATCCCTGTGCAACATACTCCGATGCTTGCGCCGCTGCTGATTCTGGCGTGCTACCACCAACCCCAGCGTATAAGGAGATCCGGTCCCGATATCTACCCCCAAGTACTTTGTGCACGGGTTTACCTGTCGCTTGCCCGATGATGTCCCATAACGCGATATCACATCCAGCGAGTGCGTCAATAAAAAAGCCTGTATAGTGTCCACGCTCGCGCATCGCTGTGAACATGCGTTGCCAAAGATATTCCACATCAAACGGGTCTTTCTCTATGAGTATCGGGCGACACAAATCCTCGACGATTGTTTTTGAGGTGCGCGGTGAGACCGGACTTTGCCCTTCGCCATAGCCGACAATGCCATCTGATGTGGTGATTCGTACGACCATTGTTTCGTGATGGCGTGCGTAGATACAACGCCACCCTTCATCCGGTAAGTAATAATTGTCTTCCTGTTGTTCTGATGATTTCCCCGTTTGGAACCGGAGTGCAAAGGCTTCTACTTGTGTGATTTCCATGATCAAATGTCCTCTCTGAGCTCAACATCCAAGATGGAATTCCTTGAACTTTTAGATAAATAAACGTAAAATATTAAAGAGATGGTTCACTTTTCTGCGATAACACATCAAGACCTTTTATTCACTGCCCAGTCACTCAAATCCGCATTATGTCTCTATCACATTCGCCTCTGGATATGCCAAATCATGAAAAGATTACCGTGCGTACCGTACTTATATCGTTGCTACTCTTGCCGTTCATCTACAAATGGCATATCGAATGTGAAGCCCTTCGATATACCTTCCCAACGTTGATGGCACCGTTCTATAGTGTTGTATTCACACTGCTGGTCATCGCGATGCTCAACATCGTTGTTAAAAAATATGCAGCGAAGCACGCGCTGACAGGCGGTGAATTGATTAGCCTCTATGTCCTGATGTCAATCACACTACTGTTCATGTCCTACGACATGTTTCTTCCGCTCGTCTCAATTATTGTCCATGCCTTCTATTTCGGTACGCCTGAAAACGAATGGCGCGAACTATTTTGGCGTTATCTGCCGGATTGGTTAACAATCAACGATCCGAGCGTGCTTCGCGCGTTCTATCTCGGTGAAGAACCGTTTTTTGAGACCCATTATATGATGAAATGGATGATCCCGACGTTCTGGTGGTGCGTATTTACTTTCGCGCTAATCTTCGTGATGCAGTGTATCAATGTAATTATCCGCAAACAGTGGACGGAACAGGAACGCCTCGTGTATCCGATTGTTGAGTTACCCTATCAACTTGCCTATAACACAAATCGGTTCTTACGGAGTCGAGCGATGTGGTGGGGATTCGGCATCGCGTCCATCATCAGTCTTGTGAATGGGATTAACATCTTTTTTCCATCAATTCCGGCTTTCCCGAACAAGCACATACCTCTTAACGCGCTATTCACCGAAAGGCCGTGGACGGCTCTTCTCCGCGGTGGAAATGCGATCATTGTCTATCCGTTTGCTGTTGGACTCGGTTTTCTGATGCCGCTTGAGCTGCTCACATCGTGCCTGCTCTTCTTTTTTCTTTATAAAGTCCAATATTTCGTCGCTATCCTAACGGGATTGGAGAACATCCCCGGCTTCCCTTATCCGTATGAGCAGAACATCGGTGCGTACATCGGTATCTGTGCAGTTGCCCTCTGGGGGACACGCCGACAAATCTGGCGGGCGTTTCGTACAGCGTTTGGACGAAGACAGATATCGGACGCGGATGAACCGATGCGTTATCGTACGGCATTTTTGGGGATCGTTTTCGGTGGAATATTCATTATTGGATTTGCGATGCGTGGTGGCATGGCGATGTGGGTCGCGGTACTCTTTTTTGCTGCACATTTTGCGACGATTGCAATCCCGTTGACGCGTATACGCGCACAAATCGGTTTCCCTATCCACTCAACGACCTTTATTGGACCGCACCATAGCCTTGTCAGCATGCTTGGCACCCGACGGATCGGGGCACGCAACCTGACGTGGTTTGCCCTCTTTTTCTGGTTCAATCGAGACAATCGGAGTCATCCGATGCCGCACCAACTTGAAGCGTTTAAACTCGCCGAACGCGGTAACCTTGATGTAAAGGGCCTATCGCGTTTGATGCTTATGCTGACAATCATTGCGATGCCGTTGTGCATCTTCATGCTGGTGGACACGTTTTTTGCGCTCGGTGTTAATTCCGGCAAGGTAGGCGGTCAGATTAACAGTTTTGGCGGACGTGCGTATCGCTTTCTTGAAGGTTGGCTCACTTCGCCGCAAGATGCAAACAATGGCCACATCGCCGCGATAGGGTTCGGCTTCGCCGTCACAATCCTGCTTTCAGCAGTACGGAGTCGACTTTTTTGGTGGCCGGTCCATCCGCTCGGCTACGGCGTATCTTTTCACCTCCATCTCTTTTGGGCGGCGTTTATCATTAGTGCCGTTGCCAAATGGAGTGTGTTAAAATACGGTGGACTCGGTCTCTACCGGAAAACAGTGCCGCTCTTTCTCGGATTGGCACTCGGCGATTTTGTCATGGGGAGTTTCTGGAATATCTTAAGCATTATTCTTGATAGACCTACTTATACGTTTTATTATTAACAGTTTTCAGTTATCAGTGCGATTTTCTCTCACTGCGAGGCATGAAAAATCTTTCAGTTATCAGTTAAAAGACAATTCGTGGGAGTCCTTTTCTGGTAACTGCCACAAGAATATAATTGAGTCTTGACAACTATCGATAAATTGCAGGACTATTTAGTTTTCGGTTTTTTAACCCAGTTTTAGACCCCCAGGCCCGGTAGGTGCGGTTGGAACCGCACCGGGTATAACCCAGAAACGTCCGAGTTATCTCAGTGAAATCACTGAATTAAAAAATTAATCTTCATTAACCGCACCGGGACTGAAAAAGAAAAATCACCCTGCGATAAATTGTGGATTTGCTTGACTTCGTTCAACGTATCTGTTAATCTATTCTCAAGTAAAAGTGCACTACGTTAAAAATCAGGAGGGGTTGATGAAAAAACAAACGATTATTTGTTATCTAATTATTATGTTCTGTGTTTTTCATAGTTTAGTTCCGCACACTGTTTTCGGAGACGAGGGTTCCATTGCCGAAAAGGTATTTGAAAAGCATAAAGCAACACTCCAACGGACAGAAATTCAAAGTGTCTTGAATATTTTCAAAGTATCAGAGGTCCCTACAGGCTTGACCTCGGAGGATATAAGGGAAAACCTGAACCGCATTGGTGCGGATCCAGAAGCCCTAAAAACGTTAGTTGAGGATGCGGGGGTTCAAGCACTATTCAACGATGCCGAATTTCAGGCTTTGCTTCAAGATCCAGATGCACTCGAAGAACTCATCGGACTTGTGAATGCGGGTTGGCTTGAACTTCTTGTTAGAAAAATACCGATTAGCGGTTTTGGGTATCTGTTACTTTTTATTATCATCGCGGTGACGCTTTACACACTCGGTAAAGGCGCAGACTGGCTTGTTGATGAAGCCGTGGCACTTTCAACACGGTGGGGCTTAGGGAAAGCCGTTATCGGTGCGACGATTGTGAGCGTCGGCACAACGACACCAGAGGCGGCGGTCTCTGTGCTATCGGCACTACAAGGCAAACCGGGACTCGCCCTCGGCAATGCAGTCGGTTCGATTATTTGTGACACGGGACTTATCCTCGGATTGGCATCTCTAATAGCACCGTTACCACTCAACCGTCAGTTGGCTTCACGGTTGTCAAATGTGCAGGTGGGTGCCGGTATCCTTATGGTAGCGGCGTGCTTTCCGTGGTCATCTCCAGCGAAAGTTTTTAGTGCCGGCGGCGTTTTGCCTCAATTTGTCGGTATCGTCTTCGTCGTCCTTCTGGGGTTGTATATTTGGCAGTCTATTCGATGGGCAGGTTCAATGCCGTCAGATACTGAAGACACAGAAGACACACATGCCGAGGAGGGTAATACCTTCGGGATACTTGCTAAACTCATCGGGGCAATCGCTATTATTGTTGTCTCTGCACAGATCTTAATCCCAGCCGTGAGTGTCATGGCAGAACGCATCGGGGTACCGAAACATATTATTTCAGCGACACTTGTTGCGTTTGGTACATCGCTCCCAGAATTGGTAACGGCAATAACGGCAGTCAGACGTGGACACGGTGAATTGGCAGTCGGAAATATTATCGGTGCGGATATCCTGAATGTGCTCTTTGTCGCGGGTGTCTCAGCCGCTGCCACACAAGGCGGTTTGCAGGCGGATGGACAGTTCTTCCAGTTTTTGTTTCCGGCGATGTTGTTTATTCTGATCGTCTTCCGGTGCGGTATCTTCGTATCGGGTGACCAGTTGAAACGCCCGTTTGGGGTCGTGCTGGTTGCGACATGGCTGTTAGTGACGATTCTGAGTTATGTGCTCTCAATTGAGATGCATTAAAAAAAGTTATCAGTTACCAGTTGTCAGTTATCAGTTACAAGAGGGTTGGGATAATCATAGGTTTTCCTCTTTCTGACAACTGAAAGGGTTTTCATGCCTCGCAGTGAGAGAAAACTGCACCGATAACTGATAACTACTGAGGGGTGCCAAGGTTTCTGGTAAAGTCTATAGGTTGACAGAATACCACGGCAAACCTCTTTAACTGATAACCGAAAACTGATAACTGATAACCAAAGTATGTGATAGTATAATTCCAAGTTTTGACGAATATTCAATAAGTTCCTTCAAAGGAGGCACGACAATGAGTAACGATCAATCACCTGAGAAAGAAGTCTATCGCGCCCCGGCGTTTGCTGATTTCAAACCGGAACTCGCCGCACCCGGTGCCACACCCGAAAGGTTGGAACATTTAAGGGAACACGGTTTCGTGATTATCAATGATTTTGTTGACAATCCGTGGATACCCATCCTCCGAGAGGCCGGTCGCCGCGTTACGCAAGCGTGTGCACCAGAAAACGGCTATGATGTCATTGACTGTTCAAAGGGATATGTGCACCGCGCGGGTGAGAATGAACCTTGGGCAATCCGAGGCATAATCCATCCAGCTTTTCAAGAACCCGATTTCGCTAAATTTTACGGATCGCCAGATTTTACGGGCTTCGTTAAGTCTTGGTGTGATGTTGAACCTGAAGAGCTTGTGATGACGAACATGCTCCTCTGGTGCAATCCGCGCAAAAAAGAGAATAAACTTGGATGGCACCGGGACGTAACATGGTGGGGGACTGGGAAAAGTTACTTCTCACAAGAAGATGACCGAGGAGACGGGACCGAAGCCTATTCCGAGGAAGTCGAACGAATTCGCTGGAAAGAAATTCAGGAAGAGAATGAGAAGCGAATTACTGAACGGAACGGTGTCGGTATGTTTTTGGCACTTGCAGACGATGAATGCCATGAACTCGTTGTCGGGAGCCACAGTCGCTGGCGTACACCGCTTGAACATGACGTGCTGCTCCCAAAATCTATGAAAGATCAAGGGGTACCCTACACACCGAGTTGGAACGGCTCAGATCCGCTTCCTGGACAAGTCGCGATTCGGCTCAAGGCTGGACAAGCTCTCATCCGTAACGGCGCGACAATTCATACGGGACATACCGTGCCTGAGCGTGAACGCAACACGCTATCCATCGGTTGGTCAAAGTGGGGTGGCCCCTCCGACGAGGAGCCAAAGGTCGTTGATGCTCGATTCGCATGGCAGCTTGACCCTGCTGTTCGTGAGGCACTTCCGCACGAATGGATGAAAACGGCATGGGATCGCTGGGCAGCAAATCACAAACTCGGCGATAGGCTTGAAGACCGCTATGCTGGTTTTGATATCGAACGTATCAAAGCAGGCGAAGTTGTCGGGTGGCGGACCGAGTTAGAACGTCAAGCCGCTGCTGCGGGCGATAAGTGGGAACGCTACCAAACTGTGTCCGAATCGTAGAGGCATAAAATGTAGAGGCGGATCTTCGGATCCGCCTTTTTGTTTTTTGCCGTTATATCTTCTGTGTAAGCGCAACGTTTATCGACCGCTGACCGTTGTTGGGAACCGATAGCCACTAAGCCGGTGGTGCAATCAGACGGACGAATGAACGCGAAACTTCGTCCAATTCATCCCGAACTGCTGCATCAAGTTCCCAACCGACACCACCGAGCGTATCGTCGAGTTGTTCAATTGTATCGCTGCCACTGATTGCGACTGTGACCTCTGGATGCGATAACACCCACGCGACAGCGAGTTGTGCAGGCGTTTTACCTAATTCCGCTGCGAGCCGCTTAAGCGTCAATATCACCTGTCCGGTTGCGCCACTCATCCGCTGTGAGAATTCGTCACGGAGGCGTGTTCCCCATAAAGTGCCTTCGGGGGGTGGCTCATCTGGAGAATAGACACCGCTTAATAAACCAACCGCTAACGGACTATAACACATCACCCCCAACCCTTCCTCACGCGCCAAGCCAAATAACTCGGTTTCCATATCCCGATTCAGCAGGTTATACATGTTCTGGATACACATATAAGGCGTTGCGTTAATTCGATCAGCGATCCAAAGTGCTTTACACGCCTGCCATGCCTGATGATTACAACAGCCGATGTAACGGACTTTGCCTGACCCGACAAGATCGTCCATTGCGCGAACTGTCTCTTCCTGTGGGGTGCCTTCATCATAGGCATGAATGAGATAGATATCAATATGGTCGGTGTTGAGTCGTCTCAAGGAACGCTCGATCTCCCGCATGATATGGTATCGAGACAAACCAGCGTCGTTTGGACCTGTACCGATCTGACTGAATACTTTTGACGTAATCACCACATCGTCGCGTTTGCCTTGAATCGCTTTGCCGAGAATTTCCTCGGAGCGGCCGATATTAGCACGATCGTCCATAAGCCCATAGATATTGGCGCAATCAATAAAGTTGATACCGGAATCAATGGCGTGCTCAATCAAATGCTGGGCGGCAGCTTCGTCGCCTTGTCCTCTGAGTCCTAAGCCTAAAGCAAGTGGACTGACTTTAACCCCTGCTTTTCCAAAATTAACGTATTCCATAGATAAATTTCCTTAACCTCTCATAGACCGATTTTTCAAAACGGACAAATTTAAAAGTATATTCTCAATTATGAGCTTCGCTATAATTTTCGTTCATTCGCAAGGCATCTACGACCCGCTGCATATCTTTTGGCATCGGTGCTGAAAAAGTTAAAGTTTCACCCGTAGCCGGATGTTCAAAACCGAGCAGACAGGCATGCAACGCTTGACGTTTTAACTGTGCGAGTGCCTGTTTCAACGCTGCTGTATCGGCATCATTTAAGGCGCGTTGCTCACCTCCATACACCGCATCACCAACAACCGGATGACCAATATGTTGGAGATGGACGCGGATCTGATGGAGCCGTCCGGTTTCCAGTGTAAGTTGAACGAGTGCAAATTGCGGATACTGTTCCAAAATCTCATAGTGCGTAACGGCATGCCGTCCATCAGTTTCAACGGTTGTCATTCGCCGCCGATCCCTTCGACTCCGTGCAATCCGCGCATCAATCGCACCAGTGGTTTCCGCAGGCACGCCACACACGATAGCAACATATTGACGCGTAATGCTATGTCGCTCAAACTGCGTGGAGAGTCCCCGATGCACAACATCTGTTTTCGCAACAACGAGGATCCCAGAGGTATCCTTGTCCAGTCTGTGAACGATCCCAGGTCGTTCTACACCGCCGATGCCGGACAGGTCGGTACAGTGCGCCAGTAGCGCATTGACAAGCGTGCCATGGTTTACGCCGTTCGCTGGATGCACAAGCATACCAGCAGGTTTATTCAGAACGAGTAAGTGGCTATCCTCATGAAGGATATCAAGCGGAATGTTCTCAGGTGCTACGGTATCTAAAGGGCGCGGTGGCGGAAGCGTTAAACACACGCGGTCGCTATCTCGGAGCAGATAACTCGGTTGTTTAGCCACTTTGCCGTTGACGGTAACATCGCCATCGCGAATCAGTCGCTGCAGGTAAGTGCGAGACATCTCTTCAGTCGCGCCGATAAGAAACCGGTCCAAACGGGTGCCGCTATGCTCTTTTCCGATGTGATAGACCATAGTTTCATTCTTCATCAAAGTCATTATATATCTTAGTTTGGTATTTGTCAATTGCTTGATTAGTTATCAGTTGTCAGCACTCAGTTATCAGTTAAGACGAAGTTGGTAAACCTCGCCAGCAAAGAGGAAAACTAATAACCAGTCCTCTGAAGTCTGACAACTGAAAGGCGACGCAGTCGCTGTACTGAAAACTGAAAACTGAATTGATTTGACACTTAACCCGGAATGTGATACCCTTTATGTACCAGGCTTTGAGATGCCCGACGACAGGGTGACACTATGCGAAATATCAAACTCGTGCTTGAATATGACGGCACGAACTACAACGGTTGGCAGACACAGCCGAATGTGCCAACAGTCCAAGCCACAGTCGAAAATGCCTTGATGAAATTAACGAAAACGCCGATACAGGTCATCGGAGCAGGGCGGACAGATAGTGGTGTCCACGCGGAGGGACAGGTTGCGAATTTTCGGACGGATGCACAGATACCGCTCAGCGGTTTTCAGAAAGGACTCAACGCTACATTACCACGGGATATTGTTGTTTGTTCTGCAACAGAGGTATCCGCCGATTTTCATGCCCGTTTCAGTGCGACAAGTCGGCGGTATCGATATACAATTTTGAATCGTGAATATCCGAGCGCGCTTTCGCGACAGACGAGTTATTTTTTCCCTGAAGAAATCGATGTAGTGAGAATAAACGATCTCTGTCAAATGCTGATTGGAAAAAAGGATTTTTCCTCCTTCCAAAAGACAGGTAGTGACCGTATAAATCCTGTCTGCGAAATTTACGAGGCACATTGGTGGCAGAAAGCACCCTATATCTATTTTGAAATCGAAGCCGATTCGTTTTTGCGTGGCATGGTTCGCGCGATTGTCGGCACCATTTTAACTTTTAATCATAAATTTTTGGTTGCAAGCGGTGTCCAAAATACGAGATATCAGGATGCTAAAACCGAGTTTCTCCGCATTTTGGAGGCTAAAGATCGGTCTACAGCAGGGATGTCAGTCCCTGCCCACGGATTGTCGCTCATTGAAGTTAAATATAACGCCTCACAACCCTTGCAGTGAACAGTTATGGTCTATCGGCAATCGGTTAAAAGGAACTTCAGCAAATCACGAACACTTGGTTTACCCCACGAAGCATTATTAGTTACAAAAACCTCTTAACTGATAACTGACAACTACTCAAAAGGAGTTTGTATGAACTACAGCCAAGTTTTGAATGAATTGGAAACTTTAGTCAACGAAACCTTTGGGCTTTGGGAACACAACCGGGTCGGCTTCCAATGGCGGCACTATACATG
>PYIY01000071.1 GCA_003635195.1 Candidatus Poribacteria bacterium | reverse complement strand
AACCTACACACTGACGCTGACGCACATCTTGATGCCTACACAATGGTTGAAAAAGCACACGGCTTTATCACGACACGAACTTTGAAAGCAAGCACATTACTTAACGACTATCTTACTTGGCCCGGTTTGGCGCAAGTCTATGAATACCGATCTGAACGCAAACACACCCGGACAGGTGAAATCACACATCAGACGCAATATGGTATTACGAGTCTGACCCCAGAGGAGGCATCCGCTGAACGCTTACTCAAACTCCGACGCGGACATTGGACGATAGAAAATCTATCACATCGCACGCGGGATGTCATTTTTCATGAGGATGCCTCACAGGTTCGCTGTGGCAACATACCGCAAGTCATGGCGGCGTTGCGCAATAGTGTGCTAACCCTTTTACGGGCTTCTGGATATACAGAAATCGCAAAATCTTTGCGCTATTTTGCCGCAAACCCTTGGCAAGCTCTTGGAATCCTGAAAAAAGTACGTTACGAAAACTGAATGGCTCTGTCCAAATGTGCTATACCAATATTCATTCTGATTGATGATGCCTATTTTTGTTAATGCCTCTCGAACACTTCAACTTCACGAATCTACGGGTGTGTAAATATTTTTTTGAAAGGAACAGAAATGCTATAGATATAAACATGCCGCCCTTACAGGGCTGAAGAATTATGACTTGACGTTGCTATAAACATAGTGAAGAAACACCCAAGCAAATAAACCCTACGGGACTGAAGAGGTTTTTGAAGTCTTCAATGTTTCCGCGTAGAATCCGGTTCGGTTAGGAAACCGAACCTACCGGTCTGGGGACCACAACGGTTATTTTTTTAAAATTGACGCTTATGGTTCGGTTAGGAATGCAGGTCGCTTATGGGTGAGTGCGCTGCAAATCACGGATTTTCACCGATTCTGCTTCGTTAGGGCGCAAGCTAACAGCATACGCTACAAAAAAGGATGTGCTACAAAATCGCGCGCCAAAAACCTTACACACCCCGAATCTACGAAAAATTTGCAAACAATGTCGTAATGTGATATAATATAGGCATTACAATTGAATAAATGAACGGTTCAGGTGCCGGAGAAAGCCGGAGAATAGGGAAGCGCGGTGAGAATCCGCCACGGCCCCGCCACTGTGAACGATCATAAATATCCGCTGAAAAAACCACTGTCAATTCCATTGATGGGAAGGTTCAGTGGACGCAAGATCGGAAGTCAGGAGACCTGCCTGGATCGTGTTTCACGCATCTGCTTTCGCGGGAAAGCGGTGGAACAGTGCACAGTATCCTGTCAGATGAGAAATATAAATACCGATATAAGGTATGGAATTCTTTCACACACTTATAGGATACGCCTTATACAGAGTGTCGCTTCCTCCCCTGTCTTTCCTATAAAAGCAGGGGTTTTTTGTTTCATTACGGAGGTTTTAATAAACAAAATGTTTTTTTCTGAGCGACATTCCCCTTTCAAACGACGCGCACTCCTACTGATAAGTGCGTTTCTCCTGACACTTCTCCTGAGTCCAGCCTTTGGACAAACGGAAGTTCAAGACCTTGCGGTTGTCATAAATGCCCTCACGCATCCCGATTTGGGCATCACCGCTTCACTCTCACTCATTGATCTGATGGAACCGAATGAAAAACGGGCTGTTGATAATGAGATACTCCATTTTAGTAACGATCCGCTGAGTCGGAGGCGGGCGGTTGGTCTCTCTATTCGGGGGCATCTTGCTTATATTCCCACTTTTAGTTTACCCGTTACGGGTGCCGCAAGCTCCGGCGATGGCATCTTTATTGTCAACTTGGAAACCCGAGAAATTGTTGGCGAAATTCCGATTCAAGAGGGGGCAACCCCTCAGCAGGTTGCTCTTATCAACGATCAGAAACTGTACGTTACCTGTGCAGCGGCGCATGAGGTGCATGTCATCGATATTCCGAATCGCAATACGACGAAGATTCTCACCGGTTCCTTCAACAAACCGACGGGTATCACGCTTCTCAACGGCAAAGCCTACGTCTCGAATCCTGCGTGGGAGTGGGATCCAGAGGCACGGATGACCACCTATTACGATAGCACTGTCACAGTGATTGATACGGAGACAGACATCATTCTGAAGTCAATACCCGTGCCAACAAACGCGGGCGGAATCGTCAACGATGGCGAATCTACCGTCATTGTCAAAACGACGGGCAATTACAATGACATTCTGGGGCATCTCGTTCTGATTGACGCGAATACCGATGAGGTTGTGGAAACGGTTAAACTCAAACTGACACCCGGCTCCTTCGCTCTCAATTCAGAAAAACAGTTGTTTATCCAAGGCAGTTGGCAAAAACCGGGTTTGCTCATCTATGATGTCGCAGCGCAAGACTGGATCCGTGACGATGACGACACGATTACCAACTTCAGTAACGATCCAGATGCCTCTGTCAGTGGCGGTCTGACCTTTGCCCCGGACGGAAATCTTTATATCACGCAACCCGACTGGGGAGGCGGTGGACAGGATTACGTTCGCGTCATGGACGTAGTAGATGCGTCTCTCCTGCAAACCTATCACGTTGGTCCTGGTGCTTCTATTTTGGCATTTGCCCAGATTATTCCGCGCCGCGAAGATCTAAACAAAGACGGATCTGTCAATGTGTCAGATCTGATAATCGCGGCTCGGTTTTTGGGTGATCAGGGCCCTGGAATTATCGCCGATGTTAATGGTGACGAAGTGGTCAATATCCTTGACCTTGTGCTGATAGCGCAAAAACTTTAACTTAGCATCTGCGGGCGCGGTTTGATGAAGATTAATTTATTAATTTGGTAATTTCTTGGTGAGGTTTCCCTGTTAGGTTAGGAAACCGAACCTACCGGGCCTGGGGAAATGTAGAATTACCGAAATATTTTCTTAAACTTCATGGAACCGCGCCTTGTATTCACTGGTGAAATTCCAATCTTTCACCTTAGGAACGAACACCGGCATGACGCATTCTCTGAATCGAATGACAGCGATACAAAAAGCAGTCTGGTGCCTGCTACTGCTCGTTTTCCTCATCAGTTGTGCCTCAACTCCTAAAGAAGAACCGCTTTCATGGAAAGTGACTTTCTTTTCTTTAGGAGCAAAGGTGCAATTCAGCGCGGAAGCACCCGTGCAGCGTCTAAGTGCCTTTAATATGGACGGCGTGATGGTTACACAACTCAACTTCCCCGTACCGCCTCGGCAGACGGAGTCGCTCTATTTTGAGTGGCGTGAGGGAGAGACCTACAGATTTGAGGCGATCTTATCAACCGGAAGCGTCAATGTTCAAGAGGTAACGGCTCCGCGCGTATACACACAGGGAAATTTAGAGATTGCCATTCCCTATGGGGCTGCGAAGCGATCGGATCTGGAAAATGTCTCAGAGAGTGATCAGAAGGCACTCGTTCTGGATGGCAGCGACATGACAGCCACAGTCCTCGTTACAAACGGGAATGTGCCAACGACTTTTGAGCTCAAACTCTGTCTCCCTTCAACGCTAACCGTTGTTCGCGTGCCGACAGATTGGAAAAGTGAGGTAATGGCTGAGGAAACTTGTCTCTCTACCACTGGAAAACTTGGTATTGCATCGGAAGTTTGGTACCACGAGTTAGTGCTGAGAACATCGGAGGTAAATCGAAGTGGGCGTCAAGAAATCTTAGGGACTGTTCATTTCACAACGGACAGTGGTCAGACCTGGGAGCAACGGGCGACGGTGCAGCTTCAGATGGCAACTATTTCGGAGATTGCCGAACGCCTCACGATAGAATCAGTTGAGATGCCTACAGACGCAACGGGTACAGCAGACCCCAGACGGCGCGAAGATACTATCTACTACGCACGTCCACTATTCAGCTGGCTTGGAGCCCCGCAGACCAATGCGTATGAACCGATAACTTACCAGACAGTGCGGCTCCGCAACGTTGGTGAAGAGACGATCCATGTGGTCGTATCATCAGCCAACACAGATATGAAGCGTGGTGAAACTATTTCATTTCTTGCACCACCGGAGACAGCGAAGGGAGGGTCAAATCGGAGTGTAGCGTTCGCGAGTTTACCGGGAGACGAGGTTACAGAAATCCCACTGCCTATCTATTTTCATCCGACGTATATAAAACAAGGCCAAGCAAAACAGGCGATTCCTGGGGAATACGTACGGGATATTACAGTAAAGGTCTGGGGCAGTGATGCGACCCTTCTTCGCGAAAAGCACCCATTACATCTGATTGTTCCAAACCAACAGGCATTGCTCATCAGTTTATTGGCAATCATTAGTAGTAGCATCGGTTTTGCTGTCGTTGGGCGGTTTCACAAGCGAATTTTTGCGGGTTTCACAACGAAACAGATCATAGTCATCGCGTTATTCGGCACAACGGTTTTTGTGGCGGTGATGGTGCCCTCAACACTGTTCCTCAATCTAATCCGTGCTGTCCTCGGTCCGATTTCTGTGCTGCTGACAGGTCTGATTAATGAAACGCTCTACTATGCCTTGTTAACTGCCCTGTTAATTTATATTACCGGCGACCCAGCGGAATCAAGGCAGAACGGTAAAGGTAGCGGTGTCATCTTACTTGTCTCAGCGGTGCGTCTACTTCTCAGTGGCGTTACGTTCGGGCTTTTCACACCGATGGCGATTGTCTACACTGGTACAAGTGTCCTCCTACTGGAAACGGGCTTTCTATTCGTGCGGGGACGGAATATATTGGCGTGGGCAGTCGTGCTGGGACTCTGCGATGCGATTGCTGTCTATGTCGATTTTCAACTCTCTATATTGTTTTACCGGCTTTTCTACGCCGATTGGTATATCGTTCTCCGGATTCTAATAGAGGGATTCGCCTATACGTTTATCGGCGTGCTTCTCGGTGCGAAATTAGGACGAGGCCTCTGGCGCGTGGCGGATTAAGCTATCGTCCTACTTGGTGAGTGCGATTTTCTACGCATACTGAGCAACGCACAAAAAACTTTAAAATTCTGCGATACAGATAACATAAGGAACACAACAATGCATCGAATTCTACTTTTTAGTCTACTCTGCCTGTTTATCGTACTACCGATTAGGCATGTACCAGCGGATGTGAGTGTCACTTGGATCCGGACAGGTGTTATGCTTGAAGTCGAAGACCGAGATGATGGCGTAGGCAGTATCAGCGTCGCGACCGTGTCTAACGGCGTAGCACACAAATTAGCTGAGTCTCCAACAGTTACACATTTCAATACCGAGTTCAATTCCAAGCGGATATTACTGCAATTTCCATGGCAACCCAACGTAGATTATCAATTTCATTTTCGCTTAAATGATATTAAAATAACAGCGACTTCTCCACTTAAGCCAACACCGTACGTCATCAGCCTCGTTGAATTAGACGGTCTTTTATCGCTGATGGAAAACCTTCGGCAACCTGCGAAACCGACCGCGATTGCCTTAGGACATGGCAAAGCACCTTATACACATAAATTGGCGGTTGCGACTGATAGTGGGCACCTCGCAGTCCTCCAAACGCTCTCAGGCAAAACGCTTTGGAAGACTCGAATCTCGGAAGGCTATGTCAGAAGAATGGCGTTCAGTCCAGATAATTCGCTACTGTATATCGGCGAGCAGGCAGCAGACGGCTTCATCTACTGCTATAATTTCGCAGCCTCTGAATCAACACTTCGCTGGAAATATCGCACCGCCGATGACATCGAAACCTCCACGCCGAGCCATCCGGACAGTGTTTACGCTTGGGTCAGTTACCCCGGTCCAGCGTGTATGCGAACGTTGGCTAACGGAGATCTTTTGGTCGCAAGCGTGCACTCATGGACAGAAAATGATATACCCCGTAAGCTGTCCCAACTTTATAGGTTTGACAGCGAAACAGGGGAGGTCATTTGGAAGTGGCCCCGCGAGGGCGCAGTGCCAAGGGTAATACGCTGGTTTGACGTAAGTGCTGATGGAAAAACACTTGCCCTCGTAATGGATAACGGACATAACTTACAAGGCAATGCCGCGAAAGAAAGCGACATCGGCAGCCTCATTGTTCTCAACGCAGAAGACAGCATGACAAAATGGAGTATGGATATCGAACCGCTGCGCGAGTATTTCGCGCAGGTTACGTTCTGGAAAGGTGTTAGCATATCTCCGGATGGTAAGTTCATCAACCTGACAACTGACGATGGACGCGCCTTCATGTTTGACGCGAACAAATTGGAACCGATATGGAAAGAGAATTTGACGACACCATTGGAGGTGAGTGGTATTCCGATTGTCGCGACTTCTGGCACGATAGGCGCAACAGATGCAGCGGCACTCTTTGTTACTGGTGACACTTACATCCCATATCACCTCCGAAAAGGTGCACAGCGCCCTTCGGCAGCACATCCAAACGGGATGACGCTGTTTGCCTATTCATGGTCTGGCGAAAAAATTTGGCAGTGGCAACTTGAGAATATGCCACAAGGCCTGCGCATTGATGACAAGGATCGTTATGCTGCGTTATCTGTTTCCAAGCGTACACAAGATCCGAACGAGAGCCTTCACGGCGTATCGGTGTTTGATTTGACAGCAGAGGGCGGCGGTTTATCGAAATACCTGTACACCTACCGAACAGAAGGGCAGTTGCCTTATGATACACTTGCGATCAGTGCGGATGGTGCGTTCATTGTTGTCGTTGAAGTGCCGATAGCAATGCCAGATGAGACGGTGCGTGGAAAGAGTCGGGTGCATGTGTTGTATTGATCGCCTAAGAACAACCGAATCAGAGATGGTGCCTTGACAAACCCAAACACTCTCTGTATACTTATTATAGACTTTTCGATTTTACCAAATTAGGTGGCTATTCTGATGTCGAATTTCACAGACGAAGAACTATTGCAAATCATTAAAACCGGGGAATCTGATACTGTCGAATTTAAGGCATCTTTGTCTGGCAGTGCTCCAGAAAGAATCTGGGAGGCGATCTGCGCCTTTGCCAATGATCTACCAGACCATAGAAAACCGGGGCTTATTCTTGTAGGTGTGAAAGACGACATAACTCTCGGAACCACACCAATTACGGATGAATTGTTGCGTCAGTTAGCCGATATGAAAACAGACGGCAACATTGTGCCTCCACCATCCCTGACGGTAGACAAGCGGAGGCTACAAGGTAAGGAAGTAGCAGTAGTTAAAGTGGAACCGAGCGACTCACCGCCCGTACGATGCCGAGGGGCGATTCATATCCGAACAGGGCCGCGTCGCGATACCGCCACAGCACAAGATGAGCGGATACTCAATGAAAAACGGCGATATTTAGAGCGTCCGTTTGACCTCTATCCTGTCCTGTCAAGTCAGATTTCTGACCTTAACTTGGCTTTGTTTAGTTATGAATACCTACCGAAAGCGTTTTCTGCGGAAATATTGGATGCCAATGATCGGAGTTTGAATGAACAGCTCGCAGCTACAAAGATGATCGCCGCTGCAGATGATCCGACAGCAACTGTACTCGGAATCCTCACGCTTGGAAAGAACCCACAGGATTTCCTCCCTGGGGCTTATGTGCAATTCCTCAGAGTTGATGGGAACGAACTCACAGATGATATTGTTGACAGTCTTGCGGTACGCGGGGCGATTTCTGACCAGATCCGCCGTTTAGACGATAAACTGATAGCACATAACCGCATCGCAGTTGATATTATCTCCGGTCCCATTGAAAAACGGACAGCACTTTATCCAATAGAAGCGGTGCAACAGATCACCCGAAATGCTATTATGCACCGGACTTACGAAGGCACGAATGCCCCGGTTCATGTGTATTGGTACAACGACCGGATTGAGGTTTTAAGTCCGGGCGGTGTATTTGGTAGTATAACGGCTGAAAATTTTGGGAAGCCCGGGTTTGTTGACTATCGAAACCCTAATTTGGCGGAAGCGATGCGGACTTTTGAACTCGTGCAACGCTTTGGTGTGGGCATACGAATAGCGAGAAGGTTGCTGGCAGAAGCGGGGCATCCAGAACCGAAATTTGAAATTAATAGCACACATGCATCGGCGATAATACACGCAAAGTAAGCAGAACAACAGTTCCGCTGTTCCCTTAAAGCTGACATACTCACAAGGCTAAAGCCAAGTGGTTCTTTTGTTCCTTTTAGGAACATTCCTTGATTTGACTCAAGGCAACTTGAACTTTAGGCACTGTTAGCCGAAAGCCCAAGGGCGGTGTCATGCGGGTAGAACCCATTTCCGCCACTACGGGGACACCGAAATGTCCAAGATACTTTGTTCGGATATTGATAGCACCTACACCGTCGCGGTGATATTTAAAGCCACATTTACAAGTGTAGTTGCGATTGTTAGGTTTCTTTCGGTTACCACAACTTGGGCAAGTTTGCGAAGTATATGATTCGTCAATGACTTTAACTTTGATACCTAATGTTTTTGCCTTGTAGGTTATTAACTCGGCAATCTTACCGAAAGCCCACTGGTGAAGTTTTTGGTTCGCACGTTTGCCATAACTAATGCTTTTTCGGATACCTGTTAGGTCTCCAAGCACAATACTGCCAATGCCTTTAGTGTGACAATATTTGACGAACTTTGTAGTGTGTTTGTGGACTGCGTCTTTGATTTGATTATCAATTTTTCTAATACGTTTCCATTTACGACGCGTCAGTCGCCACCAGCGTTTACTATGGCGTTTACAACGACTGATAGTTTGACTGAAATCGGCAAGCACTTTGTTTCTCAATCGGTATAGTGATCTGATATACCGTCCATTGTAGATATGAGTATCCTGCCCGTCGTGAGAGACTATCGGGTGTATTTCGCCAATATCAACACCTACGACTTCTTGACCTATTTCGGTTGTTTCGGTTTCGTATTTATACGAGAAATGCAGTGTCCATTGTCCATAGTTATAGCACAAATCAATCGTCGCAATATGCTCCGCTTTTGACGTATCAAAGTTGCTTGGCAGCGGTATGTCAATTTTCGGTTGACCTTGTGCTAAAGAAAGTTCAACACGTTTGCCAAAAAGAGTCCCTTCAACAAAACGGATACCAGACTTTTTCCAACGTGTCGTCATATACTCCTTTTCTTTGTTAGGAGGTTTCGGGTTATGACCACTACCGTTCTTCTTTATAGCACGGTAGGACTTCCAAGATTTGAAGTAACGCTCACGAACCGCTTGCCGACTTTGTGAGTGCAAGATTGGATTAGAAAGTCTTTTGTCTATCCAACCTTCGCAGTCTTTACCGAAGTAGAAGTCTCTGTGAGCATGTGGATAGCCACGCTGCCATTGATACATATCCATTTGATAGCAACAGGCATTCCAAACGTCAGCAGACGCAGATCTAACAACAGAAAAAATCGGTTGTTCTTCTATTTTCAGTGTTTGGCTTCGGTAGAAACTTGGCACTATACACCTTTTTGGTTTTCAATGTATTGCTTTAGAACGTCAAGCGTAACACTTCCAGCACTTGCGACAAACTTTGAACGTGTCCAAAGGCAAGGTAGCCTCCGAGTGAGTGTCGGAAATTCGGCACGCAGTATCTTTGCCGTATAGCCTTTGATTTTACCGATCACACTTGTAACCGATACTTCAGGCGGAATACTAACAAGCAAGTGAATATGATCTGGCATACTTTCAACTTCACGGACAATATATTGATATGATTCTTGCTGATGAAAAATTAGTGCTTTTAAACGCTCTTGGATCTCTGGAGATAGAACAGAACGCCTATATTTTGTACACCAAATTATATGATATTCACAAGCATATATTGTCGCGCCTGCTGAGGTATATTTGTGGTCGTTATTAGTAATTCTCATACTACTAATTATACCACAAAGAATAGTTATTGTCAAGTCAATTTGTAAAAAATGTTAGTTTTATGATATAGAAATCCATTGGTTTCCGCTACTACATCCCAAACCTAAAGGATTGGGTTTTGTAGCGGAAGATTAGATAACAAATCTGTTGTTCCGCTTATCGCAACTTTATAGCAGACCCAAAAGGCATTAAAAATAGTAAATCTGGGATTTCTCACAATTGATCGGTTCATATTAAAAATAAGTGCAAATGCAATTTTTAACCCCTATGGCCATTGACTTCGTGAAAACAAATGCACACATATTTTACAGGAATAAAAGTTTTCTAATTCCTCTAAACCTAATAACATCAATACGAAATACCTATGAAAAACCGATTTAATGGACGATTTTATTCTATTTTGTATTGAAAATAAGGGGTCTTTTTCACGTAATAGGAATCTATCAATGATCATTTTTTAGCATTTTCATAATTGCGCATTGAGAGAACCTTGATAGGTAGTAGCTTCTGAGTGCTTTTGAGAAATCCCAGTAAATTTACTTTGAGATCGTACGTTGAGCGGCTGCATTTTGCGTTGACACAATCACACGTTGCAACGCCCGAAAGTAATTCATCTCAGCCATTTTGATCGTATGTTTATCCTCGGTTGCGCGTGCGCGTTTGAGTGCTTCCCAGTTCAACGCGAGCATCCGATTGGTTTTCTCTAAAACTCTCCAATTCGCGTTTGAAATCATTGTATCCTCCGAAAATAGGTTCACGCTATCGGCGGCATGTCGTTCCGCTCAAACAGCGCATTCAACGCTTGGCTCAGCAGGTTTTGAATACTCGTTTCTTTCTCCAATGCGAGCATTTTCAACTGCCGATGCACATCTTTATCAAAATGCCCCGAAATCATCTTTTTACCTTGCCGAGAGGGCGGCACCATTGCTGCCGGTTTCGGTGTCGTCTCCACACCAACTACCGTTTGCCGAACTTGCTCGGTCCCGCTAAATGTTTCTGCGAGTGTGGGTTTATTTGCCATCAGACTTCCTCGCTCCAACCTTGCTTGATAGAATTACCATAGTCCACATCTACACCGCCGCACATGTAGACATGTAGACATGTAGACATGTGTGAGAATATAAAACGTTGGGTTTGCAGATCGGTTACAGATTTAGATGCGGAAAGTCTGCCTTCTTTTTTAGATGACTATTAGAGGAAAATATAGTATACTTACTTCACTAAAATCAGAAGATATGCCTCACGTTGACTTCTGGATGATACTGTTGAAAACCAAACCGATGCAACTTCAATTCTACACCAAACCGGACTGTCCGCTTTGTGACGAGGCAAAGGCAATCCTCCAGAATGTGGGTGCGAAGGCATCATTTGTTACGGTAGAGGAAATCGATATTACGAAAGATTTAAGACTGTTCACGAAATATAAGTATCGGATCCCTGTGCTTGAGTTGGATGGACAACCGCTTTTTACACATCACGTTACACATTGGAAACTGATGTGGCAGCTGCGCTGGCACCGGGTTCGGAGATTTTTGGCGAAGTTTGCAAGTTAAAACTTGCTGTAGAAAGAACAAGGGGGTAGACATGGCATTTCCATCTCATGGCACAACGCACCGCTCCACAGTAACGGGTACACGCGGCATGGCGACAAGTGCGCATCCACTTGCAAGTCTTGCTGGCGCGCGAATGTTGCTCGCTGGCGGTAATGCGTTTGATGCAGCAGTCGCTGTCGCTTCAACGCTTAACGTCGTTGAACCTTATATGTCGGGTATTGCTGGCAACGGGTATATGTTGATCTATAGTGCAAAGGAAAAAAGGCACCGTGTGTTGGATTATCTGGGTACTGCGCCTTACGCGGCGACCCTGGATGTCTATCCGACACTCGAAAGTCAGCAGATTGGCATTCGTGCGGGTATGGTGCCCGGTGGATGTGGCGGATGGCTGGCATTGCTGGAACGTTACGGAAGCATGGATCCTGCAGATGTCTTCGCACCAGCGATTGAATTAGCAGAAAATGGATACGCCGTCACCGTCAAGAATGCAGAATTCATGGCGGGTGCGTACCACTATTTTTCGGAAAGGGCCGCAGAAGTTATCGCCTCACGGGGGCGAACTCCACATCCGGGTGAAGTTTTAGTGCAGAAGGATCTCGCGCAAACGTTTCGCACGGTTGCGGAAGGCGGCGCAGAAGCGTTCTATCGCGGCGACATTGCCAAAGAGATTGTCCGTTTTTCTGAAGAGACTGATGGACTGATTACCGAAAAGGATTTGGCTGACTTTGCGGTGGAATGGCAGGAACCCCTCTCCGTTACGTACAAAGATTACGAAGTTTACTGTCCACCGCCGCCGTGCTCAGGTTTTCAGTACCTGGAAACGTTGAATATCTTAGAGAACGATGGACTTGGTGAACTCGGGCACAACACGCCTGAGTACTTACATCTACTGATTGAAGCGATTAAGTTAGCGAGTGCGGATAGAGCCGAATACGCCCCGCGCCCGAACCCACCGATAGAACAGTTGCTATCTAAGGACTATGCCCAGGCACAGCGCGAACGCATTGGTGAACAAGCAGCAGTGAGCGGTGGTGAGCGGTGGTCAAAGGATAAACTCCCCGGTGAGATCGTCGCCGATGACTGGACAACTGAATGCACAACCCATTTTGATACCGCTGATGCAGAGGGCAATATCGTTGCTGTAACACAGAGCCTCGGACAACCCTTCGGTTCAGGTGTAATTCTCGGCTCGACAGGAATGTTCCTCAACAATTTCATGAACTGGTTTGACAGGATTCCAGAGAGTCCGAATGCTGTTGGACCGCATAAGCGGATAGAGATGTGTATGGCACCGTGCCAAGTTTGGAAGGGTGGGAATCCGTTCGCCGCAATCGGCACCCCTGGCAGCCACGGTATCCTTCAGACAACGTTGCAGATGGTGTTGAATTTAATTGAACACGGGATGAATGTTCAAGCGGCGATTGAGGCACCGCGCATTCGATTGGTAAATCCGGGTACGCATGTCAGTATGGAGGGACGTATCCCTGTTGCTGTTCGCGCTGCACTCGAAGCACGCGGGCATGAGGTAGAAGTGTTACCGGATTGGACAGCAACCGTGGGCGGTGGTCACGGTATTGCCTTTGATCCCGAAGAGAGAAGTTTCATGGGCGGTGCTGATCCGCGGCGCGATGGGTATGCAATAGGTGTGTAGCTGTTAGTCTGACTTTATTGACGAAATAATTTTTGAAATAAAGTCTTATGGAGGAAATATGCAAAATTTTAGCACATTGCGCAAATATCTTTTTTTCGGTTTAGCACTTCTTTTAATTTGCGGCTGTGATGCAGTCCAAGACGTAATTATTTCCGAGCCACTGAGTGAGATGGACGCTGCACCGCTTCGCGTGACGATGATATATCCGAGCGATTGCGTTGGTTCAGCGGCTTACTGTGATGCTTTCCATATCGGTGTAAGGGGTGCGGAGGAAGCACTTAGGATCGTGCTCACTGAAGTCAACGGCAATGAAAACGATCCTGTAGCTACAGAGATGCTCATAAGAGATGCAGCACAAAACTCAGGACTTGTTTTGACAGCAGGTTATCAGATGGGAGACGTGCTTGCTCGCGTCGCCCCGGAATTTCCCGATGTTAAATTTGCAATTTTTGATGTTGTGCTTGATATTCCAAATGTGGCTTCAGTGAACTATAAATCCAATGAAGGATCATTTTTGGTCGGGGCGATTGCGGCATTAAAATCGGAAAGCAACAAGATCGGCTACATTGGAGGGGCAGATGTCCCGCTGTTACAAGAATTTGAAGCAGGCTACGTTGCGGGGATTCACACGGTCAATCCAGAGGCAGAAATCACTGTAGAATATATTAGCAAAGATGCGACAGGTTTCGGTCAACCTGAAAAAGCAAAAGAACTGGCTTTAGCACAATATGCGAGTGGAGTTGATGTGATTTACGTCGCTGCTGGCGGATCCGGTCAAGGGGTGCTTGAAGCAGCACAGGAACAACAAAAGTTTATCATCTGGGTTGATGCCAATGGTAACCATCTTGCGCCGGGCATTGTCTTGACAAGTATGACCAAAGAGATTCCGGCTTCTGTGCAGCGCATCATCCGAGAAACGGCTGAAGGCAATTTTATGGCAGGTATCCGATCCTTTGGACTCAAAGATGGTGGTGTCAGTTATGCTGTTGATGAACACAACCGACAGCTGCTTTCGGACGACCTCATAGCGACTGTTGAATCGCTAAAAGCAAAAATTATTGCTGGCGAGATTGTTGTGCCTGATACAGTTTCACTTCCGCGCGAGTAATGTTGGCGATAGTTCCACCGTGGAACAGCGGACTTCCTTTGTCCTTAAATCCTCTAAAGCAGGCCTTACGCAAACTTAGCACGCGGCAGTCGATTTTTGCTTTTTAAACCCCCTAAATCCCCCTTATCAGGGGGACTTTAAGAGCTAAATTCCCTTATCACGGGGACTTTAAGAGGAAGTGCGTAAGTCCTATAAAGATAGAAAAGGAGGAAAATGAAACGGTTGCGTTTCTTAACTGCTATTCATCTGTTTGCGTGTATTTCCTTTCTATTCAGTGGATGCACACAAGACAGGGATTATACACAGTGGGGGTTACCTGAAGGTGCACAATTGCGCATCGGTAAGGGTAGAGTGGCGGATCTAAAGTTCTCA
Organism: Candidatus Poribacteria bacterium; assembly: GCA_003635195.1. Taxonomy (GTDB): domain Bacteria; phylum Poribacteria; class WGA-4E; order WGA-4E; family WGA-3G; genus WGA-3G. The sequence goes on along the minus strand of PYIY01000071.1, from coordinate 7,121 downwards.
CCTGATGGTCAGCTACTGGCAGTAGCAACTTCAGTCGGAATTTGGCTCTATGATACAGAGACTTATACGCCACATAACCTAATTGCAGCAGATAAGGGTGGCATCACTGCGATCGCCTTTTCTGCTGACTCACGCAGCCTTGCTGGTGGGAGTGGGCACTACAAGCTATCTGTGTGGGATGCCCGTTCTGGCCGTCTGCTGAAAATCTTTGGTTTAGAGAAAAGCAATCCGGAAGTTGTATGGGAACCCATGCAGGTGGTTTCCGTAGCGTTTTCTCCAGACGGCAGTAAACTCATGAGTTTTGCGCGTTACGACGATACCCTCCGGGTATGGGATGTGCGGACTGGGAATTTGCTGAAAACTTTCAGAGATCCTGGACCTAGCGGACCATCCGGTTGCGCAGCGTTTTCTCCAGATGGACAAATACTCGCGCTTGGCTGTGGAGATTGGCGGTTCGGATACGTTGATTTGTGGAATCCTGAAACGGGTGAACACCGAGATATCTTAGGTGCCCCAGGAACAGTTGTTTCCCTGGTGTTCTCTCCGGATAGTCGGACACTCGCGGCTGTTGCAGGGTACGATTACGATGATAGGGACCTCTATGTATGGGATGCACACACCGAAGAACGAGTCCATAAACTTATAGGACACACAGGTTCAATCTATGCCTTAGCCTTTTCTGCAAACAGTCGTGTAGCAGCTGGAGGGGACAACGGTGATAGGGTGTTACGGATGTGGGATGCGCACACCGGAAATTTACTAAAAACTTTTAAAGGGCATACGGACCTGGTTCGCACGCTTGCTTTTTCTCGAAACGGCGACACCCTTGCCAGTGCAAGTTCTGACAGCACACTGCGGTTGTGGCATCCTGAAACCGGTCAGCAAAAGAAAGTCCTCATGGAGCATATAGACTGGGGAAGTGATGCAGCGTTCTCGCCAGATGGCGAGTGGATTGCCAGTGTAAGCGGGGATGATAAAATTCATTTGTGGAATAGAAAGACAGGACGCTTGCTGCGTACGCTCACTGGGCACACAGGGGCAGTTACTGCCGTGGATATTTCTTCGGATGGACGGTACCTTGCGAGCATCGCGCGTTTTCCTGACAACACGCTCCGTCTGTGGAATCCTGAAACCGGGGAACTGTTGAAAACTATTTCAGACCATAAAGGCGTTAAGGCATGCGCCTTTTCTCCAGATGGTCGAACGCTTGCGAGTGCCGGTAGAGACGCGACCGTTCAACTGTGGGATATAGAGACAGGTGAATTGCGGAAAACTTTCAAGGGAAACGATAGGGAATTTAAGACAGTTGCCTTTTCCCCGGATGGACAGTTCCTGGCAAGTGGCGGATGGATATCAGCAATTCATTTATGGGATGTGCAGACAGGTCGTTTGCTAAAGACTCTTCCAGAGAAGTACGGTGTTGAGACCCTCGCGTTTTCTCCGGGGGGTCGGTTCCTTGCGAGTGGTGGTGGCTTTAGGGATCCTACGATCCGTTTGTGGCATGTTCCTACGGGCGAGAAACGGTTGACGCTGACAGGACATGCAAAAAATCGAAATAGTGGACATACCAGTGATGTCTATTCTGTTGCCTTTTCTCCGGATGGAACGTTGCTCGCGAGTGGCGGAATAGATGGCCTCCGTTTGTGGAATCCCACCACAGGTCAGACATTGGCTGTTCTAACAGAGAATAGAAGTTCTGTTTCGGTTGTCGCATTTTCTTCAGATAGCAGAACGCTTGCGAGTGGTGAATCCGGGGGGATTTTTCTCTGGGATGTCGATACAGTCTTACAGCGATATAAGTGATCTGCCTCATATACCCTTTAGGAGAGAAAGCCTAATAACTCCGTAGGATTGTTCCCTTCGCGCCGACGATCCAACCGGCGTTTTTGTGGAGATGGATGTCTTGTAAATTATATTGCGCAGGTGTCGGATAACGGCTCCATAAGTTCCCACCATCTGTTGTATGGAGGATTAAGCCTTTTTCTCCAACTGCCCACCCGCGGTTCTCGTCGCGGAATGCTACATCCCGCAAACTTTGATTCACCGGTGTCTGCTGTCGCTGCCATGTTTTTCCGCCATCAGTGGTATGAAGGATTAACCCGTTTGTGCCAACAATCCACCCATGTGTTAGATTTGCGAAGTAGACAGCAAATAGCGGTTGCTCGGCATTGCTTCTCTGGCGCACCCATCGTTTGCCACCATCTTGGGTGTGAAGCACTTCACCTTCTTCACCAACAATCCAACCGTGTTCTGGGTCAACAAAATGGACACCCCATAAATGTTTATCTGAAAGATCTCTGTGGTTTTCCCACCGACTCCCACCATCTTTCGTGTGAAGAATCGTCCCCGACCCACCGACTGCCCAACCTTCGGTTGTATTCACAAAATACAGATCCAAGATACCCGGCGGTCTCTTGCCTGAGCCGCGCACTTGATGTTGCATGCCCCAAGAAGCACCGCCGCTGCCGGTGTAATGTACCTTCCCAATGCTCGCAAGCCAACCGTTATTCGGGGTCGTGAAACTAACCTGTGTCAGTGTATCTTTCGACACAGATGCGGCAGTCCAGCTCATACCACCGTTGGTAGTAGATAGTATTATACCAGCAGTTCCAACTGCCCACCCGCGTTCTGCATCTACAAAATCGACCCCATAAAGATGTTCACCTGTCCCGCTTTCCATCTGTCGCCACTCAAATTGCACGGAATCTTGCGAGCAACCGAGGTAGGCAAGACTCCCGCATAAGATAAAAAGTGCGAAGTAATTTTTTTTCTGCATTTTGATCCTCTCTGAATAAATTTTTATTGCATCTATTTCTGAAGCGTGATAAACTACATTATACGGAATTTACGTTGGATCGTCAAGTGCGTATCAGCCATCAGTAATCGGTAGATAAGTTTTCAAACCGCGTCCCAGTGAAACCCAGAGTCGTTCCTACAGCGAAGAATGTTGCGCGAAAATCGAAATTGCTGGAGAACAGTCTATAATTGCTGACAACTGCGTACAATTGTAGCAAGTTTCGTGCCGATTTGGCGAATACCACGCTGATAGGACTCTCTACAGAATAACCATAAAGTCCTGCACAGAATGGGGCATACTTTGGTTCCGAGTTGCACAAAATAGGGCAGTGTTATGGGGTGTCCACTCTCTACAAATCAGGATTTACGCAAATTGAGCGAGTATCGGACATTTAGACGCGAAAAGCAGCAATTTTCGTATGTTTAACCCCCTAAATCCCCCTTATCAGGGGGACTTTAAGACGGAATGCGTAAATCCTACATCTGTATGTTTAACCCCCTAAATCCCCTTTATCAGGGGGACTTTAAGGCGGAATTTAACACCCTAAATCCCCTTATTAGGGGACTTTAAGGCGGAATGCGTAAATCCTACAGATGACTCTGGAGGGGCTACTTAACACTGGAATATCATGTACATCATCGGCATTGATGGCGGCGGGACAGAGACAGTTGGTATCCTAACGACGGAAACAGGACGATGCCTTGCACAAGTGCAGTCGGGACCATCCAATTACCACGTCGTTGGCGAGGCGAAAACGCAAGCAGTATTAAAAAACGTTGTCGGGGAACTTTGTGAAACAGCAGGCATTCCGTTAACAAGTTCTATTCACTTCTGTCTGGGAATGGCAGGCTTGGGGCGCGTCGAAGATAAAAAAGTCATTGGCAGGATTTGTGATGAACTCGGCATCAGCGAAAATCGCATCCTGACGCACGATGCACACATTGCTCTCGTTGGTGGCACTGAGAAACAATACGGCGTAATTGTCATTTCAGGGACCGGGGCTATCGTCTACGGTATCAACGCTGATAACAAAGAAGCACGCGCAAGCGGATGGGGGTATCTACTCGGTGACGAAGGCAGTGGTTACGACATTGCTATTAAAGGACTTCGCGCTATCGCTCGTGCCGCTGACGGCAGAGGCAGACCCACCGAATTGACGAACCGAATTCTTAATGCCCTTGAACTAAACGAACCGAGTGCCTTGATTCGCTGGGTGCATGCTGCAAGTAGGGATGCCATTGCGCAACTGGCTAAAGTCGTATTTGATGCTGCCCGAACCAGGGATGTGCCGGCGGAACAGATTGTTGATGAGGCTGCTGCTGAACTCGTTTGCGCTGCAAGCAGTGTGATTCATCAGTTAGCGTTCGACGAGATGTTTGACATTGTGCTCAGCGGTGGTAACCTCATGCATCAACCGATGTTCGCGGATAAACTCCGCCAAGCGTTGGCGCGGATTGCACCAAGTGCGTCCGTCCACCTGCCGAAACACGACCCGGCGTATGGAGCCGTTCTGTTAGCACAAGCGAAGTTATAGTAAGAAACTGTCATCAGTAAAGTAGTCCATGCAATCGACAACCGAGCAGCGAAATCTAAATTCTACCAATATCGATCTGAAATCAACCGCAGAAATCGTTAAGATTTTTCATGAAGAGGATCAGAAAGCGGTTGCGGCAGTGGAAGCGGAATCCGAAGCAATAGCACATGCTATTGACCTATGCGTCGCTGCATTTCGCGATGGGGGTAGGTTATTTTATGTAGGGGCAGGAACAAGTGGTAGACTCGGCGTATTGGATGCTTCCGAATGCCCGCCAACCTTCAGCACGTCTCCTGAAATGGTGCAGGGGATTATTGCTGGTGGTGATGTTGCTTTACGCCGATCGGTGGAAGGTGAGGAGGACAAACCTGAACGCGGCGCACACGCTATCCGAGAACGGCAACTTACACCACAAGACGTACTTGTTGGAATTGCCAGTAGTGGACGGACACCGTATGTCATCGGGGCTTTACAGGAAGCACACGCCATCGGTGCCACAACGATGTTTCTCTGCTGTGTTCCGCCTCCTGAACAATTAAAGGGGTGGGTGACGCATTTTATTACTCCGATTGTTGGACCAGAAATTATCACTGGCTCAACCCGATTGAAAGCGGGAACTGCTACGAAACTGGTGCTGAACATGCTCACGACTGTCTCTATGATAAAATTCGGCAAAGTCTATAACAATCTGATGGTAGATGTGAACGCCTCTAATACGAAACTCGTCGCTCGTAGTATTCGGATTGTTCAAACCGTCACCGGCGTAGATGCTGCAACAGCCGAGGTGTCTTTAGCACAAGCGGGTGGTCGGGCGAAACTCGCTATTGTAATGCTCGCTAAAGGGTTGACTCTAGCGGATGCCGAGGCACTCTTAGAAAAGCATTCTGGATTTTTGAGACATATTCTTGACTGAAAATTTTTACCGATTGGGTTTCTGCCCGATTTTCCGCTTTCCTAGTAACGGGTGGAGATCTCAGTCAAAATTGGGTTTTTGATGTAAAAATAAGGAGGCACCGATGGGTACCAAAGTTGGACTTGCCAAAACCGGTAGGCGTCGTTCTAATGTCTTTCAAGCGTTAGACAATATACGTCAAGATCTCACGCCGAAAGTTCGTGAGCAGGTTCTGTTGAAACCGAATTTTCTCTCCAGTACAAATCAACTCGCTTCGTCTCATGTGGACGCGATGCGGGGCGCGCTGGATTTTCTATTGAGTACACCGCAACCACCGAAAGAGGTAATCGTCGCTGAAGGTGCGAATGAGAAATTTTCTGGTGAAGCGTTCCGGATTTTCGGTTATGAAGCACTCCAAGCCGAATACGATGTTCCGATCCGGCTTGTTGATTTGCATCAAGAGACCGACTGGTTAGAAACCAGAGTTTTTCTTGCTGGACGTGAGGAAGATACTGTTCGGATGCCAAAGATAGTGCTTGATTGTCCTTGCACCATCTCCGTCGCTATCGCGAAAACGCACGATGCTGGGGTTGTGACGCTTGCTATGAAGAATATGATTATGGGAACCTTGCATAAAGAAGACCGGATTAAAATGCACGGCTACCATAGCCACGCAGATCGGGTACTGCCCCGCGAGGCGCAGACTTTGAATATCAACCTGCTCCGACTCTCACGCCATCTTAGACCCGATATTGCTATCGTTGATGGCACTGTCGGATTACAAGGCAATGGCCCCGGCGGCACCGATTCCGTCGCTCTGGGCATTGCGATTGCAAGCGAAGACGTGTTTGCAGCCGACGCAGTCACGACAAAAGCAATGGGATTTGAGCCGTTGGAGATTGGGCTTTTCCATTACGCAAATGAATTAGGCTACGGCACTGCAGATTTGAACGAGATTGACATCGTTGGACCCACTGTAGAGACGGTCGCGACATCGTTTAAACCGCATGAAACGGCTGAACTGCAGTTCCAATGGCAAGAGGCAAGTCCCGCAGAATATCTGGCGGCAGACTAACAATTAATTGTAGCCTGTATTCTCACTGCGAAGCAGGTGCAGGCGGATATACGGCGATTAACGTGATTCAACCAATTCACCTGAACGAACCGCAAGGTAAAATTAAAATATGAAACGTTTCTATAGTGCGTTAATTCTGTGTTCACTTTTTCTCACGACACCGGTATGGGCATGGTGGGGCGGTGGACACGATATCCTCACACAAGCATCCGTCAAGGCACTTCCCGAAGAGATGCCTGAATTTTTTCGATCTGCAGAAAAAATGATCGCTCATTGCGTCTACGATCCGGATATATCAAAGGAGCGTAGCACACCGCATGCCCGGCAGGCTGAATACGGTGAACACTACATTGATGTAGAATTGCTAAAAGGGCATCCGATTCCAGAGGGACGCGACGCTCATCTTAAATTATGCGCTGAGCTCGGACTTGAACCGCGAAAGGTCGGCACCCTGCCCTATGCGCTGGCAGAATGGACAGAGCGGCTCGCTGTGGCTTTTGCAGAATATCGCAAATGGCCTGATAATCCGATGATCCAGAACAAATGCTTTCTCTATGCTGGTTTCCTCGCACACTACGCGCAGGATATGTGTCAACCTTTGCACCTAACCATTAATTTTGATGGGATTAGGCAAGAGGACGGAACGCGCCTACATGCCGGTATCCATGAGAAAGTCGATTCGGCAATTGAGATGTTGAAACTGAACCCAACAGAACTCTCGAAAACACAAAAAGTAGAGGCTGTCGGCGATTTGATGCCTGCGATAGTGAAGCAAGTCGAAGCCGGATTCAGTTTGGTAGATAGTGTTTACGCAATCGCGGAA
>PYIY01000070.1:34856-47527 GCA_003635195.1 Candidatus Poribacteria bacterium | reverse complement strand
CTGTTGACCGATACATTCGAGATTATGAATCCGTGAAAGTCGTTCGCAAGGCAACCGCAGATATTGATAACATCTCACAGATTACACGACTTTCTAAGCGCGTTATCTCTCAATATCTCGACCTCATCCCGCAACACCAACTTCAAGCCATGGACGCAAACCTCGCTAATTCATCTGCAAACCATGAAGCAACACATCAAGGAGAAGCCCAATGATACCCTTGACATCCGCTACGCGTTTTGCTATACTTTTGACATGTTTATCGCTCAGCGCATCATTTCTCAAAGATGATGCCAGCGAACTTAACTCAATCCACTCAGAAACGATTGCTCGGAAGCTAATAAACATCAGCACTCCAGCTATCCTATGGTCATTTGATACTATTTCCGTATTAGCATCTTTCGCGTTGCCGAGAAATCCCCCGCTATCAACGTATAGAAATAGACACCACTCGCAACAGGTTCGCCAAGTTCATTTTTACCATCCCAATGCGCCGCGCGGCTCCGGTTCTGATAAATACCCGCAGACTGATGGCCTAATGCCAGCGTACGAACCAATTTCCCATCTGCGGAATAGATACGCAACGTCACATTCGCAGCTTCTGCCAATTGATACGGTATCCACGTCTCTGGGTTGAATGGGTTCGGGTAGTTCGGCAACAACACCGTTTCTGTCGGTGCTAACGTTCCCAGCAGCTGTTCGAGGAAGTGGATACCTCTCTGGAGCGTTGCATCTGTCAAATCTAATTGCCGCGCTTCCGTAAGCCACTGTTGCATATTTTTTTTATTAAGCATCGCAGCGGATGGCGCACCTGCCACATTATCCAACACAGCGGCGACTTCAATAAGGTCCACAATGTCAACAACGCCGTCGTTATTCACATCCGCAGCGTTTGGACCCGTCTGCCCGAAGTTCGCGGCAACAAGCACCAGATCCTGAACATCTTCGACCCCATCACCGTTCACATCCATCTCCAACGGTAGCGATACCACTGACGGTCCAAAGCTCCACAACAGTATTATCCCGCCAGCACCAGCGGTGGCGAGTGTATTTCCATCTGGACTGAAAACGATACTCTGAACCGTGACTGCATACACCGTGAGGGTTGATTTGTGCTCCCCACTAATAGGATCCCACAGGCGCACTGTTCTATCTCGCCAACCTCCACTACTTGCGAGCGTTTTACCATCTGGACTGAACGCGACACTATTGATACTATCAATATGCCCCGTAAGAGAGAGTTTGTGCTCGCCAGTGTCAACATCCCATAAATACACATCTCGATCCCTACCGCCACTTGCGAGTGTTTTGCCATCTGGACTGAACGCGAGCGTCCAAATTGTCCCGCTATGCCCGGTGAGCAAGGCTTTTTGCTGTCTACTGGGAATATCCCACAGATGTATTTCGTCCGAACTTCCACTTGCGAGTGTTTTGCCATCTGGACTGAACGCGACATTGAGTACACTTTCTTTATGACCAGACAGCGTCGCCAAGTGATTACCTGTGTCGGTATCCCACAGACACACATTCTTGTCATAATTCCCTCCGCAACTCGCAAGCATGCGGCCATCGGGACTAAACGCGATGTCATAAATACCAGACTTATGTCCAATGAGTGTCATTTTATGTGTACCTGTGGCTGTATCCCACAACCGGACCGTGTAATCATCTACGAACCAACCGTTAATGACAGTTGCGCCACTGCTACTGGCAACCGTTCGACCATCCGGACTGAAAGCAACGGATTTGATGGGACCTATGTGTCCAGTAAGTATCGTTTTGTTATGACCAGTAGTCCTATCCCATAGGCGTACGGCTCTGTCCCAGCTACCACTCACAAGCGTTCGTCCATCCGGACTGAACGCGATACTCGAGAAACCTGTCGTATGTCCAGTGATTGTTGCTCTCTGCTCAAAATTCGTGGCATCCCAGAGCCACACCGTACCGTCCTGACTACTGTTGGCAAAGGTCCTACCATCTGGACTAAACGCGACACTTGATACACTTCGGGTATGTGTTGAGAGCGTCGTCTTGTACGCAGCACTCGCAACGTCCCATAAACACACCGTACCATCTTCGCTGCCACTTGCAAGCACGCTACCATCCGGACTGAATGCGACACTATGGACACTATTTACGTGTCCGGTCAGGGTCGTTTTCAGTTCACCGTTGTCGACATCCCAGAGCCACACCGTGCCGCCCCGCCAATGACTACAACTCGCAAGTGTGTGACCATCAGGGCTAAACGCAATGCTCGTAACACCATCTAAATGTCCGCTGAGCGTTGATTTGAGCGTACCAGTAGCAACATCCCAGAGCCGCACCGTCTTATCTTTCCAATGCCCACCACTTGCGACTGTTTTTCCGTCGGGACTGAACGCTACACTTAAGATACCGTCCGTATGCCCTGTGAATGTCGCTTTGAAAGTGCCTGTGTCAACATCCCAGAGTTTGACCAGCCCTTCCTTCTCATCTCCACCACTTGCGAGGGTTTTACCATCCGGGCTGAACGCTACACTCGTAATCTTGGCTGTATGTCCGGTGAAAGTGGTTTTGTGTTCGCCTGTGGCAACATCCCACAGGTAAAACTCTGCTGAGCTGCTGCTTGCGAGTGTTTTTCCATCGGGACTGAATGCTATACTTGAAATTCTACCCGTCTGCGTTGTGAGTAGATTCAGTTCTTTACCGGTATATCCATCGTAAATCCAAATCCCAATGGCAGTCGAAACAGCAAGCAAGGTGCTATCCGGTGAAAAGACGATATTGCCCTGTAACCCGCCTTTTCCGAGTCTCATTGTGGCACCCTCAGGTAACCCCCATTGTGTATAATCCTGAGCAAACGCGCTTAATGGAAAAAAGATTGAAATAAGAAATAGCATTAAAATCGAAAGTCGCATCGTTTTCATCGGTCCAGCCTCCTATTCAATTGGCTATCAGTTGTTGATCGTCAGTTATCGATTAAAAAGGTTGCAGTGGATCCAAATCCACCTCTTAACTGATAACTGACAACTATTCCTTCTCATTTCCGTATGACCATCCGCCGCGTTGCCGTGAACCTTCCAGCAGACAGCGTGTAGAAATAGATACCGCTTGCGACAGGTTCCCCAATTTCATTTTTACCATCCCAATACGCCGCCTGGCTATGACTTTGATAGGTACCCGCGGATTGATGCCCCAACGCCAGCGTCCGGACTAATTCCCCACTCGTAGCATAGATACGGAGTGTCACATCTGCTGTCTCTGCTAACTGATACGGTATCCATGTCTCTGGATTGAACGGATTCGGGTAGTTCGGCAAAAGCACCGTCTCTTTCGGGGTCAGCACAGCTAAAAGCCGCTCAAGAGCAGCGATACCTCTTTGGAAGGCAGGTGCTTTGGTATTAACTTGCTGTGCTTGCCTTAACCATTGTTTCACCTCCGCGACGGTAAGCGATTCTATCGACCGCGAATGTGCAGATGGCGCGCCATTATCCACCTCAAGGGCACCGGCGACCAACAAGATATCCGCTATATCAACTGTCCCGTCCCCGTTAACATCTGCCGCATTTTCTATGCCAGACTGTCCAAATTGCGAGGCAACAAAAACCAAATCTTGGAGGTCTACGACCCCATCACGATTCGCATCCTCAGCGAGTTGTGGAGTTTCGTAGGGGTTAGGTAACCTAACCCCTACGTCTGGGTTCAGATCCCACAGAAGCACTATACCATCCCAACTACCGCTCGCAAGGGTTTGACCATCTGGACTAAACGCAATCTCAGTAATACCGTACGTATGTCCAAAGAAGGTGGTTTTAAGCGCACCCGTGTCAACATCCCAAAGCTTCACGGTGGTATCATCCCGATATCCACAACTTGCCAGGGTTTTGCCATCTGGGCTGAACACAACATCGTTGACACCTGTCGTGTGTGCAACGATGGTGGTTCTCGGTTCACCCGTGTCAATATCCCATAGAATTATGGTGTTGTCGTCGCTACCACTCGCAAGGAGGCTGCCATCTGGACTAAACGCAACACTCACGACAGTATCTGTGTGTCCAGTGAAGGTCGCTTTGTGGGCATCCGTAACAACATCCCACAGACGCACTGTGTTGTCCACACTACTACTTGCAAGGGTTCGACTATCGTAACTGAAGGCGACTGAAGTGACATTATCTGTATGGCCAGCAAGTGTCTTTTTATAGGTCCGTCCCGCATACCATAGCTGCACGCTGTTACTCGCGCTACGGGCAAGAAATCTGCCATCGGGACTGAAAGCGATTGATCTGTATCTGACATAACCGCTTGTTGTTTCCCAATGTTTTCTGATGGTTGCGCTGTGTGTTCTACTCTTAACGTCCCACAGATGGATCTCGAAACCACTCTCACTGGCGAGCCTATTGCCATCCGGACTGAAAGCCAAACTGGCATTAGTTGCCCAGTCTCCTACAAACAGCGTCGCTGCGTGCGTACTTGTGGCGATATCCCACAGACGGATTTGCTCGTAACTCCCGCTTGCGAGTGTTTTGCCATCTGGACTGAAGGCAAGTGAATACACACCATCTGTATGACCGGTGATTGATAATTTGCGTGCCCCACTATCAATGTCCCATAGATACAGTTTGTCGCTACCACCACTTGCGAGCGTGCCGCCGTCCGGACTGAATGTAACCGAAAAAATACCTGACAGATGCCCGAGGAACTCCACTTTGTGCGTCGCACTCGAGACATCCCATAGGTTCAATTCACCTCTCCAACTTCCAGTGGCGAGGGTGCTACTGTCAGGACTGAAAGCGAAACAATCGGCATCTGTATCAAAGGCTGCTTTATGCGTGCCAGTCGCAACATCCCATAAGCGTAACTTATCTTCATTAGTACTTGAACTCGCAAATATGCGACCATCCGGACTAAACCCAATATTAGAGATGCTTTCGGTATGTTCTGTAAGGGTCGTTTTGTGCGTGCCAGTCGCAACATCCCATAAGCGCACCGTCTCATCCCAACTACCGCTTGCGAGGGTCGTCCCGTCTGGACTAAAAGCGAGTGAGGTAATTGAGCGTGTGTGTCCAATAAACGTTGCTTGGCGCGCGCCAGTCGCAACATCCCAGAGTATTACCTTATCATCTGTAGTCCCGCCAGCAACTGTGCGACTATCCGGGCTGAAAGTCATTCTACGGACTTTCGAGGTGTCACCTTGAAGTGTTAATTTGTTCTGGCTATCGGCTGCGTGCCACAGGCATACTGTGTCGTCTGGGCCCCAACCAGCGATAGTACTGCCATCTGGACTCAAAGCAAGACTTTCTGATGAATTTATTGTAATTAAATCCAGTGTTACACCGCTGTGGGTATCGTAGACCCAAATCCCGACAGCGTTCTCGGCCATCAGACGATTGCCATCAGCGGAAAACTTTAAACCGCCTGCAGATCCCTTGCCGAGGCGCGCCTTAGCTCCGTCAGGCAAATCCCATTGTGTATAACTTTGGGCAAAAACATTCGGTAGCGAAAAGGTTGAAACCATAAAGAGCAGTAAAATGAATCTTTTGATCAAAGTTTCAGCAAGAAAGCGCGTACGGTATGAAATAATTTGGAGAGGCCTTGCCAAAACTTTTTGAAATTGCGTCCTTTTCATCGGTTCACCCTCCAGTCTGAATCGATTTTCCAACAGCAAGTCCTTTGGTAGCATTGTAGCAAATATGATGCCAATTATGAGTAAACGCCAATAGCATCGCCTTGGGTTGACTTCCATGCACGCAAAATGCCGAGCATTGCTCATAATATGAACACTCTCGGCATTTATACGCTGAGGTCCGAAGTCACTAACTATGTCGGGCTTCTGACCGCAAAGGATCTAATCTGCACAAAAATGGGCAGTCCTTATTTCAAATTGGACAATATGGGGCATTCATAGAGGAACGAGATTAAAATTTATCTCAACACCCTTTGTCGGCGCGGTTGGAAATCGATGCCGCGAGGGGAGAACACTACCCAACCAAGTATTTAAACACGGAGGAGAGATTATCATCAGGAGAGTAGAGTTGGGAAACGTTCAATTCGTTTTCGATGAGAAGTTCCGGGAGTCTGGCATAAAAGGCATCAGGCTTGGCGGTTTCGATAATAATATCGCCTGCCGCATCTGTTCCTGATTCATCCACAGCGTCACCATTATTAACAAAGGTTACACTCAAGATGTCTGGAAAAGGTAAACAGACTTGTGCCAAACGGCGCGGTTCATCGGTGCTTAGGTAAACTTTATGCGGATGTTCGTCAATGAGTTCACGGATATCGGAGATGGTGCCTTCTGCAAGAATACGTCCTTGATGAATAAGCAGAATTGTCTCTGTTAACGCTTCGATTTCATAAAGAATATGGCTCGAAACAACAATGCTAATACCTTTATCGGCAAGGTCCTTTAGCAGTGCAAGGACATGCCGTCTTCCGTTCGGATCTAAACCCGTGAGGGGTTCGTCAAGAAATAGGAGTTCCGGTTCGTGTACTAACGCCTGAGCGAGTTTGATGCGTTGCCGCATACCCTTGCTATAAGAACCGATAGGTCGGTCCTTTGCCGATAACATGTCCACCGTTTCCAATACTTGTAGACTTCGGGATTCCACTTCTGATGTGTCGTATCCACTTAACGTCGCGAAAAAGGTGACAAACTCGAGTCCACTCATGAATTGATATGCCAATTCTATGTCCGGGCAGTAGCCTACCCGCCGAGTCAGCTCAGTATTATTCCATACCGGTTGATTCAGCACGCGGATCTCCCCTTGGTTCGGTTTGAGTTGCCCCGTCATAAGTTTGATTAAACTTGTTTTCCCCGCCCCGTTTGGACCCAGGAGACCAATAATACCGGGGTGAATCGTGAGAGTTACGTCATTCACCCCCATAACTTCGCCATACCATTTGGACAGGTTTTCTGTTTGGATAATTGGTGTGTTATTCATATTTTTAGTAGTTATGAGTTGTTAGTTGTTAGTTGTTAGTTAAAGAGGATTTCTGTGGTGGATACAGTCAACCTGGCTGAGACAGACCGACTCTTAACTTATAACTTATAACTTATAACCAGAAACTATTTTCAATGTCTCTTCAAGATTCTGGATGCCCGCAGTAGTGCCAATAGCAGTGACGCATGCTGCGCCTGCTGCTGATGCCAATTCCGCGGTCGTTTGCAAGTCCCAACCCATAATGGTTCCAGCGAGAAAGCCAGCGACGTAAGCGTCACCCGCACCCGTTGCATCAACGACATTGACCGAATATGCAGGCACAAGGAGTTCTGTTTCTGGTGTGGAAACATAACTGCCGTTTTCCCCCATCTTAATAGCAATCGTTTGGATATTGTAGTTGTCCCGCAAAAATTGTGTGATTTCACGGCATTCAGACCTACCAGTGAGTTGTTGCGCTTCAACGATACTTGGCATAAAGAGGTCTACGTGGTATAAACAGGGTGCTAACGTCTCCATCCACTTTCCGGTCGCATCATACGCCGTATCGAGCGAGGTAGTTATGCCCAGACTTTTCGCTTCTCGGAGGACGTTTGCCATTGGTGCACCATCAAAACGGGGCATAACGAGCGCACCAGCGATGTGCAAAATCTTTGTGGTTTTAATAAGTTCCCAATTAAGGTCCGCTTCACAGAGTTCACCATTCGCACCGATATAGTGGTAAAAAGTCCGCTCGCCATCAGAAGCAACCGCGACGAATGTAAATGAGGTACTGGTGTTTACGTCCTGCTGCACGCCCGCTGTGTCAACATCATTATCTGTGAGCGTTTGCAGGATTAGGTCGCCAAAGGCATCGGTGCCGATTTTACCCATCGCACCCGCAGAGATACCCAAACGCGCGAGCACAAGAGCTGTGTTGTTCGCACAACCGCCTGTATGGATTTCGAGTTCATCAAAGAGGACTAATTTGCCTTTTTCCGGAAATTGGTCTATCGGCCGTCCGAGCACATCAACGACATAAATACCAAGCGATAGCACATCCATGGTTCACCTCTGTTTAACAAACACCACGAGGAGCATTTGATCTCTTACTCACATTGTCTTTTAAAGCCCAGGAATAGGCCGAAAGATTACTAAAGTTTCATTATTTGTCTTAACATTTCCGTAGGGGTTAGGGAACCTAACCCCTACCAGGTCCGTAAAACCTTGCGAAGTCCATCCGATTAGATAAGAAGGCGACAGGTGTCCGTTCGTCTCCGTTGCTAAATATCGTAACATCTGCTCCTGCCGCAGAATTTGCGCAAACCACTTCCGCATGCCACTCAGGTCTTTATCAGGGGGCAGCGCAGGTGTTACGCGCCGCCGAAGGACTCCTGTTGAAAACTCAGGCTTTAACTCGATATCAAGTCGGACGTTCCCTAAATAGGTCATCTCTTTATCTATAACGTGCCATGCGTTTTCAAGGATACGCGGGAGTTCTTTGACATCCAAAAATGTTTCTTGCACATAAGGCGTGGGATGCCACGGCTCCACGGGTAGCTCCCGTAGTTGAATTCGGGAATCCTGAACCAATGTTCCAAGCTTTTGAGGACTCTCGGTTTCTTGATAACGAATAAAACTCCCTTTCATGAGGTCAATAGATGTTTCGGCACGTGCTGTAGCCCTGAGAGAGACGTAACTTTGCAAATACGCACGATTCCGATCAGAATAAATTGACAAAATTGACAAACGATGCGCCGTAACGCTATGCGGGAACATATTTTTTGCGACTGCAATTGTACTCAACGAGAATAGAACGAGGAGAAACCCGCCTATCCAATAGGTGCGTGTCTTTCGCTCCGATTTCCCAAAATAAAATAAGAAACCACCAAAACTTAACAAATATATTGGTAAGACTATAGCCAGCAGTTTAATAAGCGGCACCTGAGTCGGTTCAGCTTTGACCGAGGTTGATGAAAATTGTTGGTAAATTTTCTTCTCATGTTGGAGGGCAAGGGCGTACCGATCTTCAAGATGCCGCGGAGATTTACCATGTCTACTTAAGAATCCATTCCAGAATGTTTCGCCCACGTGTTGTTCCGAAAAGGGCAGGGCATTGTAATCAAACGTGAGACAAAAAATCTGACCGTCTCCGAAATTTCGCTTCGCGACATAGAGTTGTTCGTTTGTACCGATGAGCGTTTCACATTCAGGTTTCGGAGAAAACGGGATATATTCAAACACATTCCCGTTGCTACTGAATGACTGAAAACCGAGTTGTTTGTGTAAGACAGCCGGAATCATTTCTGTTTGTTTTGGTGCCTTTAATTCAACCGGAAGCAAGGGTTCTATAAAACTGTCGCGCAGATATTTATAATTACCACCCCCAGAGACAATGAGTGTACCACCCCGTTGTACCCAATCAAGTATTGCTGTTTGTTGGGTTTTAGAGACGCGCCTCTCTGTCAAGACCCTTTCGCGAATAACGAGAACATCAACTGCACTATAACCTATCCAGTCGTGTGGCAATGATGTCGGGTACGCTACATGGACCTGCGCGTCATTATGAGCCACTAACTGCTTTTTGTCAATAAATCGTTTTAACTTATCACCGCTCGGTGCCAACACTACCACAAGGAAATCTTTACGGGCAAGTGGTGTCGGTAAAGCTATCTCTTGCAGCACGCGTCGCACTTTGCCCTGAGGTGTCGTGTCCCCTGACTGTGGCGCAGGCGCAAGTTCTATGACAAGTTGCGCGGCATCTTTCGGACAATAAATATAGAAAATTTTCCGTTGTGAACCCGTTAATGGAGTGGCATATCGTTGGATAGGTGTATTTGAAGAAAAACTTCTGATTTCCACTGTCAGATAGGTCTGATCTATTCGCTGACTCGAAACGCCAATGGGTGTAGGAGGCGCATCTTGACCTCGAACACTGATAGTCAAAGGTGCCCATGTACCTGTCTTGTAACCGTCGTTGAACCCGAATGACACATGCTCGACCTCAACTGCACCGAAGCCAACAGATACCGCAAAAAGTATCAGGAGTATCAGGAGTATTAAAGAATTCACAAGATTATCACCTACATAGTTATCAGTTTTTAGGGGCAATTCTCAATCAAAGAACTCTGGAAACCATTTCCCAATTCGGAGTCGTCAGAAAAAGGTAAATTGTTACTATAGTAAAACCAGAAAATAAATAGACACATTCGTAGCATAAACTTTTAGTTTGGGTTTCCAGTCTGAATGCCTGTTATAGGTATTCAGACTGTTTGAGAGTGCCCAATTAATTCTAAACTTTACTATAAAATCCTCTTAACTGAAAACTGAAAACCGATAACTGACAACTACTTGAGACGTGCCGGATTGTGAACGAGTCTTGTTTCCGTTGCTTCTTCAAAAGGATATGTGCTAAAAACGCCGTTCCCTAACATAATCATTGACGCGACACCACCCTCTGCCTCAATACGTGCAATTGTATCTATCACCCGGGCATCGCTGAGCAATCCACTCTCTATCGAAAACTGTTTTGAAACTGCGAAGCAAGCGTTAAAAAGTTCGTGACTGGACTTGGCATGGGTAAGCGTTTGCAAGACATTCAATGCAACATCCGCTGCACGATTGATCCGAAGCGTCTGTTCTCTGTTTCCAAGCACCTCACTTGTCTGGATCGGTCCGAAGTAACGATAGTAAATCGGTTGTTCTGCAATCGGTAGCCTGTCAGCCGTTAAAGGAGAGCCTTCCTTCAACTTGACAAGACAACCGCCGTGATATTGTGAACAGACATCACCCAATCCTGTCCGATTCTCAACTTCTGCGATGTGCGCTGTCATCGCGAGTTTCTCGCTGTTTTTGTGTAGGGTCAAAAGTTCATTAATCGCGTAGGCAGTTGCGAGTGCTGCGGCACCGCTAAGTCCAAAACCACAGCCGAGCGGCAATGGGGAGATGATGTCTACCTTTATGCCTATGAGGCCACTGTTTTGGATGAGTCTGTTGACAACAGCACGGACCGTCGGAAAATTGATGCGTTCTCCATTGAACAGCACTTCCGTCTCGTCTTGCTCAGAGACGGTGACCTCTACGCCTTCTTTAACCGTGAAACCCATGCCGAGCGAGTGCATACGAGCCGGATCGGCGTGCGGAATAACCTTGAAAACACACGAGATGTTGCCAGGGGCAAATGCTCTCGCCATTTCGTTCCTTTCAACAATGACTATTGGGAGTCTGTAAAAAACAGGTTGCAAGTTGCATAACGTCTGCTGCTTCAGTTAAGTTTTAGGTGCCTAAAGTTAGAAATAGGACTTACAAAGTGAGTCTGCGGGGGGATCAGGGCGTATCCGTAAATTTGACGCGTCTATAGATGTGCCCCAAAGACAGTTCGCAGCGAATTGAATCCAGTGGCAGTACGTCCGCAAGCTCCTGAAATTCGATTGCTTTCCACTGCGTTCCTAAACGAAAGTGCCGTTCAACGTTTACCCTGTCTTGCGAAACAAGGATGTATTCTTGCAAGGACATGATCTGCTTATAGGCCTCGAATTTCTCTCCCTTGTCGTAAGCCGCAGTTGAGCGGGAAAGCACCTCTACGACAACAGTTGGGTTAAGGAGCGTATCAAACACATCATCTTCAAAACGGGGTTCATCACAGACGACAGTAACATCTGGATAAAAATAAGATGTTATGGGTCTCGCCTTCACGCGCATTTCGCCGGTGTAAGTCTCACAATCCCGATTTACCAGTTGGTTGTAAAGTCCATTAAATATATTTCCTGTGATGAGATTATGTGCGCGATTTGCCCCGGACATCGCGAGTATCTGTCCGCTGAGATATTCATTTTTGAAGGGTGCTTTGCGTTCCCAAGCGAGGTATTCCTCAGGTGTCAGTTGGGTTTGCACAGCAATAGCCGTCATGGTATTCTCCTTAACGGACGGGAAATCTGTATCCTTGTGGTTTTAGTTGCTTGTTACATAGCATACACGAAGTCTGTTCCGATGTCAACGTAGAAAACTGGAAACGAACCCTATCTGTTTTGTCTATGACTTGTATCCCTTGGATTGAAGGCATCTTCACCGTACACCTCATCTCCAATTTTTGCCTTTTGTCCTCTGCCGGTAACTGCACATCTTGTGCCATCCAATCGTGGATCTACGTATCGTTCAAACCACGCACCCATCTGTCGCCGCATATCGCTTATCAATGCTTTCTGAGATTTGTCGTCTATGAGATTTTTTCGTTCTCTTGGGTCTTTCACTAAGTCGTACAACTCATGGGGTCCGTAAGGATAGCGGTGAACGTATTTCCACGCTTGTGTTCGGATCATACGGACAGGACCGTATTCATCAAATACAACGACCTCATCTTGAGCATCGTTTGTTTTTCTGGTAAGTGCTGGGACAAAACTTCTGCCAGGGGACATATCATCATTCGGATCCGGTAAACCGAGATAATCGAGCAGTGTCGGCATGAAATCGTATTGACTCACCATTGCTTCGCTGACGCGTCCCTCTGGTATCTTACCGGGGTGGCTCATGATAAAAGGCACTTTAACCGAATTCTCATACATATTCAGTGGGAATGTACCGTTGCCTTTGTGCCAAAATCCGTGATGTCCACACGAATATCCATTATCACTACTGAAAACGATAAGCGTATTTTCGCGGATACCTAACTCAGAAAGTCGTTCTAAAATCCTGCCAACGTTTAAGTCAAGTGCTGTTATCGCTGCAAAATAACCTTTCAACGACTCGCGATTGCCCATGTGAGGGAGTGTGCCTCGT
>PYIY01000070.1:0-34836 GCA_003635195.1 Candidatus Poribacteria bacterium | reverse complement strand
CCACGGGTGCAATGCTTCCTGCGGACACGTCTTGAACGGGCAATCATCATAAGAATCCACAATGTCTTGCGGATGCCCATTAAACGGGGTATGCGGGGCGTTATAATTGACGCTGAGATAAAACGGACCTTTGCTATTCGCTGAAATGAAATCTAATGCGTCATCGGTAATTACGTCAGTAAGGTAGCCGGGTTGTACCTCGACCTTCCCATCTCTAATCATGTTAGCGTTGTTGTATTTGCTTCCACCTAAAGGCATAGCGAACCAATGGCTAAACCCATGTTGTGGCGAGAGGCTATCGCCGAGGTGCCATTTACCACTTAACCCGACAGTGTAGCCATTGTCAGCGAGTACATCGGTATAGCAGGTTAAACCTTCAAGATACCGTTCAGCATTGGGTGGCATACTGCCGTCTCGGCAAAAATCGTGTACGCCGTGTGCAGAAGGGATACGTCCGGTCATCAGGCTTGCACGTGCTGGTGAACATACCGGAGTCGTGCAGAAAAAATTGGGAAAACGTGTCCCCTCTGAAGCAAGTTGGTCAACAAAAGGTGTACGGACTTCATCATTACCGCAACAACCCGCAGCCCAGGGGCCTTGGTCATCCGTCAAAATAAAAATGACATTTGGTCGGTTTTGCATTTGATGCTTTCCCGTTTTCTCTGCCCCGATAAAGACCGCTGGCGTAACTACTGCAGCAACAGTACCAGTGCCTACGTCCTTAAAAAAACGCCGGCGCGAAATATTCGGGCTCTGGTTTTTCGCCTGATCTAACATGCATCCCTCCATTTGATGGTACTAAATCGACGCTAAATGCGCGTATAGCATTCAACATATCTGATTCAGATGAAGATATGTTATCTACACATTTCGTCGAGGCGGCGCATATCTTGGATGGAAGGAGTTTTCACCGTAATTCCCTTCTCCTAACTTTGCCGCTTGTCCGCCACCCGTAACGGAGCATCGCGCCCCATCTAATTCCGGCAGGACGTACCGTTCAAACCATGCTCCCATCTGTTGACGCATATCGCCAACACGCGCATGCTGAGATTTATCGTCTATCAGATTTTTTCGTTCACCCGGATCGTTCACCAGATCGTATAATTCATGCGGACCGTAGGGGTACCGATGGACATATTTCCACTCTTGTGTCCGAATCATGCGGACAGGACCGTATTCATCGTAAATAACAATCTCATCCTTCGCATCATTCGTCTCGCCAGAAAGCGCGGGAACAAAACTTCTGCCGGGCGACATATCATCGTTCGGGTCAGGTAAACCGAGATAGTCAAGGAGTGTCGGCATGAAATCGTATTGGCTTACCATCGCTTCACTGACGCGTCCCTCTGGAATGCTACCCGGATGACTAACGATGAACGGAACCTTAACGGAGTTCTCATACATGTTCAGTGGGAACGTGCCGTTGCCTTTATGCCAAAATCCGTGATGTCCACACGAGTAACCGTTATCACTGCTAAAGACGACGAGTGTATTTTCACGGATACCTAACGCCGCAAGCCGATCCAGAATCCGTCCAACATTTAAATCGAGTGCTGTTATCGCTGCAAAATAACCCTTTAACGATTCACGGTTCCCCATGTGTGCCGCTGCACCCTGTATAGCCCATGGGTGTAATGCCTCTTGTGGACACGTCTTGAACGGACAATCGTCATAAGAGTCAACAATATCTTGTGGATGTCCTGTGAATGGCGTATGCGGTGCGTTGTAGTTAACGCTGAGATAGAAGGGTCCCTCTTTGTTCGCTGAGATAAAATCCAACGCGTCATCGGTGATCACATCGGTAAGATAGCCGGGTTGCATCTCTACCTGTCCATCTCGGATCATATCCGCATCGTTATACTGGCTGCCGCCGGTGAGTAAAGTAAACCAGTGACTGAACCCGTGTTGAGGGGTCAAACTATCACCAAGGTGCCACTTACCACTAATCCCGACAGTGTAATTATTGTCCGCTAAAACATCCGTATAACACGTCAGTCCTTCAAGGTATCGGGCGGGGTCTGGCGGCATATTTCCATCGCGGATCCAGTCATGAACGCCGTGTGCAGAAGGGATGCGTCCGGTCATCAGACTTGCACGTGCCGGTGAGCAAACCGGACTTGTACAGAAGAAGTTGGGGAAGCGCGTACCTTCCGAAGCCAACTGATCAAGATAAGGGGTCCGTACTTCATCATTGCCGCAGCACCCTGCAGCCCACGGTCCCTGATCGTCTGTTAAAACAAAAATGACATTTGGTTTTTGTTCCATATTATTCCTCCATGAAATAGTTAGCAGTTGTCAGTACTTACGGAAGTAGATTTGTCGTTCCAAACAAACTTCCTTTTCCAACGCCATCCACTGACCTCTATACTTCAGTGCTGTCTTGCAATTCACCGAGAAGGCGAACGATATCGCGATAACATTTGTCAAACGAATCGGCTTGACGCGCTTGCTCTATATCAAAAAGTGCTGCAAGTGCAGGTTGATCAGTTGTTTCACTATATGATTCGTTGTTCTCCATTCGTCTATCCAACCATCCCTTGGCATCACGGACAGACTCCGGATCGTTTGGTGGGTGAATATCATTTTTTAATCCTCTTCGTCCACGAAGTGATTCGGCTGCCGCAAGGAACCATGCCTCAAACTCGTTTTTAGCAATCACAACGGCAATAGGCAAATCACTGTGGGCTTGTGATGTCCGGTGAAGGAGTGCAGGTCCCAGTTCTGCTGGACAGTCCCCGTCACTATCAAGGATGATAAATATAGCACCTTGTCCACTAATCTTCCGAGCTGCCAATTCAACTGCTCTTTCAAGTTCGTTCTCTTTAACAACCTTGTTCCGGGGACGGCGAATAGGTGGTGGCACAACAATCGGCAATTCTGGATAAAGATTCGCAGCGATACGGCGAATCAGAAGGGGGACAGTTGCTACCTCGCTTTCCCCTTCGACAATGCAACCGATTTTGACTGTCATTCGTGCTTTCCTTTACTTCTCGCTTTAGCAGACTTCGACTTATCAAAATCAAGCAGAGACAGTTGTTTTTCCTTTGCAGCAGAAAGAGCTGCCGGATCCGGTTGCAATTGATTACTGCGTAAAAGTTCCCCGATTGTAAATAACCGATCTCGCACCACAGATTTACTTACATCATCTACTGGGGCGATCACTGTATTGCCATCGTCTGCTTCAGCTGCAAGGATTGACTCCACATCCAGATGCTTGTCCTCAAGCAGATCTGGGCTGTGAGTGGTGATGATAACCTGCGTTCTGTGGGCAGCACCCCGAAGGGCATCAAGCAATGCACCTACCGCCCCTGGATGAAGTGCTATCTCTGGCTCCTCAATTCCGACGAGTGGCACGCGTTTGTGTAGGGCGTGACCTCCCTGAAATAGTGCTACAAGAATTCCCAAGGCGCGGAGTGTGCCATCGGACATATTGTTTGCATAAAATATCAATGAATCTTTGTCTTCTGCAATATGTTGTCTGAACTGCAATGTTTCCTTCGGTCCATACTTCCGGGCATGTACTTTATGCACGCCAGGCACTATCACTGCCAGATATTCCTCAATATTTTTCTTCACATCAGATGAAAGTTGCTTGAAGACGCTGTTTAAGTTACTTCCATCTTGCATCAACATGTCCCCGGGATCAGGATCTTGTAGATCTCGGATTATATCCGGATTGAGATTGTAAAATCCCATCCGAGAGAACGCATCATAGACAGGACGAAACTCGGGCAATCCAGAGGCGTTTACTAAATAGAGTCTGTTGTTTACAGCTGCTGGTGCCACTTTTACACTTGTATCAGTTATTTTGCCATTATCAACTCTGAAATATGCTTCTGGAGTGTTATCTTGTCCTTTCTGAATTCTACATTCTTCAGTTTGTACCACATGCCTTCCACGTGAACGAGATTCAATACTAAAAGCATAGTATCCGTTGGCACTGTTGGTCAAGGTGAATTCAAGTCGAATATTAAGGTATGGTTGCCCGGATAAGCGATGTCGGATGTCATCAATCCCCCCACGAGCGCGTAAGGCATGATCAAGCGATAAATTCAACGCATCTGCCACGAATCGCAGCGCATCCAGAAAATTACTCTTGCCCGAACCGTTGCGTCCTACAAGAAATGTCAAGGGCCCCAACCGCACATCACACGCAGCAATGCTCTTATAGTTTTTTAAAACGACTCTTGTAATAAACGTTGAATCTTTCATGTCGCTGGACCTCTACTATAGGAGGGGTTTGTAAGCCGATTCCATACACGTTACGCTACCGGAAACCCATCGCCGACGAGTGGTTCACCATCCGCAACCTCAATGGTTGAAACGAGGATATGCCCCGGTGCTTGCGCGTTGTTATAGCAGACATCCTGTCCCATGAAAATCATGACAAATGCCCTACGTTGATGATCCGTAACATTCGGCGGTGTGCCGTGCCAGTTAAGACAGTGATGGAACATACACTCACCGGCTTTCAGTTCCACCGGGATACCGTGGCTGATGTCCAACTCCCGTCTCTCTGTCCACGGGTTTGGCGGTGGCTCACGCCCTTCTTCGTTTGCCTTTGCGGATGCCGCATTGAATGCTGCTCTGGCTTCAACCGAGAACCGTTCATCTTTGTGGCTTTTCGGCATAACGTGCATGCAACCGCTATCAACTGTCGCATCGTCGAGCGCGAGCCAGCAGCTGACAATGTTCGGCGGACTCAGGGGCCAAAAGAAAAAGTCGTGATGGTACCCAAAATGTCCGTTATCGTGCGGCGGTTTGGAAATAACCTGATCGTGCCAGAGGCGCACTTCGGGCGTATCCAATAATGCCCGCGCTGTTCCTGCAATTAAGGGATTATGTATAGCTGCCTCATAACTGGGTTCACGTTTCCACATGTTCACATACTGATGAATCGCACGCGGGTGACCGCTACCCCTATTGAGGCGATCCGCCTTACGATCATGTCCATACTTGAACTCCGGTGAAGAATCGTCGCCTTCAGTGAGTTCCAGTTCAATGACAGCATCTAACCCTGCGCGCATGGCTTCAACGCCGTCACTATCTAAAACGCTGCCAAACTTGACATACCCGTTTTCCTGAAAAAAATCAATCTGTTCTTGTGTTACCATTATATGCCTCTTCGTGAATTTGATGTTCCTTAACTTTAGGATTTACGTGTTCCGCCTTAAAGTCCCCCTGATAAGGGGGATTTAGGGAGTTTAAAGAACGAAAATTACCGCTTTTTGTGTCTAAATGTCCGATGTTTTTTCAATTTGCGTAAGTCCTAACTTTACAAACGAAAAGTTTGTGCTACAATTCCAATACAGGTTTGAAACTACTGATGGTTGACAAATTTTTGAAAGAATGTCTGCATCATAGTGTAAATAAAGGATATAAGTTTCCGTATCAAATGCAACAAAAGTACCAACAGGTAGTATGTGAGATATAATTGAGCAATTATTGTAATACTAACGGCAAGAAGTTTTAGTATCAGTAGGAAAAAGTATGTTATTGTGTTTCCGCCTATGGATTTAAGAGGCGAAATGGTAATAAAAACAAACCCGAAGCATGCGATTATCAGCAAGGAAAGACTTGTGAAAAATTTTTTAATCGAGAAGGGTTCGTTTTTATTCATTTTGTGCTATACCTCTGGGTAATTTGTAGGCATGTGTGTACTACCTTTAAACCCACATTTAAATCGGAAATTGATGGTTACCTGCTGTCAACCCACCGTCAATGACGAAAACTGCACCCGTTGCAAAGCTGGCTTCATCGGAGGCGAGGAAGAGCGCAGCATTTGCAATGTCAATAGGTTGTCCGATCCGTCCTAACGGATACCACGGCGTGATTTCGTCCAAGATTTGAGGGTTCCGTTCGATCATCGGTTCCCAGACTTCGGTTTGGATTGTTCCGGGACAGATACAGTTGACCCGTATATTGTCCTGACCGTGTGCGACTGCCAAGGAACGGGTTAAAGCGATAACGCCACCTTTCGCAGCGGAATAAGCGTGAATCCCCTGCAAACCGATGAGTCCGTTGACAGAGGCAATATTAACAATACTGCCACCACCGCCGTGTTGCATTACAGGAACAACAGCATCTGAACAGTGACTGGTACCTCGGAGTGCAACTGCTAAGTTCGCTTCCCAATTGTTGTTTAGCACATCGGCTGTCGAACAGATAGCATTGTTCACCAAAATGTCAACTGTACCGTAGGTATCAACAGTCTCTGCAACAAGCCTTTCAGCATCAGCAGCACTGGAGACATCAGCGTTAACAAACATCGCCTCGCCGCCTGCATCAGTGATCGCAGCAACAGTCTCGATTCCGTTGGTGTCATTCACATCATCAACGACGACTTTAGCACCTTCCTCCGCAAACCGAAGAGCTACCGCTTTGCCGATACCGCGTCCTGCTCCTGTAACAATAGCAATTTTGTTATTCAACCGCATCTTTGTGGTCCTATATCTTTTCTTTGAGAGTTAGGCATATCAAAAACGGCTTTTGCAGTGTAAAATTTACCGCGTTCACCTTTAGAGAAATCATATTTTGCTTTCATTGGCGAAATATGCAATTTAGGGATAGATTCCTAATGCTGCAGCGTCTGTGAGATGAAAAGTTTCGTGCGTTCGTGCTGTGGATTGTCAAAGAAATCTGCAGGTGCTGCTTCCTCTATAACCACACCCTCATCGAAGAACATGATCCGATCCGCCACTTCTCGGGCAAATCCCATCTCATGCGTAACAACCAGCATTGTCATACCGGAATGTGCAAGTTCACGCATCACATCTAACACTTCTGAGATCATTTCGGGGTCGAGTGCACTTGTCGGTTCATCGAACAGCATAATCTTTGGCTCCATCGCCAATGCCCTTGCGATTGCGACGCGCTGCTGTTGTCCGCCCGATATTTCTGCGGGATATTTATACGCTTGATCCGCAATGTCCATCCGCTCTAAGAGTGCTAAAGCGGCTTCTTCCGCGGCACGCTTTGACATCTTCCTCACTTGGATTGGACCTAAGGTGATATTCTTTATGTTCGTCAGATGAGGAAATAGGTTGAACTGCTGGAAAACCATACCGACTTCCTGACGGATAAGATTGATATTACGCAGGTCATTGCTCAGTTCAATTCCATCAACAATGATTGTGCCGCGTTGATGTTCCTCAAGGCGATTGATAGTGCGAATAAACGTGGATTTTCCTGATCCAGAGGGACCGCAAATTACCGCCCTTTCACCTTTCTTGAAGGTAGTGGTAATTCCTTTGAGGACATGAAAATCATCAAACCATTTGTGAACATCTTCACATATAATAATTGGATCGTTTGTGATATTTTCGTTTTCAGTCATTTTCTAATCCCTTCTTCAATCATAACAAATTGGGGCGGATTAATGTTACAAATTCCTAATGCTTTCCGATGCCTAAGTCTGCTTCAATCTTCTGGCTAACATAAGACATTGCATAACAAAAAATAAAATAGATAGCCGCAATAAATAGATATAGTTCAACATAAAGACCTTGCCATGTTGGGTTTCCGAGTATACTTCGGGCTATTCCCAATAGATCCTGCAGTCCAACAATGGTTACCAGGGATGTGTCCTTAAATAGCGAAATGCATTGTCCCACTATCGCCGGAATAACAGAACGGAGTGCTTGCGGAAGAACAATAAATAGCATTGTTTTAGGGTAAGTAAGTCCGACCGCTTGTGCCGCCTCAACTTGCCCTTGCGGTATTGCTTGGAGTCCGCCCCGTACGTTCTCCGCCATATAAGCAGCAGAGAAAAGTGTCAACGCAATCATTGCGCGTATAACTTTATCCAGTTGAAAATCTCCCGGCATAAATATGGGAAATATTATACTCCCCATAAACAGTATGGTTATCAACGGCACACCACGAGTGGTCTCAATATATATTGTGGAAACCCACTTAATTGCTGGCAGTTGACTTCGACGCCCCAGTGCTAAAAGTACACCCAGTGGAAAACAGACGACAATCCCGACAGCTGCCAAAATCAACGTTAAGAGAAGTCCTCCCCAATTTGTTGTAGAGACGGTATTTTCGCCAAATCCGTGTAGCGTTATCATCGTCCACGGAAAGGAGAGAACCCATCCACCGATGACCCATCGCTTCAATTTATTCTTATCGCGTCCGAGAAAGAAGCTGACGACAAAGAGTACTAAGCCACCTAATAACCATTTCCGCTTGAAAAAAATGAGATAGGCAATATTGAAGTTATATTCAAGTGTAGCATATCCAATTTCACTATTTTTAACAATATCCAAAGGTATAAGGAGTAAAATCAGTCCAAAAATGGCAATAGCAGTTGAAATGCGGAGAACCAAACCTTTCCATACCGCCGCACTCAGCCCTAACAAGACAAACAAAGTATAAAGGACTATCCATATCCGCCATACCTGTTCTATCGGATAAGCACCGATCATCAGTATTTGTAGGTTCGCAGGGATGACTTGCCATTCTGCTTGTGTAAACACCCATATAAAAATACCCCGAAATACAAAGAATAGAAACACAAGTGCTAAAAACGTCAAAATGGTATTATACCATGTGTTAAAAAGGTTATCCTGTAACCATTTCACTGGACCTTTTGATGTATTTGGTGGTTTGACTTCTTGTGTAATTGCAAGATTTTCCACTTTTCTGCTTCCTTTTGAGTGCTACCTTGATCGACCAATTCGGGTAATTCTGTGGTTATACCAATTCATAAAAGCGGAGGTCGTTAGACTCATGATGAGATAGCTTACCATAACCATCCCGAAAATAGGAATGGATTGCCCCGTCTGATTCATCATCGTATGTCCGATGTGAAGTAGTTCCGGGAAACCGATTGCAGTGGCAAGGCTGGAGTTTTTGGCAAGGTTCAGATATTGACTCGTAAGCGGTGGCACAATAATTGGAATGGCTTGGGGTATGACAATTAATCGCAATACCTGCGATTCTTTTAAGCCAACTGCTCTGGCTGCTTCCCGTTGTCCTTTCACCACTGCTTGTATACCGCTTCTCACAACTTCTGCAATAAACGCGCTTGTGTAGACAGCGAGCCCAATTAAGAGTGCGGAGAACTCTGGTGTAAGGTTCATCCCGCCGACATAGTTAAACCCTTGAAGCACAGGGCGGTTTACGACAAATGGGGCTTCTGATGTTAGAAACAGTCCTGCAATTGCGACTATCAAAAAGGTAGGCGCGGCAGCCCACTTCGCGCCAAAGATTATATTAGAGATGAAAGAAGGACGGTCTGTATCGTGAGGTTCCCTAAGTTGTCCGGAATGCCGGAATACGGCAAGAGCCAAAACAACAATTATCGCTAAGATAACGCCGGCAAGCAGATACCACAACCAAGCGGAAAATCCAGGACCCGGTTCAAATGAGGGAAGGTATATGCCACGTACGTTTAAAACTATGCTATCGGATATTATAATACTGTTTCGAACCGTAGGGAGCGCACGTGTTAGCGCAGCCCAGAACACAATCTGTAGTAGCAGCGGAATATTGCGAAAAGTCTCTACGTAGACAGCAGCAATATTTCGGATTAACCAATTGCTCGAGAGGCGAGCGATCCCAAAAATGAAACCAATAATAGTCGCACAAAGTATCCCTACGATACTTACCTTTAGTGTGTTAACGATGCCCACCCAAAATGCTTTGAGATATGAATCTGAAGGATCGTAATCAATCCCTTCGGATATTCCAAATCCTGCTTCACTCCCTAAAAAGGATAAATCAAGTGCTAAATTCTGTTTTCTGAGTCCATTCAACATATTTGAATAGAGGAATCCTGCTAACAGAATGATGCCGATAAGGAAAAGTATCTGGAAAAATACTTTCAGAAACCGAACGTCTCGATAGAATGGGATTTTATCTGGTATGACCGTATGTGTGTTATTATTCATCGATACTGTGGAAGTTGTCAGTTGGTAGGTCCGGTTGAGGAACAAAACTTGTCTTAACTTTACGGATTTTTTTTGGCCTAAATTAACGTTGGCACTTCATCAACTTAGATGTCTTGTAGGATGTGTTGAGAAATAGATCCGAACACATCCTACAATATATAACCTAACGGAACGGCATTGCGTAGAGCAAACCGCCTTGCGTCCACGGTTTATTAACACCACGAGGCAAGCCAATGGGCGTGAGGTTACGCTCAAAGATTTCGCCGTAGTTACCGACGGCTACAATAATCTGTTTTGCCCAGTCTTTAGAAAGTCCAAGTTTTTTTCCCATTTCACCGGATTCACCCAAAAAACGTTTGATTTCCGGATTATCGGTTTTTAAGGTCTTGACATTCTGCTGCGTAATATTGTGCTCCTCGGCAAAGAACGTGGCATAAACGACCCAACTGACAACATCATTCCACTTATTATCACCGTGAATGGTGAGAGGACCTAACGGTTCTTTTGATATGGTTGCATCCAGAATAACATGATCGTCTGGGTTTTTAAGGTCCTTACGTCGTGCAACAAGTTGGGATTTGTCGCTGGTAACGACATCTGTACGTCCCGCATCATAACTGCTGTAAAGGGTGTCAATATCCTCATAAACAACTGGATTGAATTCAAGCCCTAAAGACCGCATCGTATCTGCAAGGTTTAACTCGGTTGTGCTACCTGCGGTGACACCGATGCTGGCGCCTGCTAACTCCTTAATAGATGTTATATTAAGAGATTTGGGTAGCATAAAGCCTTGTCCATCGTAAAATGTCGGTGGTGTGAAGTCAGTACTCAACTCAGCATCACGGCTAAGCGTCCATGTGGTATTTCGGATTAAAACATCTATTTCACCGGTTTGAAGTGCGGTAAACCGTTCGGCAGCATTTAAGGGCACAAATTCAACTTTGCTCGGATCCCCAAGAACGGCTGCAGCGATTGCACGTCCGAAATCCGTGTCAAAACCGCTCCATTTACCATCTTCACCGAGGAAACCGAAACCCGGTAAACCGCCGTTTACGCCACAGACTAATTTTCCCCTGTTTTTAACTTTGTCCAGAATACTCTCATGATTGTCTGCAAGTAGTGGTGTCACGAATGAAATCGCTAAAACTAACACGGAAACGCGAAACAAAAATTTATTACGCACAGAAAACCTCTCTTTTTGATGTGCCCTCTATCGAAAAGGCAATTTGATTAAATTCTGTTATCACTGTTCACAATTTTATCAGTATCGAATTTATGACTTTCTGATAAACAGACAGTAAATATTATCTTTTATCCATTGTATCAAACTGTCCTTATGTTGTCAAGGAAATTAATAAGAGACAGGCAGTCCACAGCAGTCTAACGGTTTCTCATATCTGCCCCATTTCGTGCAAGCGATTGTGAGGTATGCACTATTTTGTGCAGGACATTGTGAATATGTATGTAAGATATTCTGTCAGTGGGGTATAATTCAAATCGGCACGAAACTTGCTACTTGTACTTGACATGTTTTGAGAGTCTTGTTAATATATTTAGAATTAATACTTGGAGGAGAAGAAAAATGAAGAAGTTCATAATCGCAGAAATCTGCGTACTGCTTGCACTTGCTGGTGGATTTTGGCTGGGGCGTGTCACGGGGAATAACACCAGTTATGAGAACTACTACGACAACGCAGACAAGGCGTGGGCAGCGGCAAAGCAACTGGATACACCGCCAGTGGACATTGATAGTCCCGATAAAAACCGTTTGCGCGAAGTCCGAGCCGCATACCGTGAAGTTTTCGAGAACTACCCAGACAGCTTATGGGCGGATGATGCGATCTACCAACTCGCCACCCGACCACGCACCGATGAAGAGGCATTCGCGCTCTTCCGCCGGCTCATCAATAATTATCCCGACAGTGAGTGGGCAGACGATTCAATGTACGCCATTGCTTTCGCCTCTTATCAGATTGCAGAGGAGTTAAAGAAGACTGGTACACTCGAATCCTTAGATGCCTACTACGACCGGGCACTCGCGCTTTTCAATCAATTAGTCGCCACATACCCCGGCAGTGAACTGTCGGAACAAGCGCAGTTTAATACGGCAATGTGCTACTATGGAAAAGGTGAATTGAACCTCGCACTCTCAACGTTTGACACGCTTCGAATACCTTTCAGCGATAGCCCGCTCTTCTATCAAATTTTATATGTTACTGGTGATATTTACCTCAAGCAGCAGGCATACGAAGACGCACGCGTTGAATTCACCAACGTCGTTGATTCTGGTGATCCTGATCTCGCACCCTTGGCAAGTTTCGGTATCCCGCAGTCCTATCTCGCAGAAGGCAAGTATGCGGAAGCACTTGAAGGCTACCAAAAGGTTATTGACCTCTATCCAGATGCAAAAGCTGGGCAGGATGCATACTTCTATATGGGATGGGCTTATGAAAGGCTTGAGAAGTACAACGAAGCCATCGCCCAACTTCAAAAGGGAATTGAACTCTTCCCACGCAACGAAAATGCCGCCAACGCGCAGGTTTACATCGCACAAATCGCCCTTGCGAACAAGGATATAACTACTGCGGTTGACGCGTTTCAAAAGGTGGCGGATAATGCTACCTACGATTATGACACGCGACGGATGGCGCAATATTCGGTCGGAAGAATTTATGAGGACAATAGCGAAACGGATTTAGCAATCGCGGCATATCAGAAGCTGCTTGTGGAATTTCCAGAACCCCATAAAAAGGCAACACACGAGTCAAATAATATCAATGAGAATTATATACAAAACCTAAGAAGCACAGGACTCTAACGCCTGCTCCAGGTCGGCGAGAATATCTTCAACGTCCTCCAGACCGACGGAAATTCTGACCAAACCGTCTGTAATTCCGATCTGCTGACGAATTTCTGCCGGAACATGCGAATGCGTTGTTGACGCAGGATGGCAGATGAGTGTCCGTACATCTCCCAGACTGACCGCAAGCGCGCAGCGTTGGAGGCGATTGACGAGGTGTTCACCCGCGGCACGCCCGCCTTTCAGTTCCAGTGTGATCATGCCACCGAATGCCTCCATTTGATGTTTAGCGAGTTCATGTTGCGGATGGCTCGGTAGACCCGGATAGCGAACCCACGCTACCGCCGGGTGTGCCTCCAGAAACGTCGCAACGCGCATCGCGTTTTCGCTGTGCCGCGCAAATCGCAACGGCAGCGTTGTGATACCGTGTAGCGTTAGCCATGCGTTAAACGGACTGATAACTGCTCCGAAATTGCGGAGTGCCCCTGTTTTCGCGTGCCTAATAAATTCTTTTTCTCCGACAATCACACCCGCAATCACCGCCCCTGTACCACTCAAATATTTCGTCATGCTATGGACAACAACATCAATACCGAGAGCAATCGGTTGCTGCCCACACGGTGTCGCAAACGTATTATCGATAATTGAAGTCACCCCGTGTGCTTTCGCAATCTCGGCGGCTGTCCGCAAATCAATCAGTTTGAGAAGTGGGTTTGTTGGACTCTCAAGATAGAGCACCTTTGTATCAGCTCTGATGGCGCCCGCAATTTGGGACGGATCGGTGGCATCAACGAATGTCGTCTCAATGCCGAAACGTCGGAGATCTTCATTAAGTATCTGGAATGTTGCGGAATAGAGATTTTCCATCGCGACAACATGCCCGCCATCAGGTAGAGCAGTAAGCAGCGCAGTACTCACCGCTCCCATCCCGGATGCCGTCGCAAGTGCTGCTTCACCTGTCTCAAGCACAGCAAGTTTCTTTTCCAATACCTCCTGTGTCGGGTTACCCCAACGCGTATACACATAACCGCTCTCCTCATCTCCGAACGCCTCCGCACATTCAGCGGCTGTTGTGAAACGAAAAGTACTGTTCTGATAGATAGGTGGTAGAAGCGGGATCCCACTTTTTTCGGTGGAAGACGGTTGTCTTTCACCCGCATGGATGGCTTGAGTGGCTTTGCCTAATTTTCTCTCGGATGCCATTTAGTACTCCTGAAATCTGTTTTTGGTGTTTTTGTGTGGAGAGAGTATCTTACTTGAATTTTTCGGCATCGTGACCTTCAAGGGCTAACAATTGACGTTTCCGGTCCAATCCACCGCCATAACCGCCTAATGCACCATTACTTCTAATGACACGATGGCACGGAATGAGAATTGATATAGGATTTGCCCCGACTGCGTTTCCAATAGAACGCGCCGATTTCGGCCGCCCGATCCGATCGGCAATCCACTGATACGACCGGACTTCTCCATAAGGAATTTGCTGAATGGCCCTCCAGACTTGCTGCTGGAACTCTGTGGCGTATGCTAATGGCATCGGTATCTCGGCGAAATCAATCGGTCCCCCAGCAAAATAGATGTCCAACAATTTAATCGTTCTGGTGAGAACAGGGAGCGTTGGTGGGAAGGTAGGTCCAGACAAAGGGGCTACTTCACTAAAGGAAGCACGCAAAATACGGTTTTCCTCTGCGATGATGTCGATCCATCCTATCGGAGACTTATAACAGAAACTCGGGACACCGAGGACATTGCGTAACTGCCTTAAGCCCTGCTCACCGCCTAATGCCTCGGAGATACGCTCTAAAGGGTTTAATCTTTTCATTTTATGTCACCTAAGATTTTCTTAAAAAGTTACTTGACTTCATGAATGTTATTACGGTATGCTATACCACAAATTATGGCTATATTTGAAACACCAGAACAACTCTATAGTTATATGAGTGAACTGTTTGCAGAAATCGCAACGCTACCGGAAACACAAGAGGCACTCAAATCCTTGACCTTGAGCGTCCAGTTTAACTACACTGTGCCTGATTGTACGATGACACTAACAGCGGCAAATGGCGAATATAACATCATCCATGGGGTGTCCGATAATAATTCAGTGCCAGATGTCGAACTCACTATGACGGGCGATGTCGCCTACAAATTTTGGACAGGCGAACTCAACGTCATGGGTGCCATTACAACACGCGAGATTGGTGTCAACGGATCCCTCGGCAAAGTGATGCGTCTCGCACCGCTCATTAAAACGGCAGTGCGTTATAACCGCGAACGAGAAACCGGTTGCGATTCTTAACATGCACGGAGGCTTCAATGGAAACCGATAATTTATTAGAAACAGTTGAACCTTATGTTACACAGTTACGCGAAGAAGGTTGGTGCGTCCTGGAGGACGTTATTCCTGCCGATGTCGTTGACGAAGTCCGTAAAGAGGTCGAAACCTCGGAACCGGACTACAGTGAATTCAGCAAAGAGCACGGCAGATGGGAACGCAATGTTATCAGTTTCATGCCGAAATTTGCCGGGCATCTCGCTAATGACCGGCTCCTCGCTACCATCCGTCAACTGTTGGGACCCCAAGTGCGTATCTCGCAGACTGAGTATAAAATTCGTCCCCCGCATTATGAATTAGTGCGTGCATACCACTCCGATTTTCCCTACGACCTGAACCAGAAGTGGCACATCCCCCAACCCTTCCCGAGTGCTGTCATCGGTATTACGACCCTCTGGATGCTTTCTGAGTTTACAACAGAAAACGGCGGCACCTGGATTGTACCCAAAACGCATGTAGACCTTCGCAACCCAAGAGGCAAAGAGGACGGGATCGGTGATCGGAACCCGCTTGACGGTGAAATGCAAGCCATCGGAAGTGCTGGAAGTGTCCTTATCATGGACAGCCGAATTTGGCACTCCAACGCAGAGAACCCGAGTGCCGGTAAACGGACAGCTGTCGTTGTCAGATACGCACCGTGGTGGTTAAATTTAGAGCTCTTCGGTGTCAATACTGCCACAATTCCGGGTGAGACCTTTGATAGTTTCCCCGATGATGTCAAAATGCTCTATGAACACCGCGCCGAAAACCGAGAACCAACCGTCTGGATTTAAAATAGAAATAGGCACGCTCCGTCGTGCCGTAACAAAAGGAAATCTCTTATGTCAACAACACTTGTACACATCGGTGTCCGCACAACCGATCTCGAAAAGAGCATCCGTTTCTGGCGCGACGCACTCGGATTACGCGTCTTCTCAACGATGAACGGCTGCTACGATCTCACCGATGGTTATCACAATTTCCGTGTATTTCAGCACCGCGGCCCCGAGCGTCCCGAACACGTCGGCGGAATGTTAGACTATCTCCACATCGGTGTCCGTGTGCCGAACTTGCGAGAAGCCGCGCAACGGTGTGAAGACCTCGGTTTTGAAATCACTTGGGAAGGTTTAGACGGTAGCAAACCTTACGACCCGAATTCAGACGAACTGCCCTCAGTCGCTTTCAAGGTAGAAGACCCTGACGGCATCGTCGTTGATATTACCGAGCAAGACGATCAGTGGCCGGGTGTGGACATTGACAGCAAAAATTGAGTCGGTAATTTGTAGCGACATTAGGAGGCGCGGTTCCGTGCCGCGCCACCGACATATTTACTCATCGCCACCGCCCAATAGCCCCAACCGGAATAGATAGTAGAGCAGTGTGAGCAGAGCCGTTACCGCTGCAGCAAGATAGGTCAAAAACGCCGCGTTAAGTACCTTGCTGGCATGGCGATTCTCTTCCGGTGATAGCATCCCGGCTTCATCCATCGCGATCTTGGCACGTCTGCTGGCATCCCATTCAACGGGAAGCGTTATTAACGAAAAAACAACACCTACTGCAAAAAGCCCTACACCGAGCAGTAGGAAGGGTTGAATAAAGAAACCTACCATTATCAGGATATAAGAAAACATCGAACTAAAATTCGTCGCAGGGACGAGGGCAGTACGCAGGTTTAGCATAGCATAGCCATGTGCGTCCTGCATCGCGTGTCCTGCTTCATGGCAGGCGACTCCTATCGCAGAGAGCGATTGGCTTGAATAAACATCGTCAGACAACCTGAGTGCCTTTTTGCTTGGATCATAGTGGTCACTTAACCATCCACTTGAACGTTCAATCCGCACGCCGCTAACACCGTGCCTCTTTAGCATCAGATCGGCGGCTTGTGCACCCGTCAGACCACTACGAGAACCGACCTGTGAATATTTCGAGAACGTCGATTTTGTGCGAAACGTCGCGTAGAGGGACAGGGCAAGTCCAGGTGCAAGGAACACGAAGTAGAGTGGATCAAAGAAACCGAAAAACATGATTGACACCTCCAAGTTAATGTGTTTTTATTGCTAAAACAATTTGTATTTATTAGGTTAAGAAATTATACAGGATATCTCCACAAAATTCAAATCATTTTCAGGTGAGGAGAGAAGGATGCTTAAAATAATTGATACCCACCAACATCTCTGGGATACTGAAAACTTGGAATACCCTTGGCTTGAAGGCTTTGACTTGTTGGCAAAACGATATACAGCACACGACTATCGCGAGGCAATTGGCGACCTGAACGTCGTCAAATCCGTCCATGTCGAGGGAGATCCCGCTGAAACAGAGGTCGTCAAAGAGGTGGAGTGGTTAACAGAGATCGCTGAGACAGACGGTATGATAGGCGCGATCGCGGCAGCAGCACCCTTAGAAAAACCGAACGCCGAGGCGATCCTTGAGCAGCTTGTCGGATTTGGACTCGTCGTAGGCGTGCGTCGGATGGCCTGGCACCACCCCGATCCGCAGTTCTACGCTAGTCCTGAACTGATTAACGGCGTGAAATTGCTGACGAAGTTTGATCTCTCTTTTGAACTCTGTGCGAACGCTGCGCAGCTGCCCGCTGCAATTGAACTCGTCAAGGCGACACCAGATGTCCGCCACGCCCTCAATCACTGCGGGGGACCTAATATAAAAGGTGAGCAATTTGAACCGTGGGCGACCCGGATCAGCGAACTCGCCGCTTTTGAGAACGTCCACTGCAAAGTATCAGGGATCGTGACAACTGCAAGCGAGAATTGGACGCGTGAGGAGCTCAAACCGTATATCCGACATCTAATAGAGGCGTTCGGCTATGAGCGATTAATGTTCGGGAGTGATTGGCCCGTCTGCACCTTGGCAGCGACGTATCAGGAGTGGGTAGACGCACTCTTATGGGCTGTTGAAGATGCCTCGGATGACGAAAAAAACGGGCTTTTTTACGAAAACGCTTCGGAATTCTATTCGGTATAGAGACGGTGCATTCGACCTCACAGCCATGCTATTCAACCGTAATCAACACCGGTTCAACGCCTTGTGTCTCTTGGATGTGTTGTTTGAGATCCGCTGCTTCCGCCCGCGCATTAAACTCCCCAATCGTTACCCGATGCATCGTTCTCGCGTCAACAACAGCCTTATATATCTGCACCTTTTCATCTGGATACATCCACGCCAAATTCTCAGCCAGCATTTCGGCGTTACTGGATTGCGCAAAAGAACCGACCATCAGCGTCAATTTTGCTGTCGATGCCGTTGGTGTTGTCGATGCCGCTGTCGGTTGACTCTCTGTACCGAGTTGGAGTTCCGCTTGTTGTGTACTCTGGTTACCGGCAATGTCCTGAACGTGCAACTTGCCAGTATAAGTCGCGACAGGCTGAGACGCAATCTTACTTAAAGCGATTTCATCGGGCGGCGCGCCTTCTCCCTCTAACGCTTCAACAAGTGTGTTTGCCGTGTCGAAGAGTTCAAATTTCCAATGTGCAAGCGGACTCATATCCCACGTTTTCACGCCGACCGTTGTCGGTGTTTTCCCAAAGAGTTCTAATCTCGTAGGAATAAGGTCTACTGCAAGTTTCTCGCTATCTTTTAAATGCGGTTTCCCTTGCGCGTCAAGGAGGTGCAGTTGTACCTCGTAGTTACCGTCAGGCACCAGACTACCGGTGTTCGCAATGCCGTCCCAGACGATCCCTTCTGCGGGTACACCTGTCCCAGATTTTTCCCAGATATTTTCGGTGTATTCATCACGGATGTTCAACTGCCACTTTAAGGCACTACTCGCAACCTGTTGGGCATTGTCAGTTTCTTGGAGACCAAAGCGAAAGGTCGTATTATCGGCAACACCGTCGTTATTGGGTGAAATTGTATGCGCTGAAAGTTGTAATTCTACTGCGGTTGTTTCAGGAGTTATAGGAGGTGGTGTGAGGGTTGGCGGCATTAGAATCGGAGCCGCTGGAACCTCATCGGTTTTAACGACCTCCGGCGGCGTTTCTGTCACTACAGGTTTTTCGGCACCCTGGCCCCAGCGCAAGGTCGCAGAGATCCAGTGAACATTCTGCTCTAATTCACTGCCAGTCACATAAGCATAATCGAGTTGTCCCGTGGAATTTCGGAAGCTGAACCCGCGTGCCAATTCGCCGCTCCAGAGTGTATCAAACGTGCTTAAAGTCGTATAACCGACACGGACCCCGAAGTGTCCGTTGATGAGCCAGCGTTCTGCACCGACATGAAATCGGAGGCGTTCCCCCCAATCTATGTTGTTCTCACCTCGGACGGCAAAATCAGCGGAAAAAAGTGTATCCTTACCTAATTCGTATGTTGTCCCGAAACGTGCAGCTAAGGGAATACTCTCAAGAAGGATGCCATCCTCCCGAATACCGCTACTCAATTCAGAGAAATTGAGACCCACCCGCACCGTATCACCCCATTTTTCCAATGGATAGGCAAACTGCATCCCCAAATCGACACTCCATAGAAAATTCGTTCTAATCGGTGTGTTGTTCTGATAGTAACGTAAGTTCGCACCCGCCGACGCGTTTTGTCCAAACGCAAGTCCATATCCCAAAAGCACAATCTGTGTGGATTCAGTTATGTTACTGCCCCAACCGTCAAGCCACGTTGCGAAGGAGAGATTCCCGAAATTTCTATCCGTTATACCGAGTGTGTTCGGATTCGCGGCAACAGAAAATGCTTGTTCACTGCTGGACGTACCTCCTGCAAGCGGCATCGCACCCATGTTCACTTCCGCACCGTCCATAAACCCTAATGAAGACGGATTCCAGAGGAAACCATTGTTTGCGGAGGGACCCGCCGTAAAAGCACTCCCCATCCCGACTGCACGTGCACTCGCACCGACAAAAATATCACGGTGCGCTATGCTTGAAGCCGTCGCGCTAACAGATACGACTGCCAGAATCACGCCAGCTAAAACGATCTTTCGTATGATTCGCAGCAGCAACCTTCGTCTACTACGTCTAAGAAAATTAAATTGCATCGGATACACCCCACTGCTGTTTCAACTTTAAACCTTGATGGTATATTTGCCTACCTGTTAAACGTTGAATTGATAGCAATGGATACAGGGAAGGTTATGAGTAGGAAAATTTGATAGGACGTAGGTTAGTCAAGGTACCCACTACCTAAAGGTAGGGGCTTGTGCTTCCTCGCGACCGCGGTTTTCTCTGAGAGTCCACCGTCTTACTTTCGCTCCACAATAGCGGCCAAGCCAGCTATGCACCGAAGTGCCTGATCTTATATGACATGTGATTCATCAACGGGTGCGGACGTTACTCCTGCTACCCTATACATGCAACGGATACCCGAAGGGCTTTATCAATATAGAGGCGTGCGGGCTTTTACGTGATTGTCTCAATTGACGAGCGTTCCGACAACACATCAATCACAACCTATGCCGAACACTGTAGATTTAGACGTATTTATTACAGAAAGGTTTATGGGATAATCAAGTTTTTCGCTGTCTACATCCGGCAAGTTAAAGCATGGGGATTTGACGGAGGAGTGTTAAATCGTTGCCTTCTACTCCGCGGGGTGGATAGCATATCTGAGAACCCCATCCGCATCCGTAAATCGCAAATAGAGACCCCAGGACCATCCATTATCGACTTTTTGACACAAAACCGTGTTCCACCCAATTTTCAGTTGACAGGGTACCGCATCTGCATCTGCAGTCGCGCCAGCATTGATACTTTTCCGGTGAATTTCAGTGCCATTTAACCAAACAGCGATCTCATCATCGCTCCCGACGAACATTACGGAATCGGTCACTTTCGGCGCGTAGATATATACTAACGTGTATCCGACGGTCATTGGGGTAGGACTGAGGTCTCTACGTAAATCGAGAAAACCATCTGCTCTGGCAGTCGCTTCCTGCCAGTGGACGGCTTTGCCATCAATACCTGTGTAAGTCTTTTTTAGGTCCAATTGACCTTCAACGCGCAGCAGTTCATCAATCGTCCCAACATCTGTCTTCGGAAACGGTCCCAAAATCATGTAACGCTTGACGAATGGAGAAGCATGTAACACCTGATAGGAGTCAACACCGATTTTAGAGCCTGTGGCTTCAGATGCCTTTCCAACAATACTGAGCGTTATCTGATTTTCACCAGCATTCAAAGGGGCAGTCCCAAATGAGACCAATGTCCCGGCGATCGGTTCAGGAGCATAGCAATCGTAAGGCGTTCCGACTGTGGTGCCGTTGACGGATAATTGAACCTGCGCATACGCTTGTCCGCGTGTCAAAACAGCACGAATTTCATAAATATCTCTGTAAGGAGCTTCAATCGGGACGGTTAAGTACCCCATCTCGCCAACAACCTCCGGTGTGAAAGCGACATGGCTACCCCCTATATCAACACCCTCGGCGCGGTAACTTTCTGCCCGAACTGTTGTGCCGTGTGTTGCTGCCTTGGGGAGTAGGGCAATTACGGAATGGGTGTTCTTTGGCGGTAATGTCCACTCCTTCTCATACCAAAACTGCGGCACCGCGTAGATGTCCCGCGCCTCGTTTGTCAACACGAGGTTGTAGCCATCAAAGCAGATTGCTTCTCCATAGAAACTATGCGATAAGTGCCACGGTGTGCCTTGAATCATTTTCCCTAAATCACCCGTTGTGCCGTGATATATCCAGAGCGCATCGTAGGTGCAAACGGCAAGCCGCGTGCCGTCCTCTGACACGCCTGCACCCGTCACCAACTTCGCTCCAGCAAACTCGCCAACCCTCTCTAACACCTGTTTTGTATCGGAAACCTGCAGGGTAGGGAACCGGTAAAGCACCGCCCGTTCTCTCTCTTTGGAGACGATATAGGGGATACCTTCAACAATAAAAAGCCCTTCTGCATCCACATTTTCGTTCGGGTACCGGTACGGATAACTCGCGATAACTTCCGCCTCCGTCTCAGTAAAAGGGTTGGGTTCTACGACGACCACCACTTTCAGATCAAATCGCAATCTGCTGTTATTACCGATTTCGCCGATCCAGAGCCGATTTTTGTCGTCAATACCGAGTGCCTCCCAATCGAAGTTTCCGGAACCTTTTACTGCTATCTCTTGGATGAGTTCACCGTTCAGTTTAGTGGCGTAAAGTGTTGCAGGGTTGCCAGAATCGTTGAGGGTCCAATAGACCCCTTCAAACTGACGGCTCGCAACAATGCCGGAACTCTCTCGGATATCGGGATGTATGTATTTTCCTGTGGGCTGCCACGGGGGTGTATCGTTAGTATCTGAGGGTGCCGCTGTAGCGGTATAAAGTCCGATGCTGATCGCAAACACGAGTAGATAGGATAACAGTTTCATCAAAAGTCTCCTTTGAGGTATATTCTACCGCATTTTCAGGAAGAAATCAAATTAAGACTTACGCATTCTCTCTTCAAGTCCCCTGATAAGGGGGATTTAGG
This sequence comes from Candidatus Poribacteria bacterium, assembly GCA_003635195.1. GTDB lineage: Bacteria > Poribacteria > WGA-4E > WGA-4E > WGA-3G > WGA-3G. The sequence continues at coordinate 12,408 of PYIY01000070.1, read as the reverse complement.
GGATTTCTCTCTTACAGTCCCCTGATAAGGGGGATTTAGGGGGTTTAAAGGACAGAAATGCCTACTTTTTGCGTCTGAATGCCCAATATTTGCTCAATAAGTAACCCCGATTTTTATGTGTTTTGCTTTTTCTTGCAATCCGTTTTAACCGGATGTTATAATTTAGATTAAGGCGGTGGGTCCTAAACCGGTAAAAGCCTATCCTGATACTCGCCGGACAACCGCTAAAAAATCCAAATTTATTTCATTTTTTTTCGCAAAATGCACGTTTTCCACCCCAAAATTGTGTCTTTAACAAACAGAAGAAATACGTTCTGTGTTTTTAAGCGGATCCTTTAATGCATCTGATTCACTTCGGTCCTACGGGGGCCTGTGCTGGGATAAGACTTTATGAAGGTCATTTGATCCGACACCGGCAGAGTTCCCCAGCAGAGCGACAAGTCATTATGGAGTATACCAATGATAGAAAATGATGTTCAACTGATTTACGATGTGCTGTCGGGCGATGACACCGCATTCACCGCTTTAGTCCGAAAGTATCAAAAAAGTGTTCATGCACTGGCGTGGCGGAAGGTCGGCGATTTTCACTACGCTGAAGAGATTACCCAAGACACCTTCCTCCAGGTCTACAAGAAACTTTCAACGCTCAAAAACCCGCACCAGTTTCCGGGATGGCTTTATGTCATGACAAATCGGCTTTGCCTGAACTGGCTGCGAGACAACGGCCCCGCACTTCAATCGTTGGAGACGACACCTATGGAAGATTTAGAAAAATCAGCTTATGCACACCATGTATCAGAGCAACGTGAAATAGAAGCCACCGAGCATCGCCAAGAAATCGCCAAAAAACTCCTCGAAAAACTCCCGGAAAGCGAATGTACTGTTATGACGCTTTACTATCTCGGTGAAATGACGACTAAAGAGATTAGCAAGTTTCTGGGTGTATCGGTGCACACGATTACAAGTCGGCTCCAACGGGCGAGAAGGCGTTTGCAACAGGACGAAGAACGCTTGGTTCAAGAGATACTCGGACGCGTCCAATTACCCGATAGTCTCACAAATAACATCGTGCAGGAAGTTGCTGCGCTGAAACTCGCACCTGCGCCAACAGGGAAACCGTTACTGCCGTGGGCAGCACTCGGTGCAGCCGCAATTTTGATGCTCTTACTGCTCGGATTCAGCAACAAATACCTCTCTCGGTTTCAGAGACCCTATAGTTTTGAAGCGGCATCGGAACCGACGATCGAAATTATTGAAGCCCCCATCGTCCTCGAAACCGACGCGAAACCAGCGAAGCGAAATCAAGTCGGACGGGCAACCATGACCGGAAAAATCAGTAGTGCTGGCTTACACGGCACTGAAACAGTCTCAACACCGAGAGCACCGGTGCAGCCGGCGGAGACGAACCCATGGATGCCTGACCCCGCATTGCGAGATGCCATACGCGAGCAACTCTCACTGCCCGCAGTGGTACCCTTGACAAAAGAGAGGCTGCGCCAGCTGCGCCAACTGCATGCCGGTGGAAAAGGTATTACGGATTTGAAGGGTCTGGAATTCGCACAAAATTTAGTGGAGTTACACTTAGGTAATGCCGGTAATTACATTACCGACCTAAGTCCACTCGCGACACTCACCTCCCTAATCCATCTCAATATAGGTGGTAACCAAGTCGCAGATCTCAAACCCCTCACGGACCTAACGCATCTCACCGGGTTAAGCCTCTGGCAGAACCGGGTAACAGACGTATCGCCACTCAATTCACTGACCGCCCTGACCTACCTGAATTTGGCTGACAATTATGTAAGCGATCTCCGTCCGCTTGCGCATCTGATACACTTAGACGAATTAGACCTTTTCGACAACGAAATTGTGAACATTACGCCGCTCAGAGATTTGAAAAATCTAAGGCACCTAATCCTTACAGATAACCATATTCAGGACTTGAGTCCGCTTGACGGGTTGACACAAATGGAAGTATTGCGGATCAAAGGGAACCCAATAGAAGATTTATGGCCCCTCTTCAATCTGAACCTGAGAGACTTAAAATACGATGCTGTCCCAGATCTAACAGCACCCACACCGTCCTCCGAGGCATGGATGCCAGACCCAGCGTTACGGGCAGCGGTTCGCGGTGAACTCGGACTCCTACCAGGTGTCCCGCTAACCAAAGAGAAATTGCCGATGCTCCACTATCTGGACGCGGATCAAAAAGGTGTCCGCGACATCACCGGCTTAGCGTTCGCAACGAATCTTGGGGAGTTACATTTGAGTGAAAATCCGATAACAGATTTGCGTCCGTTGGCGAAATTGACGCAACTTGAAAGTTTAGATCTCTGGGGACTCTCTCCAGATATGCCGAATCTCGACCTCCGTCCATTGGCAGAGCTTATCAATTTAGAAGAACTCTCTCTGGGGAGGAACAGGATTGCGGATATCCAGTTATTGATAGGACTCAAGAAACTTCGCACCTTGGATCTGTCATACAACGAAATCTCGGACATCCACCCCTTGGCAGTGCTGGCCGACTTAGAGGAACTCTCTCTGAAGTGGAACAGGATTGCGGATACCCACCCCTTGGCGCAGCTAAAGAAACTTCGCACCTTGGATCTATCATATAACAACGTCTCAGATATAAGCCTCCTGGCGGGGTTGGCGCAACTGCGGACATTATGGATCAAGGAGAATCTCGTAACAGATTTCACGCGACTCTCCGAACTGAATCTGACAGACTTAAAATACGATGCTATCGCCGAGCAGACACCACAAACACGAGTTTCCGAGGCATGGATGCCGGATCCAGCGTTAAGAGCAGCTATTCGGGGTGAACTCGGACTCCTATCAGGTGTTCCATTGACTAAAGAAAAAATGTTAAGATTGGAATATCTCTATGCGGAGGGTAAGGGTATCCATGACATCACTGGCTTAGGATTCGCAACAAATCTCAGAGAACTATATCTAAATAAAAATCCAATAACGGATTTACAACCGCTGGTGAACTTAACGAAACTTGAAACGCTACATATCCGGGATCTCGCACCAACCGCAACCACAGCAAACCTTGACATCCGTCCATTGGGGAATCTAATGAGCTTAAAGAAACTCACGCTGCAAAGGAACGGCATTTCGGACATAACCCCGCTTTCGAGGTTGACGCAACTGCAGACTTTAGGGATCGAAGGGAACCCAATAACAGACTTAAGTCCACTCTTCAAATTGAAGCTTACGGAACTGGACCTGAGTAACAGTCCGCTAACAGACCTGCGTCAGTTAGCATCCCTCACCAGTTTAGAATATCTCTGTTTGGAGAAAAGTCAGATTTCGGATATAAGTCCACTGGCGGAACTCAAGAGACTTCGTACCTTGGATATTCGATACAATGCCATTGAAAACATCAATCCGCTTGCCGAGTTAGCGGCATTGCGGAGATTGTGGATCCAAGGGAATCCGATCACAGACTTGAGTCCACTCTCCGGATTGCCACTCACGGACTTCCGCTACGATTAAGTCTATGAGGTTTCACCGATTGGAACTTCGTGTCCACAACAAAGGAAATCACTATGTCTATTTTGATAAGAGTTGTAATCATAAACATCGTTGGCGTGCTCACGGTGGGACTACTCGGGTGTGGCGGGATTTTTCCATCTACGCCGGTCGCGCCTAATAGCCCAAATCTGAATAGAAAATATGAGAATATTCCACACGACTCTATACTGCTTCAGGCAAAAGCAGATGCTGAATCGGATGCCAGCCGCGATGCCAACTTACTGGCGCATTTTGGAGCAGGCATGAGCGCGCCTTTCGCCGCAGCGACGTGTGGTGTAACAGGTGTATGCCTTTACGACATGGCCATTGGATATGAAGAAAATTATTTTCCGTACATAGGTGCTTCAGTCGGTGCTGCAGTAGTCTTCAGTACGCTGATTGCATATTATATCCGTCCACCAAACCCACCCCCTGAAAGATTAATCGGAAAATCGCCTGAATATGTCAAGTTTTACGCCGATGCCTATAGATCAAAAACGCGATCATCTCGAATGCTATCAGTTGCCGCCGGATCTGCTTTCGGTGCCGCTATTCTAACCGGTGTCGGGTTTTCTATCTTATCTTTATAGTTGGGGGGATACGGAATAACAGTATGGAACCACGATTTACACGCGGCGAGTATTGGCTACTTGAGACTGTCGTCGAGCACGAATTAGAAATCTGTGCTCTCGTTGATGACGATCTTGAGTTACACCTGAATAAAAAAGGGCACGGCTTAACACGCGCCTCACTCGTTGAGACCTTTTATCGACTTCTCTCCTTGGGGCTAATTTACGCGAAAAATGAAGAGATGGGTTTTATTTTAACCGCTGAACAAATCGAATTGGCACTCGATGAACCGAAACGTTGGGTTGGTGTTCCCGTAGATGAGCGAGAAGTCACGTATTATGGGCTCACCCAAGAAGGCGGTGCACAATGGGAAGCCTTCGCTGCCCCGGACTGGGAAAAATACATAACCGCGAGTTTCCAATTGACAGACAACGGTGAATACGAAATATGGGAACTGATTTGTGGAAATAAAGATTGGGGCAATTGGGGCAAGGCTGATAAGAATTGGCTTGAAGCGTACATTGAATCTATGTGTTTCTACAATCAGAAGGAACTATTTTTAGCGTCTATTGCGTGGGATTCTGTTACGCCGTGGCAGGCAACGTACTGGAAACAACTTGATGGCGGACATCGCGTCCGTTTCCGGTGTCAAGATAAGAACGGGGAGGGAAATTTTAAGCCGCCTTACCCGCCGTGGGGAAGATACTTTTATCAGACTTGGTATGCTTGGCAATAGAAAAACGGGTTGGATTTACTTGCCACCCAGGTCAAAAATAAGCAAAATGGATTGAAAACCGAACTTATGAGACACTTTCATCACCTGGTAGGTTCGGTTTCCTAACCGAACCGGCACAGAGTATCCGATTAATTCCAAAGGTTACTATTAATTTTACAAGGAAGTACAGCATGGAACCACGATTTACACGCGGTGAGTATTGGCTACTTGAGACTGTCGTCGAGCACGAATGGGATATCTCCAGTCTCATTGACGATAGTGAACTTGAGTTACACCTCAATAAAAAAGGGCACGGGTTAACGCGAGACGCACTCGTTGAGACCCTTTATCGCTTACTCTCTTCAGGACTGATTTATGCGGAAACTCGCCTCCCATTTTCAGATGAGGTGATAGATTTTATTTCTACCGCTGAACAAATCGAACTCGCATTGGATGAATCCAAAGCCCGGGGCGGTGTCCCTGAAGATAAGCAAAAAATTACATATTATGGACTGACGCAGGAAGGCGGGGCGCAATGGGAAGCCTTCGCTGCCCCAAACTGGCAAAGATACATCATCGCGGGGTTTGGATTTTTAGACGACACTGAAGATATAATATGGGAAATGATTTGTGCAGATAAAGATTGGCTCGAAAAGTACTTTGAATCCCAGCGTTATTACAACCCAGAGACGATAGTTTTAGAATCCGTTGCGCGGGATTATATCGCACCTTGGGAGGCAACATACTGGAAACAACTCGAGGGTGCACATAGAATTCGGTTTCGGGAGCCGGACGAGAGCGAGAAGGGACATCTTAGACTGCCTATCCCTTCGTTCCCAGATATGGGCTTTTTTAATAGCGTTTGGTGTGCTTGGCGATAGAAAATAGATCGGATTTACTTACCCCAATGGCAAAATAAATTTTGGAGTCTTTTCAAATGAAAAACCTGATATCCATAGCGAGAAAGATGAAAGACAAAATCTGTATCCGTATTGCACTCGTTAGCATTCTCATCAGCTGCTTTTCGGTGTCCACCGGCTGTCACCCCGGCTTTGGGCATGTCAACATCGATGCGGGGTCAGAAGTGAGGCAGCCGACGTTTTATATGTCCGCGGATCCATATTTTCGAGGACGCTTGGACATTGAAACGATTACAGTTCGGAAGGCGAAACGTTTCCCCGAACTCAAAAAAGGATCGGCGTTGAACATACGACAAGGTACTTGGAAAATCCTTTGGGAACAGGAAATGCCAAACGACGCTTGGCAAACGGTTTGGAAACTCGAACACAAATCTTCTAATTTTCTCCCCTACTATTACATGAATTGTCTCTTCGGGTGGCATCCGAAGCCGCCCGTGTCTTCTCTCACTTACGGGGAAGTACCACCGGGCTACCGAGAAGAAGTGAAAGCCGTCCCTCTTGAACCTGAAGACCTATATAGCGTCTGGATAGATGAGTATAATTCTGCAAGAAACCCAGGAATCCTGGCGTTTATTATGCGTTTGAATGAGAAAGGTATTCCTGAGCGATTGGAATATCTCCCTGAAGAGTTTATCTCCTTCAATAAGAACTCATATTATCTAAGACTCTATTAGCGTGGATTCCAAGAAGTCATCGGCATTTTCGCTCGGCGCGCGAACAGGCGCGGAATAGGTATGTTTGATCGGAGCGTCCTGGATCGGAGGTTTTTATGTCCGTTCTGATAAAAGTATTCAATAGGTGTATTGTTGGTGTTCTCACGCTGGGGATGCTCGGGTGTGGCTGTCTTTTTCCGTCTATGCCGAACACGCTGCCGAATGTGTACGTGGAACTGTACAGTGAAGCGAACAACTTAAAACATATTGGTAAATACAGCGCGGCAGTTGAGAAGTATGAACAAGCCTTTAAAATTCGTCCTCGCCCCACCAAGATCATTGATGTCAAATTTCCAGCTTTACTCAAATACCAGATCGCTTTTTGCTACGCCAAATTGGCAGAAGCGGAAGGAGACGCACCCCTCTATACCAAAGCCGAGGCGGCGATCAGAGAAAGTTACCAAACTGCGATACTTCCGAACCATCAAGCATATATCCTCTATCTTTGGGGGTACATTCTTTTCAAGCAGGGACGGTACGAGGAAGCCAGTGCCAAATTTAAGTCAATATCCGTCCCACGTTCAAAACAGTATGGAGAAAGTGCTCGCCTGATGTGGGACAGCTCATACGCGCTCGGTAAAGCATATCTCGGACTGGATGATGAAACAGCAGCACGGCAAGCATTTAGGCAACTGGATTCGCAAATTGATGCTTTTCTGCAGGATGATGGGTGGCCCCCAACCATTGGAACGGATATCTTATATGCGCTGGGTAAAGCGTATCTGGAGTTGGGAGATGAAACCGCCGCACGACGGGTGTTTACCATGCGTGAGGCACTCTTTTATACCGATCCGGAGGAAAATCACCCTCATACCGGCGATGAGGTTTTGTATGCGTTTGGTAAAGCGTATCTTGAACTCGGCGAGGAAGCCGCCGCACGATTGGCGTTTACGCAGCTCGAGGCACTTATTAAGACCTATCCACATCCTTGGTATCCTTATGTTAGGAAAGAAGTTTTATATGGACTCGGGAGAGCATATCTCCAACTCGGCGAGGAAGCCGCCGCACAACGGATATTTGTTCAACTTGAAGAACTCATTAAAACCTACCTACAGAACGGATGGCCCTATGTTGGAACTGAGGTTTTATATGGGCTGGGTAAAGCGTATCTGGAGCTAGGAAATAAAGCCGCCGCACGATTGGCATTTACGCGGCTCCTGAAGCACTACCCTAACACGTCCTACAAGGCTGAGGTGAAACGTTTGCTTAAAGAGCAATAGAGATAAGCCGACACAAACCAGCACAAATAATCGAGTAGAGATATAAATGGAATTTGTTAAGTCTGTTCTTCTTGTTGTTTTCGGTGTGTTGCTTCTGTTTTTCGGTGTTACTTTTATTCTTTGGGCCTTGTTCGTGATCATTTCTGCTGGTTTGTATGTGGCGACTCGGCTTTTCTACGCACTTTTCTCGTTAATGGAATGCCCTCACTGTTCAAAAGCAATCAAAAAAAACGCTCTCAGATGTCCACGCTGTGGGAGTTCCCTGATAGAAGAAGAGCCTCAAGAAGAACTAAACCCTGAACTTTACGCTCGCGTCAAAACTTTCGTAGCAGAATTCTGGTCTACATCAGAGGAAAAACTCAAACCAGGGACGCTGTTGGCGGACGACTTAGGGATAGCCGGTGACGACGGTTATGAACTCCTTGAGGCGTTTTGTAGAGAATTCGAGATCCAAAATGTGTGTGAGATTGACGCTTCGGAATATTTCGGTACGGAGGGATGTAACCCATTTGAGATATATGTTATGTTCTACTACTGGATATTTGACAAAGAAAAATTTGACAACAGCGGCTCTGATACGTCATTGACCGTGCGCGATTTAGTAAAATCGGCAGAAGCGAAAAGATGGATACTGCCGAAGGCACGGTGAAGTCGGCAGCATCCGCTATACAAAAAATATGGACAAACCCGATATTTTGTGGTATCATTAAGTACGCGTATTCAAAAAAGGTATTCAACACTTCAACGATTGAAGGGACAAATTCACAAAAGGAGTATACGTTTTGCATCGACAATCTGCAAAAAAACACGCACGCGCGGACAAGGCGAAGCAGATACGCAACCGCCACCGCAAAGCAACACTGCGAACAGTACTCAAACAGACAGAAACCGCACTTGAGGAAGGCAACGTTCAAACCGCACAAGAGTTGTGCAAAACCGTAACAAGCCTCTTGGATAGAGCTGCGAGTAAAGGTGTCATCAAAAAAGGGACAGCAAATCGCCAAAAGTCTCGACTCACCCGCAAATTGAACGCGATCGCTGCGGAAGCAGCATAATTTCCGTGCTTTATCCAAGAAGACAAGTCTGCAACAACGGCGGCAGACGGTTCTGAGGCGAGGGATACTTTTAAACGTTTCATGTTATTACACGCCTTGCGAAAAATAAAAATACGTTTCATGTTATTACACGCCTTGCGAAAAATAAAAATATGAACGCCCGCAAAGTCGCCTTAGAGTGCTTGCTAACGCTCTCACACAGCAGCGCATCAATAGCCTCTGTTGTTGATAGTGCATTCAGAAAGTACACTGTTAACGGTCGCGAACGCCGCTTCATCAACGGACTCGTCTACGGCGTTATCCGCTGGCAGAAACAGTTAGATTGGGTACTGGATCAGTTTATCAACCCACGATTTCAATTGGACGCGCGCCATCGTAATATCCTACGACTCGGCGCGTTTCAGCTGCTACATCTTGACGGCATACCCGCACACGCCGCTATTTTTGAAACCGTCCAACTCGCGACTTCCCACCGCCGCAATAGCGGACGGAAAACCGCAGGCTTTATCAACGCAGTCCTCCGTTCCGTGCAGCGCAAAGGCGCGACACTCACCTATCCACTGCTGGATGCGAACCCTATCGAACATATAGCACTTTCACTATCCTATCCGACGTGGTTGGTAAAACGGTGGCTTCAGACGCGCGGCGTTACGTGGACGTTAGCGTTTTGCCGTGCAAGTAACCAGATCGCACCGCTTGCACTCCGTGTGAATACCCGCCTGACAAAACGTGAAGAAGTTTGCCAATCGTTAGCAGCGATCGGCATCGCTGCGACTGCCTCCAAAATAGTACCCGATGGCGTGGTCCTTGAAAATCGGGCTATCACCGCTTTTGACGCTCCGGATGCAGGGACATTAAAGGACATCCTCAACCGAGTGGACATCTATGTCCAAGATGAAAGCGCAATGTTAGTGGCGTACCTGCTCTCACCGGAGAACGCCGAATTCATCGTAGATCTATGCGCTGCACCCGGAGGTAAAACAACACATCTCGCACATCTTATGGGCGATGCTGGAAAAATTGTCGCCGTGGATGTTTCAACCGAAAAAATCGCCTTATTAGAAAAAAACTGCCGACGTGTTGGGGCACGGAACGTCGAAACCCGCGTGTTGGACGCGACAAAAGCCGACCTCAGTTTTGTGAAAACTGCGGATGCCGTGCTAATTGACGCACCCTGTTCAGGCTTCGGAACACTCCGGCGGCACCCTGACATCCGATGGAATAAAACGCTTGAACAGGTGCGTGCCCTCAGTGAAATGCAATACTGCCTGTTGAAAAATGCAGCGCAATATATCAAACCCGGCGGCATCCTCGTCTACAGCACCTGTAGCATAGAACCGATCGAAAACGAGGAAGTCGTCCAGCGGTTTTTAGCGGATTACCCGATGTGGACAGTAGAAAATGCTAAAGATTTTCTGCCCGATGTGCCACCAAGTGTAATAACCGCGCAAGGCTTCGTCCAGACATCTCCACATCAACACGGCGTTGATGGCGCGTTCGCCGCACGCCTCCGAAAAGAAGTTTAGAAGTCGTGAAGTGTGCTAAAGTGAGCTAAAGTTGAAAGAGGGAAACCCTTGGTGTTTCATAACTTTGGGAAGCCCTTTCAAACTTTAGAACACTTTGAAACTTTACCAGACTTTCAAAAACTGTAGCCCGTAATGAAATGGAGGGGTTTTTTGCTGGGGTGTTTCTTCAGATCTACGGAAAGGCACATAAATGTCTAAACCTGCCTAACCGAACCGCAAGGAAAATTAAAAAAAGGAAAATTAAAAAGTGGGTTTTAGGTTGTATGCCATTACCGACAGACACCGATGCGCACCTACCCCGCTGGTCGATGTCATTTCGGAATTGTTAGATGCCGGAGTCACCGCCATCCAATTACGCGAAAAGGATTTAAACGATACCGAGTTGATGCAATTAGCACAACCGATCGCCGAGTTGTGTCGAAATTACGAGGCGAAACTTTTCATCAACACCAACGCGCGGGTTGCCCTTGAAGTGGAGGCAGCCGGGATTCATCTCCCAGCGAATGCAGAACCGGTAGATACAATCAAAGCGCAAACAGATGAAAACCTCTATGTGGGTTGCTCCGTACACAGTCTTGATGCAGCACAAAAACGGGAGGCAGAAGGCGCGGATTTCGTAACCTATAGTCCTATCTATCGGACGGCAAGCAAACCCGGATACGGACCAGCGGTCGGTGTAGCATGCCTTGCAGAGGTAGCAGAAACTGTTAAACTACCTGTCTTCGCGTTAGGTGGAATTACACCAGCAAGGGTTTCTGAGTGCTTAGCTGCCGGTGCTTTCGGTGTTGCTGTGATGTCGGGTATTATGTCTCCTAAAAACGCAGGAAAACAAGCGAAACGCTATCTCAATTTTTTTAACAATGCTTTACTATAATAACCTAAAAAAATGAAACAGATTCTAACAATTGCAGGCTCAGATTCAGGCGGTGGGGCAGGTATACAGGCGGATATCAAGGCAATTTCGGCAAATGGTGGTTTTGCTATGTCCGCGATTACCTCCGTTACAGCACAGAATACAGTCGCAGTGACAGACGCATTTGATTTACCGATTTCGCTGATTGAAGCGCAGCTGGACGCTGTTTTCACCGATTTCGAGGTGGCAAGCGTCAAGACAGGGATGCTGTCCGCATCAACGATTGTCGAGGCAGTCGCAGCGAAGTTAAGGGAATATACACCACCAGCCATCGTCGTAGATCCTGTAATGATCTCTAAGAGCAAATTCCCGCTGTTAAAAGAAGAAGCAGTAGATAGCCTCAAAACTGTGTTGATTCCACTTGCGACAGTCATTACACCTAACGTCTACGAGGCAGAGTTGCTCGCCCAACAGGACATCCGAAACGTAGATGACGCAAAAAATGCTGCAAAAACAATCGCTGAACTCGGCTGTCACGCCGTTCTCGTCAAGGGTGGACACCTTATCGGAGATGACGCAACCGATGTCCTTTATTGCAACGACGAATGGACTTTTTTTCAGGCAGAACGCGTCGAGACAGAAAACACGCACGGCACAGGCTGCACCTACTCGGCAGCGATTGCGACACAACTCGCACACGGCAAAAATTTAATAGATGCTGTCAAGACAGCGAAAGCGTATATTACAGGTGCTATTCAGAATGCCTTAGACATCGGGCACGGGCACGGTCCAACCAACCATTTTTTTAATTTCCCTTAAAGTCCCCCTGATAAGGGGGATTTAGGGGGTTTACCTGTCTTCAAGTCTCTCTGATAAGGGGCAGGGAATGCCCGTAAGGCATTCATACCGTTGATTCTTTAGGGGGTTTAAAAAGCGGAACTAATTATAACCGCTGTCGTCCATCAAACCCGTCCTCAATTTCGTGCCAGTAGCGGATCTTATTTTCATTGATCCGCCAACAGAGATAGACCTCCCTACCCTCACGGAGGTGTGGGAAATCGACCAATCCGGGGTCAAGCCCTTTCAGATGGCAGCCGCGCGCCGCAATCCGTTCCAAAATTTCCTTAAAGTCGGCAGATGCTTTAAGGAGCGCGGGAGTATGCTTACTGCCGCCGTTAGAAGAGACCACCTCCAAGAGTGGCGTGATTTCTGCATGGAGTCCTGTGAGCAGGTTTCTTATGGCTCTCAACTGTGAAATCTCATCAACTAAATCTGGAATACATGCGTTGGCTTCTTCAACCGTAAAATACCGTT
>PYIY01000069.1 GCA_003635195.1 Candidatus Poribacteria bacterium | reverse complement strand
GCGGTATCCCATGGTTAGCCAGAATCAGCGATAAAGCCAACGCACAATTACAGGGCATCATCGGTGAGTATATTTATCCGTGACCGCAAGATAAAATGTTCCTGGAGGAACATAAGCTCAGTGCTGAGGCGTTTGTTGAAATGGTGAAAGCTAACCCCTCAGACGATGAAATGATTGCCGCTATGAAGAAGTTGAATGAATAGTTAACAGTAACCAGTAACCAGTAACCAGTTAAAGAGATGTTAGATTCACCCTAGGGGAAACCCCCAAGCAAAAACACTCTCTTTTCTGGAAACTGGAAACTGGAAACTGGTAAACGGAGATCTATTCTTTGGAATTAACTGAGTACCGCGACCAGATCAACGAAATTGACGACCAGATTTTGGTGCTGCTACAGAAACGCGCAGAAATTTCCAAACAGGTCGGTGCGGTGAAAGCAGAGACTGGTGCTGCACAGGTTTACGTTCCACATCGGCAGAAGCAGGTTATTGAACGTTTGAAAGCGGAGAATCAAGGCAAGTTCCCAGAAGACGCGCTTGAAGCAATCTGGACAGAGATTTTATCCGCCTCTCGTTCTTTGCAAGAACCGGAGCGGGTCGCCTTTCTCGGGCCTATCGGTAGTTTCGGACACTTGGCGGCGCGATGTCATTTCGGCGTGTCAACGGATTTCATCCCTGTCCATCCGCAGGTCGACATCTTTAGTGAGGTCGAATCTGGTAGAGCAGATTACGGTGTGGTCGCTATTGAAAATTCGCTGCAGGGCACTGTGCGGGATGTCTTAGAACGCTTCCAACACACATCATTGTGGATCTGTGCAGAGACATTTCAACCGATAAAACAGCACTTGTTGTCAAAGTCGGCGCTCACAGAAATTCAGTGTGTTTACTCGCATCCGCAACCTTTCGCGCAATGCAGGGTATGGCTAAGTCGCTATCTCGGTAATGTTGAACAGATTGAAGTGGTCAGTACATCTGAAGCGGCGCAGCGTGCTTCACAAGAACCATTAGCGGCTGCCATTGCCAGCGAACTCGCAAGCGAGATTTATCAGGTCCCTATCGTTGCAAACGCCATTATGGATGAACCGGATAACACAACTCGCTTCTTTATCATCGGCAGTCAGATGGCAGATCCAAGCGGATATGATCGGACTTCGCTCTTTTTTGCTATTCGAGACAAGGTCGGGGCTTTACATCAAGCCCTCGGTATCTTAGAGGAAGCCCGGTTGAATCTAACTTATCTTGAATCGCTTCCGTCACGGACAAAACCGTGGGAGTATGTTTTCTTTGCTGAGATGGAAGGTCATATTGCGGATGCGCGTGTCCTGGTGGCACTTGAGCAGCTTGAAGAATTGTGCACGAATGTCAATGTTATCGGATCCTATCCGCGCGGGACTCCTTAATGGCAACACTAACGCAACAAATTCATGCACGCGCAAATGAACTCGGATTTGAACTGGTCGGAATTACACCTGCGGTACAGAGCGAAACAATCGCGCGTTATCGGCAATGGATAGATAGCGGTTATGCCGGGAAGATGCGTTATCTCAAAAGACATCTCCCGCTCAAGGTTGATGTCCGCCAACTTTTAGCGGAGGCAAAATCGGTTATCAGCCTCGCTATGAACTATTACACGCTTGATCCGCCGAAAGCACTAGCGGATGACCCTGCACGTGGACAGATTTCCCGTTATGCCTGGGGCGACGACTATCACGATGTCATCCGTCAACGGCTTTCCGAGCTTGTCGATTTTATTAAGCAGACAGCTGAAACCGAGTTGGAAACTCGCATCTGTGTCGATACCGCGCCCATCATTGAAAGGGAATATGCCCAAAAAGCAGGTATTGGCTGGATTGGTAAGAATACCAATCTAATCCATTGGCGTTCTGGGTCGTGGTATTTCCTCGCGGAGGTACTCATCAATATCGCTTTGGAATCAGATACCTCTCCGCTCCGCGGGAGTTGTGGGACTTGCACGCGCTGCATTGAGGCGTGTCCGACAGATGCGATTATTGAGCCAAATCTCCTTGATTCTCGACTTTGCATCTCCTATCTGACAATCGAACTCAAGGAGAGCATCCCGAAGGCGTTGCGTCCAAAAATCGGTAACTTAATCTTTGGGTGTGACATCTGTCAAGAAGTCTGTCCGTGGAATAGTAAAGCAGTGCCAACGGACGAGACAGCGTTCCAACCACGTGACGGAAACCTTACACCTAAATTGTTATCACTTATCGATATGACACAACAGGAGTTTAGCCGAAGGTTCAAAGGGAGCCCGATCAAACGTACCAAACGCCGCGGGTTCTTGCGGAATGTCCTCGTCGCTATCGGTAATTGGGGTGAGCCGCGCGCCGTGCCAGCACTTAAAAACGCGTTAGCCGATGACGAGCCTTTGGTTCGGAGCCATGCCGCTTGGGCACTCGGAAAAATCGGAGGCGATACCGCTAAGCAGATACTACAGACGCGACTCACTGTTGAAACTGAACATGAAGTAATCACTGAAATTCAGGACGCTATTTCGGAAACACAGCAATCATCACGGAGGTATAAGAGTAATGCGTGAAACAACAAATGGCTATCACCAAATTCCATCTCCCGGTGCTGGGACTAATGGACTTGCATGGCGAGGAACATCACTCTGGAGTGTTGAAGGTGTCGGTCCCATCCATGAAATTGATCCTGAGACCGGCGAGGCTCTGCTAACGCTTACGCCGCCTTACCCCGGCGGTGCAGGTTTAGAGTGGGCAGGTGAGCATCTTTGGTACAATAGTATATGGCAGCAAACATTTTACAAACTCACAATACCGGATTTGGAGGTTGTCACAACCTTTTCATCGCCCGCGGAAGGACCACACGGACTCGCATGGGATGGTGAGCATCTCTGGAGCGTTGACATGAACACAGGACGGTTTATCAAACAGTGTCCTGAGACTGGGGAAATCCTTGCCGAATTGCAAACACCCGGTGGGCGCGCACACGGACTCGCATGGGATGGTGAAGCACTTTGGAACGCCGATACAAATGACCATGTCCTTTACCGAATCCATCCCGAATCTGGTGAGGTGATTGATTCCGTTTCATGTCCGACCGAACCGCATGGGCTTACTTGGGATGGCACGGCGTTATGGTATGGTGAGGATAAAGCACAGACAATCTATAGACTCAACATATCGGAGAGGAATAGTTAACAGTTATCGGAGAGGAATAGTTAACAGTTACCAGTGGCCAGTTACCAGTTAAGAAAGGTTTGTAAAAGTTACGTTTCCCTCTTAACTGACAACTGTTAACTGGTTACTGGTAACTTCTTCAGTAGTGTTCAATAAGTGGACAACAAATTACAAATTCTGTTGAAAGTGGTCAAAATTCGCCCATTTTGCCTAAATTTTCGTGTGGCATGCAATTTGCTAGATGTTATAGGGAACGGTGGATAGATGCACGCGACATTAGGAAGCAACTTGCGTTATAATATGCACCCTTTTCGGTTATGAATTGTGTCACTAATAATTGAGATATTCGTTGATAAACAACGGAGAGAAGGTAAATTCAATAAATTTCCGAAGAAACGCGACTCATTAAAAATTGTTTCATTTGGTTTAAACACATTGCTGTGGGTTCAGCGTAGTGGGATAACTTCAAATAGTGAGGAGGAGAGAATTGAAAGGATTACAGATAACCGTGCTAACCCTGCTCCTCGGAATTGGGTTAGCAATACAAAGCAGTGCTGACCGCGTGCAACTCAATACGAGTGCCGCTGTCATTCACGATAATCTCGGTAAGAGTGTCGGTATAAGCGGTGATTATGCAATGGTAGGTGTCCCAAATGATGATACCGACAACGGTAGAAATGCCGGTTCGCTCCAAGTCTTTTTACGAAGTGAAACCGGATGGGTCCAACATCAGAAACTACACGCCAGCGACGCAGTAGGTGGCGACCAATTTGGCACAACACTCGCAATGAGCGGCGATTATGCAGTCGTCGGCGCGCCAAGGAAAGACGATTTCGGAAATAATTCTGGTGCTGTATACATCTTTACGCGGCAAGGCACGGAATGGATAGAACAAACCAAACTGGTCGCGCCCGACGCACGCGCGGGCGACTACTTTGGGATTTCGGTCGCCATTGATGGAGACACAGTGCTCGTCGGTGGTCACCGTATCAATAAACCCATGGCAGACGCAGGATCCGTCTACGTTTTTGAGCGGCTTGGCAATAGCTGGATTCAGACAGCCCATCTCACTGCTCCAGATGCCACTAAATTTGCGTACTTCGGCTTTTCTGTCGGTATTGATGGAGATACCGCTATTGTCGGGGCAACCCGTGATGACGAAGAAGGGCTGGATGCCGGTGCCGCCTACGTCTTTGTACGCAGTGGCATTCAATGGACATTCCAAGCAAAACTCATCGGTAACAACACCGAATCAGAGGATAACTTCGGATACGCAGTTGATGTTGATGGTGATTTCGCGATTGTAACCGCACCGAAAAATAAAGGCAACGGTGCCGCTTACATCTATCAGCGCGAGGGCACTGTATGGGAACAAAAAAGAAACCGAATCCGTATCCGTATGATTCCCATTGATCCAGATGGTGCAGCCTCTTTCGGTACCTCTGTTGACATCAGTGGAGAAACTGCCATTATCGGAGCGGTAGGCGGTAGGGTCGGGCAAGACGTGGTCGGTGCCGCTTATGTCTTTACACGAAACGAGCCACCCTTCTGGAACCAACACACAAAACTCACCGCGAGTGATAGTAATGGTGGTGATCAACTTGGATATGCTGTCGCTATCAGCGGAAACGAAGTTATTGCTGGCGCACCCCAACACAGCGCAGGGGGACTTAGTTCCGGTGCTGCTTACATCTATGAGCAAAAGGAAGATGGAACATGGATAGAGAGTATCAAATTGAGCGATGGCGAGACCGCATCCGAAGATCAGTTTGGAATCTCTGTCGCGATTAGTGGCAATTTTGCCATTTCTGGGGCGCAACAAGATGATGATGTTGCCCCGAACGCCGGTGCCGCTTATGTTTTTGAACGGAGCGGCTCCCTTTGGCTACAACGTGCGAAATTTACCGCTGATGACGCAAAAGCGGGGGATCTGTTCGGAAATACTGTTGCTATCAATGGCGAAACCGTGGTTATTGGCGCGCCTGGCGTTGATGATGCCGGACCCGAATCAGGTGCAGCGTACGTCTTCATCTATTCAGGCGAAGAATGGGTTCAACAAGCAAAATTAATCGGAGACGATACCAGCATGTTTGACCACTTCGGGACAGCCGTCGCTCTCCATGAAAATACCGCTGTCATCGGTGCCCACGGAAAAGATGAAGCCACTGTGGATGCTGGTGCCGCATACATTTTCGTCCGAAATGGGGTTTCTTGGATACAGCAAGCGAAACTTACACATCAAAACGCTGTACCAGGAGACCAGTTCGGTCATGCTGTGGCTATCTACGCAGATAACGCACTCATCGGTGCACATCGGAGTGACGCAACAGGACCCGACTCAGGTGCAGCCTACATCTTTACGCGCAACGGCGGGACGTGGAGCCAAGACTTTGAACTCATCCCAAATGATAGTGGACTCGGTGATGAATTCGGTTACGCTGTAGATTTAACCGGAGGTATCGCTATCGTTGGCGCGCCTAAGGAAGATCGAAGTGAACCAGACATGGGGGCGGCTTATATTTTCGTGGAAACACGAAGAGCTTGGCTACAACAGGCAAAACTCACCGCTACCGAGGCGGAAGCCGGCGACGAATTCGGGGCAGCTGTCGCTATTCATGAAGGCACAGCAATCGTCGGGGCATGGAAAGACGATCATCCCGCTGAAAGCAGAGATCGGGTACTGGAACCATTACAGATCGACAAAGGCTCAGCTTACTCTTTTCTTAGGGATGGACTGACTTGGGTGCAGAAACGCAGAATTGTTGCCAGCGGAACAAATCGCTCTGATCTCTTCGGTGCCTCAGTTGCAATTAGAGGCGCGTTCGCTATTGTCGGGGCCGCAGGGAATGATAGTGCTGGTGATAACGCTGGTTCTGCTTTTATCTATAATCCTATCGATTTGGGATTCCGACCAGCGGATGTTCCTTTCTCTATTGATCCAACATCGCAGTCACTCACAACGCTTGGACACATTAAACACACAATGATTTTTCAGAATTACCCGAATCCCTTTAACCCCGAAACGTGGTTTCCTTACAACTTAGCGGAGCAAGCCGAGGTCACCGTGAAAATCTACGACATCGGCGGTGGACTTGTTCGCCACCTGAATATCGGGCTACAAGAACCCGGTAATTACCAGAACCAAGCGAAAGCCGCGTATTGGGATGGTAGAGATAGGTCTGGAACGCGGGTCGCGAGTGGTATCTATTTTTATACATTTACCGCTGGGGATTTTGAAAGTACCCGTCGGATGGTAATTCTGAAATAATACCTCTCTCGCAAACTAACGCTAATCCAAACCCGGTAGGCGCGGTTTAAAACCGCGCCGAGTCGCCCCCAGAGACTGCCTCAGCTGGGTTCTCAACCTCAGTAGACACCGTTACTAAGGGTGCCGGGTATCTTTTAAAATTACCGATTATTTTTTATCCTCATCTGTTTTTTATTTTCTTTCCCAAATAATGCATCTTTTTTTTTCTAATTCGCGTCATTATATAGTGAAGTGAATTGATGGGATGCTTCTTCACAGTGTATAGGCACAACCATCCACGAAACATGAAAATCAACAAGCTCCTTTGATGAAGGTAGCCTTTCTGGAGATGTCTGATGGGAAATAATGATGTTGCGTTGATCCAACGCACGCTTTCAGGTGATGAGATTGCTTTTGCAAATCTGGTTGAAAAGTACCAGAAAGAGGTTCATACACTTGTATACCGGAAAATTGGGGATTTCCATATCGCCGAAGATATTACACAGGAAACCTTCCTGCAAGTCCATCGGAAATTGGAGACTCTGGAGGATCCAATGCGGTTCTCAAAGTGGCTTTATGTAATTGCGGATCGTCTCTGTATCGCATGGTGCCGAAAGAACCGGTTACAAACCGAACCGCTGGAAAACCCTGATGCCTTGGAAATAGAAACAGAGGCGTATTCCCGATTTGCCGCGATACAAAACGCGCAAATCTTTGCTGAGGCGCGACGCGATTTGATCGAAAAGCTACTTACAAAGTTACCGGAGAGCAGTCGGACGGTCATCACGCTCCACTACTTCAAAGGGATGACCTGCACACAAATGAGCAACTTTTTAGGTGTATCAGAAGGTACGATTAAAAGTCGGCTCCGACGTGCCCAACAACGCTTGAGGGAGAAAAAAATGCTCACAGTTGAATGTTATGAACACGTCAAATTTAATGGGAAGAAAATAACCGTTCTTCAAGATATTGAAAACTTTCAAGATAAACTGGAGCGTGCCGGATTTGAAAACAATATCTCGTCTATTCGTATAATTAAAGACCTCGATTTTCTATGCATTGATGCAGAAGTTGTATTGCACGACATCAGAGGTGCATGTCTATCTTTACGCTTGGCACCGGATGTATCTAAAGTAGATCTTCCTGATATTAAGACTTTCCCTATCGCTTCGATTAAGTTCGGAGGGTAAGCATCCTACGGTGAATTCACGGAGATGGTATTAGTTCTATTCACAACGGAAATTTTATGCTAACAACACTCATCCGCCGAGAACTCCTTGACAATCTAATGACGTTCCGATTCGCTGCAGCCGTCTTTATCATGTTGTTGCTGGTAGTTGCAAATACCGTTGTGCTCATTAAAGACTATGAAAAACGGTTGGTGGACTACAATACCGCTCTCAAAACGCATCGGCAGCAACTGCGGGAAGACATAACCTATTCCAGTGGAGAATTGAAAGTTGACCGCCCTCCTAATCCGTTGAGCATTTTCAATGTCGGGTTCGATAAGCGGCTCGGAAATGAAGTCACAGTATCACACAGATATGTCCCGACGCTGTGGGATGCTGGCAAGCACGGTTCGACGAATTCATTTATGGGTATGTTCGCTGCAATAGATGTTGTGTTTATCTTTGAGGCTATACTGAGTCTGCTGGCACTGATCTTCGCCTACGATGCCCTTGCTGGGGAATATGAGCGTGGGACATTGCGTTTGGTCTTGACGCACGCTGTCCGTCGCGGATATATCTTGCTCGCCAAATATATGAGTGCGATGCTTTGCCTGCTCGTGCCGTTGCTGATGAGCCTGCTCCTTGCAGTCATCTTGTTGACAACTGCTACTTCTATTTCTTTGAACACCGATGATTTTCTACGGATTGGTGGTATCGTGTTAACATCCGTTGTCTATCTGTCGGTATTCTACCTCATCGGTATGTTGATTTCAGTAGCAACTCGTCGCACGGGTACTGCGTTGATGCTGTCAATGTTTGCCTGGGGTTTTTTAGTGCTGGTCTATCCAAATGTGATTCTTGCAGTGGTCCCACGTTCCGAAGCCCCAAAAGCACGTGCTGCATCCGCTTACAACCAAATTGAACAGATGTGGGAAGAATTCGACAGAGAACGCAAACAGTTCCTTAAGAATGATGCCTTTCCGGGAGAGAATACGGATTTTAACCTCATGGGGTCTGGCGGGTATTCCAGCGGGTCCTTTCATAGAAGTTCATCAATATTAAGGTATTTCTATATAAAGCCTGTATTCATGAAACGACTTAAGGAGGATGCTGAATCTCGAGTGCCTCACGCCCAGAATTATTATGGGTTCCTCGGTCCGAGAGTCACGGACACAGCAGAAAAAACATGGCTCATCCGAAAGCCTGCTCTTGAGGAAATTCTTGTCCAACCCACAAATGTGGAAGGAGTTTGGTTGAAACTTTCGCCAGTAGGCCTGTATGACGCAGCAACACAAGCCTGGGCAGGTACTGATTTAAAAGGTATACGGGATTTTTTCGAGGCAGCGAGAGAATACAGACAGCAAATGGTTGACCATTTCTACAATACAAAGGTTTTTGAATCTCAACAGTGGTTCACTGGCGATAAAGGCACGCCAGATTGGGACAGTCTCCCGCAGTTTGCTTTTCAACGCGTTGATGTTGATACAAATGCGAAGCGCGCACTCACAGACGTATGCCTTTTGCTCATGATCAATATCGCTCTTTTTATCATAATATTCCTGATTTTTGTCAAGAGTGAAGTGTGAAGTAGTTTCCAGTTTCCAGTTTTCAGTTCTCAGTAAAGAAATTGCCAGAAAGGACACATCTGGTAACTGGACACTGGCAACTGGTTACTTATTCTGTTTGCTGGATTAATGGACACAATAATTGAGGTGAGGAAGATGCTAACCTCTTTACTGCGGAGGCTGAAAACTATGGAGTAGTTTCCAGTTTCCAGTTGCCAGTTGCCAGTTAATACGCCTCTTTTGACTGATTAGAGTAAATGTGGAGGCTGTTAACTGGTTACTGGTGACTGGTTACTGGTGACTGGTTACTTATGTGGCATATTGCGAAACGTGAACTTTACGATAATCTGAATAGCCTCCGCTTCGCGTTGACAGCTGTTTTGCTGCTGGCCCTGATGTTGACCAATGCAATGATGCATCTCCGTGAACACCCGGGACGGATGCAGGCATATCATAGCGGTGTTGCCGGACATCAGAACCGCTTAACGTCTAACGCCAACGAAAGTTTATATAAACTCGCGGAGCAAGGTCCCGGATATCTTAACAAAAAGCCATCTCCACTACGCTTTTGTGCGGAAGGTGGAGAAACCTTTTTGCCAAGGGGTGTGTCAGGAAGTTACCACCGTTGGGGGGGTAGAGACGGGTTAGAAAGTTTCTGGATACTGGGATATCCACCTGTTACGCCCAATTTGCGAAATATCAGCCCGGATGTCACCAAGATAGATTGGGGTTTTATCATCGGCTACGTCTTAAGTCTTGTCGCTTTATTGTTCACATTTGATGCGATCTCCGGAGAACGCGAAAGTGGCACCCTGCGATTGATGTTAGCGAATTCAGTGCCACGTCACACCGCGCTGATGGGTAAGTTCTTAGGAGCCTTAATAAGCATCACTATCCCTTTCGCGCTTGCGATGCTGGTGAATCTGTTGGTCATCTCCACCGCAAAGGATGTTCATCTCAATACTGAGGCGTGGGGACGTTTAGGTATTATCTGCCTTATCGCGCTTCTATACACGTGTCTTTTCCTTGCGTTGGGATTATTAGTGTCGGCGCGCGTGCAACGGAGCGCAGTCAGCCTTGTGGTCCTTCTGTTGATTTGGATCGTGTTTGTTGTGTTCACACCAAATACGCTTGCCTCCATCGTCGGTGGTTTCTCATCGCCCATGTCCTCTGATGAATTTGAGGAACGCTCTTCGCAACTTGAAGATGAACTTGAAGGTGAACTTTTGTTTAAATACTACCTTCATCCCAAGGACACGCGGGAGGATATGATTAAAAGGATACAGTTGGGAGGTGAGTACGTTACCGAAGACGCGGCGCAGCAGGAACGCTTGCACGAAACACTCCTAAAACAACAAATCTCTCAAATGCGTCGAGTGCGTGCCGCAATCCGTCTCTCACCTGTCACTATTGTTCAGTCCCTGTTTGAATCCTTCGCTGGGACGGGTTTCGAGAGACATTTGCAATTCTTAGAGAATGTCCAATCTTACGCCCGAGAATTTCGGACATTCATTGTTGACACCGATAGAGCCGATCCAGAGAGCCTTCATATCTTTGGTATTCAGGTAGGTATGTCTCAGAAGTCTGTCGCTCCAGAAGCAGTCCCAAAATTTGAAGATACGCTGAGTTTCAACAAAGATTTCAACACAGCGGCAGTCGATCTGCTCTTGCTAACGCTGTTCGTTATAGTCCTTCTATCGGGAGCGTATCTCGCGTTTGTTCGTGTTGAGGTATAATACAAATTAGAGGTGTGCAACGAACGCAAGCGTGCGGAGCGTATTTTTCAGTTGCACATTCACTGTTTCTAAGGTATACTGCAAGTCCATTCTTATTATTACGTGGAGACATTAGATGGATCAGCACACCGGCTATGACGATTTACAAACCCATATCCCTGAATTAGAAACACCCGCAATCGAGACATGGGAAAATCAGTATAGCCACCGAGATTACACAATCGAAATTACCAACCTGGAATTTACCGCCGTATGCCCCAAAACGGGGTTACCTGATTTCGCCACGCTCTGTATCACCTACATCCCCGATCAACAGTGTATCGAACTGAAGTCTTTGAAGGAGTACTTCCTTTTTTACCGAGATGTCGGTATCTTTCATGAACATGTCGTCAATAAAGTGCTGGAGGATTTCGTTAAAGCATGCCAGCCGCGAAAGGCGGAAGTCGTCGGTGACTTCAACATCCGCGGCGGCATTAAAACAGTTGTACGTGCAAGCTACCAGTCTTAAGGTTGCCAGAGGAAACAGTTAACTGAGAACCAAAGTACGCAGCCTGAAACGAAGTGGAAATTCTCACTGCGAAGCATCAACGGAAAGGAACGTCAAGGATTCCAACCCACTTGAACGAACCGCAAGGCAAATTAAAAAATCGGCACAGAACGACCGATTCGCGCGGATTCATAGAGCGCATCAAAGATCTTTGCTACGTTCAGCACCTCTTCCGCAGGTACCGGAGACGGCAAACCCTCACGAACAGCCTTGTGGAACGATTCAAATTCACCCGGTAATCCTGTGAGAAGTTTCGGTTCGTAATTCACCATCTCATCTTTCTTATCAAGGTAAATTTGAAGCGGTTCATAAGTCGCACCCGCTAAATCACCTATGAAGAACGTACCGCCGATGTTTTCAATGTGCGATGCCCACGCAGTTTCTAAAGTCACTGTCAACCCACCTTCAAATCGGATCGTGCCCATCGCGAAATCTTCGACCTCAAATTCTTCAGGATTCCATTTGCCCCACGGGTTGATAACATCCTTTTTATGTCCAAACTTCGTCGCTGTCATCCCAAACGCCTCAACTGGTTTCGGGCAACCGATCATCCAGAGCAACACATCCAAAATATGCACACCAATGTCAATCAGCGGTCCTCCACCTGCGATGGCTTTGCTTAAAAACGATGGCGAAGCAGGTACCCCACGCCGCCGCATCGCCATTGCCCGCGCATAATAGATGTCGCCGAAAAAACCTTCGTCGTAAAGTTTGCGCAATGTACGTGCCTCAGGGCGGAATCGGGATTGCAAACCGATTTGTAGTACTTTATCACTCGCTTTCTGCGCATCCACCATCGCTTGTCCATCAATTGCATTCGCAGCGATCGGCTTTTCACAGATAACGTGCTTGCCAGCGTTCAACGCTGCAATAGTGGGTCCAGCGTGGAAGTTATTCGGCGTGCAAACACTCACGGCATCGAGTTCATCCATCGCGGCCAATTCCTCGTAATCGCTGAAAACGTGCGGAATGTCGTGCTGTTTTGCGAACGCTTTCGCACGCGCTTCGTCAATGTCGCACGCAGCGATAATCGAAACACCCTCGACCCCTTTATGACCGGGAAGATGTTTACCGCCAGCAATACCCCCACACCCAACAATACCTACTTTAACTTCTTTAACCTTAGCCATTTTTGCTCCTTCTTCACGCATTCTAATTTAAACGGTCACTACTTGCGGGGCTTGTTCTAAATTCAGGTTATGCGCCGTTGCCCATTCTGGACCAGCCCAGTGAACACCATTCGGGTCGCGCCTACCTTGCGTATCCGTCGATGCACCGAGAAACTGTCTACCAAGGTCGTCCAGATTTTCAACCAACGTTTCATTTGGTTGTAAAGTATCATTGTAATATCGTAGGTAATAATCAGGCTTAATCCAGCGATAATGGTATCCGTAGATAACCACCTTAGAGATGTTTTCTGTGAAATTCAACCCTGCAGCATGGTAAATACGACTCTCAAACAGGAACGCATCGCCTGCTTTAAGGAGCGGTTCATCATACGTAGGCGGATCAACTGCGCCTTCAGGGATACACAACGGTTCACCCAACTTATGGCTCTGTCGGACAAACCACGTCGCACCCGAATTCGGCGCACTGAAATCTGTTAAGCAGTAACCTACCTTCAACCCCACGCGCGGACACCCTTCATGTCCAACGTCCAGATGCACACCGACATCTCGATGCCAGTTACGATTTTCAGGTTCCTCTGGTGCCTGTGGATGTTTGTAGATAAGCGCAGTGTTCGTAATATGGATATTTGTACCGAGCAATTGAAGAATCAACGGCACCGCTTTTGACTGCGTGGCAAGGTCTGCAAATGCAGGCTCTTGCACCAAACCGTCCCGACGATGCGCGTAATAGCCATGATACTCAAACGATTCCATGAGTTGGTCACCCACCTCAGTCAAGCGACCGATCATTTCGCTATCAATCGCAGAACGCACGATAAGGTAACCGTTCTCATCAAATTCTGCACGTTGTGTCTCTGTCAACTGAACAAATTCCATTTTTTTAATTTTCCTTGCGGTTAAGGCGAGTGAATTTGGGATTTGACGTTCCTTTCTCTGGAGGCGTCAACCCCTACGGGCTTGACTTGGTTTTCTGGACTAATTTTAAGCACCGGATCGTGAAAAAAGCGCGAAACCCGATAATTTCTTAAAACTGAATAGCTCTGGCTGCACTCTGATAGAGGCTTGATAGACACGTGGAAGTATGTTATCATAAATGCAAAATCGTGTCTACAGGTTAACGGAAGAATGAAAACATACCGCTTCTACTCTTTTTTATTGATTTTCTTATCCGTAGTGTGTTTCGTGCCAGCAGAAGGAGATACATCCACCGAAGCAGCACGCGCATATCAGACAGGTATGCAAGCACTCGCCCGGAAAGATAATCACGCGGCTCTCGCAGCCTTTCAGCAAGCAGTAAAACTGGACGCATCGCACGCTGAGGCACATTATCAACTCGGTCTACTTTACGGCAGACAATCACAATGGAAACCCGCGATTCATGCCCTCCAGGCTGCGATCAAACTCACCCCCAATTTCACTGACGCACACGTTCGTCTCGGCGAAGCGCATCTGATTGGTATGGCGAACGCGAAAGATGCTGTTGATCCGCTGCAACGCGCTTTACAACTACAACCAGACCTTCTCCGCGCACACAGACTCTTAGGCACCGCCTACCTCCGTCTGAACCGAATCGATGAAGCGATCCATCATCTTAACAAACAGGCACAACAGAACAGCGAAGCACGTTACCTCCTCGGTCTCGCTTATTTCCAAGCAGAGGATTTTACGCAAGCAATACCAAACTTTGAAGCGGTTATTAAACGCCAAAGTCGGCATACGAAAGCCCATTTCACCCTTGGAAACTGCTATCTGCGCACCGGAAAGATCGCTCAGGGACGCGCGGCACTCCGTACATTTGAGAAACTCACCCGTGAAGAAGAACAACTGACAACACTACAACGTTTGATTTCCAACAACCCACAACGCCTTCAGCATCGTTATCAACTCGCTGAACTGCACATCAAACGAACAGAATGGAAACCCGCTATTGCCGAACTCAAAGCGTGTCTTGCCATCGTACCACATGATGAAAAGGCATCAGAACTGCTCGGTTATATCTATCTTCAAACAGAGGCTTACATGGATGCCCTTGAAATATACGGTCCTCTCGTTGAAGCGCAGCCGAAGAGTGCGATATATCGGAATAGTCTCGGTATTGTCTATATGATGCTCAAAAAACCTCGGCAGGCGGTTACGCAATTTGAGACTGCAATACGTCTTAACACAACGAACCCACAACTGTATCGAAACTTGGCAAACGCCTATCGACAAATCGGAGAACAAGCAAAGGCAGAACAGGCGTATCAACGTTACCGCTCTCTGACGAAGTAGACGACAAGCAGACGTAACACTATGAACAACTCGCAATCTCAACCCTCAAGTGTCACCAATAATTTTCGCGTCTCGCAGCAACGAAAACAGCAACAGCAGCAAGAGCATGCGGACGTATGTGTTATTGGTTCTGGAGCAGGTGGTGCTGTCGTCGCAAAAGAACTCGCTGAAGCCGGGTTATCGGTAATCATTTTAGAGGCAGGCGAAAATCACGACCCTACCACTTTCGGTAACTACGAACCAGAGATGCTGCGCCGTCTCTTCTGGGATAGCGGCTTACGGCGCACACGCGACGGGGCAATTGTTATCTCGCAAGGCAAAGGTGTCGGTGGTTCAACCGTACATAACCTCTGCTATGCTGTCCGTCCACCACAGGTGTTATTAGACAGGTGGGGTGTTCCAGACCTCTCATCGAACTTTGATCGCGTAGAGCAGACCCTTGGCGTTACACAAATACAGGAGACAGATGTAAACCGATTAAATGCTGTCATCCGCCGCGGATGCGAAGTCATGAAGTGGCGCGGGGTCGTACAAAGGCACAATAGAGGCGTATGCCCTACGTGCGGATTGCAGTGCCTGTTTGGATGTCCACTCTCAAAATCAATTCAGGACGACCCAAAAAGAATGGGCAAACAGAGCATGGCGGTTACATATATCCCTTTGGCACTTGCCGCAGGCGCGCAACTCTACAGCAACTGCATGGCTGAGAAAATCCACACAGAAAAAGGGAGAGCTGTCGGAGTATCTGCGCAACTCCCGTTAGGTGAATTGCATGTGCAAAGCAAGGTGGTGGTACTCGCTGCAGGTGCCATCAACTCGCCGCAACTCTGGTTAAAAAGCCGACTTCCGAACCTAAACCGACGGGTAGGAACAAATCTCCATCTGCATCCCGCTGTCTTCGTCGGCGGAATTTTCAACGAAACCATTGATGGACACCTCGGCATCCCGCAAAGCTACTATATTGATGAGTTTCTTGACATGGAAAAGAGATCGGACAGAGGCTATTTGCTCATGCCTGCCTTCGGTTCACAAATGATAGTTGCCGCAAGCCTGCCGGGATTTGGTGAAGATCACCGAGAACTGATGGAACGCTACCGGCACATCGCAGCACTCCTCGTCCTCTTACACGACAGAACGCGGGGACAGGTCTCAGTCAATTACAAAGGCGCGCCGAATATCACATACCGGTTGCGACGATCAGATAAAAGGATGTTAGTGGAAGGGGCAATCAACGCCGCCCGACTCCTCTTCGCGGCAGGCGCGACAGAGATTTTGATGCCTTACACACAACATTTTCCCATTAAAACTGATGCCGATCTTGAGATTATCCGCCAACGCGGTATCGTCCCCAACGACATTATGATGGCTTCCAGTCATCCGCAAGGCACTCTCCGAATGGGTGATAACCCGCATAGAACAGTCGTCAATTTTTCGGGAGAATCCCATGCAGTGAAAGGCTTATTTGTCGCCGATGCGAGTCTCTTTCCAACCTCTATCGGCGTACCACCGACGTTAACAATCGCCGCGCTTGCTGAACACATCGCACACCAGATAATTGAAAGCAGTATCTTATAAAACGATACCTATTTATGATTGAATCACTTCCACACCTTTCACTCGGAAACTTCCCAACCCCTGTGCAGCGTCTCTCAAACCTTGAGCGCGCCCTCGGCTTTGAATCGCTCTGGATAAAACGAGACGACCTGAGCGGTCCGTTGGGTGGCGGCAACAAGGTACGGAAACTGGAGTATATGTTCGCAGCGGCAGCGCAAGCAGATATTAAAAAAACGCTCTTCACAATCGGTCCGACAGGTTCTAACCATGTTCGGGCAACAGCAGTCTATGGCAAAGCGTCTGGGTTCCGAGTCCAATGTCTCCTCTTTAAACAACCGCCTACTGACTATTCCAAAACGAACTATCGCACAATTTGTGAACACGCTGATCAGATCTGTGAGGTTAAGCGTATGGAGACGATGTTTGCCCGTTACGCTTACGAACAGATAAAAACGACGCTTGGCATCGGAGAGGAACGCTATTTCATTCCAGCCGGTGGTTCGTCACCGCTCGGTTCTGTCGGCTACGTGAAAGCAGTTTCGGAACTGAAATCACAGATTGAGGAGGGCATCCTCCCAGAACCACGATTTATCTTCGTACCGGTAGGGACATGTGGAACTATGGCGGGTTTGGAAGTTGGGGTCCGGCTCGTGGGGTTACAATCCCGGATTGTGGGTGTCCGGGTCGCTGACCGCGTGGTCGCAAATGCATGGGCAATCTCTCGCATGGTCCGGCGAACCCTTCGCCTTATTGGCGCGGTGGATTCAAGTAATATTCACGCGCGCAGCATTGAACTCTGGCATAACGACTTCGGAGACGGGTACGCGATCCCCACCGAGGCTGGCAAACGTGCTGTCGCGATGATGGCTGAACATGAGGGTATCGCGCTTGAAAATACTTATACGGGTAAGGCACTATCGGGACTTATCCATTATGTAGAGACCCACGGATACCAAGGCGAACCCGTGCTATTTTGGCATACGTATGGTACAACCTAACTTCAACATATTCGTCCAGTGTGATCGTAAAATTAAAAGGAAAAACCGATGAAAACAGACAATGGAAAATCGAGTTTCGTGCAATCGGGAATGTCTATAATCGACTGCGACCTCCACAACCGGTTACCCTCACACCAAATGCTCTATCCGTACCTACCCGATTACTGGTGCGACTACTGCGAAGAATCTGGTTTCCCTGGACCCGACGCAAATGACTATCCAGAGGGTGTACCGACCTCAACACGTCCAGAAATCACACATTCGACGGAAAACCGCCCTGCATCAGATTTAGCACTACTCCGCAAGCACGCCCTCGATTTCTGGGATGTTGAATACGGAATACTCACTTGTGGGTATCGGGTGCAGAGTGTTCACAATGAAGACTTCGCGGCAGCACTCGCTTCGGCAGTCAACGACTGGCAGATCGAACATTGGCTTGACCCAGAACCGCGTTTACGCGCCTCACTGATTGTGCCAAGCCAAAACCCTGAACTCGCGGCAAGGGAAATTGAACGCTTGGGAGGACATCCCGGGTTCATCCAAGTCATGCTCCCTGCCCGGTCGCAGGCACCTTATGGCAATAGACGCTATCATCCGATTTATGATGCTGTGCTCCGACATCAACTCGTCGTCGGTATCCATTATGGTGGCGCACCCGGGCTGCCGCCAACGTCCGTAGGATGGCCCTCAACCTATCTGGAAGAATATGTCGGTATGTCACAGGTGTTTCAGGCACAGGTGCTGAGTCTCGTCTCTGAGGGTGTCTTTGACAAGTTTCCTGACCTACGCGTCGCGCTCATAGAAACCGGTGTTACGTGGATGCCGTCGCTCATGTGGCGTTTCGATAAAGAGTGGCGCGGTTTACGAAATTTGACACCATGGGTAAAGCGACCCCCATCAGCATATATCCGGGAACATATCCGCATGACACTCCAACCGATTGATGCACCACCAACCGCGGCTGAACTCCTTCAGATTGTCGGTCAACTCGATTCGGAGGACATGTTAATGTTCTCAAGTGACTACCCGCACTGGCATTATGATACCCCAGAGGAGGCTTTTCCAGCACAGTTACCGCAAGCGTTGACACGCAAAATCTTGTCCGAAAACGCGAGGGAATTTTACCGCTTCTAATTTTTATCGATTCGCCTCAAACAACTCAAGATATGTTTTCACTTTTGTCTTGAAACGCTCTGCAAGTTTGAGATCCAACATCTTGTCATAATGTTGAGATTCACGGAAAAAACACGCTGTGGCTGCTCTCAGTGCATTCATAAGATCAACACTTCGCAAACTCAAGACCAGTGTCTGCTCAAGCTCCACTAAAAAATCTGCCGACATCTGATCCACGTGTCGAAAGCGTTTCGTTTCTAATTCCTCGCGCAACCCCCGTAACTCAATCGTTTGGTTCCGAATCTGTTCAATCTCATATAGAGCCCGCCAAGGTTGATCTCTTTGAACCGCAACAGCAGCGTAACTGATATAGTGCCAGATTGAACCGAGTCTATAACGATAGATTTCTTCCAGATTGGGCTTCGGTCTGTTCTCCCAACTGGACTGCATAATATCCTCAATTCTACCTGAACGATCAAATACAGTTTTCCAACGATTTCGCCTCGCGTGGAGATCCTCTAAGCAGAGGAAGCACAGATCAATCTCCAGAAAGTTCTCAAGCAGCAATATCCAAAGATAGATGTTAGCACCTCTCACAGACTCAAAAGAATGAAACACGGGTAGCATTTCGCGAATTTTTACACCCCACTCTTGGAAGGCAGGTCGGACATGGTCAGCCGAGGTCGTAACCGCGCACAAATCTATATCAGAGTAGATATCCTCAAAGTCTTCCGCGCCAGATCCAACGACCAAGAGACCCGCAATACGTTGATCACTTCGTAAGGCAGTCAAGAGACGATTAAGGATTGCTTCACGCTCGGCAGGTGAATAATGATAAGGGCGATCGGTATCTGTTTGGTGTGTGCATTCTGTCATGGTATTTTTCCAATTTTTGGGGTATTGATTAACGAATGGTATTGCAGGCGTGAACCGAGATAAGCACGGCTGTAACCGGTTTTTAAAATTATACAACATCTCGCGGCAGTTATCAAGAAAAGGCATTTTTCTATACACATGTCGCCCTTATCTCACTTATTTTTTTCATTATGCACGTTTTCTACCTCAAAAACGTATCTTTAATTATAAAGGCTAACAGAGTGTTTTAAATTTGACGGTTTCAGTTTATTGGAGCATTTGGTATAATCTTTCAAGAAACCAAAAAGCAGTCTTAAATGAACATAGAATAGATGGAACTCGCCACAGCAGTGGAACACAATCACACTTCAATCTATTCATTAATCATGGAGCATCCTGATGGAAAGAGAAGACGATATTCAACTCATTCGTAGAGTTTTGTCGGGCGACGATACAGCGTTTGAAATCTTAGTTCAAAAACATCAAAATAGTATTCATGCACTTGCGTGG
This sequence comes from Candidatus Poribacteria bacterium, assembly GCA_003635195.1. Taxonomy (GTDB): domain Bacteria; phylum Poribacteria; class WGA-4E; order WGA-4E; family WGA-3G; genus WGA-3G. Next base: position 15,595 of record PYIY01000069.1, on the reverse strand, counting down.
CGGAAGATTGGTGATTTTCACATTGCTGAAGAGATTACGCAAGACACTTTCCTCCAAGTATACAAAAACCTTTCGCAGCTCAGGAATCCAAATCAACTTTCAGGATGGATGTATGTCATCGCCAATCGACTCTGCCTTAAATGGCTGGAAAAGAATAAACCTGTCATGCAATCGCTGGAGGACACACCCGTGGAAGAAATCGAGAGAGCCTCTTATACACATCACGTAGCAGAACAGCGGGAAACGGAGCACACTGAGCATTGCCATGAACTCGTCAAAAAACTGCTCGCGAAACTCCCGGAGAGCGAACGTACTGTCGTGACGCTCTATTATCTCGGTAAAATGACGACCAAGGAGATTAGCAAATTCTTAGGCGTGTCTGTAAACACGATTACAAGCCGACTCCAGCGAGCGCGCAAGCGTTTACAAGAACAGCAGGAAGTGTTAATCCAGGAGGTACTCGGCGGCGTACAAATACCCGCAAGTTTAAGCCAGAACATCATGCGACAAGTCGCTGACATGACACCTACACCGTCGCCAGCCCCTAAACCCTTCCTCCCATGGGTGGCTTTAGGTACAGTTGCGGTTTTGGTTGCCTTACTCCTCGGGGCAAGCAACCGATACCTCACCCGTTTCCAGAAGCCGTACAGTTTTGAAGCACAATCTGAACCGACGGTTGAAATCGTCGAGGCACCTATCATCCTTGATATAGCAGCGAAACCCGCTGTGCGAAATCGGATCGGACGGGATACCAGTCCCGGTAAAACCAGTAGAGTCGGCACCCAAGTCTCTAATGTTACCTCGATGTCTGTTCCATCGGAGAATGCCACCAAGTTTTCTACAGCACAGTGGATGCACGGAAACGGACCGCCAGCGGGGCCTGTCTGCAATATCTTCGCCGCATCTGACGGGACCGTCTATGCTGTTATACAAACAGGGATATACAGATTAACGGCAGATGCAACCGCGTGGACACGCGTTGACGCGAGTGTCCCGATTGTCGAATCTTTGTCGGGGCCAATGGCATTGATGCCAATAGCAGAGCAGAGTGGTAGGCTTTATATTGTTTCTACTGACGAGATATTTGCTTCGGATAGCAGGGGTGAGACATGGAGGGCACTGGGTACCCGACCTAAGGGTGAGCCTGTTGAACTCGTCGTTACAGGTGCCGAAGAAGCGTCCAGTTCACAAGTACCTGTTACGATGTATCTTGCCCTAAAAAATAGAGGGATTTTCCGATCCACAGATGGTGGTGCACAATGGACCCCTCTTAACGACGGGTTGACAGGCGAAAAAATTTCCGCAGTGGCTGCCGTTGGAAAAACAGTGTTTGCTGCTACAGAGAACGGTCTCTACCGTCTCAATTCAGACATCTGGGGAAAATTGCCATTGGATACATCAGGAGCTGTCTGTTCCTTGGCAGTCTCAGGAAATAATCTCTATGCCGGAATAGCGCACGAGTTTTTAGTGAGATTAACGCGAAGTGAAATAAAAGAGGCGATGTGGAATAATAGGTCAGATTTCGTCAAAATTTTCCATTCGGCTGACTTGGGCGCGTCGTGGACTGAAATATGGCGTGAAAATCAAGATCTCCCCAGCGGTGTACTGGCGGGTATAACGGTTTTAGCAGCTGATAAAACGCTCTTGGCATTGAGTCTCACGCAATCTCGTTCAACGGACGGTGGACAGACTTGGACGAAACTTACAAAACTCAAAGATGACTGGAATTTTTTGAGCAGTATCCGCCTTCCATCTGTGATAATAAACGAGAAAACGTGTTACAAAGCCGATGTATGCAGCATTCATCGCACGACTGACGGCGGTGAATCATGGCATCTATTTATGAACGGGATAATAGGAACACTTATAACCGATTTGATCGCGTTTGACAATAGATTATACACCCATACTGGCTATGACATTTATCAATCAACGGATACGGGCGGGTCCTGGAAAAAAGTTCCGACGGATGGGCAGAAAGATGGATCCAATAATCCCAGTACCAGTGTGAGGGCTGATGCAAAACTGATCGTTGTTGGCAACATGCTTTATTCGCTTTCATGTTCAGGAGACAATGTGAGAATTTTTCGTTTATCTACCGGTGGCGATCGGTTCATTCCGCTTCAAGGTGTCCCAATTTTGGATCGTAAAAAACTTGCTTATGAAAAATATCAGTCAAAAGAGCGAGAGAGCCAGCATGTATCTCGTCTGAGAACTGAGACAGCTGTGGCGAGTCGTGATACCTTTTATGTGGAATATCTCGGGGAACTTTTCAAATGGAAACTCGGTGATCCAGAATGGAAAAGCACTGGATTAGTAGAGAATCATCCGCTATACAGGTCCTCCGAGGTGTTCAAATTAGCGGTTTTAGGAGAAACCGTCTACGCAGGCAAATGGGATGGTCGGCTGTTTCAATCGCTTGATGAAGGGGAGAGTTGGAGAGACGTTACGCCAACCCTGCCGCTCCGCTTCACGCACTTCAAGGATATCGTCTTTGCAGGGGCATCGGTTTACGTCGCAACAGATAATGGGGTCATGGCTTCGCAAACTGGGGTAAACTGGCGCATACTTACGGATGAAATAGGTACACGCATCGTCATAGACAAATTTGCTGTGGATAGTACAACGGTTTATGGGGCTGGCGATGCTGGCGGCTATCGTTTGAATACGCGGACGCAGTGGGAACAGATTTCTTCAGAAGTGCCGAATGCAATCAGTGATCTCGTCATCGCTAACGATAAACTCTATAGTGCTACCAGTATGATCAATCGTGCTAAAGAGAAGGGACTGTTTTACATCTCGCTTGAAGACAATGAAGAGAAATAAAGGAGGCAAATTTTGATGAAAAGGTTTTACCCACTGACACTTACGATAGGCGTTGTTTTTACGTTGGTTATTGGAACTTCACACTTTGCATTTGCGCAGGGACAAGCTAACATTGACGACGGTCCTTTAAAAGAAGCAGATTGGCTCAAAAATCCCGACGAAGCCGCATTGGACGAATCCCACGCTGATAACAAAAACTGGATTACCAAGTGGTACGGACCCAACGGAAATTATGAAAACAATGGAGGCTTCCAAATTTCAGGTAGCAGAGACCTTATTGAGGAAGGCACCAAAGGTAAACTCACACAATTATCCCTCTCAACCCTTGCAGGCTTAAAGAAAACCCAAACTGTTAAGATGGCATGGGGCGGCGACCACGGTGGCACTCGAGATTGGACAGTTTTTGAACTCGACCCAGCGAACCAGGACAATATGAACCGAGAGGGGGCTGCTAATAACATTGATACCTACGCTATATGTGTCATTGCTGCGCCTAAAGATATGAAGGCAGTGATGTCGCCTGCACACGATGACCATGCTCAAATTTGGATTAATGGGGAGAAGTGGTATAACAGTACAACTTGGACAGGTGGCGCGCAGGTCGTTAATTATAACATTGAAGTTAAACTCGAAAAAGGTGCCAATGTCGTTCTTTACCGGTGTGGCGAAACCCAGGGTGCTGCCTATATCAATTTACACTTTGACGATAACACGCATGAAGTCTGCAAAATCTATCCTGATAAATCGAAGGACCAGAAAGGTTTCTTTAGGGAGATTGCTGGAGGTCTTCCCGTTGATCCTGCAGGAAAGGCGACAACAACTTGGGCAGATATTAAGCAGAATCGCTAAACAAAGATCCCTGCTGTATACGCTTGCAGCAGGGACTTTTTTGCAAACTTCATTCACACATTTCCGATTCTCAACGATTAATAAACGTGCGAAAAATGTTTAACCTAAGAAAGAGGGTTTCTGGTGTATATTAACTTTAAGTTCCTACTAAGTGTACGCAGTGCGGTGTTATTGTTGAGTTTATTAGTGATGCCTGTCTTTTCTTTCGAACCTTCCGGTGGTGTTTTGGTGCTGGATGGTGAGGATGACTATGCGATCCTCCCACTTGCCGAACACGGTTACATTTTCCCAAAAAACACCGATGAGTTTACCGTTGAGGTATGGTTCTATCCGAAATCTCGACCGGAGTTAGGAGAAAACAATATCATTCTGAGTCAGCAAGTTGCTTTCGGATTGCTGATAGATGATAGGTGTCAGGGTAGGATTCGTAAGAAGAATGAAGTTTGTTCCTATGGCTCAGCACATCTTGTATCAGGAGAATTGAGAGGTGTCACAGGCATTAATGCTGTCATCAAAAAGGACCAATGGAACTATCTGGCAGTCATTTTCAAGGACAGCACGTTTCATTTGGCGTACAACGATCAAATTGTTCGAGGACAGCCTGAGTTTATGAACGCAGTAGCCCCGGAACTGCGTGTCCGTGAACAGTTTAAAAGTTTCTTCATTGGCGGCTATGCTGAAGATGCGTTACTAATCAATAGGAATGGACAAGTGTTGGGCCGAAAGACGCACTTTCATGGCGAGATTGATGTGGTAAGGTTTTCAAATATCGCGCGGTATGATTTACCTGGCAAGCCGGGTTTCTCGCCGTTTGATCCACCGCATCGTTTTTTTACGGATGCGCACACGTTGGCACTCTGGGATTTTAATGAGAAAGAAGGCGCAGATCGCTTTGAAGATACATCTGGGAATGGGAAGACGTTAGTCGGTATGAATGGTGCTACTACGATTGGCGGGACGGGTGTCAATCTGAATCGTAATCCTGAAGGTGAAGTTGAAATGCGTCAAGATGAAGATGAACTTGAAATTCGTCCGGACAATTCTTTGGCGACAACATGGGGTCAAGTCAAGTCGGAATCGTTTTGAACTTGAGATTCCTTAAGAAATTCGGGAACATCAGTCTTTGGCTTTCTGGATGTCCCAACGATATATAGGAGTAGGAGCGAGCTGCGCTCGCGACACTTACAGGTTGCTGATAATTGACGACTGATAACCCAGATGCTAAATTGCGTTGATTTATGAACCCCCCTTATCTTTACGGAATCTACTATAAAATCAAGGAAACTTACGAAGATGAAGAATCTACGAAATCAGTCAATTTTCACTTGCCTTTTTCTACTCGTTTTAATTTCGCTGCGTGCTGAAGCGATGCCACCGCCTTCGCCTGCCGGTGGCAACTATTTAGTGCTTGATGGTGTGGACGATCACGCCATTTTGGACTTTGAAATTTTCGGTCTCCTCATACCAAAAGACGCAGATGAATTCACCTTTGAAGCGTGGGTATATCCAACCACGCTGCCTAACACGGATGTACACACACTGGTTCTCAGCCAACAGGTGATGATGGATGTCACGGGCCATGATCACCAGGGATTTGGGGGTGTAAAGGTGCTTCTAAACCTGTCGAAGGGAGATTTCATGATACAAGGTTTAGCGCACCTTGCTCGTGACGTAGGGCACACTATAATGTCGCTCGCCCCGATGAAGTTTCCCGCGAACCAATGGAATCACATTGCCTTTCAGGGAGGAAAGGGACGGAAGACGACAGTCATTGTTAATGATTTCGCGCGCATCTCAGGGGGAGAGAAAGGAATAACTCTGGCACACGACGCAGATAAGATCACCTCACTCGGAGGGCATCCACAGGATTTTACACTTGGAGGGTGTGAGACAAAAAAAATTCCGTTTCACACACTGCATTCTTGGGGTTATTTTGCGGGCTATATTGATGAGGTCCGCATCTCAAAGGTTATACGTTACAATACCGCCAAACGCGGTTTCACGCCGCAGAGGAAATTCAAAAATGACGCAAAGACGGTTGCTTTGTGGCATTTTGATGAACCGAGCGGAGCACGTGCGTTCTCAGATACATCAGGCAACGCCTACCATTTGATGGGTAGAAATGGTGCAGAGACCGGTGGCACACTCGCAGTTGAAGCAGAGGGAAAACTTGCGACGATATGGGGACGACTGAAGCGATGAAAAAGACACTGATTTACTACAAAAACCAGGGAGACTTCCGAAGATGAAAACGCTACGAAATCTGTCAATTTTTGCTTGCCTTTTTCTGTTGGTTTTCATTCCGCTGAGTGCTGAAGCGGTTCCACCGCCATCACCTGCGGATGGGAACTATTTGGCCCTTGATGGAGTGGACGATCACGCCGTTTTGGACTTTGAAACCTTCGGGCTCCTCATACCAAAAGACGCAGAGGCATTCACCTTTGAAGCATGGATATATCCAACAACGCTGCCTAAGAAAATAGACGCAGTAATTCTCAGCCAACAGGTGCGGCTGTATTTCCGGAACCTTGGTCCCGATGGCGGTTTCAGACTAATAGGTGGCGCGCACCTTGCTCGTGCTGTAGGGATCGCTGAAATGGCATCCGGCTTTCTAGAGCTTTCTCTGAATCAATGGAATCACGTCGCCTTTCAGGGCGGAAAAGGACATAAGACGAGAGTCATTGTTAACGGTTCCGAGCGCGTTTCAAAGGGAGGGCAAGGAATAACGCTTGCAGACGATATTTCGCACGCCGAGCATCCACAAGATTTTACAATCGGTGGGTTTGGCAAGAAAATTCAGTCTGGGATTCACGGCGATCATTTTTGGGGTCATTTTTCGGGCTATATTGATGAGGTCCGCATCTCAAAGGTTGCGCGCTACGATGCCAAGAAAAGAAATGGTTTTTTCACGACGCTCACAAAGTTCAAGAATGACGCAAAAACGGTCGCCTTGTGGCATTTTGATGAACCGAGCGGAACACGGAAGTTCTCGGATACCTCAGGCAACGCCTATCATCTAATAGGTAAAAATGGCGCAAAGACCGATGGCGAATTCGCAGCAGTTGAGGCAGAAGGAAAACTTGCGACGATATGGGGGCGACTGAAGCGATGAAAAAGAAACTGATTTACTGCAAAAAATCAAGAAGACTTCCGAAGATGAAAACGCTACGAAATCTGTCAATTTTTGGTTGCCTTTTTCTGCTGGTTTTCATTCCGCTGCGTGCTGAATCGCTTCCGCCGCCATCACCTGCGGGTGGCAACTATTTAGCCCTTGATGGCGTGGACGACCACGCTATTTTGGACCTTGAGCCCTTCGCTCTCCTTGAGACCTTCGGTCTTCTCTTGCCAAAAGACACAGATGCATTCACCTTTGAAGCGTGGATATATCCAACCACACTGCCTAAGAAGATAGACGCAGTAATTCTCAGCCAACAGGTGCGGCTGTATTTCCGGAACCTTGGTCCCGAAGGAGGTTTAAGACTAATGGGTGGCGCGTACCTTGCTCGTGCCAGAGGGCACGCTGCAATGGCGTTCGGCATGGTAAAACTTTCCCCGAACCAATGGAATCACGTCGCTTTTCAGGGCGGAAAGGGACTGAACACAGCAGTCATTGTTAACGATGTCGCGCGCATCTCACAGGGAGGGCAAGGAATAACGCTTGCAGATGATCTCTCACACGCTGAGCATCCACAGAATTTTACAATCGGAGGGTTTGGCGAGAAAATTCAGTCTCGGATTCACGGCGATCATTTTTGGGGTCATTTTTCGGGCTATATTGATGAGGTCCGCATCTCAAAGGTTGCGCGCTACAATATCGCCAAAGGCCGTTTCACGCCACCCAAAAAACGCGAAAAGTTCAAGAATGACGCGAAAACGGTTGCGTTGTGGCATTTTGATGAACCGAGCGGAACACGGAAGTTCTCAGATACCTCAGGCAACGCCTACCATCTGGTCGGGAAAAATGGCGCAAAGACCGACGGCGCACTCGCAATTGAAGCACACTAATGTTCTTGTGCGTTTCGTGTATTTCTGCGGATTTTCCCAGAAAATCCTGTCAGCGAGGAAGTGTTTTGTGTTTTCTAAAGAGTCCACGTATTTTCGGACTTTACTACAAGAATTAAGGAGATCTGCGAAGATGAAAACTCTACGAAATCTGCCAATTTTCACTTTTCTTTTTCTGTTCATTTTGATGCCAATGTGTGCTGAATCGCTTCCGCCGCCTTCACCTGCGGGTGGGAACTATTTAGTGCTTGATGGAGTGAACGACCACGCCATTTTGGACTTTGAAACCTTCGGTTTCCTCATACCAAAAGACATAGATGAATGGACCTTTGAAGCGTGGATATATCCAACCAATCTGCCTGACGAGAATATACTCCCAATAATTCTCAGCCAACAGGTAAAGATGTATGTCTGGACCCGTGGTCAGCACGGAGATTTCATACTAACGGGTGCAGTGCACCTTGATCGTGCCGTAGCGCACGCAACAGTAGCGTTCTGGATGGTAAATAAAGTTCCCCCCAATCAATGGCATCATGTCGCCCTTCAAGGAGAAGGGAGACAGAGGACACTCATTATTAACGATTTCGTGCGCATCTCACGGGGAGGAACAACGCTTACAGACGATCTCTCACACGCCGAGCATCCACCGGATTTTACAATCGGTGGGTTTGGCGAGAAAATTAGGTCTGGTATGCACGGCAATCATTTTTGGGGTCATTTTTCGGGCTATATTGATGAGGTCCGAATCTCAAAGGTTGCGCGTTACAATATCGCCAAGGGGGGTCTCAAGCCGCCCGAAAGGCGCACAAAGTTCAAGAATGACGCGAAAACGGTTGCCTTGTGGCATTTTGATGAACCGATGGGAACACGGGAGTTCTCGGATACCTCAGGCAACGCCTACCATTTGGTGGGTAAAAATGGTGCAGAGATCGATGGCGGATTCGCAGCAGTTGAAGCAGAAGGAAAACTTGCGACGATATGGGGTCGACTTAAACGGTAGCAGGAAATATTGCCAATTGACTTAACGCGGTGTAGAGAAATTGGTATCTCGCGTGGTTCATACCCACGAAGTTGGGGGTTCGAGTCCTCCCACTGCAATCGCTACCTGATGTCCTATACATGGAAGTCCTCCAATGCTTACATGCTTGATTTATCAGGTAGCAATTCTCTTACTTTAGCGGGTTAACAGGTGCGGTTTTCACCGCGCCTATATTTTTGCCTTAGCATAGTCAAGAAAAGTCAAAAAAATCTCAACTTTCAGCGAGGTGTGTGGTATCATAGATTGTATTTAGGATTAGACGCAACTACTATCTGAATCCGGAGAAGTGCTGCGAAAATGATCTCAAAACTGTTTACTAAGAGGAATGACTATGACACACAAAACGCTTGAAGCAAAAGTCGATCAACTGTTTGCGGAATGGGACAAACCAGATTCCCCGGGTGCCGCGTTAGCGGTTACCAGAGACGGTGAAGTCATCTATAAACAGGGCTACGGGACAGCGAATCTGGAATACGACATCCCCATTACACCGGCAACCATCTTCGATATTGCTTCAGTATCCAAGCAATTCGCGGCGTTTGCTATTACCACTCTATCGCGCGGTGGAAAGCTTTCGTTAGATGACAATATACGGGTCCACCTCCCCGATGTTCCGGACTTCGGTAGCACAATCACAATCCGACATCTCCTGCATCACACGAGTGGATTACGGGATTGGGTACAGTCGCTTGTCATCGCGGGGGTCGCAATGGAGGATGTAATTTCGTTCAAACATATCTTGAAAATGGCTCGACATCAGAAATCACTCAATTTTGAACCAGGGGAGGCGTATCTATACAGCAATACGGGTTACAATCTACTCGCAGAAATCGTTGAAAGGGTGACTGGAGACTCCTTCAGAGAATGGACAAATGCCAACATTTTCAAACCGCTCGCTATGACGAACTCCCACTTTCACGATGACCACCAAATGATTCTGAAGAACCGAGCGTATTCGTATCAAGTCGTTGAAAATGGTGCGTTTAAGCATGCTGTCAATAATACGACTGCCCTCGGTTCAAGTTCTCTCTATTCAACGGTGGAAGATTTGGCGAAGTGGATTCTAAATTTTGACGATACACAGATCGGCGAACAGACAGTGATTGACCAGATGCATCAGCGCGGTGTGCTAAACAACGGGGAGCAAATAAGTTACGCTTTAGGTCTGAGCATCGGTGAATATAGAGGTTTGAAAACAGTCGGTCATAGCGGATCGTGGCGCGGATTTCGGAGTCATTTAATCCGTTTTCCTGATCAGAAATTTGGTGTTGTCATCTTATGCAACCTGGATACCTTTAATCCACTCAGTCTGGCGGAAAAGGTCGCGGATATCTATCTCACCGATGTTCTCGCGCTTGTAGAAGCATCCGAGCCAGAAAAAGCAGCGGAGCCTACTGAGGACACCAAATCTGAACCGCTGACACCGGAACAATTGGCGGAATTTGAGGGTGACTATTATACCGAAGAACTTGATACAACGTATACGATTGCTATAAGCGAAAATGGGCTTGTGGCAAAGCATATACGGCACGACGACATATCGCTGACCTACGCCGATGATCATTTTCTTGGAAACACATGGTTTTTCCCAAAGATTCACTTCACACGAGATGACACCGGACAGGTTACAGGCTTTAGACTGACAGGAGGACGCGTCAGAAACTTACGCTTTGAGAAAAAGACACGTTAAGCACCAGTTTCAGATTGTCTGAATGCACTTCAGCATTTGGGCGAGTACGCTCCAAGTCACGGATTACGCGAATGCTAAGGTTGACAGTTCATAAAATTCATGCTATACTTATCAAGATAGTTGCCCATCAACCCAGTATCAAATCGTAACATTTTCTTGGGAGATAACTAAAATGAATCAGAAATTTGAGAAAAGTCAAAAACTGGAAAAATGGCTCAGGTGGATGGAGGCAATTCACAACGAGATTATAGCACTTGTTGAGGGGTTTCCAGTAATTGGTGCAGATGTGATCTTTGATGCTTATGGGATAAACCGAGAATGGTGAATCCAATGGGTGTCGTCTCAGCATTTTTCATTGACATCTGAAGAAAATTATATATAATGGGGGCATTAAATTTATTACTAAATTTTGGGCAATTTTTTACTGCATCTTGCCGTTCAACCCAACCTAAATAGGTCCTGACGCTTGATGATGAGTTTCGGTTTGTTAGGCGTGTTCCGCGAATTTCTCGTCTTAGCTACCGCTACTATAAAGGAAGATCAATGTGCGTTACAATTTTGAATGGGATCCTGCAAAGGCAAAACACAACAGTCGTCAGCATCAAGTATCTTTTGAACGCGCAACAACTGTCTTTAGTGACGCGAATCAACTTACCATTTTCGACGAAGACCATAGTGATGATGAGGAGCGTTGGCTGACCTTAGGTTTAGACAGGAACGGTGTTTTACTTGTTGTGGTACACACCTTCAAAGAAATAAACAACTCAGATGTAAGCACCCGTATCATCTCTGCTCGCAAGGCAACGCGAAGGGAAATTAAACAATACGAGGAATTTAATCCATGAAAGCAGAATATGACTTTTCAAAAGCAGAACGCGGTAAGTTCTACAATCCAAAAGCCGTCTTTAATCTCCCCATCTATTTAGAGGAGGACGTTGATGAATTCATGCGCAAACTCGCTGATGAGAAGGGGAAGGATGTTGAAGAACTGGTCAATGAATGGCTTCGCGGCAATATGCAATTGATTCAAAGCATTCAATGAATGCCCCAATTAACTTGGGTTGTGGAAGCGTTTTTAGTAACCCCAATTTTTTGAAAGGAATGACTTGTTAAGTGATAACACTTAAGGAACACATTGACGATATATGCAGCGGTTTACAAAAAGGAATATACATAGGTGAAGCAGCAGTTTCACAGGGTATCGTCTTAAGACTGCTCAACGCCTTGACTTGGCCCACATACAATACGCAAGTTGTTACTCCTGAATAGGGACATCGTAAAGAAGCTAATGTATTCTGGGCATTCCTGAAGAAGGACTCTCCATGATTGGAATAGAAAACATTGACTACCTTTCAAATCAACTTATTACATATATAGGTAATAAGCGTTCGCTATTAGGCCACATAGGCAAAGCAGTTACACAAGTGAAAAAACGAATAGGCAAATCACACCTTCGTGTATTTGACGCATTCAGTGGCTCTGGTATTGTTTCTCGTTTGATGAAAGCCCATGCCTCGTATCTTGCAAGTAACGATTTTGAGGATTATGCTGCGTCAATTTCACGATGTTATCTTCAAAATCGCAGCTCAGTTGATTTGACTACAATTGCCAGAATTGTTGAGGAGCTCAACAATCGTGTGGATGAACCAACTTCTAAAGGATTTATTGAGAAACTTTATTCTCCTGAGGATGAATCGCGAATTACACAAAGCGACCGAGTTTTCTACACATGCGATAATGCCCGCCGACTAGATAATTATCGTAGAATGATTGAGGATTATCCTGCAAGCTTCCGTGATTCGCTACTAGGACCTCTTCTTAGTAAAGCGTCTATCCACTCAAACACTTCCGGAATATTTAAGGGCTTCTACAAGAATAAGCTGACTGGAATTGGGCACTACGGCGGCACTAATTCCAACGCATTAAGCCGTATTAAAGGGCGAATTGAACTAGAACCGCCTGTCCTAAGTCAATTTGAATGTGATTACGAAGTGTATCATGACGACACAAATAAGATAGCTAGTCAGATAAAGGAACTTGATTTGACTTATATTGATCCGCCTTACAATCAACACCCTTATGGTTCAAATTACTTTATGCTAAACTTACTTGTACATTATAAAGAACCTACTGATATAAGTCGAGTATCAGGTATTCCAAAGAACTGGAAGCGTTCAGGTTATAATGTCCAAACAAAATCTAAAGAACTATTTAATGAGCTACTACATACAATTGACACACGTTTTTTCCTTATCTCGTTTAACAATGAAGGGTTTATTTCCCCAGACGAAATACGTACTATGCTTCAAAAAATAGGTAGTGTTGATGAATTTGAGATTCGGTATAACACATTTCGCGGATCAAGGAATCTAAGAAACCGAGATATCCATGTTACTGAACAACTATTTCTTGTAGAGAGGAAACTCAATGGCAAATAGAAATCAACTACGAGAACTACGAACAAACACTATAATCAATGAAAATTCAAAAAAGCAAGAAACCGAACTTGATAAGGCACTTAGCAAAGTTGTTTATTATTTGGAAAACAGATTTGTAAAAAAAATCACTTTAACTCGTGAAAAACAATGGTATTTGAAAGACATTATCAATGAACTAAGACCATATTTTCCTGATATTGATTTACATTGTCACTCTAAAAAAACTAATATGAAACCGGATGGAGGTATTCTTACGATAAAGAGCATCAAGGATAGTACATTAACCTATCCAATTTTGATTTCAGAGGTCAAAAGACAAGGAACAAACGATTCACGGGAAGAAGAAGGACAATCCAAGCAATCAAAAGGAAACGCTATTGAACGTCTTGGGAAAAACTTAATAGGATTCCGCACCGCCCTACTACGTGAAAGTATCTTTCCCTTTGTTTGTTTTGGACACGGTTGTGATTTTGAGGAAGGATCCTCAACTTTGGATAAGGTGTCAACCATGGCAATGTTTGGGAAACTCAACAAAACCTATCTCTACAATGAGGAAGATGGTCGATTCAACCGAGGTAGTTTCTATTTCCGTGCCGAGGAATGGACCGTTGATGAAATGTTTGAGATTATGAAAGACATTGCGGAGCGCGCTGTGCTATACTACTTCTCTAAATACCGTGAAGATCATTTCACTAATTCTTCTGATTGAATAATCAACTATGGTGAAGCATAGAATATATGATCAAGCTGCTCATAATGAGACGGGACACTTGACTGTAAGATGGAGACAAAAATGAAGAAAACAGAAACATCTGAACAGCAACAAAAATCCTTAGTCATCGACTGCGATATCCACAACACCCTCGCTTCCGAGACAGTGTTATATCCATATCTCTCCGAGCGGTGGCGCAAGCATCACGGTATGGTCGGTACAACCGATCGCGTCGGCGCATACATCCCGCGCGCTCACCCCTTCGGTGCCAGATACGATGCATGGACACCCTCCGGACACCGTCCCGGTTCCGACCTCGACTTCCTACGTGAGCAGCTACTGGATGCATTCAATATCGAATACGGTGTCCTTAATTGCTTAACGCCGGTCTGTGAGATGCCCAATCTCGCGTTCGCCGCAGCGTGGGCAAGTGCCGTGAACGACTGGCAAATCGAAGAATGGCTCGAAAAAGAACCGAGACTCCGGGCTTCTATGATCGTCGCATGCGATGACGCAGAATTCACGACTGCTGAGATTAACCGACTGGCAGACCATCCCGGCTTCGTGCAAATATTACTGCTCGCACGCACGATGGAACCCTTGGGACGACGTAGGTATTGGAAGATGTACGAAGCAGCGGTGGCGCACGATCTCCCCGTCGGTATCCACTTCACCGGTGTCGGTGTCGGACCGATTACTGCTGTTGGTAGACCCTCACACTACATTGAGGATCATGCTGGTATGACGCAAGCGTTTCAGACACAGGTCACCAGCCTTGTCTGTGAGGGAGTCTTTGAAGAATTCCCGACCCTTAAGGTCGTTCTGATTGAGGGCGGATTCGCTTGGTTGCCGCCGTTAATGTGGCGACTCGACCGTGCGTGGAAAAAGTTGCATGATGAGGTGCCAGAGTTGAAACGGTTGCCGTCTGAATACATCCGAGAACACTTCTGGATTACCACACAACCCATCGAAGAACCTCCTAAACAAGAATACTTCGACCAACTCCTCGCGCAGCTCAACTTAGATGACAGGTTGATGTTCGCAACCGACTATCCGCACTGGGATTTCGATTCCCCCGATCAAGCACTCCCCAAAAACCTTGAACCGATACTGAGACGCAAGATTATGGCAGAAAATGCGCGTGCTTTCTATCGGTTTTAGTCAGTTAGATTGTCACGCTGTGTGGTGCTTGTTCTAAGTTCAGATTATGTTCTGCAGCCCATTGTGCTGCTGCACCGCCGCCACCACCAAGAAACTGTTTCCCCAAGTCATCAACAAGTTCTAACACATCTTCGTCGGGCTGCTGTTTGTCATTGTAATATAGCAGATACCCTTCCGGCTTCAGCCACGCGTAATGGTAGCCGTAGATGACAATTTTGGCAGTCTTATCGGTAAAGTTGAGTCCGGTGGTGTGGTAGATACGGCTTTCAAAGAAATAAGCGTCCCCGGCGCGGAGTAACGGTTCGTCGTAAGGTTCAATCGGATCAATTTCACCTTCGGGGATTCCCAAGGGTACCCCTGACTTATGGCTCTTCGGGATAAACAGTGTCGCGCCAGAATTCGGTACATCACAGTCCGTTAAGCAGTAAGCGACCTTCAAGCCGACGCGTGGGCAGTCCTTGTGTCCAAGATCCAGATGCACACCCGCATCTCGGTGCCAGCCACGCTGCTCTGGAAGTTCGTGTGGCTGTGGATGCTTGTAGAGAAGCGCGGTATTGGTAATGTGGAGATTTGTACCGAGAAGTTGAATCACCAGGGGTATCGCTTTCGTCTGCGATACAAGCTCCGCGAAGGCGGGTTCTTGCACCAATCCGTCTCGTCTGTGTCCATAATGTCCGCCATTGAGGTTCAACGATGCCATTAAACGGTCACCTGCCTCCAGCAAGCGATCTATCATCTCGTTGTCAAGTACCGAGCGCATGATGAAGTATCCGTTCTCTTCAAACTCCTGCCGTTGTGCTTCTGTCAACTCGACGAATTCCATGATATATGCTCCTTTTCGTTAAGAAATCAGAGTGATAGAAATGTCCGAATATGGT
>PYIY01000068.1 GCA_003635195.1 Candidatus Poribacteria bacterium | reverse complement strand
ATATCTTAATGAAATTCAAGAGAATGGTCTTTATGCAGTTGGCTACAAGAATGGCAAAATACGATTGAAGGATGCCACTACGGGGCAACTCCAGAAAACGTTTCAAGGTGCCAAAGAGCGTGTCAGTCAACTGGTATTTTCACCGGACGGCACGCGCCTTGTTGCTAACTATGCGAACGCTCCAATCTGTTTATGGGATGTTACCACTGGACAATCGCTAAAAACTTTGACGCAAAATGCAAAGATGTGGGGAGTCCTGACCTTCTCTCAAGATGGTAAAACTTTGGCTTGTCAGAAGCATTCTGGTGAAATTGAGTTGTGGGATGTTGCAACGAAAACACTTCGTACCACGCTTGGTGAGGACTTACGTATCCCAATTCACACGTTAGCGTTTTCACCAGATGCTAAGACAGTTGTAGCGGCAAATCCAAACGGTGAGATACGAATCTGGAACACTAACACTGGTGCCGAGGTGTCTGTTTTTTCGACAGGACATACCCGGAAGTTTGGCGCGTTGGCGTTTTCACCCGACAGCACCCTCTTGGCGAGCGGACATATTAACACAATTGTGTTGTGGGATACGCGCACCTTTACGCAACTTTCTAACCGTGTAGATAAGAATGCTTGGATTAACGCTGTGGTATTTTCACCAGACGGTAGCACACTAAACAGTGTAAAAAATTTCTCATTTAAGAAACGAACCCGCGGTCCATTCATCAAGGAGGGTGTACTTAGCACGTTGAGCTTATGGGATACATGTACAGGGGATAAACTCTCTGATTTGCCCGTCGAATCATATTTAGGAGAATTACCGAAACTTTCCGGAGTGCAAAACTCATCAAGCTCTAGCTCCGGAGCGAATGGCGTAGTTGTGTTTTCTCAAAGTGGTAATATGCTGGCTACAGCTCTAAATTCAAAAAAGGCGACTAAGGATTACCGATTCACCGTGCATTTATGGAATATTCCTCATAGGACGGTGAATCTCACGCTCAAAGGACATACAGATAACGTTAACGCACTGGCATTCACCCCGGAAGGGCAAACAATTGCAAGCGGAAGTGATGATGGAACGATTCGATTGTGGGAAACAAGCACTGGGACCGAAATATTAAAGCTCCAATCAGGCAAGACCCGAACCTTGGCATTTTCCAGGGATGGTAAAATACTCGCAAGCGTTAGCAGTTCTATTAAGATTTATAAGATTCAATTGTGGGATGTTACCACCGGCGATAAGTTAACTTCTATTGAAGAACAAAACGATTCAGGGAATGTATTAGCGTTCTCCGCAGATAGCAAAATTCTCGCTTGTGGAAGTCGTGACGGAACGATTCGACTGTGGGATGTTGCGACTGGTAACAAGTTGTCTACCCTTAAAGGGCATGCCAATTGGATTCACGCGCTTTCGTTTTCGCGTGACGGTAAAATCCTTGCAAGTGGCAGTTCGGATGGCGCAATCTTCCTCTGGAATGTGCCAAATTAAAAACTTGGGCATATAAAAATCCTGATTATCGTGATGCTTGTGCGACTTCATCCCTAATGCGTCGCAAAGGGAGATACAGACAAAGCGTCGCGATTACCAAGATACCAGCCAGCACTGCGTAGGGATACGCGTCCTTCGCGTAGAGCCAACCGCCGAGTAAGGGTCCCAAAATGCGCCCTAAACTTAGAAAGGCATCCATAATACCGATCGCCGCGCCTTGACCGATTTGCGTCTGCTTAGAAATCCATGACGTGTTCGTTGGGCGGATCAACTGATTGCCGATACCAGCGATGGTGAGATACAAAGTGAGCGATGCGAAGGAATAAGCCGCAAGCAATAGTGCTATGCCGAGCGCGTTGAGCAGCAAACCAGTAAGAATGATCCGCCGCTCCCCGAACTTATTAATTAATTTTCCAAGCAATCCACCTTGTAGTGGCACGACAATCGCACCCATGACCATGAACATCCACCCCATCTCTCGCTCTCCATAGTCCCAATTATCTTCGATGAACAGTGGAAACGTCATCTCCAAACCTGCGAAGCTGAATGTTGAGAAAAAGGCAACCAGAAAAAGAGGCGTGAGCGGCGACCTCAAAGTCGTCTGACGAAAGATTTCACGTGGTGAGATCCATTCATGCCGATCTTCGAGTTCTGCACTTGTGAGACCTTTCTGGAGTGATTCTGGTAGCAACACAAGCGCGAAGAGGAAGGTGAGTAGTGACAACCCGCCTGCGACAAAGAACGGCATATCGTGGCTGCCCATAACACCACCGATCGCTGGTCCGAGGATGAAACCGAGTCCCATCGCTGCGCCCATTAACCCCATACCTCTGCCGCGTTCTTCTGATGTGGTTATATCTGCAACATAAGCCATTACACTCGGCAGCACGGCTGCTGAAGCGACACCCGCTGCACTACGCGCAATAAAAAGCCAGATGTAATCTTTTGCTAATCCGAAACCAATTAAGGCAGCAGCATTCCCAAGCAATCCGAGCAGAATCGCAGGTTTTCGACCGTGTTTATCCGATAACCTACCCCAGAGCGGTGCAAACAGCAGTTGCATCCCGGAATAGATGGACATTAATATCGCGATTTCAGTGGTGGTTGCGCCAATCTCTTTGGCGTAATAGGCGAGGTTCGGAATGATGATGCCAAACCCAAGCATCACGAAAAATAGGGTTAAAAACAGAAGAAGAAGTTTTGATTTTTCCATCTAAGATGAACGCGAAAACACGCGACGATGAATCCATACCTTTTCCGCCCCAGTGGACTGTAAGCATTGATCATAATCCCAGGAGCATTCTAAAAATATAATATCGTTTATTATAACAGGTTTGAGGAAAGTCATCAACACAAAAACGGGATGGACGATGAGACCCGTCGCTGCAAAGGCTCACAATTTCACCGAATTATAATGGCAAAATTCCGCTACGAAAAGTGCAATAAGAGATACACTCATTAGAAAATATATAGTAGAAATTTTCATGAATTTTTGGTATTATAAAAATGGTTTCATAATGCTTTATAGATTCAATACACTTAAATATTTGGAGGAAAGATGGCAACCGAATTTGTGCATCTACACAACCACAGCGAGTACAGCATGCTTGATGGCGCGTGCCGCATTGAGGATATGGTCAATTGGGCAGTCGAAAACAGCGCGCCGGCTGTCGCACTCACCGACCACGGTAACATGTTTGGCGCATGGGAACTATATGATAAAGCGACAAAGGCGGGAGTTAACCCGATCGTCGGTTGTGAAGTGTATGTTGCTCCGGGTGACCGAAAAAAGCGCGGAAAAGAACAAGGTGGCCCCTATCACCTCACGCTGCTTGCAGAAGATGCAACCGGTTACCAGAATCTCCTAAAATTGGTGTCGCTCGGATACACAGAAGGGTTTTACAGTAGACCTCGCATTGATATGGAGATCCTGCGCGAGTACCGCGATGGGATCATAGCACTGACGGGGTGTATCCAAGGGCAAGTGCCACAACTCCTCTGCTCCAGTCGCCGAGAAGAAGGCATCCAACACTTCAAAACGCTGATGGAGATAATGGGAGAACGGAATCTCTACGTCGAAGTCCAGAACCATTATATCGATAAGGAGCATGAGGCGTACCCGACAATGGTACAATTGGCGAAAGAGTTCAATCTCCCAATCGTCGGCACAAACGATTGTCATTACCTCCGCAAATCAGATCATGAGATGCACGATGTCCTCCTCTGTATCCAAACCAAGAAAACTGTCAACGATCAGCAACGGTTGCGGTTTGAGAACCATTTCTATTTTAAAAGCGTTGACGAAATGCGAGAGGTACTCAAGGATTACCCGCCAGAAGCCATCAGCAACACACTTGAAATCGCCAATAGATGCAATCTTAAACTCGATTATGGCGAGAGTGTGATGCCGAAATATGAAGTCCCCGAGGGACACACAAACGACAGTTATCTTCGGGAGTTGTGTTACCAAGGCTTACAAGAAAAGTATGGTAGCGAGCTCTCAGAACCCGTTAAACAGAGACTTGATTATGAACTGGATATTATTAACAAAACAGGCTACCCCGGCTATTTCCTCATCGTGTGGGATTACGTTAAATACGCACACAAACAAGGGTATCCACTCTCTGCCCGCGGTTCTGCAGCCAGCAGTCTTGTACTATACGCGCTCGATGTGATTACCTTCAATCCGATGGATTACGACTGTCTCTTTGAACGGTTTTTGAACCTCGAACGGATCAGCCCGCCGGATATTGATATTGACTTCGCCGACCGCGCTCGGGAACATGTGATTGATTATCTTGTAAAAAAATACGGTGAAGACTCTGTTGGTAAAGTCGCTACCTTTGCGACATTGGGTGCAAAAGCCGCTATCAAGGATGTCGGTCGCGCACTTGAAGTCCCTCTTGAAGATGTGGCAAAATTAACAGAACTTATTCCATCTACGCCGGGCATAACGCTCGATGAAGTCTTAGAACAGGTGCCAGATTTTCAGGCACTCGCGGAGCGCCCCGAAAATAAGGAGTTGATGGATCTCAGTAAAGCCGTCGAAGGTATGAAACGCCACGTCTCTTGCCACGCCTCTGCCATCGTCGTCTCAAACGGTCCATTGGCTGACTATGTTCCGCTATTCAAGGATAAACACGACCAAGTCGCGTCACAATTTGAAGGTAAAACCGTTGAAGGGGTCGGTATCGTCAAGTTCGACTCCCTCGGTTTACGAAGCCTCACTGAAACGTATGACTGCCTACAGATGGTCAAGACAAATCACGGCAAGGACATTAAACTCGAAGAGATCCCCTTTGATGACGAGAAAACCTACTCGCTTATCAGTGAAGGGTTGATTGCTGGTTTGTTCCAGTTAGAAGCCTCTGGTGGTATGTATCGGGTTGTTACCCAACTCAAACCGGATAACTTTGAGGAGTTCTCTGCTATTCCTGCGCTCTATCGTCCGGGCCCCATAGAAAGCGGCATGATGCAACAGTTCATAAACAGAAAGAACGGGTTGCAAAAGGTAGAATATCCGCATCCATCGATTGAGAACGCGCTCGAAAACACCTACGGTGTGTGTATCTATCAGGAGCAGGTGATGCAAATCGCGCGCGATATGGCAGGCTTTACGCTCGGTGAAGCGGACATCCTCCGCTCCGCAATGGGAAAGAAAGACGAGGCACTCCTCAAAGCACAACGCGAGAAATTTATTCAAGGCGCGACCGAAAACGGGATCGCTGCTGCAGAGGCAGAAGCGGTATACGACTTAATTGAACCCTTTGGGGGTTATGCTTTCAACAAATCACACACTGTTGCGTATTCGATGTTAGCTTTCCACATGGCATACCTGAAAACACACTATCCACACGAATTCATGGCAGCACTGATGACCGGAGAAGCAGGCGATTCAAAGAAAATTACCCGTTACCGCGCTGAATGTAAAAAACTTGCTGATTTCTTGGGTGTGGAAATCAATCTGCTCCCACCGGATGTCAACAGCAGCAGAAAAGAATTCACGGTAGATGGCAACGATATCTGTTTCGGGCTTGTTGCTTTGAAGGGTGTCGGTGATGCTGCTATAGACGTAATCGTGGAAACACGGGAAGAGAGCGGCTCGTTTACATCGCTACAGGATTTCTGCGAACGCGTGGACACTAAACAGGTCAATAAACGCGCCGTTGAGAGCCTGATTATGAGCGGCGCATTTGATTCGCTTGAAGGGCATCGCGCACAATACCTCGCGAGTTTAGAGAATATCATGAAAGCAGCGCAGAACGCGCAAGCCGAACGCGATCGTGGACAGATGAGTCTCTTCGGCGACGGGGAGGAAGCACCAACAGCAACCGTATCGCTTGTGGAAGCCCCCGAATTGGATCCCTTGGAACGGCTGATGCGAGAAAAGGAACAACTCGGTTTCTATGTTTCTGGACATCCGCTTGAAGAATATAGCGACATCATCGAAAACTACACGAGCACAAGCACACAAAGCCTCGATGAAAACCGTATTGATTCCGAAGTCGATGTAGCAGGTATGATTACAGAAGTTAACAATCATACCACGAAAAAAGGAGAAGCTATGGCGGTGATTGAATTGGAGGATTTGGAGGGTGCGGTAAAAGTCGTCGTTTTCCCTAACGCATACAAAAAGTCTGTTGAACTCGTAGAAGGAAAAGTGGTTTGGATTCGCGGCACCGTCAAACCTGATAACAGAAACCGCAATTCCGATGACGAGAAAGAAGACGAGGTACGACAGCTCCAAGCAAACAAGATATTAGATATTGAGTCTGTCGCCGATCAACAGACATCTGCGCTTGAGGTAACGATTCCAGAATCTGACCTCGAAAACACTGAGAAACTGGAAGCGCTTCAGGAAATCGCACGTGCCAACAGAGGCGAACACGATCTGATTTTACGGCTCATGAGTTCCCATTACGGTGAAGTTATTGCGCGGTGTGCGCAGAAATATAATGTCGCATATAAACCGCAAATTATTGAGCAGATAGAGGGATTGTTTGGCGAAAATTGTATCAAACCAAGCAATCGCACAATACGTGGTAAGAAAAGCCGGACCTCACAGATGGATTTTGTCTAAAAGAAGGAAGTGTGGAAGGATGGAAGGAAGTATCTTCCCGCCTTCCAATCTTCCCGGCTTGCAACCAGAAACGCAATGCAATTGGAAGGAAGTTTGCTATGCAGTACCGGACACTCGGTAAAACAGGACTCAACGTATCAGAAATCGGTTACGGTGGCGGTAGGGTCCGCCCAGAACACGATGAAGCAGCACTCGTCAAAATGCTCCATTACGCTATGGATTGCGGTCTCAACTTTCTTGATACCGCCCCCAATTACGGTGGAGGCTACAGCGAAACGATTATCGGAAAAGCAATCGCCGGACGACGAGAATCCTGCATCGTCGCCACCAAAACGGAAGCCTACGACCCAGATGGTATCCTCACAGATGTAGAGGGCAGCCTACAACGACTCGGCACCGACTATATTGATGTGCTACAGTTCCACGGCGGTTGGTTCTACGCGGAGGAGACAGACCAGATTCTGAACAACGGTGGGTTAGAGACGTATCTAAAACTAAAAGCAGATGGTAAAGTTCGGTTTATCGGGTTTTCTGCGGACGGTCCTTCCGGCGGCACGGAGCAGCTAATCGCCACTGGTGAGTTTGACATGATACAGACCCACTACAATCTGATGTACCAGAGTACCTGCGATGCATTCGGCAGACGTGGTATCATCCCGGATGCGGTTGCCCAAGAGATGGGGATTGTACTGATGCGTTCTACCACCAGCAACGCCTTCCAAAACCTCATGAAACACTCCTTCCCTAACGAGATGGCGGACGTTGATGTAGACAGTTTCCTGCTGAACTACTCTCTTTCAAACCCAATGGTGAACGTTGCCCTGATGAGCCTGCAGCGTGTTGACGATGTGGATTGGACGAACGCCGTATCAGATAACGTTGATGCCCGCTTAGATTTGCAAGCAATTCATGGGCGGTAGTGAGCCAAATATTTTTTGGAGGCGGCGTGCAAAGGAAAAGACGAAACAGACGAAAGAAAATTAACAAGCGAATTTTGAGGTGTGAACTCTCTTATATCACTCCCGATGATTGCCATCCGGATTTAGAAACCCAAGAACGTCTATTTCCAGGGTTCCGCGCGGTTTGCATCCATCTTTTTGTGGCGATGGATGTTGATGAAGGTATCCCGCTGAAAATCCCGCGGAACAAAGCAGACGCGATTAAGAGCGTTTCAGCCTATCGCGTTCTATTGACAGAATCGACTTTCCATCAGATAGGTCGGCTCCCGGAAGCTTTGAAACAGACGGTCTGGGACTACATTGATAACGACACCGAAGATGAGAGATTAGAGGAACAGGCTTTAGATTTGTTAGACGGTTGTATCTGGCGCGCCGAAAAGGAGATGGATACCTCCATGGTACAAAATATGTCACAAGTCAAAATGATTTGGCACGCGATCAAGGGCGCGTATGGAAGGCAGTTTGAGGTTAGCGATGAAGTGATTTTTGACAACTTTGAAGACGCAAGCGAAGCACCCTGAAACGACAGGCAGGACAAGGTTATCCGCTACGGTATTCGCGGAGGTCTCTCATCTACGGATGCCACCTCTTTGCTTATGATCTCCACAAGGTGATAGGCGTACCGTCCTACATCCTGGATCTCTGTCCCTCTATCCTCAAGTCTCACTTTTAGTGTGTAGATATACCCTGGCTCAAAGTCAAATCCTTGTATGCCTTCATAAAAGAACTCCCACTGCTGACTTTCCGCATTGAATTCGAGATAACACTCCTGCTCAAAAGCACCCACACAGTCTACTTTATAGGGGCCGATGATGATCGTCTCTATATGTTCATCCCGACCACATCCGACAGCAAGGAATAAGAGAATTAATGTGAGTAGAGATATGTGTTTTGTCAGGAATCGCATTTTCATGTTATAGTACACCATCTATCGATGATAAGTTTTGGCTATGCTGCGAGAGATGCTTTTAATCTCACCCCATCGGATAGCCAATTTCCCTTGAGGCTCTACATCCCGTGCAATTCGCAAAGCCTCTACCAACCCCTTCTCTGCTGCCGTTTTCACATCTTCCGGTTCAACGGCAGCATTGCCGATGTAGACTTCGTCGATTAACCCCTTAAACGGCGGACGACTGATAATCACAGGGACCTGTGGCGTTCCCGGATCAATGTCTAACGGTACTTCTGTGTCAAGTTCTCCATCAACATAGGCACGCCGGACTTTTTTATCGTAGGTGAAAGCGACATGATGCCATGTTCCATCGACAATCAACGCTTTACTGTTAAAGTTTCCCCGATCTCGCAAAACTGGTGTACCAAAGGCACAATGCAGCCGTCCGTTGTTCTGATGGACGAACATTGCATAATTACGATCGGGCCAGGCATCTTTACCAACAATCATCCGCCAACCGGTGGCGAGGTCTTCAACGTTAACCCACGCCATCAGCGTAAATGTCGGGGTTGTGAACACATCATCGTGCGGAATCTCGATCTTGTCACCCGCGCCACTGAAAGAGAGTGCTTTTCCAAATTTACCGTCAACAACTTTAGGCTTCCCAAAAACTTGTCCATCGTGTCCGTTCCCTGAGGCGTCACGAACAGTGTTTTTGAGGTCTTCATCAAAGAGCCAGATACCTAAGATCGTCTCTTCATCAATTTTTGCGTCGCCAGAAAGAGCAACGCCTAAGCAGAAAAGGGCAATTGACAGTCGAGTAAAAGGCTTCACTGTTTTCTCCTCTATTGATAAAGATATGGCGCGCTGACGAAGCGCGCCTATTGAGAGGGGTTCGGTGATTTATTAGGCAGACAAGAAATTCCGAATCACATAATCCAGAATACCGCCGTGTTTGTAGTATTCGACCTCCACGGGTGAATCAATTCTGACTAACAATTCTGTCGTCTGTGTCTCTCCATTTGACCGGACGATTTTCATTGTTGCCATCTGTCCCGGTTGGAGGTCGTCGGCGAAGCCTGTGATGCTGATAATCTCACTACCATCGAGGTTAAGCGTCTGTGCATTTTCACCAGCTTTGAATTGCAACGGTATAATCCCCATACCGATAAGGTTGCTGCGGTGGATGCGCTCGTAACTCTCAACGACAACCGCTTTGACACCTAAAAGTTTCGGGCCCTTCGCTGCCCAGTCGCGAGAACTCCCCATACCGTAGTCCTGTCCGGCAAAGATGACAGTCGGGATACTGTTTTCTTGGTAGTGGAGTGCTGCCTCGTAAATTGTTGTCTGCGTTTCTTCTGGATATTGAACCGTGAATCCGCCCTCCACATCAGGGGTCATCAGGTTGCGTACACGACGGTTCGCAAATGTCCCGCGGCTCATCACGCGGTCGTTACCGCGTCTGGAACCGTAGGTATTGAAATCTCGTGTCTCAACACCGCGTTCTTGGAGGTACTCACCTGCCGGACTCGCCGCAGCGATCGCACCTGCTGGTGAGATATGGTCAGTGGTAACAGAATCCCCGAAAATTCCGAGGATACGTGCGTCCACAACATCTGCGATAGGTGCAGGTTCGCGTGAAAAACCTGCAAAAAACGGCGGATGCTGCACATAAGTACTGCGCTCGTTCCACGGATAGAGAACGCCTGTCGCCCCTGCGAGTTCTTCCCATTCTGGTGCCTGGTTGCCAATCGTTTCGTACATCTCCTTGAACGTACGTCGATCAACCGCTGCACCAATCATTTCGGCGATCTCTTGACGGGTGGGCCAAATGTCCCGCAGATAGACCGCTTCGCCAGCAGCGTTATGCCCAAGCGGTTCCGCAGCGAGGTCAATGTCAATCCGCCCTGCGATCCCGTAGGCAACAACGAGCGGCGGCGACATCAGGAAGTTGGCTTTTATCTCTGGATGCACACGCGCTTCAAAGTTTCGGTTGCCACTCAAAACACTCGCAGTGACGAGATTCCGTTCATCTATAGCCTCTTGAACCACATCGTTGAGCGGTCCACTGTTACCGATGCAGGTCGTGCAGCCGTAGCCTACGACGTTATAGCCGAGTGCCTCAAGATACGGCAACAGCTCAGTATTTTGTAGGTATTCTGTTACGACGCGGGAACCGGGGGCTAAGCTCGTTTTGACGTAATCTCGGACACGCAGCCCTTTTTCAACGGCTTTCTTGGCGAGCAATCCAGCACCAATCATCACGGAAGGGTTACTTGTGTTTGTGCAGCTTGTAATCGCCGAAATAACAACAGAACCGTGGGTTATACCGTCGCTACTGCCTGTGTCTTCTGACACGCCAAACCCATCATCCGCCACAGGGCGTGTGAGGAGTTCGTTGAAAGTCTGTTTGACATCTGATAAAGCAATCCGATCCTGGGGTCGCTTCGGTCCAGCGATACTCGGCTCAATGTCTCCAAGATCAATTTCGAGGACATCGGAATACTCGACTTCTCCAAGCCGCGGGATACCAAATATCCCCTGCGCTTTAAGATACGCCTCTACCGTGTCCACATGCGTTTCGTCACGTCCGGTGAGCCGCAGGTATCGCATCGTTTCTGCGTCAGGCGGGAAGAATCCGATCGTTGCGCCGTATTCAGGACACATATTAGAGATTGTCGCACGGTCAGGTAACGAGAGTGCTTCTACACCTTCGCCAAAGAACTCAACGAATTTGCCGACAACCGCAGCGGCTCTGAGACGTTGCGTTACAGTCAACACCAGATCTGTTGCGGTAACACCCTCTTGCAGTTCGCCTTTGAGATAAACACCGAGTACTTCTGGTGTCAAAATATAAACAGGTTGACCTAACATCGCCGCTTCCGCTTCAATACCACCTACACCCCACCCAACGATACCCAAGCCGTTAATCATTGTGGTGTGCGAATCCGTACCGACGACAGTATCCGGATAGGCGAGGGCATCTTCTGTCATAACCACTTTCGCGAGATATTCCAAATTCACTTGATGGACAATGCCGATAGAGGGGGGAATGATATTGAACTTCTCAAACGCCTGCTGTCCCCATTTCAGGAATTCATAACGTTCTTTGTTGCGTTCAAATTCGCGTTGGGTGTTGAACTGAAACGCGCTCTCTGAGCCATACGCATCGACTTGGATAGAGTGGTCAATGACCAAATCGACAGGGACGAGGGGTTCTATCATGCTCGCGTCGCCGCCAAGTTCCGCAACAGCAGAACGCATCGCTGCAATATCAACGACAAGTGGTACACCTGTGAAGTCCTGAGCGACCACGCGTGCTGGTTTGAACGGTATTTCCGAGGCTTTTGGTGAACGCGCGTCCCAACTCGCCAAATTCACAATATCGTCTTCAGTGATTTGGTGTCCGTCGTAATTTCGTAGGAGCGATTCGAGTAAGATGCGGAGGCTGACAGGCAAAGTCGCAATTGATCCGATGCCTGCTTCCGCTAAGGCAGGAAGCGAATAATAGTTACACGTAAGCCCTTCGCTTTCAAGAGCTCGGTGTGTATTAAACAAATTATGAGCAGGGTCGGGCATCTGCTATCTCCTTTGGTTTGTAGATAATTCTTTAATAATTTTATCACAAATTGGTGTTGTATTTCAATTTCCATTGTAGGAAGGGTTTGTAACCCCGATTTATCTGAACTTGACAAGAATATCGTCAAAAACCCGCATAATCCGAGATTCAGATTGATGTATCTATTATCGCTTCTGCTGTGCTTTCGCGAGCTCATCAAGTTGCTGGCGCGCATGGACAACGATAACATTTTCAGGATAATCGGTGATGATCGTAGTATAGGTAGCAGTAGCATTCGCAAAATCAGATTTCTGTCGATAAATTTCGGCGATGTTTACCAACGCTTCCGCCGCGATAGAACTCTCCTGCGCAACTATCTGTTGGTACGCGTTGATCGCCTCAGCATCTTTGCCTTCGTCGCGATAGATATTCCCCATAAGCAGCCATATATCGTCAACAATAGTGGCTTGTGGATAGACATCAAGTGTTCGCTGGCACTGTTGTAGCGCATCTCCTGTGTGTCCACTCAGGTAAAGTTGCAAGGCAGTTGCGTAATCCGTGAGCGGCACCTTGAAATAATCCGGATGGTTCTGAATGAGGACGATGCGTTCAAGCGCATCATTCGTGAGTCGATCGGATTTCGAGGTCTGAATAACAAGATTGTATTCTTTGACGGCTTGCTCAAAGTCTGAAGCAAAAAAATAGGAGTCGCCAATCAGTTTTCGGGCTGTGGCATTGAAACGACTCGCACGTTTGGCGATCGGTTCGAGCACCTCTCTCGCCAGTGTGTAGCGTTTCAGTCGGACATGGCATTCACCTAAACCCAATTGCGTTTCCACTATTTGGGTAGCAGACAAGCGTTGCATGAGCAGCGGTTCAAAGGTCATCTGGGCAGCTTTAGGTAATCGGAGACCTCGCAGTTGCAGTTGACCGAGCAGTAACTTGTCCTTGGTAGAAGCCTCACCACCTTTGATCTGTTCCTTCAAGAGCGCGACTGCTTCACGCCACCGCGCCATTTTTTCATAGAGCATCGCGAGTTTGAAACGCGTGTTTCCAACACGCCTTCTGTCGGCAGACCCTGCTATTAATGCCTTATAAAAATCAGCGGAAGCCTGAAGATTTTCGTTCCGTTCTAACACCCGTGCATATTTTTCAAGCGTTGTGTCAGTCTGCGTTGGATGGGATCGATGAAGTCGTGTAAAAGTCTCAAGTGCTTGCGTTGCTTTCCCCGCATAGAATAAGAGTTCACCGAGCGTCATAACGATATTAGGGTTATACCGGGATTGTACCTGCTGCTTCTGAAGTTGGGCGATGAGTCTCTCCTGAAGCGGTTTGCGTTCTACGCCTTCATAAATCTCAAGCATCACACGCCAGATAGATGCTCGTTGATGCTGTCCAAATCCAACACGCTGCAAGGCATCAATGTAAACGTCTGCGGCTTCTTGTATCTTCCCCTGAATTTTGTACGCCGCGCCCAATTGCGTATAAAGGTAACCATCCTGTGGATTCAAACGAATAGCCTCCTGATACGCTGCAATCGCCTCTGGATACATCTTATGAGAGAGATAGATTGTGCCGAGTTGTTGATGGCGGTCAGATCGATTCGGACCATCCGTAACTAATTTTTGCCACTCAGCCACTGCTTGGGAGGTTTTGCCAGTTTCAGCATAGAGAGCCCCTAACTTCTTACGCAAGTCTGTATTATTCGGGTTCTGTTTAAGTGCCTTTCGGTAAAGTTCAAGTGCCTTTGGGTAATCGTTCTGTTTCTGGTAGAGTTCGGCTAATTGCTCCAATAAAGTACTATCATCAGGATACTGCTGCATCCGCTCTTGGATCAGTTTCTCAGCCGCTTCATAACGACGGTTCGTCGTGTAAAGCTGAATAAGTCTATTGACCGCCGTCGTCCGATAGGGTGAAGTCGGAAAGTTGTTAAGGAAATACTTGTAGCTTTCTATTGCTGCCTCAGATTTGCCTTCCGCTTGTTCGTACTGTCCAACGAGGTAGGCAGCCGTAGCAGCAGCAGTCGTGTCAGGGTGTTGTTTGAGAATTTGCTTGCACTGTAGAATCGCTTCCCGAAACTGATAGCGTGCCCAATGGAGGTTTGCTAACTGATGCACCGCCCGCGTGGCATAAGAACCGTTAGGATTTTTGTCAATAATTTCCCTGAAAATACGTTGTGCTGCGGCATCTTCACCTGTTTTGGCGTAACTCTGCCCTAACATCAATTGGATTGAATCTTTTTGGCTTTGCCGAAGTGGTGTCCGAGAACCGTCAGGGTTAGGCATACCCTTTTCGATCAACATCTCGTACGCCTTAATCGCTTCCTTGTATCGACGCTCGTGATAATGGTCATGTGCTGCCTCGACTGCGTCTAACGAAGGCTGCCCTGTTTGCCGAACAGGTGCAGGTTGAACTTGGGCGAAAGCACATCGCTGCGCTCCGATGACAATCGCAAGAAATGCGGATAGAATAGAAAGAAAGATGATTCGTTGTTGCATGGTGGTATCCATTTTTAATGGGATAGACAAATATTAACTATCTCCTGAAGTGTTCGCGTTTCCATCTCTAATTTGAGTTCCTCAACCCTTTCATTATCAAGTTTCGCCTCCAATGCAGCGATATCTTTGTTTACTGCATCCACATAAAACGGCGTTGTCGATCCGGTTTCCGCATAGATTGACGCTACCCTAAGAAAGAGACACAAACTCTGTTCAAATTTGGCTTCCGCTCGAGCTAACTGCCCGAATTGATAAAGCGAGTCTGCGATCTCACGCGGGCTGCTGTTCTCTTTGCGGTACTCGAGACTTTCTGTATAGTAATGTCTCGCCTCCTCGTAACTACCACGACGCAGAGCTTCCTTGCCAAAACTATCCAATAGGTAAGGGATCCCCGTGCTGGAAGTAGAGAGTCCACGGGTGAGACGTAGACTTTCGGTATAATAATGTTTCGCTTCCTCCCGCAGCCCTTGTTGCTGGACGGTTTTACCAAGATTATTGAGGGTATAGGCTATACTCTGTTTGTCTCCAATTTCACGAGCGAGGTGCAGGCTTTCCGTGTACCGCAGTCTCGCCTCTTCAAAATGGCGACGATGGTATGCTGTAAGTCCCAAGTTGTTTAGCGTGAAAGCGATATGCCATTTATTGCCTAATACTTTGGCGATCGCTAAGGCTTCGGTAAAGCGTATATCCGCCTCTTCAAGTTTTTCTTCATATCTTGCGATAATACCGAGACGATTCAATGCCTTGACAATCCCGAGTTGCTGCCCCAGCGTTCTAAAAATTTGTAAGGCATTTTCGCACAATCGTCGGGCGGTTTCACGCTCCTGTTGTTCATTATAGATTTTCGCAAGAGCCACCTGAAGCTCTGCTATTGTCATCAAGTGGAGCGACATTTCATCTGTTTCAGACGCGTCCTTCAATTCCTGACCTTCGTTAACCTGTTGGTTTAATTCGATTTCCGCCTGTTTCAACCACTCTAAGCCGTCATTCCACAACCCACGGACATAGAAAAACTCTGAAAGCGCAACAGCAAGTTGTCCAAACAGGTGCCATTTCGCATTCTCTTGTGCGAATCTGAAAACAGCACGAAAGTTATCCAGTTCAATCGCCATTTCTGAGAGTGCCTCGCTCTGTTCTGAACCCTCAAGTTTTCTGTCCTGTTCCTGTGCTAACGTAAGATAATAATGTGCATGCGCCTCTCTGAATGCAGTGGCGGGTTGTTTCTCCCGAAGATATAATTGTAACGGCGCGGGGAGTCGGTATCGGGTTTGCATCAAATTTTCTTCAATCATGAGTAACGATTTATCGTGTAAATTGAAGATGAGCTCGATTGTTTCCGTTTCTGACTGGGTAGCGGTTGAACTACAGACAGCTTCGGCGGCTTCTAAGAAGAATCCACCTGAAAACAGCGAGAGTTGACAAAGTAAGAGTTGTTCTTCTGGCTCTAAAAGCTCATAGGACCAGTCAATTACGGCATTAAGGGTTTGGTGTCTCGCTGGCACGTCCCGATCGCTTGTTGACAGAAATGTAGACGATTTACTTGGTGATGAGCTGTCAAGTAGGACCTTTAGACGCGCAAGAATGTGTTGCGGTGTCATTGCACGAACGCGCGATGCAGCGAGTTCAATCGCAAGGGAGAGTCCATCAACCGCTCGGCAAATCGCCCCAATCGTTTCGGCATTATCAGCAGTTAATTGGAAACCCGGTGCCACTGTTTCTGCTCGCGCCAAAAAGAGTTGAACGCTTTCATAATGACGGAGTGCTTCGCAGTCTATGTTTTCAGGCGGAACAGATAAGGGAGGCACGATGAAGCGTTGCTCACCAGCAATCTTCAACGGTTCTCGTGATGTCGTTAGACAATGTAACGTTGGACACTTGAGCAACAGCGTCTTGACATCCTCCGAGGCTTCCATCACGTGTTCAAAATTGTCCAATACCAGTAGCAGTGTTTTCCCCAACAAATATGAAACGACTTGTTCCATGACATCTTGTGTCGATTTCAGTGGAAGGACGAGGGCCTTCGCGATCTCTGTAATAATGTGGGTGGATTGTCTCAAATCCGCTAACGCAATGAACCATACCCCGTCAGCATAGGTGTTATGAAGTTCCGTTGCAACCTGTAGAGCGAGACGCGTTTTGCCGATACCTCCCGGTCCAGTCAGCGTCACCAATCGCGTCTGTCCGTCAGTGAAATACCCCACAATACGGCGAACTTCGACTTCCCTACCGATAAAACTGTTTATAGGGGCAGGTAGGTTATTTGGTAAATCGTTGATGGTTCTCAGCGGTGGAAATTCGGTTTGTAGTTGAGGAATAGGGGAGGTGTCTGTAGATATCCTATCCTGCGCTGAGTTTTCTTGTGTCCCTTTGCCGAAAACTTCGCGCCATCTTTCTTCACCGATGATCCTTAAAATGGAAGCCCGCGGTCCGACAAATTGAAAAATTGTTTCCGGATGTTGAATGTTTTTTAACCGATGTTCGCCGAGTGAGACAAAACTCTCGTATGGAAATTGTGTTCTAACAAGTTCATGCGTTACAGCAGAGAGCAAAATCTGTCCACCGTGTCCTGCGTCCGTAATCCGTTTGGCGAGATTCGCAGGCATCCCGTGATACTCATCATCCAGCAAGATCATATCACCCGTGTGAATACCGATACGAACGCGCAACGCTTCAATGCTTTCATGCCACTGATACGCATCAAGGACTAACTGTATTTCAAGGGCACACATAACAGCTGCACTCGCCCTCGAAAAAACAAACAAAAAAGCATCGCCCTCGCTTAAGATCTCTGTACCACCCCACGCCGAATTTGCAGCTCGCAAAATTGTGTTATGGGTCTGGATAACTTCCGCCATCACTTCATTGCCGTGTGCCTCCCAAAGTAGTGTTGAACCTTCGATATCTGTAAACATCAAAGTGAGAGTGCTGACTGACAAAGGTGGCTGCGGATCATGTGCCGCTGCAGAAATGTCCTTCTTTAATTCCATGAGGCAAGATTCCCAAACGCTCCGAGCATTAGAGCATCGCGAGACTTGTCAGCAACGCCATACCGTAAATCATGCAAGTTTCGTCAATGTCAAATTGTGGATGATGACACATATTTACGATACCTTTTTCCTCGTTTCCAGCACCAACCATCACAAAGCAAGCAGGAATTTCTTGAGAATAGCATCCAAAATCTTCGCCACCCAATATCGGCGGTACTGGGAATATGAGATTCTTCTCTCCGACTAAACCCTGCGCGTTGGATACAACATTAGTAACGCAAGGCTCGTGATTGTATGTCACCGGACATCCCTCTTGGTAATCAAAAGTGTAAGTGGCATTGTTGGCATCTGCTAAACCCGCAATGAGACGTTCCAGATGCTCGCGAACGCGGGTCTGGACGGTTTTTTGAAGTGTCCGCACCGTGCCGCCTATCAGGACTTTCGGGGGGATAACGTTGAGTGCTGCGCCCGTAAGTCCATTCTGCAAATTGGCATCTCCGCCGTGTAATTGTGTCACACTGACCACGGCTGAATCTAACGGATTAACATTTCTGGCGACAATAGACTGCACCGCTGTCACATACTGGGCACCGATAACGATCGGATCGACTGTGAGATGTGGAAATGCAGCGTGTCCACCCCTACCTGTGAGCGTGATCCGAAAAGTATCAGACTGTGCGAGCATCGGACCGACACACGTGGCGTACTCCCCAACAGCATAGAGCGGAAAAACATGTATTCCATAGATTTCGTCTACATCTTCTAAAACACCATCTGCCATCATTGCCTCCGCCCCTCCCGGGAACACCTCTTCACTCGGTTGGAAGACGAACCGAACATGCATCTTGAGATTGCTTCGGAGGTGTGAAAGGATTCGGGCGGTCCCGATAAGCATCGCCGTGTGGGCATCGTGTCCGCATAGGTGTGCTTTACCGTCAATTTTCGATTTATAAGGCACATCGGTGAGTTCTTGAATCGGAAGCGCGTCCATGTCTGCTCGCAAGGCAATCCGTTTTGATGCGCCAGACACCTCCAAATCCCCAACAACGCCTGTCCTGCCAATACCTGTTTTGACTGGAATGCCGAGCGCACGCAGTGCATCAGCAGCAATCCCTGCGGTGCGTTCGACATCAAACCCTATTTCAGGGTGTTGATGAATATCGCGCCGGATGGCGACAATATCGTTAAAATGATGGTGGCACTGTTCAAAAATTAGGTTCTTCATCGCTGAAATAATCTTTCTGGTGGATTTAGAATGTGAGTGTCCGCCGCAGAATGCTCCGATGCCCATGCTCATTTTCAAGGCGGTAGATGATCGTATAAACTCCCGACATCGTTTGAAACACTTCTTTATTAATCACGGGGGTCAATTCTACTTCCTTTGAATCGTCATCAGGAATCGTTTTTTCTTCTGTGAAGGGACCGTAGCATCTTTCTCCCAAAGGGTTAAGGACCTTCCAAGTCAAGGTGAGTTGCTTCGGACGTGGTGGATTATTAATGTAGACGGTGATTTTATCGTCTATTTGTTCATTTTCAAAATGCAGCGTACCTAACTTGGAGAATAATTTCACCGTCAACGCTAATGGCGGTGTATATTCAGCGTCCCCTTTACCGGGGATTGCACGCCATGTGCCACCTGTTGCTAATGCGATCTGTTGGATAGGGAGATAATCGATTCCGATCACATCAACCCGTACCCGTTCGTTTTGTAGTGTCTCAATAACCTCGTCCAGACTATAGGCAGATCTGCCGTCGTAATCCGCATCATGAAAGGTGCCATCACTTGCGAGGACAATGAAACGTTGTGCTCCCTTACGGAATTTAGACGCTTTTACCGCGGCCATGAGTCCATCTAAGCCTGCTTCCGCCAGGTCCCCACCCCCATCAACACCGATCTTGGAAAGCCAGTTCTTGAAGGTGCCAAGATCGTCGGTGCGTCCGTATGCTTTCGTTTTATCCGTGAATGTCACTAACCCGAAAGTCATATCGCGACCTTCTCGTTCCATAGCCTCAAATAGAAAATCAACATAAGCACGGATACCCCGGATGTTATCAGCCATACTTCCGGTTTCATCGAGAACGAACACAACATCGACCTTTTGGACTGTAGTCGCCTTAGCGAGTGTGCGGGCAATATCCTGCATCATATAGACGAAAACACCGCCGAGATTAGCCCCTCCAGAAGAGCCACCACCCCCCCACGAATTGCCTACGCCTCCTGCCCGTAACGCATCACCGCGTTCGCTACCGTAATGGATATTTGGCGCGTCAATTCCGGGCGAGGCACCAGAACCATCTAAGCCAGCATCTGCCTCTAAAGCGATCGGTTTTGTTTCTCCTTGCGGTGCTACATAATCTATTTTAGCTGCTGGTGATTGTGCCGCTATCGGTTGCGCGAGTGAATTCACGGTTAAAAGATTCTCAGGTGTG
Organism: Candidatus Poribacteria bacterium; assembly: GCA_003635195.1. Classification (GTDB taxonomy): domain Bacteria; phylum Poribacteria; class WGA-4E; order WGA-4E; family WGA-3G; genus WGA-3G. The sequence continues at coordinate 61,284 of PYIY01000068.1, read as the reverse complement.
TGCGTAGGTCTCCCACCTACAGGATCCGAATGCGGCAATCCGCTTCCGAATTCTCGTGTGTGATTAACACTGTCTTGTCTACGTGTTTCCGCTTTCGGAATCGCTGCGTCTTGATCCGCTAATTGCCACGATGCACTCAAACCGGCTTTCGGTTTTGGCGGTGCCGGTGGTTTCTCTTCTTCCGCTACTATAGGCGCAGCAGGTTGAATAAAAACTGGGGGTTTAACGGCGGGTTGTAAAGGCTTCACGTGGGTTATCAAAGCCTCTATTTTTTCGCGAAACGGTGGCAACGGAACCTGTTTCGGCACAAGTTGCCATATTACCAATAACAAAACAAAATGGATAAGGAACGAGCACACAAAATATGGGGATGCCGTTTTTTGATTTTTCATTGTATCAACCCATGAGACATTCTTCTTCCGTCTATATGCTTACGGGAAGAGGGCTAAACATGAATCTAAAATGCTTAGGACCTCGTTGAGTACCCAATCGGATGCTTTTTCAAGGAACTGTACCTGACGGCTATCATAATCAACAGATTTAATCTGTTCTACCATGATGTACCCAGTCAGTGAAGAATCATTAGGCACTTTAACGTGAAACGGAATGTTTCTGAAAGTGTTGGTTATAGGACATACCATAGCAAGTTGAGTCCGGGCGTTAAATAAGGTATTACTGACTACCAAGGCGGGACGCCTACCTCTTTGTTCATATCCAGATTGTGGATCGAAGGTGAGGCGCACGAAATCACCTGCCCGTGGAATATATTTAGGCATCTACCATTCCTCTTTCCCGACAGGTTTTCCCCAGTCAAGTTCTTCAGGTTGATAGTCGTCTGGCATTTGAGCAAGTAGTGCCTTCAAATCAGCACGTTTATGTGTTTTGGTTGTCGTTTCAATGATAATTCGACCGTTCTGGATGGTTACCTGAACTTCATCACCCACGTTGAGTTGTGCTGCCTCCAGAATATTCTTCGTAAAGCAAATTTCCTCGCTATTTTCTGATTTTTGAATTTTGATTAACATAGCCTATCTCCTTAAAAACTACAGATGAAATTCGACCACATCACCATCATAAACGACATCATTTCGACTCACAGATTGCCCATTGTGCCATTGTGGTCCCCAGATACGTGCGAACTTGAATTCCTGAAAATCTTTGTGTAAACCGATGGCGGCATCAAGGACTGTTGAACCGTTAGGGAGAACGATCGGATCATCGCGTTCTACGGCTTTACCGGGTGCCTTCGGATAAACGCGCAAGATGTCTAACGCCCTATAGAGTTCTTCCAATAAAGCATCTTTTCCTTCACCCGTTTCGGCAGAAATCGGATAAATCTGAAATGTCTCACCATAGAACTCTTTGAGAATCTCCAACCGCTCGTCTGCGCCGACTACGTCTAACTGGTTTGCAACGATAAGCTGTCCATTTTCTGAAGCGTTATTGTCTGCGTCTGCTTCGTTGAGGAGTGCTGTCACCGCATCCAGATCGTCCAACAAATTGTCGCTTGCCAGGCTTACCACTGGCAGCCGGATATCCGCATTACGGGTGAGTGTTAGCACTGTCGGCGAAATGAAGTCCTGCATGATAGACGGCGTATCAATGAGTTGAAACTGGATGTTCTCATAACGGAGCATCCCGACTGATGGCGTAGTCGTTGTATAAGGTGTCGGAGACACGTCCGGCTTAGCATTTGTGAACTTGGCAAGCATCTGGGATTTGCCGGTATTCGGCGGTCCAAGGAGGACAATCTGACCGGCTCCCTGTTTCGGGATATGATCGCTATAACTTTTTCTACCAGACGCTTTGCTCCCTTTCTCTGAAGGTGCTCTTTTGTGTGCAGCAATACGACGACGGATATCCGAAACCACCTTTTCTGAACCTTTGTGTTTCGGGATAATACGCAACATCTCCTCTAAGATACGCAACCGTTCTTCATCTGTTTTAGCGGCTTCATGTTCGTGCTTAAGCTTGTAGTAGGTTGGGGGCAGATTTGCTGGCATTTTCTTGTCCACTTCCGTTGTCAAATAAACATTAACGCTATTTACAATCCGAATGAATTCTGTTAAAATGAACGAAACTCTTAAATAGGATACAAAATTTTGGCACGCATGTCAAGGCAATTAAGACCCTCCTTTCAAGACGATATTAAAAAGTCCGTCGTTTTTTTCTCTCTCCTATGTATTCCGTTATCTGTTGTCGCTGAAAATAGCAGCAACTTTTCGCAACGTGGCGATGAACTTCTCACGTTTGTGCAATCCGAGGCACTTGAAGCGCAGGTAGTCGCACTACAAGAAAACGTCGTCCCCGAACGTAACTTCCATGCACATCGAACACGGAGCGCGCACCACCGCGAAGCAACGGAGAATGTCATCCGTTATATTAAAAGTCAGTTTCACCGTTCCCGACGTCTACAAGTCAGCGAACAGGTTTTTGGCGGGATTAAGAACATCGTTGCCGTTCTACCGCCGCGCGCCAATTCGTCCAGCAAACGTATCTTCATTATCTGTGCACATTACGACACAGCAGCGGGACGTGAACCGAACTGGAACCCGTTAGCAACGATAGCACCCGGAGCGAATAATAATGGAACAGGTGTCGCGGCGATGTTGGAGATAGCACATCTCTTAAGTCGCTATGAATACGACCACGAGTTAAGGTTTGTCGCATTAGGCGGTGAGGAACTCGGTTTTCTTGGCAGTCGGTTCTATGTGCGGAACGCTTCTGCTGTGACGGCAGATAACACTGCTGATGATACTGCGCAAGCCCGCGAACGCATCGTCTGCGTTTTTAACCTGGATATGTTCGGTTTCAATTGGAAGAGCGACCTTGTTGAAGTTGTTAGCAATAATGACTCGTCATGGATAAGCCGTGCCCTTATCATCGCGAACAGATGGTACAACATCGGTCTGAAAATTCGTCGCACACAAGACGAGTTCGTTGACTTTTCGTCTCACAAATCGTTCTGGGATGGTGGGTACAACGCTATAACCTTAACGGAAAGCTCAACGCCGTGGCGTGATTCTCAAAACTACGATGCTAACATTTTCTACCATACCTCCGATGATACTGCCGATAAGGTGAACTTCCGGTTAGTGCGTAAAATCGCGCAACTCGTGCTTGTTACAACAGATAGTCTCCTCACAGACATGTTTGATCCAATGCGGCGGATACCGCAAGTAACACTGGAACTTCCACCAACGACTAAAGCAGATGAATTAGAAATCACAGGAACGTTCCGTTCAGATTTCCCAATTGACATCATTATCCATCCAAGCAAAGTAGAAGCGATGTTGGATCGTGAAACACAGACTTGGACAGCAACAGTTCCGTTGAAACCGGGAAAGAATGCTCTGCGAGTGATAGCACGGTATCCGCTGGGTGCAGTCTCAGCTGTACAGTCCACTATTTTGACACCAGTATTCGCATGGAAGGATGTCGTGGTTTTTCCGAATCCAGTGCGTTCAGACACTTTAACTGAATTCCGCGTTGAGGCAAATGTTGATATGACTGAAATGCGGGTGTTCATCTATGATTCAGATGGCAACCTCATAAAACGAATTGAAGGGGTCGCCGATCGGTTGAACCAACGCCTCTGGCGCACGTGGTGGAACCAGCAAACATCTTATGGGTTAGCAGTGTCCCCAGGTGTTTATGTGTGCCATATTACAGTTGTTTCAAAAGGAGCGACGTATACTTACTTGGAGAAGTTGGCGATTCTGCGTTGAGGGTGGAGTTTGCCTATAAGTCGCGGCGCATGTGGATTCGGTGCTCAAGCAAACTTTATCCAACTGTGTATCCTGTGTAAAAATTAGATATAGACTTTCATTCAACAATGTAATAGAATAAAGAATAAAAGATACCAAAGACGAGGAAAAAAATGCGACGTTTCGGAACACATGGGCGCGTACGCCCTGAACAGCATTATATTGTCTCACGTAGCAAAGAGATCGCTGATTTCATCAGTCGGATCAAAGATGGCAAGTATATCGTGTTGTTCGCACCGCGGCAAACCGGCAAGACCACCTTTTTTCGATTGGCACTTGAGGTACTTGCAACCGAAGATCCAACCTATTTCCCGATTCAATTGGATTTCCAAACGATGCGGAATACCGCCCCTCCTACTTTTTACGATCGACTTTATCAAATGATTTGCATGCAAATTGAAAGTGTTTTCCAAAAACGCAGTGGTGTACCTTCTGAAGTACTCACACAATTTCTAAAAGACACAACATTAACCGATGATTTTTCGATGCTGCTGTTTTTTAAGCAGCTCGCCAGTTTGTTGGACAGCGATTCTCACAAGGAAGTGCAGGCTTTCAAGAGGGTTGTACTCCTCATTGATGAGTTTGATGGCATCCCGCAAACTGTTGTGAGTGATTTTCTGTACGCGCTTCGTCAAATTTACCTTTCTGATGAGATGCAATGCCCTTACAGCGTCGGTATTGTTGGTGTCAAGAGCATCAGACAACTTGACTACGACAGGTCTATTTCGCCATTCAATATCCAAGACGAGTTCCGCTTGCCTAATTTTACGGTTGAACAAGTGCAAGAGTTGTTTGGACAATATACGGCTGAAGTCGGACAAGCTTTCGCTCCGGAAGTCATTGAAGCCCTCCATAAACAGACAGCTGGACAACCTTTCCTCGTTAATCGCCTTGCGCAGATTCTGACAGAGGAGTTGGATATTCCAAAAAAGGAAACGCTGACGCCAGTACACTTCGCAAAGGCACATACACGGCTGCTGAGAGAAGGGAATACCAACATCGATCATCTGCGAACCAATGTCCGTCGCGACCGCCGCTTTGAAAAACTCCTCTTGCAAATCGTCTCTTATGAAAGCGGTGTGCTATTCAACCCAGATGATGCCCTCATGAACGCACTCGTCACTTATGGGGTTATCGCAGAGGGGCCGGATGGTATGTGTGAGATTGTCAATCCAATTTATCAGCATCGTATTCTGCAGATGTTCAAGCCTACTGTTAATGGTCTGGAGAACGTATACTTCCCCGAAGAGACGGGGATGCATTTTATCGATTATCTTACACCTACGGGTCAACTTGAGATGGAATCGCTTCTTGATAACTTTCAGGCGTTTATCGCGCGTGCCGGTTTCCGTATCCTACAGGTACCGGATACACCGCAAGAATACGTCGGACAGCACCTCCTTTACGCCTATCTGGACCACTTCGTCCGCATCGTGGGTGCCGATATGTTTCTTGAGGTCCAAACTGGACGTGGCAGGATAGATCTTCTTATCATACATAATCAGCGAAAATACATTGTTGAAACAAAGATATGGGAAGGGATTAGGTATTATGAGGCGGGCAAAAAGCAACTCGCGGCGTATATGAAATTAGAGGCTGCGGTGGAGGGATACTATGTCGTCTTCGATCATCGTCAGCATCCAGAAACGCAGGTAGAAACAGAGGAAGTAGATGGCGTGGAGATTCGGAGTTATGTCATTCCTGTCGTACAAAGACCGCCATCAGCAGTTTAAGTGGCGTGTCGCGATTCGGATATCACCTCCTATCTACTATAAATGACCCTGAAAAAAAATACTTTGACAAGTTCTCAAAGATTGTGTTACAATATACTATACAGAAATAAACGTAAAGGACTTAGAAAATGGCTGATAAGAAGTTATCCAGATAGCGGATAGCCATACCAAAAGGGAAATCTGATGAAAAAAAATATTTACCCCTGTTTTACTTTGCTGTTTTTCTTCAGCAGTGTCTGCTTCATCTCCTCGTGTGCTTTCACAAAAAGGCAACCGACTGATATTGAACTATTAAGCGCAATCGAAAACGCTTTTGTGACTGTTGCTAAAAGAAGTACACCCGCTATTGTAGGGGTAATTTCATACCGAGAGACAGAGAATAGGCGACATCACAGACAAGAAGGGTCTGGATTCATCTTTCGCGAGGATGGGCACATCCTCACAAATGAACATGTGATCCGAGAAGCAGTATATATCAAAGTGCGGTTGCTTGATGAGAGCGAATTTGACGCAAAATTGGTTGGCGTGGATCGTAATACGGATATTGCTGTCTTAAAAATTGACGCTAAAGAAAACCTGCCTACGCTTCTGTTAGCAAATTCAGAAGAGGTCCAAGTCGGACAGTTTGCTATCGCTATCGGAAACCCATTTCAACTTAATTACACGGTAACGATCGGTATTGTGAGTGGAAAAGGACGTTCATTCCTGCCGAACAGGGGCATTATTCGATATCAGGATTTTATCCAAACAGATGCTTGGATTAATACAGGGAACAGCGGTGGTCCCCTATTGAATATCCACGGTGAGGTCATTGGAATTAACTCCTTGATTCGGCGTGCTGACAACACACCAGCGACCGGGGCAGTTAGAGCAGGGGCAGGATTTGCTATTTCCAGTAACCTCGTTAAAAAAATCGGAACGCAGCTAATTGCAAACGGACGGATCATCCGAGGTTTTCTTGGGGTTGAAATGGAAGAAGTTCGGCGAGGCATTCGCATTGAGGCTGTCTACAAAGATACGCCTGCACACCTCAGTGGGCTAATGCAAGGCGACATTATTATTAAGTATAACGGGCAGAAAGTAAAAGATACCGATAAATTCAAAATGTCAGTCGCTGAATCACAAGTCGGTAAGCAATCAAAAATCACAGTCCTTCGCAACGGACATGAACGCATGTTCAATGTAACAATAGCAGAAATGCCAGCACTATACGCAGGGAGATCTATTGAAAACAATTCTGTCGCTTGGAAACGGCTTGGACTATCAGTACGGAAGTTACAAAAAGGTGATTTTGAAAGGTACACCTATCTAACCGATGAAGATCGAGGTATTATCGTTGACAGGGTTCAAGAAAATAGCCCTATTCTGCGAGGCACGCTCATTATCGCCGTTAATGGACAAAACATCAACAGCGCCCAAGAACTGGAGGCACTCCTTCAAAAACAACAAGCACTCGAACAACTTATCCTTGATGTCAAAAGCAGCCACGGCACAGAAAAGATAACTATGCAGCTAAAACCTTCCACCGATTAAGAGAGATACATGAGGCGCAGCACAAACATCTGTTCAATTCAGTTCACCCATACCTGAAACTGTCCTATATGCTAAGCCTCGCCTTGTGAGAAGAAAATACATGACAACATCAACATCCCTGACCCTCAGAGAAATTTTTAGTCCAGGCGGTCTTATCTCACAACATCTTGAAGGGTATGAATTCCGCCAAGAGCAACTGCAGATGGCACACGAGGTGTCCCGAGCGCTGATGGATTCCGAACACCTGATTGTTGAAGCCGGAACAGGTGTAGGTAAAAGTTTTGCTTATCTAATCCCTGCGATCTCTCTTGCCCTTAGATCGGAACAAACGGTAGTCATTTCGACAAACACCATCAGTCTACAAGAGCAGCTCGTCACAAAAGACATCCCCTTTCTGCAACGGGTTCTCCCACGCGACTTCAATGTAGTACTCGCGAAGGGGAGACGCAATTACCTTTCCCGCAGACGACTCAAAAATCTACTCAGTTATGAGCGCGGTTTGTTTGATACACTCGAAGAAGTAGATGAAGTTGCAGAAATTAAAGAATGGGTAAACCTAACAGTGGATGGAAGTCGAGCAGACCTGTCATGGCAGCCTAATCCTCAAGTTTGGGATAAGGTTGCCTCCGACAGAGACAATTGTCTCGGGCGCAATTGTGAGACCTATGATACCTGCTTCTATTTCAAAGTCCGACGGGAGATGCACGATGCTGATCTGCTTATCGTAAACCATCACCTCCTCTTTAGCGATCTCACCATCCGTAAGAACAGCGACGCAGCCGCCGGAATCTTGCCCGATTACGACTACCTCATCATTGATGAAGCACATCATCTTGAAGCAACAGCCACTAACCATGCAAGCGTCAACTTCAACAACACCCGTGTTAAATGGTTTCTTGATTCCCTCTACAATGAACGGAGCAAAGAGGGCTTAGCAACACATTTCAAATCGCCACAATTGGAGGATCAAGTTGTAGATGCGCGTGAACAGACCAATAAACTTTTCAACAGCATTGTTGATTTTATTGGCACAATTGGGAGCGGAGGGCGCGGTGGCACGCTAACTGAGCGTATCGATAAAAGCGATTTCGTCGAAAATGTGTTGGATGCCCCGCTTGCAGACATTGAGCGAACACTGAAACGGCTCCGAGACAACGCTACAACAGACGATGACGAACAAGAGATTACCGCGCACCATCGCAATTGCCAACGTCTGCGAGGCGAATTGGATATGATCATCCGGCAAAACGATCCAGATTATGTCTATTGGACAGAAATATCAACACGTGGGCGCACACCCCGTATTCTTCTAAACGCCACCCCAGCGAACGTCAACCAGATGCTACAAGATCACCTGTTTAGAGAAAAAAATAGCGTTGTGATGACAAGTGCTACACTTTCTACCAATCGTAACTTTGCCTATTTTAAAGCGCGGGTCGGAATGAATGAGTGTCGTGAATTGCTTGCCCACTCCCCATTTGATTTTAAAAAGCAGGTCGAGATTCATATTCCAAAGGAGATGCCGGATCCAAACAGCGGCGATTTCACAACGGCGGTGGTTGATAAAATTCAGCATTACCTCAAGCTGACACACGGCAAAGCGTTCGTCCTTTTTACAAGTTACAAAATGATGGACGAGGTCTATGATGCTGTTGCACCCGATTTAGAGGATATAGGAATTAGCACCTTTAAACAAGGGGGCGACCTCTCTCGGACAGACATGCTACAGGCTTTTCGTGAGGATACTGACTCCGTTTTATTCGGAACGTCCAGTTTCTGGGAGGGTGTCGATGTGCGCGGTGAAGCACTCAGCAATGTTATCATAACTCGACTGCCGTTTGAGGTGCCGACGCATCCAGTGATGGAAGCGCGCGTGAAACAGATCAAGGAAAGCGGGGGGAATGAGTTTTTCGAGTTCAGTTTACCAGAAGCAATTTTGCGCCTCAAGCAGGGCTTTGGACGACTTATTCGCACGCAAACCGACAGAGGGATCGTTGTTATTCTCGATCCACGGATTAAGACGAGAAACTATGGCAAGCAGTTTCTTGATTCACTACCAGACTGCGAAATTGTAGCAGGATAAAAAAAGATGCCCGCCGTATCACAGCGAGCATCTAAATATGTGCGAGGCGTTTTTCAGCGTAGTGCAGCACCTCTGAAGTTGGCACACTATGGGCATGTGCCCCAAATCAACCTAATAACGTTTCGGCGACGGTTGTGCAACGCGAATCCCGCGATCATGTGTGAAAGGGAACTTGAATTCTATGGTCTGATAACGTTGTGCCGCCCCCGGTGGTGGTGCCTTTTCAATCGGTAAAATAACCTTTAATTCTTCGGCATTCCACTTGGTTTGTACAAACGGTAAGAAACCTTCTGCGCTTTCACCGGGCGGCACGCCTGTCCGGTGTGCCCCCACCTGTTTTTCAACGATCTTCATCCGTTTCTCAATCAAAATTCGCCGTGCAATTGCCATCCCATTTTTGACATAAAGTCCTGTTGCACGTGCCATATAGAGAAGCCGTTCATCCAAATCCTCGTAATTCAGACCGTGATAGAGATTCTCGCCTTGATCAATGATCTGACAGTCTTTGACATTAAAGATGATATTTTCGTCCCGATTGTTAGTAATCTTCACATAAAACACATCTGTTTTGTCGCCTTGGTGAAGTGCTTCGGTTTCATAAAAAGGTGAAAATGCGTTTCCGCGATTGTACTTTCGGTCTAAATCCGGCCGTCGCCAGTAAGCGATAGAAACTGTAATCCCATCTTGTGTTTTCGTGAGAATCGGCTGTCTCGACTGAACCTCAAACAGTTGCGGGTAGTCGGACATCATGATGACATCAACGATTTTCTTATCTTCGCCGGTCCCAAATTCGATCTGTGTCTTGGCTTCGGTCCAGTCGTTAAGGAAGTCATTCCATTTTTCAGTGGCGTGTGCATATTCATCGAATGCGAATATATAGGTTAACGCTTCCATATTCGCATCGCGTGCTTTCCCGATCCAGAATCCGACGGTCTCCATACCGTATTTGTCCAGCACGGGTTTCGCTATAGCCTCAGCAGGGACAGCAGGAACAACCACATCTTCGTTCGGTTTCTCACTCTGTTCCATCTTCGCTTTCGCTATATTATGCACAGGTTGAATCGGTGACAAATTGCTGAGGGCAGTACCGCAACCTGCAACGCTAAAAGCGAGCGCAAATAGTAAGACGAAATTGAGTGCTGTGATTTTATTCAACCGTTTCATTGATAATATTGCCTCCTTGGTTACCATTCAACGAATGGCAAGTTCTTTTCGCTTCGCATCCCGGGGGACTCAACGGATCAGTACGTTAGTTTTACAACTGATTTTGAGAACACCGGAGTAAAGTCCAAATGGCGCGTCTAAAACTGAATATATTTTTAAAATTAGCATAACTACAATTTTTAGTCAAGAAATATCTCAGAAGAATTCGTAGTGCTTACTTCACAACGCTGAACTTCCCGATTTCTTGGATAAGGGATGCCGCCTGTTTCGCGGAGATACGATAAATATAGATGCCGGATGCAACAGGCGCGCCCCTGAGATTCGCGCCGTGCCACTCGAATTTGCCTTGTGAGAAAACGTTTTGGTGTGCTTCTTTATATACAAGTTCCCCCGTAGATGTGAATATCTCAAGATCAATGTTATCGACAATTTGGGAGGCAGAGAGCCGATAGGCGAACGTCATCGTTTCACCAGCGAGGCGCAGCGGATTCGGATATACCCGCGTATCCTCAAAGGCAAGGGTGTCCGACTGAAGTTGTTCTACTCGCAACCGGTAAGAATCTACACTGCTGAAGCCTTCCTCCGATTCCACAACGATATAAAGCGTATCTGTTTTGTCAGGTTGATAGATGAGTTTCAATCCAGCGATCTCGGTAGCATTTTCGCCAGTAGCGTACACTTCTCCGGTCGCAGCATGGAGAGATAAACGATATTTATTATTCGGTGGAATATCAGCCAATGTCACTAAAAGAGTAATCCCACGGACAACTTCCAGTTCATAAACATCGCGAACATCGGTCGAATCGAAAATGAATGACTCATAAGTTTCACCATATGTGATAGGAAACGCTGTTACAATTGTATCATTAGGCTCGTAAGTGTCCCCAAACGATACCAGCATCGGGATCGTTAAGCCTTCCGCTCCGATGTTTGTAATTGAGATACCCGTAACAGTTCCATCGTTCGCATTACTGTTCGGTACAGTGCCAGGTGTAAAGGCTGTATGTCCGTCATCTAAAGAATAAGCAGCACCATCGGTTATTGAGGATACAACGATAAAATCAGCACCGTCCTGTTGATAGAGACCGAGGTGCTCAGGATCTGTTGGATCTTCAAGCCATATCTGATGCGAGGCATCATAAGTGCCAATCGGGTAGGGCTGCGTTTCATCGATGTGCCAAATTAAGATACCCGATTCCGGCAAATAGGTATCAAACGTTGCCCCTGATGTCTTATTCCGATTTTCTATGAGAAAAAATTCCCTCGCTGCTCCAGCTGCTGGATTTCTTGACGCGTGGATATCAATTTTGAAAAGTTTATTGGTTTTGGGACCGAGTTCAAAGCTCGGCACATCAATTTTCTGGTTTTGGGTTATCTCAACGGGTTGGATCCAACCGAGGCGGCCGTTTTGAGGTCTGGCATCAAAATCCCATTTGAGGTATCCCATGATATGACTCGGTTCCAAGCCATTTCCGATCCCAAACTCTTCAGGACCTTGATAGGGGCCGAACGCACCCATCAGTCCCCATTTATGGTCGTGTGGCCCCCTAAAGACCCCATAAACATCAGGCGCGCCAAAATCGTGAAAGAACTCATGAAAATAGATGCCTAAGTGTGGGTGCTCAAAATCTGGTTCTTCAGCAACAACCGCGGCAGTATTGACCCGAACCCCATCGTGAACAGCGTTAACGCCAGGTATCAGGACCGATTGGATGTCATAATTAATAACATTAGTAGACGCTTGATCATTACCCGAGTGGATGAGGAAGACATGATCTACGATGCCGTCATTGTCTCTATCATATTGCGAAAAATCAACCAGTTCATCTACGCCTTCGCAAGCCTCACGAACTAATTCCCGATAACGCTCCAAGATTCGGATGCCTTCACCGTAATACGTCATCGGTTTTTTGGCGCGAATCCAAGTGTTGCCTTTCGGAACAACACCTCCCATCGGACCCGGTTGAACATCCATCTGCCCATAAGAATTTTCGCGAAAGTATGTTTTGAGGGAAACGCCTTCTGTTGCAAAGAGATACTTATCAAACGCCGCGCCCTCTCTGCGTCCGGGCATGTCACTGAAATCTATTTTCAAAGCAAGAACGTATTCTATACCATCAGACTGCAGGACCCCTTGTTCGTTGGCGAAACAACACCCCTCCAGCCCTTCAAGAAACTCAATCCCACTCTGAGGTGCTTTGGGTACCAGTTCTCCAGTCATAGGGTCTTCATCGAAAAAGAGATAAGGATTCGGTGGAGCGGCAATGCTTAACGGGGAAAAAAGGAGTAAACTGACGATACCAATCATCAGTCTCTGCAACGTTCTTAGGCATCCGAGATGTAAGGCACAACACAAGATGACAACCGAATTAATCAAACTCGCCTCCACACTTCCGGCATAAGATGTAGAACTGAATATCATCAGATTGGGCATGCTGTATAATGAGGTCAATTGTCTGTTGTGGCAGATCTGCTGCACATTTCGGACATTTGTAGAGCGATCCCTCTGTTTCAGGGAATTGAGTGATGTCGCCCCATACATCCTGGATCCAGTATTTGAATTCCCAAGGTATTTCAGTGTTAACAGCAGTCGCGATCTGCACAGCATGGCGAATGAGCTGTTGACATTCATGTAGGGATGCCGGCTCGTAGAGGTGTGGTGAATACCTTAGGGGCAGAGGTTTGCCCTCTGTCTCAGTTTGTGTGTTGAAATCTCGGGCGCGGGTGAGCAAAATCTGATCCAAGCGTGAACCGGCTTCCCGCCCTTTAGACCAGAGGCGATAGTAGCCAGCGCGTTTGATATGAAAAAAAGCAGGTTTGTCGCTCGGTTTGTTATCCGTTGTGTCCTCTGACGCAGTATCCCAGAGCCAACGACCCCACTTAGATTCATCATCAGGGTCAGACCAAACTTTTATGGCACCTGGACCACCGTCCCTATCCCACGGCTTTGCCTGCGCGTCATCCATACCGATCCAATAAGAGTCTTTGCTATATTCAAAAAAGACCCGTGCCCAGAGATACCACTTTCCAGTTTTAGGGATATAAATCTCATGGATCGCACGTGCACCGGGTGCGCTGTCAATGGCTTTGCCACCGGAGGCTTCTTCGTGATCAACTATACTTACACCTTTATCAAGGTGAATTGCGTTATCCGCTTCAATAATAAGCGTATCCTTCGGTACCCGAATAACTTCCTCAGGTTCATCTGTGTCGTGCAGATCTAGCGGTTCACTGAGATTATAACTCTTCGCGATTCTTTGTGAAACCTTCTCAAGCTGTTTTTCCGAAAGGTTGGCATCAAAAAAACAGTCTCGGATACCTTTCTTCCATAGATCAAGCAAGAGAAACATCGCTTTCAAGTTTCCGTCTGGGCGTTTACGAGTGCCCACCACGATTAACATACCTGTATCTTTAGAGCGACTGATCAAACACCGATGGATCGGAAAATCTGATTTCCTACGGGCTCTGCTTGATACAACCAGTGGCGCGTAGTACCGGCATTTCGCATCGCAGCCAGGAATCTTTGCGCGTTTGGCTCTACAACATTCTGGACAGATTAACATACCGCTGAGGGCAGGACAAACACGTTTCCCATTACTCGAGCGGCAGGTACGACACCGTTGACTTTTATACCGTCTTGCTGATGTTTGCCGTCTTTCATGTCGCATGTTTTTCCTCACATAGACTGGCACGGTTAAAAGACGCATCCAAGATTCTATAACAAATTCACACCGTCAGTACAGCCAGAAAATTAACTCGGACGATTGACAAGATCTGCCAAATACTCAGCTATTTTGTCTGTAATTTGTTGGGCATCTACATCCGCAAAATTAAACAGTTCTTTGAGCATCGGAGAGATAGCCCCTGTATCCAGCAAAGCGTTCGCGAGTCTCCCCATACTGCTTCGGTTGATTCCACCTTGTCCATCATTGCTTCCCATATCCAGAATCTTAATGCTATCGATTTTCTCAACCGGCCTCATAAGCTGCTCGATAATATCATCGGCATCATTAATGAGTTCTAAGATCGCCTCTTGGACAAGGACCCGTTGTTCAGCGACATTCCGCGCTTCATATTCCGCCATTTCACCCTGTGCTTTCGCACGGGCTTCGGCAAGCACCGCATCCGCGAGACGTTCAATCGGTTGTGCCTGTGCTTCAGCACCGATGACTGCAACTTCACGCTGCCACTCCGCCGACATTACCTCTTCCGTGGCTGTCACATTCACTTCCGCACCCATACGTTCAGCTTCCGCAACTAACTTCTCTTTTTCCGCGAGTGCCGTCACTTGCTGTTTATTGGCAACTTCAATCTTCCGGTCTTCATCAGTTAAGGCAACGCGCAATTCCTGTCCGATACGAGACTGCTCGACATTCAGCATTTTAGCAATTTCAGCGAGTTCCACGTGTCGCATCTGGTCAATCTGTGCGGTTTCAACGACGAGGTTCTTCTCAATCTCGCGCTGCTGAACCTGTTGTTCTTGAGCGAAACGTTGCGTCTGAACTACTAACTCACGCTCAATATCGCGGAGCATCACACCCTCTTCCTGCGCAATACGGGCTTTTTCTACCGTCAATACTTTTTCTATTTCACGCACCTCAATCGCCTGCTCCTGCTCAATTTTCTGTAGCTGGACAGTGAGGAACTGCTCAATTTCAGCGAGCTGGACGACTTTAGATTGCTCAATCTGTTGTGTCTCAACGATGAGATTCTTTTCAATCTCACGTTCCGCGACAATCTGTTCCTGCTGGACACGGGCGACTTCAACATCCCGATTCATCTCAATTTCGCGTTCTTGGACGACCTGTTCTTGTGTGATACGTGCGCGCTCGACCTCCTGCTTCATCTCATATTCACGCTCTTGCACGCTCTGTTCCATCTCAAATTGGAACTTGAGGGTTTCCGCTTCCCGTTCAGCAGCATAGATCGCGATATTTTTCTGCTGGTCGGACTCTGCCCACGCTTGTTCTTGTTCCGCTTCAAGCTTCTCTATACGGGCGGCAACTTCGATTTGAACGACAGCGACCTCTTTCCGCTGTTCTATATCTACCTTTTCTCGATATTGATCAGCAGTGATTTCCGTAATTTCACGAATACCCACAGCATCAAACCGGTTTTCGGCATCAAGCGTGTCAACAGGGGTCTGATCTACGCGGATAATTGAGACGGTTTCAAGCGTTAAGCCGTTTTGGGTTTCTAAATCCTCACCACATGCTTCTTGTACTTTATCGCCAAACTCTTGGCGTTTCTGGAGGAGGTCTTGGATATCACTTTCGGCAGCTACACTTCGCAACGCGCCTTCAAGTTTAGGTTCAATGAGTTCGCGGACTGTCTCCGGGGTCATGGATTTATCACCAAGGGCTTGTGCGGCGCGTAAAACATCATCTTCTTTGGGTTCAACTTTAAGATAGAAAACAACTTCAACATCGCCACGGTTGAAGTCATAAGTAATTAAAGCCTCCGTCCCTTCTCGAATTACCTCAATCCGCATCGTATTGAGCGAGATTTCTTTGATTTCATGGATAATGGTGTTAACCCAAAGCCCTTTAGTGATATTGATTTTCTCTTTGGCACCACCTGTCCGTACAAGCGCGACATCGGCTTTGGGTATCCGGTAGCGGATAACTGCAGCAGCAAAGGCAGCTAAAATAGCGAGCAAGATAATCAGAACAAACGTTGACCATCTCATCACATTGTCCTGACCAAAATTGTCAAGTTTTCCAAAGGCAAACCAGCCAACAGCGACTGCTACAACAATTAAGAAGACGATAACAGCAATGAAACGCATTCAATTCTCCTATAGAATGATAGCACGGAGACATTGGCGCGCGTTTTTAAGCACGCCTACAATTTTACCGGAAAATCTCCTCGTCACTGAGGGCTGTTCGATATCGCCCTTTGAGCGGTTGACGTGGAGATGTCTGCCACGCGAGGTTTGCTAAGTAACAGAGTGCATTCTCGATGAGAGGTTTTGCTATAGTCGTGCGATGTGCATCACGAGTATCTACGGCAAAAGCGACGTAATAACCTTCACCCCATTGCAGCTGAATACTCACAGCATCACCATTATCCTCTCTGACTGCCAATTTGCGGTAACTCCGATCATCTGTCACCCAATGATCGTCAGTTATCAAAGTATCCACATTAACTTTGTGAGGCCAGGTAAACATGCCAGTTTTCTGCCCATCATCAGTAACATTGACATTGACATCGTTGGAATTAATTACGCGAATTGGATGTCGATTAACTGGTAACCAATCCCCACGCCATTGTGGTTCACCAGAGTGCACACCGTCAGGGGGTGTAATATTGTTGTCCATTGCCGAAGCCCAGACAACCCCACCTTTTCGGACAAATTCTTGAATCGCCTGATCAGCATCTTCAAGGAAATATTCACCGTCATGCCCGGTAGCAAACCATGTGAACCAAATGATATCATAGTTTGAAAGCGTAACGCTTGAAAGTTTGACTGCATTGTTCGGATCCCCGCGGTTCTCAGGATTGTCGTTGATATGCACAGTTGTAAATTGGAACTCCAGCCCTTCAATTGAAGTCAACGACTCCAGCACTGCAGGCTCGCTTGTCATATTATCGCCGACAACAATTAGCACTCGGAATACGCCTAACGGTACAATCTTTATGGAAGAAATAATGTCGGAAAATGATTGCGAATGTGGAAGTGTTCTGAGGTTCCGAAGCCCCAATTGAAATTCTCGCGAGTTCAAACTCAAGTTTAGGCGTCGCCCTTCAAAATTTACGTGCTCATAAAAAATAACATGGCATCCACTGAATGGGAAACTCGGCCCCCGCTGAATACGGAGCGATGAAATTGTATCGTTCATGCCGATCTCAAATATGGAACTCACATCGCGCATAATGACGCTCCGTTGACCGCTATAGTCTACGTCACGAAACACTTCAATGATAACGGGAACGGCACCATATTCAGGTGGGGTCGGGTGTGCCGATGGGCTAAAACTGATAGCCGTAATCGCATCTCCGAAGTTATACGGAATATCATGAATATTCGGATAAAAACCAGGCGCGAGAACCAATCGACGCCCCTTATAGTTCTCATGCTCGTGAAAAATGGCTTTGTAATTCGGCGACGCGTTGAACCCCGGCCCTTTATAAATCTTAATCGAAGAGATAATATCTTGAGCCCCGATCACACTCGTATTCGGTACCGATTCGATTAATGTCAACTTGCGTCCGTGAAAATTTACATGTTCAAAGACTTCAACGACAAGCCTCGGCATGTTGGTCATAACGCGCTCCTTGTTTTCAGGCGTAACTTGCAATAAATTGCAAGTTAAAATATAATAACACCCGCAGAGACAGTTTGTCAAGGAAAACGTAAAATTTTCTGCAGATAGCCTAAATCAACCAATCAAGCAATAACTTTTAACACAGTTCACCTGATTCGTCGAACATGTAAGAAATGTTTACGTAGGTTCATTATAACGAGACTTTTCTTGGATGTCAAGATTCAGCAACTTCTACGCCAAAGGCGTTCAATAGTCAGATAATTTCGTTTTTTCTTGATTCATTCGGAAAAATGTGATAAAGTAGATACACAGTTTTGTGAAATATTTTTAAATTTAAAATTGAACGTGGGGGAACCCTGATGTCTTACAAAAGAGTGCTCCTCGTCATTTTAATCATAAGTATTAGTGGACTCCTTGTCTACTTCTTGGTGCAGATGGAGCAGTCTGCAACGCAACAGACGGCAGAGTCGCGTCCGATACCACTCCCTTATAATTGGATAGGGAGTATTACAAAAAAACAGATAGCAGAGCCCTCCGGGATTACTTATCACCCGGTTCGGCGGAGTCTGTTTATCGCTGATGATTCAGGCAGCGTCCATGAGGTCAACCTACAGGGAATGTTCATCCAAGCAAAAGGGTTAAATGAACTTGACATTGAAGGCATCACAATGGACCCGAGTACGGGTTTACTGTATGCAGCCGTTGAAGACGATGAAGTCATCATAGAGCTTGAACCGGAAACGCTCGCGATGCAGAGAAAATTCAGAATCGCCAGAGACTTTAAAGGGGAGCAACTTCTGAAAAAAGGTGGCATGGGAATTGAGGCAATTGCTTTTGTACCCAATGCCTCACACCCAGAGGGCGGCACATTTTGGGTCGGCAACCAATCCTTTAGTCTTAAGACGAAAGCTGAACCCTCAGTTGTATGTGAAGTCCTTGTACCACTCCGCACCGAAACAGCAGCAACATCAGAAGCCTCCATCATTAACGCTTACAAGATGAACTTCATCGACATTTCCGGACTCGCTTACGATTCTCAAGACGATGTTTTAGTATTAATTAGCGATACAACTAATCTCTTGGTCAAGATGGATCGGGAAGGCACAATTTTAAGTAAATACCTCTTACCCGGTGATGAGCAAGAGGGTGTAACATTAGATGGACTCGGCTATATGTACATCGCTCAAGAGAATGGCGCGATCATTAAACTCGGAGATCGGCGACTCCGTTAGAAAAATAACAATTTTAGGACTTACGCAACTTAAGGAAATATTGGACATTTCGATGCAAAAAGTGGAAATTTCCGCCCTTTAAACCCCCTAAATCCCCCTTATCAGGGGACTTTGAGACAAAGTGCGTAAGTTCTGAATTTCTTAAACCCCGCCGTTCTCACTTAGCGTTCACTATCCGCTATTTTCTGATTCCGGTTCAGTATCTTCAAGGCGTAACACTGCAATTCCGGGCATCAAGTCCAATACTAAATTGAGGGACGCGTACTGTTCTGCCGTGTAACCACGATCTACGCGCCAAAACACTTGTACGTTTCCCTCATTGTAAAACACTCCGTTTGCGAGTTCTTTACCATCAGCATCTTCTAAACGGAAATATCTGCGACGTTTGGTGTCCACGATCTTCTCTCGTTAACATAAAGCGAAGCAGCGCGCCTCGCCTTACCAGAAACAGCGTTAAAATCTATTGGAGTGTAACAAAGTCAGCATCCACACGGTGAGGTATAATCCCTGCGGCGTTACCGCGGTGGAGCAATTCACGGACTCCTGCCCTTCCCTTATCACCATAATCAAGCGTATAGTCATTGACGTACATTCCGACGAACTTGTCAGCAAGTGTTGTCTCCATGTCACGCGCATAAGTCATAGCGTATTCTAAGCCGCGCGCCCGATGCTCAAGTGAGTACTGAATGCTCTGCTTGAGCAGCGACGTAATCTGATGTATCTTCTCAGTACCGAGATCACGGCGAATAACATTTGCCCCGAGAGGCAATGGTAGTCCTGTCTCTTCATACCACCACTCCCCCAAATCAATAACTTTGTGCAGTCCGTCGCGTGCGTAAGTCAACTGCCCCTCATGAATAATGAGTCCAGCGTCCACTTCTTCGTTTTGGACAGCGTCCAATATCTTATCAAATGGACGGGGCTCTGCCTCAAAATTGGGTTGAAAGAGGCTCAGTGTAAGGTAAGCTGTCGTCATTTTGCCAGGGATAGCGATACGTTTACCTTCAAGGGTTTCTATCGGTGTTTTGGAAACAACAAGTGGGCCATAACGGTCACCGATACTTGCCCCGCAAGGCATGAGCGCGTAATCCTTCGCAACATAAGCATACGCGTGAACCGAAATCGCTGTGACCTCAAGCTCAGCAGCGAGTGCGCGCTGATTTAACGTCTCAATATCTTCAATAACATGAACGATCTCAAAAGGGTCAGTCGAAATTAGTCCTTTAGCAAGCGCGTAGAACATAAACGCGTCATCGGAATCTGGACTGTGTCCAATCCGGACTTTTTCTGTCTGTGACATAGTATTCCTTTTCGGTATCTGATTGCAGTTTTCTTTTAATAGTGATAAAATAAAACTGTTTGAATCGGTCTTTCGTTAAATCTACATCAACTTTGGAGTGCTACACAAGGATGGGGTTGCCAATAAAACCCACATACCTATATCTTACAGCAATACCAGATCGACTCACAGAATTAGTCGCTGCCGAGTGTATTGCTATGACTGGATCTGCCCCAAACACACACGGCATCGCGATTTCGGAACACCGCGTTGATGTCTGTCGTGGTGCGTATCTAAAGAGTTGTAGCGAAGTCCTTTTTGAAACAGCGAGTCTTACGGAACTCCAAGCAGACATCCGATCCGCAGGTTTGTACGCTGACGAATTTCGGGTGTCTGTCGTGAAAAAGCCTCGGAACCTCAAAGTAAACTCTATGGCACTCGCACGGGACATCGGTAGTGCCATTGGGGGTAACGCGAATTTAAACAGTCCACAAGTTACTTTTCTGGTAGTTCTTACAGATGAAAAGATATGGTTCGGACGACTCCTTTCCGAATCTGATAATATGTGGCTGGCACACAACCAGCGTCCCCACGTGACTTCAAGTTCGTTACCAGCAAGACTCGCTCGTGTCCTTGTCAATTTGGTGGCGCGTCCGGGGGATAGCCTACTCGACCCGTGCTGTGGTACCGGAACAATTGTAATATCCGCCGCACATAGTGGCATTCGAGCAATTGGTTACGATCTTAATTTACGGATGATCGGCGCGACGACAAAGAACCTTCAGCATTTTGGACTCACCGCCGATGTCGCGTTAGGTGATGCCAGACAGGTGCAGGGACAATTCGACGCAATCGCAACTGACCTACCTTACGGCATCAATCTCACCAAAGATAACGTTCAAGACGCAGAGATTTTAGCCAACTTACGAACATGCGCCCCGAAAGCCGGGTTCATCGACCTCCGAGATCTCAGCAAACCCTTAAACGATTCAGGTTATCAAATAGAAGCTGTCTTTCCAGTGCCGAAACTGAGTATCGTGAGGCGCATTTTCATTGCGTCCGTCATAAAATAGCAATATCCTATGCGGTGTTTACGATAACATTTTCAACTCAATAATCCTCAACGTTTTCGTAGAAATCAGTTTCTGGTAAGTATTCCTCTTCGTTGAGTTCCTCCTCTTCATGCGCCTCGTATTCACGCAAACTGAGAAGTGCGCCTATTTCGTTCGGATTCTCCATATAAAATTTACAGATCCATCCATCGCCTTCTGGGAAGCGATTCAGCAATTCAATATCGTCATCAAGGGCAGTATTGACTTCATAGACCTCGCCGCTCACCGGTGCGTAGATATAGAAATTGCGTCCATCTGATGTCTCAATACGCCCGATAATTTCTCCCTGTTCGTATTCGCCAAGAACTGGCAGCTCGATAAAAACAATGCTGCCGTAGACATCCTGAATGCGTTCGGTGATGCCGACGTTACACTCTCCTGACTCGAAAACCTCAATCCACTCATGTGTCGTTGTATATTTTATCTCAACATTTTTCACCACGAAATTCCTCCAATTAAACATGATGCAGGACTATCACAATCCGATTCCATAACCTTGGAGTTGTGCTTGGAAGGTTTCAACCATCTTTTGACGGATCTGAATTTCAACGATAGGATCCGGTTCATATCTTATATTTATCACTTTTCCATCCAAGCGTTTGCACAGGGTAACAACAGTACCGATGTTTGGATAATTGACTTTTACATACAATTTTTCATAAAAGAGACAGGTCTCAATTGTCGCATTTTGAAGGCAATCTCTTGCACATTGCCCATAAGCACGTATTAATCCGCCGACCCCCAGATTAATACCGCCGTAATATCTGGCGACAACACAGATAACATTAGACAAGCCGAAACCGCGAACGGCGGCAAGAATCGGAGGTCCAGCAGAGTGCGTAGGCTCTCCCGCATCTGTGGCGTATTCACGGCGCGCGTCGCCACTACCGATACTGTAAGCGTAACAGTAATGTGAAGCACGTGGATTCCGTTTTTGCACCTGAGCGAGGAATTCTTTTACCTCAGCTTGCGTCCGTACAGCTGCTGCTTCTCCAAAGAATCGGGATTTCTTTACAACGTGATGCGCTTCGGCAATCCCTACCACGGTTTTGTATTGATCAAACATACGTTACAATAGGAGCATCGGTTTAATAAAAGTTCTGCCGATTGAAAAGGTGTACACGGTTTCCCCTTGAACAATATGGATCCGTTCATTCTCTGACGCGACAGGTCCGAATTGCGGCGTATACGCTACATTGAGTATGAGGCTTCCAAACCTAACACCCAGTCCAAAACAGAAACCCTCTGCTTTCCAAAGCCGTTCTTCCGCCTCAAACGCACCATCTTCTAAGAGAAACACTTGTCCATAACGCTTTTCAGTATGCCTCAGGTAACCAATTCTGGCACCAACTCTGTGACGGTACCACACTTCACCGCCTATATTGGCACGGATACCATCGCGGAAGGGCGGATGAACATCTAAACCGACGAGCAAAGTTACGTCTGAAATGGCGTACTGATGGGCAATGCCAGCGACAATTGCACGCGCCATTGCATCTGGAACAGAAGGATCCGAGAAGGAGAGTCCATTGCTCAAGTTCCTTGCCACAACACCCACCAGAGTTCTGTCGCCAATTCGCTGACTCATGCCGACATTATAGGCATATCCATGTCCAAGGTGTTCCATTCCGTCAACATCAGATACTTTAGAACGCAGCCATTTCGCATCAACCCCAACACGGGTCCCCCCAAGTAGCTTAAGGCCGTAACTGAAACCGATAGCAAGGTTATTTTGGGGAAAGCTGTTGAGTGCTCTTCCACTATCATCAACTCGACGAAAGGGACCCGTCTGTTCAAACGCCAATCCTAACCCAAAGGCACCGAATTTGCCCATTGGGAATGCGTAATTCAGCGTTTCAATACCATACGCACGCTGCTCATAGCGACTATAATCCTCGTAGTTAGCATTGTGGTTCGGTTTAGAGAGCAGCGCAATAGTCCGTGGAAAACGGGTTGCGTGAATCACAAACCGGTTCCCCGCTATCGCACTAATACCAGCAGGGTTACTGCCGAGGGCATTTGCCCCACGGCTTGTACCCACAAAACTACCCCCCATCCCATGTTGTTCAGCACTTAGTAGCCGTTTAAGAAACCCATCTGCTGCAGCTGTTGTACTTGCCGCTGCAGCGATGCTGCTCAGAACGGAAAAATAGACAATGAGACAAAATAGGGTGCTTGTAGCGTAATTGCGGACGTATTTCATTTGGAACCTCATACGAAAGAGACGCGCGCAGCGCGTTCCTTTTGTAAGAATATGGGAATTGGGTGGAGAATATAAATTAAGTCATGTAGAGCATAGCGTCACTTGTGCCACAGCATACGCATTCGTATGAGACATAGAAACGAACACGGAGCTGATATTGTGCTCGTGAGCATAGCGTTGCACTTCACCATGTAAGACGATTTCCGGCTTTCCGACAGCATCCGACCGAATCTCTACATCTTGCCAACGCATACCTGTTGTCAAGCCGGTGCCAAGTGCTTTAAGTGTAGCCTCTTTAGCAGCAAAACGGGCGGCAAGCCGCCAGTACCGAGAGGGTGTATCCCCGCAATATGTAAGTTCTTGGTGAGTGTAGACCCGCTGCTCGAACCGCGCTCCCCACCGACGGGACGCTTCCTGAATCCGTGTGACTTCAACAATATCAATGCCAATTCCATATATTTTTTCTTCGTGCATCAATTTATCTGTAAAGTGCATCTGTCATCAGTGCAGCACGGACGTTTGCCTTGACATCATGGACACGCACAATATCAGCACCGTGTGCGATTGCCCAACACACCGTCGCTGCAGTCCCTTCAACGCGCTCGTTTACAGGAAGTCCTAAAACAGTTCCTATAAACGATTTTCGTGAGGTGCCGATGAGCAGCGGTTTATTCAACGATCGGAACTCTGAAAGCCGTTTTAAGAGCTCAAGATTATGTTCTGTCGTCTTACCGAATCCGATCCCCGGATCAATAACAATTCGTTCAGCAGCGACACCCTGTTCTTCAGCAGTTCGGACACTTTCCTGCAGCGACGCTCGAACCTCGCTGACAACATCACCATATTGCGGTGCTTGTTGCATCGTACGCGGTGTCCCTTTCATGTGCATCAGGATGAGACCCGCTTCCATCTCTGCCACGACCGATGCCATAGCGACATCACCGCGCAAGGCAGTAATGTCATTGACAAGATGGGCACCCGCCTCAAGGGCTTGCCGAGCCACTTCCGCTTTATATGTATCAACAGAAATGAGGACATCAACACTGTCAACAATCGCACGAATGACCGGGACCACACGTGCCAATTCCTCATCAACGGATACCGGTGATGCTCCCGGACGTGAAGATTCACCCCCTACATCAACGAGCGTTGCCCCTTCTTCTACCATCAACTGCGTATGTGCGATAGCTCGCTGGACATCAAGGTAGCACCCACCATCAGAAAAGGAGTCCGGTGTGACGTTCAATATCCCCATCACATGCGTGCGGTCCCCTAACGTGAGTGTCTTGCCACGACAGTTCATAAAATTGATTTTGAAGGCAATTGGGGTCGGGGTCCGAGAATTTCATCAATCTCTTCGGTAACAAGCGTTTCCCGTTCTAACAGAGCGTCTGCCAGCAATTTTAATCCCTCAAGATTCGTTTCCAAAATATCCCATGCTTTTTTATAGCACTCTGTAACGATGTCATGAACCGCCTTATCAATTTCAATAGCTGTTTTCTCGCTATAGTCCTGATGGACGCTCAATTCCTTACCGAGGAAAACCTGCTCATCTCTTCTACCGTAGGTGAGCGGTCCCATGTGGCTCATCCCCCACTGTGTGACCATTCGGCGGGCAAGTGCCGTTGCCTGCTCGAAATCGTTTTGCGCGCCGGTTGTCTGTTCACCAAAAATAATTTCTTCGGCAACTCTGCCTCCGAGTGCGAAAATAATATGTGCCAGCAACCGTTTTTTGCTCATATTATGACGTTCTTCAAGTGGGAGTTTAGCAGTCACACCGAGTGCCCTACCCCGCGGGACGATGGTGCACTTATAATTCGGGTCGCTCTCTGGCACAAAGTGTAACATCAGCGCGTGTCCAGCTTCGTGATAAGCAGTGACGCGCCGTTCTTCATCACTAATGACAAGACTCCGCCGTTCAGGTCCCATTAGCACGCGGTCCTTTGCCTCGTCGAAGCACATCATGTCAATGTTCTCTTTATCGCATCTTGCGGCGAGTAGTGCGGCTTCATTTGTCATATTTTCAAGGTCCGCGCCAGAGAAGCCAGGGGTCGCTTTCGCCAAGATTTCCAGATTGACATCTTCTGCGAGTTTATAGGGAGATTTTGTGTGTACCTTGAGTATCGCTTCTCTACCGCGAACATCGGGAAGATCAACGACGATCTGCCGGTCAAATCTACCCGGTCGAAGGAGTGCCGGATCCAAGACATCAGGACGGTTCGTCGCTGCAATAAGAATCACACCAAGGACATCTTCAAACCCCTGCATTTCAACAAGCAGTTGATTTAAAGTCTGTTCGCGCTCATCGTGTCCACCACCGATACCTGCCCCGCGGTGCCTACCGACAGCATCTAATTCATCAATAAAGATGATACATGGTGCGTTCTTCTTACCGAGTTCAAACAGGTCCCGCACGCGAGATGCCCCGACCCCGACAAACATTTCTACGAAATCCGAACCACTGATACTATAGAACGGTACATCTGCTTCACCGGCGACGGCTTTCGCCAACATTGTCTTACCGGTTCCCGGCGGTCCCATAAGTAATACGCCCTTCGGAATTCTGCCGCCGAGCCGTTCAAATTTTTTCGGGGTCTTTAGAAATTGGATAACTTCTTCAAGTGCTTCTTTTGCCTCATCCACACCAGCGACATCTTCAAATGTTATCTTTGTTTGACTCTCAGAATGGAGTCGCGCCCGACTTTTGCCAAAAGAGAGTGCTCGATTTCCGCTTCCCTGCATTTGACGGGACAAGAAAATCATCAAACCCAAGAAGATAAGGAGCGGTACAATCGTCGTCCCGAAAATAAGCAGCCCCTGTGGAAATTTAGAGGGCGGCTCAACATTATATAGTGGATAAGATGCATCAAGTTTCTCTTGAATGTTATAATCATCAATTGCGTCACGACTCGCTCTAAATTCACCTTCCCATCTCGGCGGAAGATGGTTATCTCGTTCTGGCGGCGGCACATTACTCAGAATCTCGGCACCGATACTATCAACAATGTCTTTACGGAACCGACCTTCAATCCATTCCTCATCCAAGGTTAGGTATCCATCAAACACATTCCGCTCGTCTGTTATATATCGATGAAAATCAGAGGTCGCCAATTGATAAACCGGATCTCTGTGGTTGAATAGTTGGTAGATACCGAGAACAACTATTCCGGCAATAACTATCCACCATATCATCATGCTTCTTGTACTTTTATTCACAACCAGTTGCCTCTCTATTGAAATCTGGGATCAGACAAAAATGGGATCAGACAAAAATGCGTTTTCAAAACCTGTTTAAAAGTATAACAAATATTTTACCAAATTTCAACTGATTTTTCAAAAAAAGATATATTCGCAAATCTGATGCGCAATATTGGTAATTTTAATTGGATAAAAGAATACATTTAAGGTATACTATAAATTAGCGAATAAATTACGGATAGAAGCAACAAAATTTTTGACGCACGTCGGAATGTTTAACTGATACAATCCAATGGCAAGGAGAATAAGACTAAGGCAGTTCCATTGAAACCCTCTGAAAAAGGTGGATAAGAAAAGGAGGAATTCATGAACCTTAACAAACAGATAATTGTAACAATCAGCCTTTTGCTAATGACAACGTCTTATGCATTAGGACATATAATAGGTGAAAACCTTCAAAATTTTCAATATAATGCAGAACTCGCTCCAGTCGCGCCTATCGTAGATGGCTATCTTGATGACCCAGTTTGGGAGACAGCGGTCCCCGGAAAAATGGAACAAGATCTAATTACCGAGCAACGTTGGCACGCACCCTCTGATTTCACTGGATCCTTCGCAGCCGTCTGGCGAAACGGGTTTCTTTATGTGGCACTTAAGCTAACGGACGATCAAATCGAAACGCGTCAAACCAAACTCCTTCGTGAAGATCACCTGACCGTTTACTTGGATCCACACCACTCAGGCAGAAAGGAAGATCTGTACCGCTTCGATATACCGATTCGCAACAAAACGGGTGTGCTAAAACACCCATTAACGCGAATAGAATGGGGAAACGATGGACAAACATGTGAGTTAAGTTTCCGACTCGATGACATCGCAAGCAAAGGCAATACGATTGGCTTCTGTATCACTTATAACGATGTCGATAACGGAAGCCTACAACATAAAATCACATGGGCTCCGGAAGGTTATACTGAAGAAGAGGAATTCCTTCCCGATCTCGTCTTCACCGCGAGAATTGAACCCAGCAAGCAGCAAAAATTGATCCAGTGGGGACGCATCAAAAGCCTCTACTAATCCGTTGCTATAGGGCGTGGGACAACAACCGCGCCCTATTTTTTTCAAAGAGTATTGGAGAGTTCGTGTATTATATCGGAAAAACTTTGGAACTGATGGGCATAACGTGTTTAGGCGCGGCACTCTTCTTCGCCTTTGTCAATCCGTTCAATTATAGTGAATCCAAAGTAATGGGTGTTGAGATGGGTCTCTTGACCCTCGGCATTTTAATATTTTTTGTCGGAAGACTCATCGAAAAACGTCAGTAGAGAAAACAACTATTAGTAAATGCAATACACACCTGAAAATCCTCAGAGTCCTGACAAATCCCTCCCAATCGACCAAATTCTGTGCGGCGATAATTTTGAACTCATCCAAAAATTACCAGACTGTAGTATTCAACTGGTGATTACCTCACCCCCATATTTTCAGCAGCGCGACTATGGCGGCGGGATGGGCAATGAAACAGAAGTCAATGAATATATTGATAAGTTATTATGTCTGTTTCACGAATGCGTCCGTGTTGTTAAAAATGACGGTAGTATCGTTTTCAATATAGGCGACAAGTATAAAGATAGCAATCTACTTCTCGTTCCATATCGTTTCGCGCTTGCCGCGACACAAACAGGATTGGTTAAACTCGTCAACGAGATCACGTGGGTTAAACGAAATCCGACACCACGTCAATTTCGTCGCCGTCTTGTTAGTAGTACAGAGCCGTTCTTCCATTTTGCCAAATCAGATAACTATTTCTATGATCTCAAAGCTTTTTTAGCAGCAGAGAATACGCAAAAACAGCGAAACAGGAAAGGTAGCACGAAGCTTGGACAGCGATATTTTGAACTCATTACGGAATCTGACCTGTCAGAAACGGAGAAAACTGCCGCACGCCGAGAACTTACGGAAGTTATCCAAGAGGTACTTCAAGGACAGATATACGATTTTCGGATGAAAATCCGTGGCATTCATGCTGAACCGTTTGGCGGCCAGATAGGTGGACGCACGTTGCAACTCAAAAATAAAGGTTTCACAATCATTCGGATGCACGGGAATAAACTCAAGCGAGATGTGATTGAAACGTCCGTAGCAGCTGTCAAAGGAAATAAACACCCTGCAATTTATCCGGTAGAAGTTGTGGAAGAATTTTTACACCTCCTCACGCCTGCCGATTCGTTAGTTCTCGATCCGTTCATGGGCTCTGGATCAACTGCAGTCGCTTGTAAAAAAATGGGTAGACATTACATTGGATATGACATCAATGCGGAGTACTGTGAATATGCTCAACAGCGTGCCTTAGATTCATCAAGTGCTTCGCAGCGACTATTTGAAGAAATTAAACAGTGATATTAGTCCGTTAGTTGCATTATGGCAATCCCTTGCTCACCCGCCACAGAATAGAGCAACCACGTCCCTCCATCCTCACAATAGATAGCCGGGTCGCGAAGTTCATGCACCCGTTCCCGGTCTAACCCACCTGTTGACGGTTTAATCGGTAAATCCACTCCCTCGAAATCGTATTTCGGCGCGATAACCTCTACCGGTTCAGACGGATGCCAATCGTTCCAATCGTCCGTCAACTGAACCGTGCTCTTTCGGATACGTTCCGGACTATCCGCATACAGTGAATAATAGACGGTCAAAGTATCACCTTCAAGGTGGTTCGCCGTATGCCGCGGAAAACCGGTATTGTCTTTTGCCGATTTACGGTGAAAAAGTGGCGTGTCTCGTGGAACGAACGATGTTGTCCATTCAGGGGTTTCTCCCCGACTTAACCAGCCGTGATACGTTGCATACGGGTAACCCTCCCACCAGAAAACGCGATAATAGGGTCCCATCTGTTTATTCCGTATATCCGAGGCGATGTAGTTTATGCCATCCGTAGAGGTTGCCCAACAGGTTGACTGCCCCGCATAACTCCCATGAAAATACATGATGAAACGGCGGTTCTCTTCATCTATATGTACATCCGGGGAAGCGATGTGGTCGCCCTCTCGGAATACAGTGTTGTCCCGATGGAGCGCGCCCGGACGATAGACGGTATAGGGACCTTCAATCGCATCGGCATAAGCCAAACGGATATAAGCACCTCGGTGGTGTGCGAAGTAGAGATAATATTTAGCCAAAGGGTTCTCCACCCATTCAGGCACACGAACGAGTGAAGGTCCATTGATATTAGAAAAACCGTGTTCCCTGTCAAGCTCAGGCATCTCAGGATGAATTAATAGTGTTCGTTCCATATTTTCCTTTCTATGCGCCTCTAATCGTGCGTTTGGAACCGATAGACCTCTTGTGCTGCTTCAGACATGTTGTTCCATATCCCTTCGGGGACGCGTGCCCCAAAAATTCCGGGGGCATCAGGGGAGTGATGCAGCCGTCGGAAATAAACCAGGGCGAGCATGTGTCTAACAGTAGATTCCGTCCGATTCGGCATCGCCCGGTGCCAGCACCGCATATCGCGAACAACAACCGAACCCGCGGGCATCTCTAACTGGAATGACGGGTAATTTGCGGCGCGTTCTTCCTCACAGACGTTGTACGGTGTATTACGGACTGCCTCGTCATCAACGATGAGGTGCGAACCCGGCCATACCTCAGTTGCCCCGTTTTCCACTGTGAAATCAACGAGTGGAACGTTAACGACAATCGTAGTGACCGGAAGCGCGAACGGCAGTTCAGGGAAAAGTTGTCCTGAATCTCGATGAATCCACTGGATCTCGTTACCCGGACGGGTTGAGTTACAGCCATAGGGCAGATACGCAAAGATTTTCTCACCCATTGCTGCTTTCAGGATCGGCATCGCGAAGGGGTTATCAATAATGCGTGGATCCATGAACGGCATTGTGAGCATCGGGTTTTCGCCGTTTTGTCTCTCCTCTTGCGTCTGAAGTACGCTTTCCATAGCAATGTTGAGTTCTTCTATCCAGTCGCGCGGGAGGACGCTTTCAATGACCACCAATCCTGCCTCACGTAAGAGGCGCGCACCCGCATCGACACTTTCCGGCGTAGGTTTGCCTTCCGCGCGTTCCTGATCGGAAATCTCAAGAACAGGGATATTTACTGTTTTTCCTATAGTTTCCATTCCTAAACCTACCTTTCTGACTGGTTTTGAGGGAGTTTCAGTTCTGCTTGCATTGCTTGACGCACCTCACTACAAATACGTGTTGCATGCTGTGCCTTCTCGGCAGTTGCTGACTTTCCTGGATAGCGAAATTCTACGGCATAGGGAGCAATCACCAAAAAATCTGGTTGCCAAGCGCGCCAACTTGGAATCGTCGGAACGATCAGATCCAACAATACCAATAAGTCATGCGACCTCAGGAGTGGAATGTCTGCCCTTTGGAGCCAAGCCTTTAAATATTTCTCTATACACTGTTGGGCATGAAAGCAGATCATATCAAAGTCAGGATCTTCTGCCTGTTGATGTAACGCTATTGCGGCGTAATCACGTTCTGCTTTCTGTGCCCACTCCTGTATCAACGGATTCATAAGACCTTTTTCCTTTTTCAACAGCTTCGGCAAGAAATTGATAGACTTATAGAGCACATCACCCTTTTCGGTGATTTCGCGCAGAAACCAGTCATTGTGAGAAATACGATAGGCGATTTCTTCAGGTGAACGCACAAGCAAATCCATACTGAAACGGCGCGGGATGCGTTGGAGAATCTCCCCAGCTTGGCGACTTGTCTCGGATTCTGGAATGTCCATGATGACGAGTAAATCAACATCTGAATCCTCTGTCGGTGCGCCATAAGCGTAGGATCCAAAAAGAATAATCTGCAGTGGCGAAAATTCGCGAACGATATCATCACAAGTCGCCTGAATGTCCTTTCGAGAAATCATCTGTTTGCCTCCTATCTTATCCAAAGTATAACATAAGATATAAAGGAAATCAATGTTTATTGCTAAGGCAAGTATAATCGGATGGTAATCGGAAAAAATTGTTGTTTTCTCCCGCGAATTCCTATAGAATTAAGATAGGCTTTTAGCTGCAATCTATGAGAATTAGTTTCATGACGATATTTACAACAAAGGAGAAGATAATGACACCTGAAGTCGCGCTACAAAAACGAGAGCAGATGATTGAAGAAGGTTTCTGCGTTGTTGACGATGTTCTGAGCGAAGAGTTTTTGCAGGAACTCCACGATGAATCGGAACGGCTGATCGCAGGACATGTGGAACCCGACGATGTCGTTTATCAAGGACAGCACGTCAACGTCCGCGGTGAAGATAACCCTTACATTCAAAAATTGTTGGAGTGGCAGCCCTCACGGGATGCACTGGAGCAGATTGGGTTCGGAGATTTTGTAACATCTGGCGGGATCATTATCCTGACGAAGGAATCCGGGGGACCCCCACTCTATTGGCATCAAGATTGGATGCGTTGGAACGATCCACTCAGCTGTGCCCCGTGGCCCCAAACGATTTTTCTCAACTATTATCTCACCGATACAAACCGAGAAAATGGCTGTTTAAAGGTTATTCCCGGCACCCATCGCAAGCGCATTGATTTACACGACATATTAGTGCCAGCACATGAACAAGGCGCGCGGTTCATTGATGAAGACCATCCGATCATGTTCAGTGATCATCCCGATCAGGTAGATGTCTGTGCAAAAGCAGGTTCACTGGTAATAGCAGATGCACGTATCTTGCATTCTGCCCACAAAAACCTTACCGATATTCGGCGAACTCTGATTCTTGCATGGCACAGCCGTCCGAATACAGTACCCGACTATTGGGATCGCGAAATCCCCGAAATTATTGCCAATCGCGACGAGGACGCGAACTATCCGATGTCCCGTATTCCTACCCACTTTTTACAGTGATCACCTATAGAGGGAAATATGATTCCAATTGATCTTAGCAATAAAGTGGCAGTCGTTACAGGTGGTTCTGGCGCGTTAGGGCGCGTTATGGTCCGGACGCTGGCGGAAGCGGGGGCGGATATCGCAATCTGCTACCACCGAGATCAGGAGACAGCGCGTCTCTTGGAAGACGAAATCACTGCTAAGGGTGTTCAAGCAACCATTGTACAGGCGGATGTTACGAATCAAGACGCAATAAACGCCATGCGTGATGCGGTGGTAAACACACTCGGTGCAGCCGATATCATCGTCAACAATGCCGTCATTCAGTACAATTGGACATCTGTCTTAGAACAGTCGCCTGAAGACTACGAAAGCCAGTTCCAATCTTGTGTTCTGCACAACGTATATATGGCGCAAGCGTTCGTTCCCGCGATGATTGAAGCCGAATGGGGACGCGTCATCAGTATTAATACGGAATGCTCAATGCAAAACTTTGCCGGACAGAGTGCCTACACCTCAGGAAAGCGCGGCATGGACGGAATGTTACGGGTCCTCGCTAAAGAGGTCGGGGTACACGGCATTACTGTTAACCAAGTTGCCCCAGGATGGACGATCAGTGAAAAAAGCGCAGCGAGTGAATCGGACGAACATTATTGGAGCAAAGTACCGATGCAACGCCGAGGCACCGCCCAAGAAATCGCCAATGCAGTGCTTTTTCTCGCATCGGATCTGGCGAGTTATATCACGGGTGCTTACATTCCGGTGTGTGGTGGGAACGTAATGCCCACAATTTGATAATTTTGCTCCCTATTGAGGTGGATAAGGACTCTTTCAGGCCGAAGAACTTCAAAAACCAAGAGAGTCCCTGGATCGCTTAGAAAAACAGGAAAAGGACAAACCGTGGAATTAAAAGTTTGCGCGCTCGGAATCTTGTTCAGGAATGGGAAAATTCTGTTGGGCAAAAGGACTAAATACCGGACTTCTTATCCGAATGTCTGGGATATGATTGGTGGACACTGCGAAAGTGGTGAAACACTGACACAGACCCTCATCAGGGAATTACAAGAAGAAATCGGTGTTACACCAATTCAGTTTGAACACATCTCAACCCTGCTTGATTCCAACAACGACCACACCTACCATGTATTTGTCGTAACGAATTGGAAAGGTGAACCAGAGAGTCTGCAGCCAGAAGAGCACTCAATGATCGGATGGTTTGGGATCAATGAAGCGTTAGAATTGGAGCTCGCCTTACCTGTATACCGCGAATTGTTCACCAGTCTTGAAGACAACTGATCATATCCGACACCGATATCAACACTGAACCGGAAAGATATTTTCCTATCGTGTGTGAAAATCATCGTTGCGCTGGAAATGTAATATCTATTGTTTAAAATCAATTGAGGGAACTATGGAGCGCCATAAACTTCACTATGAAATGATGAACAGATTCGATCCGTCTGGAGAGACGGGAGAGCATTGGGAAGTGGATGTGCATGCCACTCTCGAAGAGCTACAAACGTTTGCCGAGACCGGTTATCTCATCCGAGAAGGGCTTTTCCAAGGCGGGGCCCTCCAAAAATTGCGCGATGCGCTTGATCGACTGGAAGAACGGGAATCGGAAAAACGCGATAGTGCCATGGCTGGCAAAACAGGTTGGGGCTTTATTCCGCGCCACCTTATGGACAAAGATGAAGTCTTTCTTGAGCTCTTGAAATTTCAACCGACCCTGTCAATCGCACGAGCGATGATGGGACCGCTCGTCCGGCTGCGCGGTTTGAGCGCACGCATCACTTATCCGGGTGATGGTCGGGAGCAACAAACGCCGTGGCACCAACACCTGCGCGTGATTCCGAAACCAATTCCGCCGTGGTTCTCGCGCCCACACTGTATTGATTGTCTCATCTATCTTGACGATTTGAACGAAGACACAGGCGCAGTCGCCGTTGTCCCGGGTTCCCACGACTGGTTAGACAAAGCATCACCGACTGTCCATGAATCTGTAGAAGGTGAAGTCGAACTGCGGGTGAAAGCCGGTGGTGGTGTCCTCATCCATGGCAATCTCTGGCACCGAGGTTTACCAACACTAAACGCCAAACGGAGAATGCTAATCCTCAGTTATACACCCACATGGCTCCGAAAATCCCCACACGGCGGTGCCCAACCCGAAGACGGTTTAACCCACGCTTTTCTTGAAAATGCCGATTTGGAAGAACGGATGCTACTGGGTGTGGGCGGATATTCTTAAACTTAAACCGTAGGAGCGAGCTGTGCTCGCGATATGTGAAATACAAACTTTAAATGGATAGAACACAACATTAAAAAATATGGAACCCATCATTAGAAAAGCGATACCAGATGACGCGAAAGCCGTTGCGTCGGTGATTAACTCGGTTATTCTGGAAGGGAAATACACGGCGTTAACCAACCCCTTTACAGAAGAAGAGGAGCGCGCCTTCATAGCAGGGTTATGTGACCGTAGTGCCTTGTTCGTCGCTGAGGTAGAAAACGAGATTGTTGGTATTCAGGTTATTGAACCAGATGCCTTGGCACACTATACCGATTCGATGCAGCATGTAGCGACAATCGGAACGTGGATACGTGCAAACTTTCGCGGACGTCAGGTTGGACGGTTGCTTGCAGAGACATCTTTCAGGTTTGCCCACGCGAAAAACTTCAAAAAGATCGCGATTCAGGTGATAGCAGATAACACGCGAGCCCTGCGGTTTTATGGTAATCTCGGTTTTCAAAAAATCGGCATCGCCAAAAAACATGTGAAACTTGAAGGCAAATTCTGCGATGTATTCTATCTGGAAAAATTCCTAACAGATGACTTCTAAACGCGGTGTAACCTTTCGGGCAGTCCTAATAGACATCTCTCACCCTGAAAATCTGTCCTGACTTTTACCCATCCAACCTAAACTTTTGACAAGATATTCACACATGAAAAATAGTTGTTGCTTTTTTCTGACAATTCTTATATATTTTAGTGAGGAATCGCGTTCCGCATTCCAACACCAACGCCTTAGTTAAATCCGTGAGACATCTCATTTAGTGTCTTAGTCTGTGGTAGGATAGAACGGTAAAAAAGACTGCTCATGGATTGGCGGATTGTAAGCAAACTTCCAAGTGATTAACATGTTTAAAATTTGGGTTATATTCTGCAAAAGGAGGCTCTTGATGAAGACTGATTATATTTTCAAGTTTTTGGTGTTAAGTCTAATGTTTATAGGCGTAGTGATATCAAGTTATGCGCAAGGCATTAGCGATAAGGAACTCATCATCTACTACAGTTTTAATAAAGATACACTGAAAGGCGATGATGTTTTAGACGGGTCTGGAAATGGAAATGATGGTTTTCTACACGGCAATGATTTAAAAATTGTGAAAGGCAAAGTCGGAGAGTGTATGGAGTTTCCTGGGAACGCCGCCCAATATATCTCAGTGCGGGAACACATGTACAAAGACCCGATTGAGGAGATTAGTCTTGCCGCTTGGGTTAAAACGGACGTGAGAGGCATGATCGCTTCTTGGGATCGGAGTGAATTTTTTCGTTTCGCTGTCGGCGATGACGTGGGCGGGAACAACGGAACAACCTTCGTTGCCTTTGACAACTGCTGTCCGTGCTGCCACGATTGGTTTGGGAAGACCGATGTTGCAGATGACAAATGGCATCACCTTGTCGCAACTTTCGATGGCAGTGAGAAACGGATATACGTTGATGGCAAATTAGATGCTAAAGTAGCTGCACCTGCCAAAGTTTTTGGTGCAGGGCAGGCACGCTTCGGGTTCATCGGGATTGGCTCAGAAGCGGCTGCGTTTGATGCCAATGTGGGACCTACCTGGGCATTCAATGGACTTCTTGACGAGTTCCTGCTGTTCCATCGTCCGCTTTCCGAGAAAGAGGTTGAACGCCTCGCCAAGGGCCCTGGAAATCCGTTTGCTGTTGAACCGGCTGACAAACTGACCACAACTTGGGGGGATATTAAAAGTTCCGAGTAATACGAAATAGACGGGTGGTGCCAGCGTGCGCACCCGTCCCTTTTCCCTTGATATTCTAAGACTCCGTTGGTGTAACCGCCTCTTGAATGCCAGGCCACTCTTTCCATATATCCGTATAGGCATCGTAACCATTTTCGGCACAATCCACATGGCGCAGTCGGAAAATCGCAGCGTAACGGATATCAGCCGCAGCGTTCGGTGCCGCAGAATGAACGATTTGATGATGTGTCAAGACGACATCGCCTGCCTTACCTACAATCTGTTTGGGGCCTTCAGGTAATTCTGGTCGCGGCATCCCATTTGCTAATATCTCATGCCCTTCCTTTTTAAAATAATCGGCGAAGAAACTGTGTGATTTCGGCCAAACAGTGAAATTGCCGCTGTACGGCTCCGGTACATCCGCAAGGTAGACAACAGCAAGCGCAGTAAACCCACGCCGGTAAATACCTTTTGCCATGCCATTGGTGCCGCTACCTAACCCATCAAGATGCCCACGCGGTTCGTTCGGATCCGTGTGCAACGGCCCCGGAAAGCGGAGTGCGATCTGTGCCGATCCAGGTGTCTGGACATTCCCTTCGCCCATCAATGATTCAGCAATTTGACGGATAGGAGTCTTGTTGAAAAGACCAACGAGTTCGGGGGCTTCGCGTATCTCGTTGCAATAGGACTGTGCCCGAAACTTTTCTAAGTTGCTCTCGTGCATACCGACCGCGCCGATAGAGTGATTTATCGCCTTTCGCGCGGCATCTACCATCAGTTTTGGTACAACACCAGGAATAGAGATATAACCATTTTCATAAAAGTCTAACTTCTGCTTACGAGTGAGCATATTTTGTTGTCTCCTACTTTTTGCCGAATGCAGTTCCCGTCACATAAGCATCCAAGCTAATAAGAACGTGCACATATATGGAAACTTGACCTGAAAGGATTTTTTGATTTAGACTCTCACTCACCTAAAAAGTTTAACAGGATTTATCGCCCAGATATCCGAGTTTTATCTGATTAAGACTTACGCATTCCTTTTTAAAGTCCCCCTGATAAGGGGGATTTAGGGGGTTTAAAGGACGGAAATTCCAACTTTTTGCGTAAGTCCTATTAGATTAGTGGGTGAGGGTATAAACAACGGCGTTGATACCCATTTTCAGTGCCATATCAGAATACTCACGTGGGTAGTAGTCCTCGGCAGCGTGTTCCCAAGCATCGCCGAGATCCGAATTAAAGTTGATCATCATCATCAACCGACCGTAATCATCATAGACCCCACGGCAGTATGCTGGGTACCCGTCGTGTCGTTCGTAGGTGCGACCATTAAAAAGTGCTCGGAGTCCAGGGATCTGGATCAACTTGTCAATTTTAAAAAAGCAACGGAAAATCGGATGCGATATCGGGATGTCTACGGGTTCTCGATCTGGGAAAATCTTCTTGAACTCGGTATAGAACCATTTCCATTCACGCTCACCGTGAAAATCATCAATAAAGATAAACCCACCGCGTAAGAGATATTCGCGTAGATTTTTTGCCTCGCTTGTGCTTAACCTGAGACTACCGACTTCAAGCATATACGCGAAAGGGTACTCAAATAACTCTGAGGCACCCACCTCAATAATCTTTTCACGGGGCGCGACCGTAATATTTGTCTGCTTACTGAGTTGCCAGATAAAATTCCGATCCGATGCGGGCCAATCCACCCGCCAACTACTCAGTCGTGTGAGTTGTCCGTTATATTGTAATCGGACAAAGGTGAACAGATCGCTATCGTCCTCTCCGTCCAAGCGTCCATTAGAAATGGACAGTATGGCAATAAGCGTTAGCAATAGAATAATTCGCATGATCGCTTGCTCCAAACAGAGACAACCTTAATGCGTCAATGAATAGACAACGGCATTAATTCCGAGTTTGAACGCCATATCAGAGGATTCACGCGGATAGAAACTCTCAGCGGCATGCTCCCAACCATCGCCGAGATCGGAATTGAAGTTAATCATCATCATTAACCGCCCATAGTCGTCATAAACACCGAGACATCGCGCGGGGAAGCCGTCGTGCTTTTCATAGGTCCTTCCCCTCATAGCTGCACCGGCACCCGGAATCTGCATCAGTTTGTCAATTTTAAAGAAGCAGTGAAAAAGTGGATGCGACATCGGAATGTCTTCCGGTTCACGTTTCGGGAAAATCTTCTTGAATTCCTTATAAAATTGTTTCCACTGTCTCCCACCATGGAAATCGTCTACCATGATAAACCCACCCCGTAGGAGATACTCGCGCACGTTTTCTGCCTCCTCAGACGTGAGACGCAATCGACTCACCTCCAACATATAAGCGAATGGATATTTAAAGAGTTCTCTGGAACGGATGTCAATGATCTTCTCTTTTGGCGCGACTTCGATATTCGTGTGTTCGCGGAGTTGTCGGATAAAGTTTCGATCCGACGCGGG
Organism: Candidatus Poribacteria bacterium; assembly: GCA_003635195.1. Taxonomy (GTDB): domain Bacteria; phylum Poribacteria; class WGA-4E; order WGA-4E; family WGA-3G; genus WGA-3G. The sequence goes on along the minus strand of PYIY01000068.1, from coordinate 22,411 downwards.
CCAATCTAAATCCCATATACTCCGAGGGCCTCGATATTTTAAACGGACAAAGGTGAATGTATCCGCGCTCTGCTCTGAATGCCCAGAAGGAGTCGGCGTGTACATCATAACACAGATGATTAATATTTGGAGAATTCGCATATTATGCTGCTTTGAAAGACATCAGAATCTGAGAACACACAGTTTAGAAACTATGATACCAAACTGTCGTAATTTGGACACCTATATCAGATTCCAGGGCTTTAGCAATGTTAACCCTGAAAACAGAATCATCTTCACCAAACTGTAAACCGATGCCTACACTCGCTTTGGGATTAAAAGCATATCCACCGTCGGATACACTCCAGACTTGCCCTTCGTCAAGGAAGGCGATAAGAAACGCATTTTTGAAAATATTCCAACGCAATAAATTGGACAACTTGTAATGATATTCGATATTCAACAGAAACCCTCTATCCCCAGCAAACGCATAAGGTGAAGCCGTATGTCCACTCTCATAGGTTACTATACCATTAAAATCAGTTTCTTGTCTATACCAAGGATACCCCCTAAGGCCTCCCATCCCACCTATCACAAATTGGCGTTGAATGGGCAATGCCGAATCGGAATAACCGAGCAAAAGCCGGGTACGAATTCGGTTATTTTGTAGTGGGAAAGCATACCGAAGGTGGAGTTGTAAGCGTGTGAAATCAAAATCGGAACCCACAGCGGCACTGCTATGTTCAGCGAAAAAAGTATTATGCCAACCGAGGGATTTTGTTCTACTAAGAAAATCGTATTGAAAGGTAACACTCCGCATTTGCCCTGTGGTTATCGGGGGATTGTCTCTGAGGGCGAGTTTCGATGTCCAATTGGTAACAAACCAATCCGTGCTTTTTTGAAGACTTGTATGCGACTCCGCAAGCATAGACAACCTGAATGAATGCGTAGGCATAATAGGTGTCCAATACACTCCGATCTCAGCACCTTGTCGCAAATAGTAATTTTGAAGGTCTGGCACCCCGATAATGCGTTGGAAAATCCCTATGCCGCTGTTATAGCCCGGAAAAAGTTCAGGAGCAACGATATCTGTGAATCGTTGGAATTGTCCGATAAGCCCCAAGTTCCAAGTATACGGTTTTCCCCAATTCGCTATCCCTCCGAGATGGTAATGGATATGTGGATTGCCGAACGCGTAACTGACTTTTCCAAACAGCCTTGAGATTTGATTGCGCTGCGAATTTCTGATATTCCACATCCAGAGAGGACCCACCTCTTTGCGTTTTCCAAATTCAAAGCCGGTGCCGATCTCCCATCCCGTCACGCGGTTAAAACCGAGGCGTATCGGCGGACTGAGACCGAGATAGGCATTCGTAGAAAGCGGTTTTTCCGCGACAGAGATCGTGGCGATGTACTTTGCATCCGACTCATCAACCTGTAGCCGGACCTCCTTAAAATAGGGCATCACTTTAAATAGCGTCCTGAGTGCCTTATCAATATCAGGTGAAGCATTATCAAGCGTCTGCCGAATACGTGCCTCCGGCACCTTCCGATTCCCTCGAATGCGGACTTCGTGAATCGGAACATCCTTTGCCCAAAATCGTGTTCCCGCAGGTGATGTCTCGACTCCATCTCCCTGCGGAACAAGCTTATCGTCCACTGATATATTTACCTGTTTACCGTCATCTCCTGAGATTTCCATTGACTTCAACACTGATATCTTTCGCGTAGACTTGACGCTAATTATGGCGATGCGTTTCCCACCTTCTTCTGTAACGCTAAAAGATACGGCTCTGGAATCATCAAGCGCGCCTGATAGCACCGGTATAACTTCTCTGAGTTCACCAGAACCGCTTCTTAGCATCTTCATGATATTGTCTTTTTCAGCCGCCATTGTTTCTTCAATCCGTTTTCGGTCGGTACCTTCAGGTACTGTGAGCGCGCTCTGAATCTGGACTTCATTAATCCGTTCACCGTCAACATACCAATCCCAAAGCGGTGGCTCAGGTGTCTCACCTGAAGTGGATGCTGTTGTTTCGCTCTCTTCTGTAATCGGAGGATCTGGCCCTGGATCTGGTTTGACCGGATCAGGCGGTGGCGGTGGCGGTGGCGCAAGTTCTAAATCACGGGGCTTTAGCGACATCAATCTTGGAATTTCGATACCGAGTTGATTCAGGTTCATTAACAACTCACCCAGCTGCCGCCTCGGCATCTCACAAACAATGTTTATTAGGTATATTCCGTCCTTGTCTTTGACGATGATGAAGATGCCTTTAACGGTTTCATTCTGGCGGAGAACGTAGAGGTGAAGACTAATTTTCTCAGGGTCAGTTTGTGGGTAGTGTCCTAACGCGCGCCAACCACGCCCTTTTAGGACCTCGCTGTAATACTTAATCATCTTCTTAAAATTGCCGGATCGGTTTCGGTAGTTCCTGAGATAGAGATTATCCACGCTTTTAAACAGTGGCGCAATATCGGAGGTCGGATCTTCCACAACAAGCGCAATAACATCACTGCTCAAATCAAATTGGAACTGAGACGACGGCACATCCGGGCAATCAAAAGGCACATGTCCATCGTCTATTTGTGCGGACACGCCACTGCTAATGAGAAATAAAGATATCACCAATACTTTGACAATCGTATCTTTCATCCAGTATCTCCGTTACTGCTCTCCGGTATTTTCGGTCTTCTCCCTATTAATGCTTTTCAGGCGTTGCTGTAGTTTTTTCAATGCATCTGGCATTTTGGGTTTGCCGGGGTGGTAGATAATATCGGGTGGCACAATTTGTCTGGTGCCATTTGGGAGTTGATAAAACCATTGTAGCGCAATAGCTTCTCGAGGGCCTTGAAAATAGTGAATCTCAACAGCGTGTATGCCCGTCCCAAGATTTATACGTCCCTGCCGACTCCTTGTTGGATGGATCCCATCATTATCCACAACGAGAGACCCATTAATATATAATTGCGAACCGTCATCTGAGCTGAGTTCAAAGACATACGTACCGGGTATATTAATCTCCAATTCGGCACGGAAGCGAATCGCAAAATTCTCAACAACAGACTGCATTTTAGGTGTCGGGAATCCCGCGGTATAGTATCGTCTGGGGACATCTAAGTTTGCTGTGACAAAAGTATAGACAGGCACCAAACTGTCAAAATCGGGCATTCGGAAGATAGCCTCCCCGGGCACATAAACCTGTCCGACTAATCCGTGCCCGGGTTTCACTTCTGTGCCAAAAATACCGAGGCCGCCTGTATCTATCCGAATAGGGATATCAAGTCCAGCTTCCGATACTCCCATCCCACTGGCTAATCCCATGCCAATGCCGCTACCTTGACGCTCAGGTCCACCGAACCCGACACCAACCCCACCTGTACCTCTGCCGCGGTGTCCTTTAATGACCACAGGACCTTCGGCTGTCCTACCTTCGCCAAAACTTTCATTGGAAACGGTACTCGGACGATCCGTTTTTGGTATATCGGCGTGTGTAACGACATCAGGCACAACATCGGCGTGAAGGGGTGCTTTCGGCGCACTGACCCGTGGCGCATACGTCGGTGAAGCGGGTGAATCGGATGATGCGCCACCATCTGTCGCTCGCGCCATCAGCCGTAAGCGCGGCGGTAAAACCTGTCGTTTCACCCGCTTTTCCGGGTCCGCTGTTAGTATCTCCACAGATATATTATCTTTCTCTGCATCGAAATGATTAACGAGAAACGGGGAGATCGCTAACATCAATCCTATATGGAGAACGAATGATAGCAATAAGGCACGATTTGTGTGTTTTCGCATTTTATTCTATCTCCTCAATTTGTTCAAGCCGTTGCTGCAGTTTTTTTAAAGCATCTGGAATTTTCGGTTCGCTCTGATGCCCGGCACGTTTGGATGAAAGAGCATAGATAACAGCATTAACACCCATTTTGAATGCCATGTCCGAATACTTGTCTGGATAAAAATCGTCTGTGAAGTGTTCCCATCCATCTCCAAGGTCTGTATTGAAGTTAATCATCATCATAAGTCTGCCGCTGTCATCGTAGACGCCGCGGCACTGTGCAGGATAGCCATCATGCCCTTCGTAGGTTATCCCCCTACGTGCTGCACCAGAACCGGGAATTTGTATCAATTCATCAATATGATAGAAGCAGTGAAAAAGTGGATGCGACATTGGGATGTCTTCCGGTTCGCGTTCTGGGAAGATCCTTTTGAACTGGTCATAAAACTGATTCCATTGCTGCTGTCCATGAAAGTCGTCAACAAGAATGAAACCACCACCTAAGAGATACTTCCGTAAATTCCTCGCTTCTACATATGTAAGATTTAGTCGGTTCGCCTCTATTATATAGGCGAAAGGATAACGAAAAAGTTCTTCAGAATCAATATCAATTATTTTCCCTTCTGGGGCAATGTCAAGAGTCGTACGGGCTCGGAGTTGCTGTATGAAATTATGATCTGAATCGGGCCAATCTACCTTCCATGAACTCCCCTTCCTCCCATATTTTAACCGAACAAAAGTAAAAGCATAGGCTATCTTATCAAACGCCGTAGCACTTATATCCGCTGCGCCTGTGAAGTTAGAAAAGTGTTCGACAATCCCATCACTGCCGTGTCCATTCCCGCCGGTTCCCGTGCCGTACCCGCCTCGTCCGACACCACCAGCACCAGTTCCTTGCTGCCCTTCAATAACAACGGGCCCCGCCAGTGTTCTATCTTCGCCAAAACCGGCATTGGAAACGGCACTCGGGCTCTCCGTTTGGGGTATATCCGTGTGTGTAACGACATCAGGCACAACATCGGCGTGAAGGGGTGCTTTCGGCGCACTGACCCGTGGCGCATAAGTCGGTGAAGCAGGTGAATCGGATGATATTTTAGCATTTACCGCTCGTGCCATCAACCGCGGGCGCTGCGGCAACACCTGCCGTTTCACATGCTTTTCCGGGTCCACTGTTAGTATCTCCGCAGCTATGCTCTCTTTCTCGGCATCAAAATGATTGACGAGAAACGGGGAGATCATTAACACCAACACAATATGCAGACCGAATGATAGCAACAAGGCACGGTTTGTGCGTCTTCGCATCGCACTATACCCCCTATATTTGAGACTGTGCGGTCAGAAGGACACCTAAACAGAATTAATTTTGCTTAGAAACTATAAAACCACGCGGTGTTGAACCGAACCCCTTGATCCGCTTCAAAGGCTTGTGAAACGTTAAACCGAAAGATAAAGTCTGTCTTACCAAGCTGCAAACCGATACCTGCATTACTTTTAGGCTCAAAAATATAACTCTCGTCAGACACGTTCCACACCTGTCCTGCATCAAGAAAAAACACTAAAAAAAGAGGCACATCAGAAAAATCGAAGACGTTATTCCAAGCCATTAACGCCGGTAAATGGAAAAAAAACTCGATATTGAAGAGAAAGCCTTGATCGCCAGCAAAAGCGTAAAGCGGATAGCCGTTCAGTAGGCCTGGTCCACCGATGATAAATTGGCGTTGAATCGGCAAGGGTGTGGTCGCAAAACTGCCGACTGCCCGTGTCCGTACCCGATGCCCACCGAACGGATGCGCATAGCGTAGATGGAGTTGATACCGTGTAAAATCATAATCGGAGCCGATAGCACTACTGCCATGTTCAACAAAGAAAGTATTGTGCCAACCGAGAAAATTATGCCGAGTACTATAATCGTATCTGAACATCGTACTCCGCATTCGCCCCGGCGTTATCACCGGATTTTCACGCACATCTCTTTTTGACCGCCAATTGAAGAAGTGCCAATCCGTGCTTTTGCGTAAACTATCGTGTGACTCCGCAAGTAGCGCCAGTTTGAACGAATGCCTTTGCCTAATAGGTTGCCATTGCAGTGCGACCTCAATTCCTTCTCTCAAATAGTAATTCTGGTGATCCGGCACCCCCAAAACTCGGAGAATTATCATATCCGTATCATCATAAAACGGAAAAAGATCCGGGGCAATGACGCTTGTCGCGCGATGCAATTGCGTCGTCAACCCAAGGTGCCATGAATTAGGTTCCCCCCAAGCTGCCCTGCCACCAACCCGATAGTAGAACTCCTTATTACCAAATCCGTAGCCCACCCGTCCGAAAAATTTTGAGAGATCATCACCACGAAATACACTCGGAACGCTGATGTTGTAAGAAGTGTTTGGACGCTCCCCTTTCCGAAAACCGGAATCAAAGCGGGCGCCCAACTCCCATCCAGTGACGCGATTGAACCCAGCCCACGGGGCGCTATCAAAATAAAAACGGGACGGAAGCGGTGTTTCGGCTATGGTAACGATTACTGTGCGTTGAGCACCTTTTTCCTCAATTCGGAGACGTGCCGTTTCTAAACCCGATATCGCGCTCGGCAGTGCTCTGATCGCCTTTTCAATTTCCTCCGGACCCTTTTCAAGTGCTTTTCTAACATCTTTCAGGTGTGTGTCTTGATACCCTCGAATCCGTATCTCATGAATCGGCTCCCCTTCTGAGGTCCGAAACTGTTTCGCTAACATAAACGGCTCATTTTTACGATCCGGTATGTTCCCAACGCTAATTGTCGCGAGACGTTCCCATGTATGGACAATAAGCTTCTCCTTATGTTCAGGGGAATTTGGGAATGAAAGGCTATTCAGCAACGCCTCAATATCAGCGGGCCCCTTTTGAAGTGCCTCACTGATTTGCGCGATTGTACCTTTGCTGTCAGAACGAATATGGATCTGTTCAATCGGATGTCCGTAGTAACTCCACTGTCCATGCAGGGTCTCATTGTGACTCCTTGAGAAAATCAATCCGAATTTTGGCGATTCCTCTTTCACTGAAAATCCTACACGAAAAAAATCCGGCTGCTTGCCAGCAGTGCGTAATAGCGTCGGTGGCGGCACCGGTTCTGGTGGTTCTTCAAATCTCTGAAACGTTTGCGCATCAAGCGATGCTAATGCAGGAACCTCTATTCCAATTTGATCCAGATTCGCTAAAAGCTGCCTTGTCTGTTGCGGCGGAATATTACCTACAATGTTTAACAGATACACATTGTTGGCACTTTTTACAACTACAAAGATCCCCGAAATTAGTTTACCTGACTGCGAGCCTTGCGCATTTGTTGCTTCTAACACATAAAGGCATATGTCGTTATCTTCTTGTAGACTGTGCCAGCTTGCTGCTTTCAAAGTTTGACCATAATACTGAACGAATTGATCAAATAGACCGACTTCAGCATCATAGGTCTGGAAATAAACATCCGACACTCTGTTGAAAGGTGCTGTTGCACCAGCAAGTGCGATGAATTCGCGAGTAAAATGGAATTGAAATTTAGCGCGTGGTGCGTCAGGATAATCAAAAGCGATCATGCCATCAGTTGCTTTAGCATGTACGAGTCCAGATGCGGTGAGCAATAGGAGGACGATAAAAATATGTGTTTTCATAGTTTTTATAGACACAACACAAGAAAGTAAAGTTGTGTCATTTTAACACTCTCCGTCAAATCTCCATGCTTTAGCTTGTGGGATGTAGACGGGAAACTAAGGGTTTGTGTCAAGAAATAAACTTGACAATCATGAGAAAATGTTGTATAATTATACTATCTCGTGGCAGACAAATCAAGCATAACCGCAAGGTTATGTGTCTGCCAACCTACTTGATAAGGTGACAAACGAGATACGAGATATACCATGAGAAAAGCACACAAGTTCAAACTTCAGAATCAATCTAATACCATCAAGATTGGCAATATGCTTGACGATATGTGGGAAATCCACGTGCATATCATGCTTTTGCAACGTAGGTATTACCGTATGTTCGGTAAGAACTTGTCTGCGTCCCGCCTCAATGCCCATGTTGCGAAACTCAAAAAGCGGACGAAACCACATTGGGCAGACTTGCCGAGTCAAGTTGTGCAAGACGTTGTGTTGCGTTACGGTAAAGCGCAAGACGCATTTTTTGAGAACATCAAAGACCGTAAAGCAGGTTTGACGACTCGTAAAGTGGGTAGACCAAAGATAAAACCGCGTCATAAGTATTGCTCTATGACCTTCACACAAGCAGGATACGAACTCAAAGACAATCGTATCAAAATCAACTGTATAGAGACATGGTTCTCTTTCCACAAACACCGCGAAATCAAAGGCAATATCAAGACGATCACAATCAAACGCGATAAGTGCGGCGACTATTGGATCTGCTTTTCGTGCGAGAATGTTGACGCTTCCGAACCCAAACCCAAGACGGGTAAGAGCGCAGGGTTTGATTACGGAAACAAGACGTTTCTCACAAGCGACGAAGGCGATAAGATACAATCGCCGCAGTTTTTCAAACAATCACTCAGGACGTTGCGATCATTGAGTAAATCCCTGAGTCGTAAAGTTAAAGGTTCTAACAACTATTATCGTGCGTGTCGTGCTTTGGCAAGACAACACAGAACAGTTGCCCGACAAAGAGCAGATTGGCAATGGAAACTCGCTACACAACTCTGCTCCGAGTATGATATACTCATTTTTGAGACACTGAATCTTGACGGTATGAAACGACTTTGGGGACGCAAGGTTTCTGACCACGCCTTCTATCAGTTCATACAGATATTGGAGCAGAAGTGTGCGAAGCACGGTAAAAAACTCAAACGTATCAATCAATGGACAGCAACGACAAAGCCTTGCAGTGATTGTGGCTACCATAACAAAGTACTCTCTCTTTCAGATAGACAGTGGACGTGTCCGGAATGTGGTTCTTACCACGATAGAGACGTCAACGCTGCGATCAATATCAAACGGGCAGGCTTGGCTGCCTAAAGTGGAGCAGATGTAAGACGGTGGACTCTCTGAGAAAACCGCTGACTGCTATGAAGCACAAGCCCCTACCTCGTAGGTAGTGGGTACCTATGACCAAGGTGAAGTCTTATTGTCAAACGCAATCTCTGATTTCCAGATACTTTCTGGTATACTTCAAACGGACAAGTTTATCAATTATAACGGATTTGGGTGAATCGCGTTGACATTAAACACCCAATATGAAGTCGGAAGATTGACGATGTAGGTAGGTGTTATGCCTTGGCGAGGTGTAAAAACTCGCCAAGGCTGGGTAATGTTTCACAATAACAGACAGATCGCAATATCGTAGTTTTAACCGGCTTCTGCATAGTTACCAAGATTCGACTTTGCCTCATCTCGGATCCGATAAACGTCAACAAGGTCAGGATTGAGATGAATCGCCGTTCCACAGTCTTCAATCGCGCCTTCATTGTCGTTTATCGCCAACTTAGCAGCGGCTCTTCTACTATAGACGTAGGCAGCAAAATCAGTATTCTCTAAGGCAAGACGGACCGTATCATCATAATCTTTGATGGCACCGATATTGTCCTCTAATTTAGACCTCGCTATAGCACGATGGACGTAGGCATTGGCAAGCATAACATTTTGGGGTTTCAGACGGATAACCACACTGTAATCTCTAACCGCGCCTATAGTGTCGCCCATATTGAACCTTGCAAGTCCGCGATTGAGGTATGCCACAGTAAGAATAACAGAACTTTTCGGTTGCAGACGGATCGCCTCATTATAATCTTCAATAGCACCGATATTGTCACCGTTATCCAATTTCGCGTTGGCTCTTTTAACATAAGAAAAGGTAAGGACCGTTTTGCTCGGCTTTAGCCGAATTGCCGTGTCATAGTCTTTAATCGCCATTTTATGTCTCCTAACTTATACTTGCGAATCCTGCCCGGTATTGGTAGCTGCAAGATCCTAAGTCGTATCGCTGCATTCAGTTTACCTTAAACGACTTTTTTCGTTGTTTCTCATAACTGGTTCTGTTTATATAGACGCGTCTTGCAGGTAAAAAGGGTGCAAAATTTTTAATTCCAGGCACCGTAAGGGCTGAGTAACCCAACCCTCACCCGCTAAATGACATCCTTTCGCGTCGTTGTTCATAAAATCGCTCTTATTGTTAATGACACACCAAGCGATCAAAAAGGGTGCAAAATTTTTTGATAATTGTTATTTGAACAATTTATCCCTCTACTCATCAAGCGTGAAACGTAGCACGCCACTACTGGCAGTTCCAACATAAAGCACGTTCCCATCAATAGCAAACGAAAGGACGGTATCTGGGATTTCGGGTGTCACCTGTTTCCACGTGCTTGAACCTTCTTCCAACTGATAAATGTATTGCCCGGTTGTACCACATACCGTCGTTCCGTCTACCGCAAACCGCTCCATGACAAGTGCTTCACCTTCAACATCAGTTGCAGCGTGCCAATTGGTACCGTCGCTTGAATGTGCCACCCCTTTATCAGTCCCCACATAAACGGTTGATCCTGCAAAGGCGATCGCCTTAAACTCCGTGAAAGAAAACGGAAGGTCAGGGGTAACATCGTTCCAAGTCTCGCCCTTATCAAACGATTGAGAGAGGTGTCCATCCCGTTTCCCGACATAGACGGTGCTACCTGACGCAGCAATCTTGAAACCTATGGAATCAAGGGCATTCATAGACGTAGAAGCTTCAACAGAATAGTCAACAGGAAAAACAAATTCAGTTTCATCTATTAACCCAGTGTCGTGCCATTCAGTCATATCGGGTTCCCATCTGAAAAGTTTCTGTCCGTATTCGATGTAGTACGTCTCGCCGCTAACGGCAAAACTACCAAAAGGCATACCCGTTGAAACTGGTTCCTCAAAAGCCTTATTGAGTGCTTCTTTTTTTAACTGGTCAAATTGGTCAGGACCGATGAAATCCTTGACTTTCTCCTCGAATTTCTCATTTAACTCATTTAACTGGTCAGGACCGATACGCTCAAGGATCTCAGTTACCTGTTCAGGATCAAGATCTTCAATATTTTGCTTAACCTTATCTGGGAATGCTTCCTGCAAGACTTCCTGCAAGGCCTTGCGTGTTATTTCTTCAGGTACATCTATCTCCGCCTGTACCTTATTCTGTTGATTGCCCCCCTTAAAACCGGGCATGCCGGGGATAAAATTTAAACTATTATCTTCGATAGATAGGCGAAGCAGTGGTGAACGCAAATTCATATTATCCCCTGTCTTCACATAGAGGCTATCGTCAAATGCAGCGATAAAGACACCGTAATCAATATCTTTGGGAAGCGGCATCCAGGATTCACCACCGTCCGTTGAGGTGACATAACTCGTATCTATTGAATTTGCGCAGAGTCTACCCTTAACAGCAATTAAAGTCGTAACAGGCGTGCTAACGAACCCTGTATTAAACGGATGCCAAGATTCGCCGCCATCGGTTGTGCGCAGAATCCCGGACAGTCCACTCTTGTAGAAGATGTTTGTATCAGCTATCAGTAGCGGCTGAGCAGTACCGGAAGCGAACTCATCCTTTTCTAAGGTCGTCCAGGTCTCTCCAGTATTTGTGGAGTAGAAAAACTCGCCATCTGCCACCGTCACCGTAACCCATGCTCCTGTTGCAACTATCTTGACAAGCGGAATGTTATCTGACCCGAGTAGTGGGGAGCCAATCGAAGATTGAGCCCGTCGCCTACCCGTCTCACGTTCCTGTGTTCCGCGTGGATCTATAGGATACCAAGAATCACCCAGGTCTGTTGAGCGATGAAGTGTCCACCAAAACCTCACTGATTTAATTTGTGTGCCGCTCTGATTTATAGATGCTTCTCCCGCTGCAACATAGAGTCGATTTTTTGAAGCAGCCAAAGCGTGAATCACCGGTCTTCTGCCGTGCATATCTGCCGGTCCCACTGGTACTTGTAATAGTTTCCACCTCTCAATGTTGAGACGATAGAGTCCTTTATCGGTACCAGCAAAAACTGTATTTCCAATTGCGGCAAGTGCACGGATCTTCTCTGCCGCCATGCCATCTTTCAGCGCAACCCACGAAGTCTTACCATCTTTGGAATAATAAACACCACCAGTAAGCGCGAGGTAAAATCCGGAGTCGGTCACCGCAAAGCCTCTGGCAATTCCTTTTGGATGCGTACCCAACGTATGCCACGTCTCACCCGTATCTTCGGATGCCAATATTTCAGTATCCGTGGCGAGATAAAGCATATTACCATGCGCTGCCATCTGTGCCGCAGTCCCTAACCAATCTTGGATGCTCAGTGAACCGAGCCTTCTCGCGTTGACACGTCGCCATGCACGTCCATCGGCTCCGAGTTTGTAAAGACTCGTTGATGTCCCTGCGTAAATATCACCGGAATTCGTCGTGAAGAAATTGTTGACAAAACCGCCTTCTGGTCCTTTGGTCTGCGTCCACTGTGGTGTCGGGGTCAATTCCGCTGCTGCGTCAACCGCTGCCGCTGCAAAAAGTCGCGCGTCCGGCTGCTGGCCCGCCCCTGGATTTCTACCCGGCAGAGCGGAACGTCCAGCCTGATTCCGAACAGCAGGCTTCGCTGGCGTATCCACAACAAAAAGTGCCTCGATAAGATCAACCGTCGGCTCCGAGGTGGCGTTTAGATTATACGGCTTCTGGAAACGGGAGAGGTATTGGGTGCCAACTCCCATCAACAGGAAAATCAAGACTGCCGAGGCTGCAGAGAGTGTCCACGGCAATACGGGTTTATGCGCTGCCGGGGCAGTGGGAACGATACGTGGGACTTCTCGCATGATGGTTTCTGTTAAGTTTGCAGGCAGTTGGAAACTGCCGAGGTTTTGTCGGATCATGTCTTCCTCCTTCTTCAAACGGTTGCGTGCCCGACTGAGGCGGCTCTTCACAGTGTTCGGCGAAACGCCGAGGAACTCACCGATAGCGTTGATTGTCATCTCACCGAGGTAAAAAAGTGTGATGACTGTCCGTTCACTCTCCGGTAACTTTTGGAGCAGTTTCTTGACGACTTCGCGGCGCGTCTCATCGGTTTCTGTCGCTTGTTTGTCTGCAACGTATCGAGAATATGACACCCGATCCACCTCACTTGGGTCAATATTATCTAAGGATTTCATCGGCCTAGCGTTCTTTTGCCGCCAGTCATAACATAAGCGTGCTGCAATAACATAGAGCCATCCAGCAAACAAGTTATGGTTTTTCAAGTCAGCGAGATTCTGGTATGCTTTAAGAAAGGCATCTTGTGTGATCTCTTGTGCGATGTGAAAATCACCGATTTTCCGCCACGCAAGCGCGTGAACCCCTTTCTGATATTTGTTGACCAAAGCAGCGAACGCGTCCTGATCGTTTTGTAAACTCAGTTGAATGAGTTCAGCGTCGTTCTGGGTCATCGTAAGCACTCCTCCGGATTTAATCTGCTTTTAACTTAAGTGACTGATTTTAGGAATCGAAAAGTTGCATTATTTGACGATATTTTCAGAAAGAGCGTTTATGACAATAAAAAAGGCGCGCCTTCCGAGCGCGCCTACGATAATTTAATTAGGTTAGCACTACATCTAACAGTGATAGACCTCACCCTAAAGGGTGATGCTTCCGCAAAATTATGCGAAAGCATTTGTGGCTTCAAACAACATTGCGATTGATTTGAGAATGCCAAAAACAATCGTCTGACTATGCCTAAGCACAAGGGACGCTAACCCGACCCCGCACCGAAGTGCCTTATGAACATTTTGATGTATTATGAGAGGAAACTATTAACCTCTTTACATTCTCGTGGGATTCGCCATTACGCGTCTTTCCCAAACACATGTCAAGCATATTTTAGATATTTATGAGGTGTATGGGCTTTTACGTAGTCGTCTCAATATCAAGCAATATACCAGTGCATCAACTCACAACCTATACCGAATACAGAGTAAATATACCACTTATGTTGAACAAAGTCAAGTTTTTTCTTCACAAAACCTAAAGGAGACTGCTACTACATCCCCAACCTACGAGGATGGGGTTTTGTAGCGGAAGATTTGATAATCACTTCTATAATGAAACATCATCCATACTTCTATTGATCAAGCGTAAAACGTAGCACACCACTGCTGGAAGTCCCGACATAAAGCACGTTGCCATCAACAGCAAGCGATAAGACGGTATCCGGGATTTCAGGTGTCACCCGTTTCCACGTGTTTGAACCTTCTTTCAACGTATACACGTGTTGTCCAGTTGTACCATAGACCGTCGCACCCTCGACCGCAAGTTTCTCCATCACAAGTGGCGCGCCTTCAGCATCGGTTATCGCGTGCCAGCGGGTACCATCGCTTGAATGTGCCACCCCTTTATCGGTCGCTACATAGACGGTTAACCCTGCAAAGATGATTCCCTTAAACTCCGTAAGAGGAAACGGGAGATCAGCGGTAACATCGTTCCAAGTCTCGCCCTTATCAAACGATTGAGAGAGGTGTCCATCCCGTTTCCCGACATAGACGGTGCTACCTGACACAGCAATCTTGAAACCTATGGAATCAAGGACATTTATAGATGTGGAAGCCTCAGCAGAATAGTCAAACGGAAAATTAAGTTCACCTTCATCTATTAAACCGGTATCGTACCATTCAGACATATCGGGTTCCCATCTGAAAAGTTTCTGTCCATATTCGACGTAGTAGGTCTCGCCACTAACGGCAAAACTACCAAAAAACGGCGGCATACCCGTTGAAACTTGTTCCTCAAAAGCCTTATTGAATGCCTCATTCATTAACTTGGCAAAATCGGGGTTACTATTGAGTTTCTCCGTGAATTTCTCATTTAACTGGTCAGGATCGATATCGATACCTTTGAGCATCTCAGTTAACTGCTCAAGATCAAGATTCTCAAAATTTTGCTTAACCTTATCTGGAAATGCTTCCTGCAAGACTTCCCGCAAGACCGTGATCATTATTTCTTCAGGCACGTCTATCTCCGTCTGTACCTTGTTACCTGAATTACCCCCCTCAAAACCGGGCATGCTGGGGATAAACTTTAAGCTATTATCTTCGGTAGATAGACGAAGCAGCGGTGAAGATGAATTCATATTATTTCCTTTTTTTACATAGACGCTATCGTTAAATGCAGCGATAAAGACACCGTAATCAATATCTTTGGGAAGCGGCATCCACGATTCACCACCGTCCGTTGAGATGACATACTTATTATTCACTGAGTTTGCGTAGAGTCTATCCTTAACAGCGATTAAAGTTGTAACAGGCGTGCTAACGAACCCTGTATTAAACGGATGCCAAGATTCGCCGCCATCGGTTGTGCGCAGAATCCCGGACGGCCCACCTTTGTAAAAAATGTTTGTATCGGCTATCAGTAGCGGCGGAGCGATACCGGCAGCTGACCTATCCCTTTCTAAGATTGTCCATGTTTCGCCAGTATTTGTGGAGTAGAAAAACTCGCCATCGGCATCCGTCACCATAACCCCTGCGCCTGTTGCGAATATCTTAACGCTCGGAATGTTATCTGACCCGAGTAGTGGGGAACCCATCGAAGATTGACCCCTCCGCTGCCTACCCACCTCACGTTCCTGCCTTTCGCGTGGATCTATAGGGTACCACGACTCACCTTTATCTGTTGAGCGATAAAGTGTCCACCAATTGTCGTCTGTTTTTCTTGACCTGAATAGCGCGCCGAACCCCTTTTCCACCTCTCTCCCAGCTGCAACATAGAGTCGATGTTTTGAAGCAGCCAAAGCGTGGATCACCGGTTTCTCGCCGTGCAAATCTGTAGAACCAACTGCCAGCAATTCCCATTTCTCAGCATTGAGGCGATAGAGTCCGCTATTGGTCCCAGCAAACACCGTATTTTCAACAACTGCAAGTGCGCGAACCTTCTTAAATCCCATGCCATCTTTCAGAGCGACCCACGAAGTCTTACCATCTTTGGAATAATAAACCCCGCCAGTAAGCGCGAGGTAAACTCCGGAGTCGGTCACCACAAAGCCTCTGGCAATTCCTTTTGGATGCGTACCCAACGCATGCCACGTCTCACCCCTATCTTCGGATGCCAATATTTCTGTATCAGTGGCGAGATAAAGCATATCACCATGCGCTGCCATCTGTGCCGCAGTCCCTAACCAATCTTGGATGCTCAGCGAACCGAGCCTTCTTGCATTAACGCGTCGCCATGTACGTCCATCGGCTCCGAGTTTGTAAAGACTCGTTGAGGTCCCCGCGTAAATATCACCGGAATTCGTCGTGAAGAAGTTGTTGACAAAACCGCCTTCCGGTCCTTTGGTCTGCGTCCACTGCGGTGTTGGGGTCAATTCCTCTGCTGCGTCAACCGCTGCCGCTGCAAAAAGTCGCGCGTCCGGCTGCTGGCCCGCCCCTGGATTTCTACCCGGTAGAGCGGAACGTCCAGCCTGATTCCGAATAGCAGGCTTCGCTGGCGTATCCACAACAAAAAGTGCCTCAATAAGATCAACCGTTGGCTCTGATGTGGCGTTTAGATTGTACGGTTTCTGAAAACGGGAAAGGTATTGTGTACCAACTCCCATCAGTAGAAAAATCAAGACAGCAGAGGCTGCAGAGAGTGCCCATGGTAAGACAGGTTTACTCGCTGCAGGGGCAGTGGGAACGATACGCGAGACTTCTCGCATGATGGTTTCTGTTAAGTTCGCAGGCAGTTGGAAACTGCCGAGATTTTGTCGGATCATGTCTTCCTCCTTCTTTAGGCGATTTCGTGCGCGGCTAAGCCGGCTTTTAACGGTATTCGGAGATACACCGAGGAACTCACTAATGGTCTTGATCGTCATTTCACCCAGGTAATGCAGCGTCATCACTGTCCTTTCACTCTCTGGCAGTTTTTGGAGCAGTTCCTTGACGATTTCACGACGCGACTCATCGGCTTCGGCTTCCTGTTTCTGGGCTACATATCGAGAATATGACCCGCGATTCACCTCACTCATATCAGTGACCTCCAAGGATTGTTCGGGTAAGGATTTCTTTTCAAACCAATCAGCACACAAGCGTGACGCAATGACATAAAGCCAGCCACCAAACAAGTTGTGATTTTTTAATGTTTCGAGCTTCTGATATGCCCTGAGAAACGCGTCCTGCGTGATCTCCTGAGCGATGTGAAAATCACCGATTTTCCGCCACGCGAGGGCATGCACACCTTTATGATACTTGTTGACGAGGATAGCGAACGCCTCTTGGTCGCCTTGTAGGACCTGTTGAATGAGTTGCGCATCTTTCTGCTCCATTGCAAGCTCCTTTGGAATCCTAACATCTTTTGATTTAAGTGACAGGGTTTAGAGATTAAAAGGTTGCATTATTTAACGATATTTTCAGAAAGAGGGTTTATGACAATAAAAAAGGCGCGCTTCAAAGCGCGCCTACGATAATCTAACCACGTTGCTAATGACCGATACGCATCATAGCAACTTTAATTGATGACCAACTTATGAACTACTTTACGCGGTTCTATACTTTCTACACTCGCTTGAAAACCTAAGTTTTCAACAGTCTTAATCAACGCTGCTTTCACACGCTCAGAGATTGCCGCATTAGCACCCTGTGCAGGATCTGATCCACGAAGTGCCCATACTTCAACAGTAAAGCGTTGCGGTTCATTAGGATCCAAATGCCACCCGTTAAGCGGTGCCTCAAGCTGCGTTACTTTGTAGACTGCATCATCAAAAACCAATGCATCGGCTTTTTTCAACGACCGCATAACACTGAACACAGAGGTAACTCGTGTCATACCTGTAACCGATAACTCAACATCAAACCCTGTTTTGCCCATAACTTGGGGCGTGCAACTCATAAAGACAAATGACATAGCAAACAAAACCAAGAGGCAGGCGAATATCCACTTCAACGGACGCATTGCAATTTCCTCCATATTTTAGTATCCTATCTGTACAATTACTCATTGAAAAGGTTTAGATCAAAGTACTCGTCTCCATTTTCCATAGCGGTGGTGACGACCTGGTTGAGGCGTTCAAGTGCAACTTGTTTTTCCGGGAAATCCGGCGTGAGCTCTCTTATACCGTCAATCAGAACAGAGGCTTTGGCCGTCGGAAATCTCCCATCATCAGTCGTGTGCGTGGCTGCGATTTTACTAAATTCGAGAAACTTAAATACATCTCCACTTGTTTGGTCCAACAGTCCTCGCTGCTGCTGAATACGGAGAAGTTCTTCTTGAAGTTCAAGAACACGTAAGGTATCTTCTCTACTGGTGACGGAGTTGTTGACATAACCTCTTATTTCCTCCATGATTTCAAGAACACGTTGCTGCTGTCTATAGTCTTCATGCCTTCGCTCCATGGCTTCTCGTGAGAGTTCTGGAGGCACCTCACCTTTAGCAATGTGCGGTGTGGGTTCCTCCCCAACCATAGATTTATTGGTGTCGCCCTCGGCATTGGATGTCATTTCTTCACCTTCCGTCTCTTGAAGTTCAAGTGGTGAGCGACTACGATGACCTGCCTCTGAGGTTGATTCTGGCGGAATATAAACATGATCTGCAACCTCTGCATGAGTGTTTCGTGCTTCGCTTGCTTTCAGGGCAGGTTGAACGGCTTTATAGATTTTGACCGGGGGCCCCGGTTTGTTAGCACGCCCTAAGAAAAATGCACCAACACCCACGACGATGGCAGCCATAGCAAAGAGCCAGACTTTTTTCAGAAAATACATGCTGTTCTCCTTTATAGTAGATTTTAGAATTACCGTGATGTTTACATCGTGTCAGTGATTGACATATTGATTAGGTTTGCTGTAAGGAAATGGTCTATCCCTTATTCACCAAGCGTAAAACGTAGCACGCCACTACTGGAAGTTCCAACATAGAGGGTGTTACTATCAACAACAAACGAAAGGACAGCATCTGGGATTTCAGGCGTTACCTGTTTCCACGTGTCAGAATTTGCTTTCAACTGATACACGTATTGACCGGTCGTGCCATACATCGTCGTTCCCTCTACCGCAAACTTCTCCACGACAAGCGGGTTACCTTCAGCATCAGTTGCCTCGCGCCAGTTAACGCCATCGCTTGAATGTGCCACCCCTTTGTCGGTTGCCACATAAATGGTTGATTCTGCGAAGGTAATCGCGTTAAACGCTGCAAAAGAAAACGGAATCTCTTGCGTGACATCATTCCAAGTCTCCCCCTCATCAAACGATTGAGAGAGATGTCCATCTCGCTGTGCAACGTAAACGGTATCTCCGGACACAGCGATCTTGAAGCCCATAGAATCCATCATATTCGTTACCGTAGAAATCCCACCGGAATAGTCAAAAGGCGTGGAAAACATAGTTGCAAAAATATTTTCGGCACTATCTACCAATCCAGTGTTGTACCATTCAGTCTCACCGGGCTTCCACCTGAAGAGTTTCTGCTTGTATTCGACGTAGTACGTCTCACCGCTCACAGCAAAGTTACCGAACATCGGGACCATAGCATCTGCAAACGCTTCTGTGAACGGCTTATTTATCGTTTCATTGAGCAGCTCAAGGTCGATCTCTTCAAGGTTCGGTGCTTTACCGTTCTCAAGGTCTTGCTTACCTATATCTTCCAGTGCCTCTGTCAATGCCTTAACGCTTTTTTTAACGCTTTTTGCTTCTAATTGGTTTTCCAGATCATTCAGGACTTGCTGCTCTGGTGCAGGTTTTTCAAATACCATGGGGATTCCTGGAATAGGGATCATTTTCTCATCCGCTATAGATAAACGAAGGATCTGAGGTGCCATGCCTACCATACTCTTCACATAGAGTGTATTGTTAAATGTTTCCATCATTGGCATACCGGAAGCACCAAGTTTATCGGGTCCATCAATGGCAGGTGTTATCCAAGACTCACCACCATCAGTTGAGGTAACAAATCCATTCATACTCAGGGCGTAAAGTTTTCCATTAATAGCGAATAACTCCATAACAGTGGCTCCAGCGAGTCCTGTATTAAATTCACGCCACGACTTGCCAGCATCAGTCGTGCGAAGGAGTCCAGACTGTGTGCCTCTGTAGAAGGTATTTGCATCGAGCATCACAATAGGCGGTGCGATTTTGTCAGTTGTCGCTCTATTTTTTAAATCGACGGCGGTCCACGTCTCACCCGCATTCACTGAGTAAAAGAGTTCCTGTGAATCCGCCACCATAACCCTGCCTTTGGTGGTGATGATTCTGAAATTTGCGTAAGTCCAATCCATTTGTGTTGAATTTTTACCATCTAACGGGGATTGAATCCGAACGCCACCCTTTGGTTCCCTCTCGTTTTCGAGTTTTTTCCTCGGGTCTATAGCATACCATGTATCTCCGAGGTCCGTTGATCGGTAAAGCGACCACCAATTGGCACCCGTTATGATTGTTTTGCGATCACCGCCCTGATTTGTAAATTCCCACCCCGCGGCCACGTAGAGTCTATGTGCTTCAGCAGCCAAAGCGTGGATAGTGAGTTTCTGTTCAGGTTTATCTGCTGGACCAACGGTTAACAGTTCCCATTTCTCAGCATTGAGGCGGTAGAGTCCACTGCTGGTGCCAGCAAACACGGTGTTCTCAACGGCTGCGAGCGCACGGATCTTATCAGCTTCCATGCCATCTTTCAGAACTCCCCACGAGGTTTTACCATCTTTCGAGTAGTAAACACCTTCCATAAGTGCGAGATAAAACCCGGCGTCGGTCACGGCAAAACCTCTGGGCGGACCTCCTGGATGGGCACCCAACGAATGCCACGCCTCGCTGTTATCTACAGATGCCAATACTTCAGCATCGGTGGCAAGATAGAGACTATCACCGTGTTCCGCCAATTGCATCGCGCCTGCCAACCAATCTTGCAGATTCTGTGAAGTTCCGCTTCTCATGTTAACGTGTTTCCATGCGCGGGAATCTTCTGTGAGTTTATAGAGACTCGTGAGTGTCCCGGCATAAATATCACCGGAACTCGTTGTGAAGAGAGTATTGACGATCCCACCTTCCGGTCCTTTGGTTTGTGTCCATTGCGGTGTCGGAGTCAATTTTTCTGCTGCGTCAACCAGTGCTGCAGCGAAGAGCTTCGCGTCAGGTTGCTGACCCGCGCCTGGACTTTTACCGGGAGTCGCAGTACTTCCTGCTTGATTCCGAACGGCGGGTTTCGCAGGCGTATCAACAACAAAAAGTGCCTCAATAAGATCAACCGTCGGCTCGGATGTGGCATTTAGATTGTACGGTTTCTGAAAACGGGAAAGGTATTGTGTACCAACTCCCATCAGCAAGAAAATCAAAACCGCTGAGGCTGCAGAGAGTGCCCACGGTAAGACAGGTTTACTCGCAGCAGGTCCAGTGGGAATAAGACGCGAGACTTCTCGCATGATGGTCTCTGTTAAGTTCGCAGGCAGTTGGAAACTGCCGAGATTTTGTCGGATCATGTCTTCCTCCTTCTTTAGGCGATTTCGTGCGCGGCTAAGCCGGCTCTTGACGGTATTCGGAGATACACCGAGAAATTCGCTGATCGTTTTGATTGTCATCTCTCCGAGATAATGAAGTGTCATCACTGTGCGTTCGCTCTCTGGCAATTTTTGGAGCAGTTTCTTAACGACTTCACGACGCGCCTCATCCGCTTCCGCCGTCTGCTTCCCGGCTATGTATCGAGAATATGACACTTGATTCACCTCGCTTACATCCGTAACTTCCAAGGATTGTTCCGGTGGTGGATTCTTTCGGAGCCAGTCGAGACACAAATTTGACGCAATCACATAAAGCCAGCCGCCAAACAAGTCGTAGCTTTTCAAGGTTCCGAGTTTCTGATACGCCTTGAGAAATGCGTCCTGTGTAATCTCTTGTGCGATGTGAAAGTCCCCGATTTTACGCCATGCCAACGCGTGAACTCCTTTCTGATATTTGTTGACCAACGGCGTAAATGCGTCTTGATTACCCGCTAATATCTGTTGAATGAGTTCGGCATCTTTCTGTTTCATGACAAGCCCCCCGGAAGCGTCCATCGTCCATCTTTTAATTAAAGTGACGAATTCTCAATATTGAAAGGTTGCATTATTTTTTTTAATCGCAATTATAGATACATACTAAACAGAAGCGAGAGCAAAAAATCACATCAGTAACAGAAAAAAGGCGAGGTGATTAAACCTCGCCTACCGATCAAAAAATGGCGAAGCGTAAAAACCTCGCCCTATATTCTATTATCTATTGAGATTAAAGCCGCTTCAAGTTTCCCCATGTTGTCGCAAGTTTGGCTTTTGGCACTACCGATAATCCGCCTTTGTCCGGAATCCCTTTGCCGATGATGGTGATATTATCAAAGCGCGCCGTATAGTTCGCGAGCCCAAAACCGGTACTGCCTGTAGGATGCGATGCAATATCTTTTGTTTTGATCATGAGTTCTTCACCACGATGTAAAAGGATAAAAGGATCTCCTGTTTCCGTTATTTTTTTCCTATCTATCGAGAAAGTGAAGTGGTCTCCACCAACGCTCAACTTGAGTTTAGACCATCTATTCAATCTTAAAAGTCTGTGACGTTTTATGTACAGTGCTTCGTGTACTTTTTCATTAAAGTCGTAACTGATACACATCACTTTTGATTCAGGGTCGTTTAAGAAGAGGTCACTCACCAGACACCAAACTGCTCGGTTTTCTTTAACCCGTGCGAGAATCCCGATATTTCCGGGCCCGCGTTTTTCGAG
>PYIY01000067.1:84246-97082 GCA_003635195.1 Candidatus Poribacteria bacterium | reverse complement strand
CACTGCACAACAGAGAGCTGGCACTGTCGCGCAAGCCGGTTATATGAAGGTGCATGATCCTGCTTTCCAACTCGCTAAGCGTGAAGTGGAAACAATGGAAAGTTACCGCTTCGTTCAGATTAATCATCTCCATCCGAATAACAGTTTACACTTGAGCCAATTTGATGTCGAGCGATTCAACGATGTGTCGCCGGAGGCATTTAAGCCAGCAGGCGCAGCGCGTGAAAAAGCACAAGCGGAAGCCATCGGTGATATCCTATCACAAATAAGCACCGAAAACGACATGTACAACAAAGCAGCACGGGTGTTTTACCTACTTGCTGGCAGCATGATTCACGACATCTACAGTCTGCGGGTAATGCTCGGTTCACCGAGTGAGGTGGTGAGCGCGGAGGTCTGGTCCGAAGGACGCGGTGTGACAATTGTGTTCGGTTATCCGAACGGCGCGCGCTGTGTCGCAACTTGGGTAGACTTACCAGATCTATGGGACTTTAAAGAGACATTGGAAATCTACGGCGATAACAAACGGGTACTTGTTTCCTATCCTACCGGCTTTTCGAGAGGTATCCTGTCAGAGGTAACGATACACGGGATAGATGCCGATGGCACGACTTATAGCAAAACACCCGCTGTTGAGTGGGAAAGTGCGTTTGTTCGGGAGTTACGGCATTTCCATGCATGCATAACGGAAGGTGAAACGTGCTACACTTCACTGGCATCCGCCAGAAATGATATTGCGCTGATTATTGATATCGTGAAGTGTTATGTGCAACGGGAAACGGTTGTGCATGAAAATGCGTAAAGAAAATGAGAAGTCTGGGCAAGTATGAAAACCTGCCCAGACGCATTGAAGTCGGACAGGCACAAGGACCTGCCCTTACGGTTGGGTTTGAATTATTCCTCTTCCGCGGGTTCTGCAGGCTCTGCAGGCTCCGCGGGTTCTACCGGTTCCACGGGTTCCCCAATTTCTTCTGGCAGGATACCATCAACGATTTCCCCTGGCAGCATGCCATCTACCATTTCTTCACTTCCTATTGTGACAGGGGTCGTTTTGAGACCAATCACAATAAACCCGTCAATATTAATTGTGATTTCGACAGTCGGTGGGGGTCCGAAATCCGGTGGGAATGGTAATCCACCTAATGGTGGGAAACCTTCAGGAAGCAGTAAATCTGGTGGTATCTCACCATCTTCAGGCATCTCACCATCTTCAGGCATCTCACCATCTTCAGGCATCTCACCATCTTCGGGTGCCGCATCGTCTTCAGGCATCTCACCGTCTTCAGGTGCCGCATCGTCTTCAGGCATCTCACCATCTTCGGGTGCCGCATCATCCTCAGGCATCTCACCATCTTCAGGTGCCTCACCGTCTTCAGGTAACGGTAGACCTTCTGGTGGTAAAAGATCTGGCGGTAAAAGGTCCGGTGGTAAAAGATCTGGTGGTAAAAGATCTGGTGGTAACGCGCCTGGAGGCGGTCCCAACGACTCAAGCGTTATCGTGATTAAGCTGGGGTCAATCTGCTCTTCTTCCATCTTTTTGATGAGCTCGTCCAGATTCTCAGGCAACGGTTTAGGTTCTTCGTCTGGTCCTCCAAAGAAAAAGAAATCGGGTCCAAAGAATGGATTGGGAGGACCAAAGGGGTTCTCAGAAGTAACGCTAAGCAGCGCAGGACCTGCAGGGAAGTCCTCCGGCACCTCAAGCGTGACGTCTCGCTGAATCGTCCGTTCGTCCCCGGCAGCACTCCAGTGTGGAAGTAGCACGACCGAAACTGTGAGATCTTCGCCAGGGGTGACGCCCTCTTCAGGAACGATAACCTCATGCAGCTCCGCTAACATAATTTGCGGTTTGTCGTTGAGAGAAATTGACACATCTGTCAGCGTCGCTTGCCCCGCACTGTTTGAGAGTGTATCTGCGAAAGCGCGGACGATCCGTTCAACGCTTAGCAGCGTATCGAAAAACGGATCTGAGGAGGCACTCTTAAATGATTCCGTGTAGACAGTTTCTGTCTCTTTGAAGTGGAGCGTAACAGTCCCATCCAGTGTGGCAGAACTTATCTCCTGACGAATGGAATCCATCGTAAGCGCTGCAACGATTGGCAGATACGATTCCATACCGTACGCTACTTTGTGATTCTTCTCTACTACCGGACCGTTGCCTGCTTGATAAGTGACCTTCACCGGAATCATTGGCGGAACTGTACCCAGTTCACCCACAATTGCGGGTTTGAGATCCTTGGTAATCGTTCCGATAGGATTCCCATAGGCCGATGAAGATTTATACGGTATCTGTAGATTGGAAACGATCCCGTTGGTGACGGCTCTATAGACCGGTAATGACGACTTGCCTGCATAGATCATTGGATGTCCGAACGCTATAAATGTACCGTCATCGTAGACCTGTGTGACCGTTCCGAAACCGATAGAATTGACGACATCGCCTGTTGATACGGCAACACCGATCATATCACCCGCAGCGAGTCTTGTTGTCGGTGTCGGTGGCGCGCCCGGAGCATCAGCAATATCGGCAAACAATTGGATAAAGTCGAAGTGAGAACCCTCCAGATGTGATGAAAGTTGTTCCAGTCTGTTGGGTTGTATGCCAGAGATCGTTAGAGGCGTTTTCACCGGTGTATATGCCGCTTGAATACCACCGGGTGCCGCTGCGGCACGTTCTGCCTCAAGCATCTCGCCAAATGTTTGGTGGCTAATTGCGTCTTCCATCGCATCAATGGATGTCGCCCAGAAGCGACTCGGTGCTCTCGCAAAGGCATCGCCATAAGCGAGCGCGCCCATAATACGTCCAGGCGGACCCACCGGACTGCCGGACATACCTTGTGCGATACCTCCCATTTCCTCAGCCAATGCATCGGTGAGTTCAAATTCGTAGATTGTGAATCCAAAGCCGAAATCTCGAACGCCCCGGAATTGTGCATCAAGGACAACCCTGTTCGTACCTTCTATTACTGTGACAATTTGGACGGGTGTTTTATCCGTCAGTTGTCGCGCTTCATCCTCATACATATTTTCGAGGACAACATCGCCTAAGAGCGGCGCGCCACTAAATGCTGATGCTTCTTCAATCGCCGCAGGGTTCTCAACTTGTGGCTGCTCTTCGTCAGAAGAACAACTTAATTGACTGAGAAGCACTATCGCAATACCTGCCAGCATAAAAAATCGTTTCATTTTTATTACCTCTCCAGAGTAGAGTTACCTCTATCTGTTTCTTTCTTAGTTTTTTAAGATAGGATTTACAAAAAGTTCATCAGTTGCCCTGTGAAGATCAATTGAACAATACGTGAATCCTGCTAAAAGAAAGCGTCGTCTATTAACGACGCTATTTACTAAAATGGGTGCAAGTTTTCAATCGTGTAGTTGTAAATTAGCCGGATGGCGTGAATTACCACGCGACCCAGCCGCCATCAACTGCGATCGTTTGTCCTGTCACCCAGTTCGCGGCATCTGATGCTAAAAACAGCACAGCACCGACAACCTCGTCCACCTCACCGACACGTCCCATCGGAATGCGGCGGACAACATCTTCATAAAATTCCTTACGTTGCAAAAGCACATCAGCGAGCGGTGTCCGTGTAAACGCCGGCGCAACAGCATTCACGGTGACGTTATGCGGTGCCCATTCCACTGCGAGTCCTTTCGTTAACAAAACAACACCACCCTTGCTTCCCGAATAAGCAGTCCGCAGCGGACCGCCTACCAATCCCATCGTTGAAGAGATATTGATAATTTTCCCGCTTTCGCGTTCTATCATCGGTTTTACAAGCGTCTGTGTCAAGAAGAACAGACCTTTGAGATTCAGATCGTAGATCGCATCCCAATCCTCTTCGGTTAACTCAAGTGCAGGTTTCGGACGGTTAGTTCCGGCGTTGTTAACGAGCACATCCACTCTGCCCCATACGTCAATCGCTGCTTGCGCCCCTTCTGCAACCTGTGCCAGATCACTAACGTCAAACACAACGGGCTCCGCTTCACCACCGTTGTCGCGAATCTCGTTCGCGACTTCCTCAAGGTCAGACGGGGTACGGCTGTTCAAAATGACTTTTGCACCCATCTGTGCAGCGGCAAGTGCTATGCCTCTGCCGATGCCTTTGCCAGAACCGGTAATTAACATCACTTTATCCTTCAACTCAAATCCTGGAAATGCCATATTTTAGCCTCCAATCGCTAATTTCAGCGTGTTTTCTAACAACATTGCACGCGTCATAGGTCCTACGCCCCCCGGAACCGGCGTGATAAACGCAGCCACTTCTTTAACTTCCTCAAATTGAACGTCACCGATAGCCCGTCCGTTTACATGATTAATACCGACATCAATGACGATCGCCCCCGGTTTCACCATGTCTGCCGTGATGAATTCAGGTTTGCCGATGGCAACAACAAGAATATCTGCTTTTTGTGCCTCTGCTTTGAGATCCGCTGTTCGAGAGTGGCAATAGGTAACAGTTGCATTCCGGTTCAACAACATCAATCCGACAGGTTTTCCGACAAGTGGACTTCTACCAATACAGACTGCATGTTTGCCTTCAATCTTTTCACCCGTCAATTCAATAAGCCGAATTATACCTGTTGGTGTACACGGTGTCACACCCTCGCGGTTAATAAGGAGATTCCCTAAATTGACCGGGTTTAATCCGTCCGCGTCTTTGTGCGGCATAATTGTATCGATCACTGCCTCTTTATCTATATGCCCCGGCAGCGGCATTTGTACCAACATCCCGTGGATATCCGGTCGGGCATTCAAGGTGTCAATATGCTCAATGAGGGACTTTTGGGTGATGTCTGCTGGTAGGTGATGGACTTCGGAATGAAAGTGAACCTTCTCACAATCGCGTTGTTTGTGTTTGATGTAGAGCGTTGATGCTGGGTCATTGCCGACTTGTATAACAGCGAGTCCAGGAATAAACATGAGTTTCTTGAGTTTCCGCCGGATTCGGCTCCGGACACGCTGCGCAAGGCGGCTGCCATTAAGAAGTTCAGCTGACAAATTCCATTTCCTCCAGATTACGTAGGTTTCTCTGAGCTATGGTGAATGGTGTCTCATTAATCGTTCAATCCACCGTAAATAGGTTCAGTAATTTAGTATATCACATCCCCTGTTTTCATGCATCTTTTTTCGATTCAAAACTATTTATGGTAAGTTAACCTAAATCATGATTTCGGCAACACAACGCAAATTCAACCAAAAATCAGCATCGTCTGTAATATCTCAATAAGGGTTAAAAAGTTAAAACGAAAAAGTCCGAGTTTTTAGACACAAAAGGTTGACGTTTTCTCGTAGGTGCTGTATCATAAGAGAAAAAGGTAGGTGAGAAAAAATGATTCATGTAGGTGTGGGACATTCACATGACCTCTCCACTGCTAATGCAGCGGAACACGCGACACGCCTGGCAATGGGGAACGCTGGTATTGCTAAAGCCGATATCGCCATTGTATTTGCGACCATTAACTATCAAATGGAATATGAACAGTTATATCAGGCGGTTCACGCCAACGCCAATTGTGAGGAACTCGTCGGGTGTACGGGGATGAGCGTCTTAACTTCTGCGGGTGAGTTTGAAGAAGAGCCTACCCTTGCTGTGATGGTTCTCCGAAGTGAACAACTTTCCGCAGTCTCTTTTACTGCCCAAGGCACAGCATCTGAAGTAGGTGAACGGATACAGGAAAGTATTCAAACAGAACTGCGTGATGGTTCGCTCCTTGTAATTTTCCCAGATATTCGCGCCGTGAATCCGACGGAACTCGTAGCGCATATTGGTAGTGACGGCGCTGCTCTCCCTGTTGTCGGTGCTGCCGTCTCAGGAGATGCGACCAGCGCGCAGATGTACCATTGGCAAGGCACACAAGCAACAGAGGGAGGTGTTACGGGGCTACTCTTAACCGGAGATTTTAGCACAGAGATTGGGGTCGCACAAGGCTGTCAACCTATTGGAAAACCGCGTGAGGTCACAAAAGCTGACGGGCGCGTCATCTTTGAGTTGGACGGTGAACCGGCGTTGGAAAACTTTAAGGGGGCGTTGCAACTGCTAACGCAAGACGATATTCGCCGCTCAGGCGGCACAGTCTTCGTCGGAATTGCTATGGACGATACCAACAGAAATCCGACGCGGGGCGATTTTCTGATTCGTAATCTTGTCGGTATTAATGAGCAACATGCTGCTATTGCTATATCCGAAGAGGTAAAAGCGGGACAATTGGTGCAGTTTCATCTGCGAAACCCACTGGCAGCTGCAGAGGAGATTCAGGTAATCATAGCACAATTGGCTGAAAAAAAACGGGAGCAGCCCCCTGCATTTGGGCTCTACTTCAACTGCTTGGGGCGTGGCACAGGGCTTTACGGCACGGCAAATCACGATATCAGCGTTATCCAAGAAAAATTTCCCGGATTACCCGTTATCGGATTCTTCGGGAATTCGGAATTTGCGCCAATCGGTGGACGTAACTTCGCACACGCTTATACCGGCGTATTCGTGCTTTGCACAGCAAATTAAATTTATGGAGATGAACAATGAACGAAGAACTTTTTATCAGTCAAGAATTCACACCCGTCAACGGGTTCACATCGGGAATTGAAGGACCCGCCTGCGACGCAGCAGGCAACCTATACGCCGTTAACTATGAAAGACAGCATACCATCGGTAAGGTAACGCCTGATGGTACGGAAAGCGTTTTCGTTGAACTGCCAACGGGTAGCATCGGCAACGGCATCCGTTTCAACAGCGAAGGTTTCATGTTCATCGCTGACTATACCAATCACAATGTTCTCAAGGTAGATATGAATACGCGGGAAATCAGTGTCCACGCACACGAATCGACAATGAACCAACCCAATGACCTCGCTATCGGTGCGAACGATATGCTCTATGCCAGCGATCCGAAATGGGACGCATCAACCGGACAAATCTGGCGCGTGGATACCGATGGAAAGGTGACCCTACTGGAAGCAGAAATGGGCACCACAAATGGTATTGAAGTGAGTCCCGATGAAAAGGTGCTTTACGTCAACGAATCCGCGCAGCGCAACGTCTGGGCTTACGATTTGTCGCCTGAGGGTGATATTAGCAACAAACGGTTGCTAATCCAATTCCCTGATTTCAATATGGACGGGATGCGGTGCGATATTGAAGGCAATCTTTATATCACTCGGCACGGCAAAGGGACAGTCGCGAAACTCTCACCTGCAGGCGAAGTCTTGCTCGAAGTAGAGTTAACAGGAAAACTCTGCTCCAATATCGCTTTCGGGGGTCCAGATGGACGCACCTGCTATGTCACAATGGCAGATCGTGGGAACATAGAGGTCTTTCGCGCCGATATACCCGGCAGAAGTTGGCAGCTGTTCGAAAAAAAATAAAACATTGACAATATCACGCACCTGTGATATAATTTTGCAAGCGCAAGAAACTGAAGTTTATGGAGAAAATCTTATGAAATCCTATAGGCAAATCGTTGAGGAAGCCAAAACAGAAATACCAGAGGTAACGGTTGCTGAGGTGAAAGCCGAACAGGATAAAGAGAGCGATTTCGTGTTACTGGACGTGCGTGATGAAGACGAATATCGCGCCGGTTATATCCCGAATGCCGTCCACGTCACACGCGGTATGCTCGAATTTTCCGTTGAAAACTACATTCCAGACCGAGACCAGAAAGTCATCGTCTACTGTGCGGCAGGACTTCGTTCCCTTCTCGCCGCGAAGTCGCTCCGTGAAATGGGATACACCGACACTGTTTCCCTTGCAGGCGGCTACCGCGATTGGGCAGCTGCAGGTTTGCCGACAGCCCAAGATAAACCGATGACGCATGAACAACTCGACCGTTACAGCCGACATTTTATGCTCACTGAGGTCGGTGAGCAAGGACAAGCGAAACTGCTGGATGCCAAAGTCTTGATGGTGGGTGCTGGTGGTTTAGGTTCGCCCGCGGGCGTGTACCTCGGTGCTGCAGGGGTCGGGCATCTCGGTATTATCGATTCCGATGTTGTGGAGTTAAGCAATCTACAACGTCAAATACTCCACCGTACAGAAGCCGTCGGCACACCGAAGGTTCAATCCGCAACCACAACGATTAAATCGTTGAATCCGGAAATAGACATCACACCGTATAACCTCCGCCTGACTGCCGATAACGTCGAAGAAATTTTCTCGGAATACGACCTGGTTGTAGACGGCTGCGATAACTTCGCGACCCGTTTCCTCGTCAACGACGCAGCGGTCCTGATGAATAAGCCGATCGTCCACGGCAGTATCTTCCAATTCGAGGGACAGGTCTCGCTCTTCAAACCGCACGAGGGACCTTGCTATCGATGCTTGTTTCCGACACCGCCACCGCCCGGCATGGTACCCAGCTGAAGTGAGGCAGGTGTCCTGGGCGTGCTCCCAGGCGTAATCGGTGTCATGATGGCGACCGAAGCGATTAAATACATTATCGGTATCGGTGAACCTCTTATTGGGCGGCTGATCCTCTATGAAGCTCTCGGCATGACCTATCGTGAAATGAAAATTCCTAAAGATGAGAACTGCCCACTCTGTGGTGATAACCCCGTTATTACAAAATTGATTGATGATTACGACGCAGCGGCGGAAAATCCAGAGACTTTCGCACCCGCTGCCGATTAACAATTAACGCATACGGAGATTGAAACAACTCTAAGGAGAACGTATATGTTACCTTGTCCTGATTGTAATAACCCACTGACACAGTTCCCGATTGAACAAGAGGATGTGGATCTCGTCAGCTGTGATGGGTGTTACGGTGTTTGGCTCGTCTACCCTGGTGACGATTTGGAGCGTGTAGACAATGTCACCTTTGACGATCTCGTCGAAGCGTACGGCACTGAATATCCGATTGATGTTGACCCAAGCACCGTGGAACTTCCTGAAGAAGTTGAAGACGCATTGATGTAGATCGGGCAATATGATATGGGGGCTAAGACTGGAATTGGGAAATTGAAGACACACAAAAAATGCACATCTTTTTTTGATTGTGCTATAATGATTTTAATCTACTACGCTAAGGAGGTTTTAATGCGAACACTCATTTTAATAGCAGTGCTAAGCCTTACTGTTTCAACCGCATTCGCACAAAAATACATTAGTTGGGAAGCGGAGAATTTTGACGATATCAAGGGTGAAAAATTTCAAGTCTTTGAAACACCATCCGATCAACCAGGAGAGGCAGGGGACTATACCATCGCCGAAGCATCAGGCGGTGCCTTTATCGGTTCAGCCAACGGCACTGGAAACGATGGCGGAGACTGGGTGAAATACGAGTTTTCAGTCGAGGGAGATGATTGGCATTTCTGGGGACGCGTGATTGCACCATCAGTTGCCGATAATTCCTGCTACTGGGCATTTGATGCCGCCGATGGGGATGTTGCTTCTACCAACAACGCCACTATGAATATCTGGGATTTCTATGAAGCCGGGGAACTCAGGGAAAACTATACGACTGACTGGGTCTGGTTCCGATTGAATTCACGCGACGGTCCTTTTGAAGGGTTTGAACTTGTTCAGCACGGCGAGGATCCGGTTCCGGTCCAACTTTCAGCGGGCAATCATACACTACATATCGCACACCGCGAAGACGGCACATACATCGATCAAATTTTCGCAACAACAGATATCGAATTTGATCCGAATCAAACCGATCCACAGACCGCTGTCGAACCGCAAAACAAATTGACAACAACTTGGGGCGCGCTTAAAAGCGGATTCTAAGTCGAACAAATACTTAAAGGCATCCACCCAATGGATGCCTTTACTTTTTGAATATTGCCAACAACGCGGGATATACGGAAAAATTGAAAAATCACTGTTATTTCTCGCTCGGTGTGAAAACAAAAACTCTCCTACTCATCTGCCTGATATTTGTCAAGTGCGCCGCCACGTTGAACGCAGTTGAAACAACACTCCGTTTCACAGATCAGACCCAGGCAGCCGGCATTCATTTTAAACATACTAACGGGGCATCTAAACAGAAATACCTACCTGAGACAATGGGGGCTGGCGGACTCTTTTTCGATTATAACAACGACGGACATCTCGACATCTACTTTGTCAATAGCGGCACCCTCAACGGTGATGCACAATCCCTCAGACATGCTAAGCACTCAGACGTTCTCTATCATAACAACGGTGATGGAACGTTTGTGGACGTAACTGAAGCAGCAGGATTGCAACAAAACTACGGATACGGTATAGGATGCCTTGCTGCAGACTACGACAACGATGGAGACGCTGACCTCTATCTCACCAACTTCGGCAAAAACCAACTGTATCGGAATAATGGCGACGGCACCTTCACAGATGTTACAGCCCGCGCCGGCGTAGGCGATGGTAATTGGAGCGTCAGTGCGTCCTTTGGCGACTTCAACCTTGATGGATATTTAGACCTTTATGTAGCCAATTATTTGGACTATCACCTCGAAACCGCCCACGCCTGCTTTCTGGAAGGTGTTCATATCTATTGCGGTCCACACGAATACCCCGGTGCCCACGATACGCTCTATCAAAACAACGGCGATGGCACTTTCACAGATGTTACAGCCCGCGCGGGGCTACACCAAGAAGGAAAAGGGTTAGGGACGCTCTTTACAGACTACAACAACGACGGCTACCCTGATATTTTCGTCGCGAACGACGCTGTTCCCGATTTTCTCTACCGCAACAACAGCGATGGCACTTTCACAGATGTCGCCACCACAGCAGGGGTCGCCTATAACTCAGAGGGACGCGCAACCGCCAGTATGGGGATCGCCGCTGGTGATTACGATAATGATGGACTCTCAGACCTCTTTGTCACAAATTTCTCTTTGGAAATTAACAGCCTCTTTCACAATGACAGCGACGGCTTCTACACGATGACCACCTTTGAAACGGGGCTTGCTGATTCGAGCTTTTCACAACTCGGTTTCGGGACTCAGTTTCTTGACGCAGACAACGATGGGACGCTTGAACTTTTCGTCGCAAATGGACATGTATGGGATAATGTATCAAAAATTACACCATCACTCTCCTACAGACAACAGTGCCAGATCTTTGGGAACATTGGAACAGGACAATACAGAGACCTTTCCGAATCATCCGGATCATTTTTTAAGCGTCGAGTTGTCGCGCGCGGTGTAGCCGCCGGCGACTATAATAACGATGGCGCAGTCGATATCCTTGTTACATGCTGTGGTGAAGCCCCCGCACTCTTGCGAAATGATTCGCAGGTAGTCCCCCGAAA
This sequence comes from Candidatus Poribacteria bacterium, assembly GCA_003635195.1. GTDB lineage: Bacteria > Poribacteria > WGA-4E > WGA-4E > WGA-3G > WGA-3G. Next base: position 85,847 of record PYIY01000067.1, on the reverse strand, counting down.
AAACAATTGGGTGAAAATCCGGCTCGTCGGCACTGAAAGCAATCGCGACGGCATCGGGGCAAAGGTGTGGGTAAAAACAGACAAGAAAACACAGTTCAAAGAAGCAATGTGTGGTGGAAGTTACGCATCCAGCAGTGATCCCACCCTTCACTTCGGTATCAGCACACAAGAAACAATTCAATCTATTAAAGTAAAGTGGCAAAGCGGACATAACCAAACAGTCGGTTTCTCAAACACAGAGAATCCGGTGAATCAAATTATCCGTATTATCGAAAACCCATCAAATTAGATTGGCACTTTTCCATTTTTGTTATTAATCCTAAGCAAATCCTTGTCAGGTGCTTTGTCGTAGAAGTGGTCGTCCACTATCAATACGCAAGAACCGTAGGACATAATGCAATAATTGCATACTATTTTGCGAAAATTGTCTAATTTTCCGTAAAAGATGCTATTTAGACAAACTTAGTGTCAGTTCTTATTTTTAAATTTATCTATCGCCTCATCTCTCTAAAAAAATATGTGTTTAGTACTTACGCATTCCGTCTCAAAGTCCCCCTGATAAGGGGGTGTTTTTGCTTGGGTGTTTCTTCTATAGGGGGTTTAAAGGACGGGAATTACTGCTTTTTGCGTCTCAATGTCCGATATTTGCTCAATTTGCGTAAGTCCTATGTGTTGCAGAAAACCCTTCCCCGTTTTCCATAGACCCCTCATCTCTTTAAAGGTAATTGATAGGAACTTTCTCAGCGAAACAGAGCCTACGCGTTGGTAACACGAAGCAGCGTATTAAGCCAGGAGTCCTTGGTTTTTCACACACCTTGTCTCCGTAGAATAAAACATTTTTTGCACTATACACTGCAATTCTTGCATCCTGATAACAGGCAAAGACTCATAAACACGTTTTATTTTTTCAGTGGTGCAGTTTTTCGCAAAAATGGTGAACGCTGACGCTCCATTTGACAAACCCCAGTGGATACGTGCGTTTACAAGGATATCAGTACGAAAAACCTCTTTAAAATTTCAGCGATCATTTGGTGTAAATATGCTGCATGTCGTGATATGCATTGGCACGAAATTTGCTTAAGTAATTAACGCGTGATTCAGTTTTAAAGGAGCAACTATGAACCAACAGATGACATTTATCGAATTGCCATCAGCATTTATGCAGGCAATTTATAACATAATTCAGCAAGTCGTGAAGTCAAAAATTCCCTTTTTCATTACCGGCGAAACGGGTGTCGGTAAGGAAGGCATCGCAAGGTATATTCATGAAAGCAGCCCACGCAAGGATAAGCCGTTTATCGCTATCAACTGCGGTAGATTCTCCGCTGAACTCCTCCAGAGTGAACTCTTTGGACATGAAGCAGGCGCGTTCACGAGTGCGATCCGTCAACGGCAAGGGGCGTTTGAAGTCGCAGACGGTGGCGTTCTCTTTTTAGATGAAGTTCCTGAAATGTCCCTGGACGCACAGAAGATGCTCCTCCGCGTCTTGGACACCGCCACATTCACGCGACTCGGTGGAAATGATGTCTTAACTGTCGATGTTCACATTATCGCTTCAACAAACAGAGATATTACGAAAGCAGTCGCTAAAAAGGAATTTC
>PYIY01000067.1:0-84226 GCA_003635195.1 Candidatus Poribacteria bacterium | reverse complement strand
CAGACGGTGGCGTTCTCTTTTTAGATGAAGTTCCTGAAATGTCCCTGGACGCACAGAAGATGCTCCTCCGCGTCTTGGACACCGCCACATTCACGCGACTCGGTGGAAATGAGGCATTGACTGTTGATGTTCACATTATCGCCGCAACAAACAAGGATATTGTGAAAACAGTCGCCAAAAAAGAATTTCGGGAAGACCTCTACTACCGACTTAAGGGGATGATGCTTCATCTACCGCCACTCCGAGAGCGCGCAGAAGATATTGCCCCCTTGGTAGCAGCTTTTATTAATGAGTTCAGTGCTGTCTATAGAAAAGGGGTTACAGGGATTACCGCGGAGGCACTCAAACGTCTTGAACACGCAGCATGGCCCGGTAATATCCGCCAGCTTCGGAGCACGATCCAAACTGCTACCGCTCTCGCAACAACAGATAAACTTGAACTCAAAGATTTTCCGGATATTTACCCAAATTTCGTTCAGGCGCTCACCTCTATCTGGCAGACACTCCCGCCAGAGACGCAACACGCAATTTGGGACACACTCCAGCCAGAAACGCGGCATGCAATTATGTATGAACTTTCAACGCGTCCACCTGGAGAGTGGCCTAATTCTCAGGTTTCTTATCTATCAAGAGTGGGTGGAAAAGTGGAATCTCTCAACATAGGAGATATGAACCAAAATCAAATCCTACGTGCGGTCGCCCAAAGACGTATTCAGCAATATACATCGCTACGTGAGGCAGCCGAATCGTTAAATATTGATATACGGACGCTTCAGAAATACGCACATTGGAAAGAACCAGATAACTAAGCGGCACAAATTTCTTCAAAAAGAGATTAAAGTCGCTAAACGCCTGTATAACATAAATCAGGTTTAATAAATAATACATACAGTACGGGAACCGAAAAAGAACTCCTTATAGCACAACGAGATAACCTAAATCTCAACTATAGGGAGTTCTTGTTATTTTTTCATAAGTATTAACCTCTTAACATAACTCGGTATCAGAAACGATAACCGATAACCGACTATTGATAGCTGGATGTGTCTATATTTTAGGTTGACATTACGTTATATCTGCGCGTATAATAGTAATATTATCAGATCTGATAATAGAGGGACATTTGGAACACCTCAATTTTTTGACTTTTTATGATGTGAGGAATAATCGAATTGGCTCAACAAAAAGCGACCAATATAACGTGGCACGAAGCAACTGTCACGGTAGAAGATAGAGAAAAATTACTGAATCAGAAAGGCTGCGTGATTTGGTTCACCGGACTCTCCGGCTCAGGTAAATCAACATTAGCGAACGCCGTCGAACAGGTATTGCATCAACAGCGACACCATACCTATGTCTTAGATGGTGATAATGTACGACACGGGTTGAACAAGAATTTAGGCTTCTCACCAGAAGACCGAGAGGAAAACATCCGCCGTATCGGTGAAGTTGCGAAACTCTTTGCGGATGCAGGTACAGTCGTCATGACAGCCTTCATCTCGCCTTACCGCGCCGACAGGGATCAGGCACGCGCACTCATCGCTGAGAACAGGTTCGTTGAAGTTTTTGTTCACTGCCCAGTTGAAGTCTGCGAAGAACGAGATACGAAAGGCTTATACAAAAAAGCGCGTGCTGGAGAGATTAAGGAATTTACAGGCATCAGTGCACCTTATGAACCACCGCTGAATCCAGAGGTTACAGTCAACACTGCTGCGCTCTCGATTGAAGAATGCGCGCAGGCAGTTGTTCAAACGCTTGTGAAAATAGGTCTCGTCCCCGCAGAAAATTAACAGGCAAGGACGCACCGATTCAATATGTAAAATAGGGCAAGAAAATGGAATCAGTTATCACGGATTTCAATGAGAACGGATTCTCTATCCTGCACGGTATTTTGGAATCGGAGACACTTGAAGCCGTTAAGCACGAATGTAAAGCATTAGTCGATGAACTCGCCTTACAACGGCAAGCTGAAGGAAAACTGGCGAACACATATGCCAGTGCCACTTTTGAAACTCGACTGATTCGGCTCTATGAAAATTACCCCGATGAAAATCCGACAATCTTTCGACCAGAACTGCATCGTGAAGGATTTTTCGGTGTGTTTGCGCACCCCGTCCTACTTGAACTCGCAGATGTTATTTTAGGTCCAGAAATCCGATTGTACCCGAACTATTCCGTCCGTCCGAAACTACCTGAGAACAAACGAACGGAGGTGTTGTGGCATCAAGATGCAGGCTACACTTCAAAAGAAGCCGATGTCTTGCGGATGATGAATGTTTGGGCACCGTTAGTGCCAGTTAACGTTGAAAACGGGTGCATGGAGTTCATTCCGGGGAGCCACAAGTGGGGCGTTGTTCCACACGAAAAAGACGAATACTATCTACGCATCCATGATGACTATATCAAACCGGTTGAAGCGGATGCCGTATCTATTGAGATTACGCCGGGGGATGTTGTCATTTTCAGTAACCTACTCTTTCACCGCGGATTACCGAACCGCGCTGGACACGTTCGCTGGAGTTTAGACTTCCGCTATCAAGATGCGACACAACCAACACTTCGGACAACACAAGGGCATCTACTCCGTTCGCGAAGGACACCAGAGGCAGTTGTAAAAAACGCGCAAGCGTGGGCAGAACTTGAATTTTCCTAAAACGAAGTGGAAAGCGGGTATACGGAGAAGGGCGATCTCGTCCAAACTCGCCACACCGAACCGCAAGGAAAGTTAAAAACATGAAATTAATTCAGTTTCATCTACCGAATTTAGGCAAGCGGGTCGGGATCGTTACCCGCGACGAGGAAGTGATTGACGTAACAAGCGAGGAATCCCCCGGTGTCTTAGAAGTGCTCGCGCTCGCGCATCAGGAACAGATGAGCCTCGGTGTCATACTCGCGGATATTCAAGAGAAAGTCGCAACGCCAGCACCGATGCAACTCCCATCGTTTGCAGATACAGAAAACGCATCAACGGAACCTGAAGGTCTTACGCTAAAGAAATTGGACGTTGCACCCGACGAAAATGTACCACACCTTTTATCGCCAATCGATGCCCCCGAAGTATGGGGATGCGGTGTAACCTACAAACGGAGCGCAGACATGCGCGACGACGACTCCGAACAAGACATCTACAGCCGCGTCTATCACGCCGACCGTCCTGAGATATTTTTCAAAGCGACACCGCCACGCTGCGTTGGTCCCAACGGTTTTATCGGCATTCGAAGTGATTCCATGCTAACAGCCACAGAACCAGAACTCGCGTACGTTCTCGGCGGCGACGGCGAGATCGTCGGATACACGCTCTGCAATGATGTATCCGCATGGGACATTGAACGCGATAACCCGCTCTACTTGCCGCAATCCAAAGTCTTTTACGGGTGCTGTGCACTCGGTCCGATGTTTCTCACACCGTCTGAAATAGATGATCCATATAATCTGGAAATGCAATGCACCGTCCTTCGGGATGCAGACATCATCTATCAAGGCGAAGTGAACACTTCCCAAATCAATTGGAAGTTTGAGCAACTCACCGAATTCCTGATGCGGGATAACCCAATTCCGCTCGGCACCGTCGTCTCAACCGGCACCGGTATCATCGTCCCAAACGATCTACCACTTGCTGCTCGGGACGTTGTGCAGATAGATATCGATGGATTCGGCACACTGTCAAATCCTGTCAAACAGCTTTAGGAGGCACTGCTCAATGAATACAAACGAACCATTTATCGGTATGCATAAAACGGAATTGGATACGCCAGCACTGCTGATTGATCTGGACAAAATGGAAGCCAATATAGCAACGATGGCGAACTATTTTAGTACAGTCAATGCGGATTTAAGACCGCACGTTAAAACGCATAAAACACCGATCATTGCGCATAAACAGATCGCAGCGGGTGCCATCGGTGTTACGTGCGCGAAACTCGGTGAGGCGGAAGCCGTGATTCACGCCGGAATTCGAGATGTACTGATCGCTAATCAAGTCGTCGGTGCCCAAAAAATCGCTCGGCTCATCAACCTCGCCAAACATTCGGAGATTATGGTTGCAGTGGATAATGCTGAGAACGTGCAAGCCATCTCTGAGGCAGCAGCTGCCAAAGGTGCAACTGTCAGAATGCTAATAGAGGTGAATATTGGTATGGACCGATGTGGTGTTGAACCGGGCAAACCTACACTAAAATTAGCAGAACAGATACATCGGAGTCCGAACTTGATTTTTGAAGGGTTAATGGGGTACGAAGGGCATACCGTCGCGAAACCAAACCGATCAGAACGGGATACCGCTACGCGCGAGGCGATGCAACGTTTGGTAGATACAAAACATTACTTTGAAAAGCACGATGTGGAAGTTCCTATCATGAGCGGCGGTGGTACGGGTACCTTTAATATCACAGGAAGTATTCCAGAAATGACTGAGGTACAGGCAGGTTCTTATGTCCTGATGGATTCCACCTACCGAAACGTAGAAGGTATCGGGGATCATTTCGACTGCGCCTTGTCGGTTTTAGCAACCGTCGTGAGCCGTCCAAGTGCAGATCGAATAATCGTGGATACAGGCTTAAAGGTATTGGCAAAAGAGTTTGGTATCCCACAACCTGTTGGCATAAACGGAGTAGAGATGACTGGACTCTCTGAAGAGCACGGAAAGTTGCAGGTATCCGATGCAAACGTTTCTCTCAAACCAGGGGATAAACTTGAAATTTTACCAACGCACTGTTGTACGACCGTAAACCTTCACGACAGGTATTACGGCATCCGTAACGGGATTGTCGAATCTGTGTGGAATATCGCAGCGAGAGGAAAAGCACAATAAACCTATCGGATGTTCCAACTTGTGGGTACCCGTAAGCACATTCCACCTGAAAAAAGAGCATTACAATAGGAGATAAATTCAATGCGAACTAACAAATTACAGCGTATTTGGAAACCGTTCTATCTTCTGAGTCTACTTACCGCTGGTTTTCTACTACTATATCAGCCAGCTTCAGAAGGCTATATCGCAAAACGTTATTCCGTGCCGGAGATCGTCAAAGAAAGTACTAACGTTGTTTACGGAACGATTACAGTCGTCAATACCGAACGACAGACTGCGGATATCAAAGTCGAAGAAAACCTTAAAGGGACGAGCGAATTTGAGGTGATCAAGATCCGGCTTGATACTTGGAAAGGAGAGAAAGACTATCGGAAAGAAATTATCGGTTTCCTGAAAGTCGGTGAACCGATTATTGTCTTTTATGAGCAAAAAGGCGGACGCATCAATAGCATCGCACACACCAGAGGAAAATGGTTCCAAACGCAAGCCACAAAACAGAGAGACAGAGGTTGGGGCAGATGGATGTTCACGCACTTCGAGAAATATCTCAATAAAGACGAGGTATCCAGAAGAGATTCGACCCCTGGCCTCTTGAAAGAACTTCAGGGAATGTTAGGCGAAGATGCTATCCAACTGTTTCTCCTAAGGACAGATAATTATAAGGAAGAGTCGCCTGCTATCTCCGACATCAATTCGATAGGAGAACGTTGGATCGCCTATCATGGCACAACAAATCGAGATTTACCCGGACTCAGCAAGGCAGATATCTTATGGCTCGGCTTCCGTACACTTTCGCGAGATGGGAGATACCGGCTTAACAACAAACAAGAAAATCAGATTAAAGAATTCGTGAAGAAGGGCGGGGTCGTGATTGTCTCTGGTCAAGATAGCGATGAAGAAAACCCGTGTCGTACAGGATGGTTACCTGAACCGCTTAACGGCGTAGAGAGTTCACGACGAGATGATTTCCAACCGACCTCCGATGCTGGTGAACTCTTTAAAGCACCCCACCGCATCCGTTCAGGGGATCTTGCGCTGGATGACTCATGGAGCGGATGGAATCAAAAATATCAAGTGCTGGCGACCACCAACGGCGGCAAAGAGATTGTTGTCGCTAAATTGCAGCACGGCAAAGGTATGTATCTTATCACCAACCTCCGTAACAGTCAGAGGCAGGAAGTCTCTAAAAATCGTCGGATGCTTGAGAACCTGGTGCATTTCGCCGTAGACTTCATAACAGCGTCAAAATAAAACGCGAGGTAATCACAGATGAAAAAAGCGAGTTTAAAACAGACTCATATAGACAATACGCGCCAGTCATTGAAGCTCGGTTTCCCTGTTAAACTCGTGCTAACGCTGTGCTTCACTGTTGTTTTCTTCTGCACAGCAAGTCCAGCGTATGCAGTCATCCCGCAGCTTCTGGGCCCCCTCACGGCATTGTTGAGCATTATCCCGCAAATTCTCGCGTTTGTTGGTATCGCGCTGATCACAGCACTCGTTTTTGCGCGAGATACCGTGAAAATGCTCTTCTACAAGTTCCGAGATGCCGCACCTGTCTACAAGATTATTGTGTTTGTTATTGGTGTGATTGTCGTCTTTGGTGCCACGTTAGGAATCTACCAAATGGCACAGACCCCTACCCCTATAATCGTCGGTGCAAATAATGTAAAAGCCAACAGAGCATGGGCAACTTTCCGCGGGAACAAGAACCGAACAGGGCATTTAGACGCGCGCCCGGGTCCAACAAACGGCACACCGGCGTGGGTTTTTAAAGTAGAAGAGGCAATGGCAGTTGACTTCTCTTCATCGCCAGCGGTTGCTGGGAATCGGTTGTATATAGGTTCATCGCACGGTTCAATCTTTTCATCAGGGGGTGCGACGTACTGTATCGATACAGAATCCAGAGAGGTTATCTGGCGGCACGTTTCACCGACCCCGATTTTCTCGTCACCCGCGGTGGCTGGCGGTCGGGTCTACATCGGGGAAGGTTACCATGAAGACAGCAACTGCCATCTCCGATGCCTCGACGCAAAAACAGGTGAACAAATTTGGTCTTTTGAAACAGCGAGCCATGTAGAGTCAACGCCTTTTATCAGTCAAGGGAAACTCTACTTTACAGCAGGTGCTGACGGCGTTTATTGCATTGATGCTTTAGAGGGACAAGAAATTTGGCACCATAAAGGGGGCCACGCAGATATGTCGCCGGTTGTACACAAAGGTAAATTGTACTTCGGTACAGGCTACGGCGATTACCAGATTTACGCCGTTGACGCGCAAACAGGCGATGAAATCTGGTCAAAACGGATGCCGTATCCCGTGTGGGGAAGCCCGAGCGCGTATGACGATCTTGTCTTTTTTGGACTCGGACGCGGTAATTTTTCGGACAGTGATCCTATACCCGCCGGTAAGGTCGTCGCACTTGATGTGGAAACAGGTGACACAGTATGGGAACATGAAGCAAAAGATGCTGTCCTAACAGCCATCGCCGTTCAGGGTGGCTACGTCACCTTCGGTTCCCGTGATGGATCCGTCTATTACCTCCGGGCGACGGATGGGAAACGCAAGTGGAAAACTGCACTCGGTGCGCCGGTGGTATCTTCACCTGCTGTAACACTCGACACTGTCTACGCTGCAACGAAAAATGGCTATATTTACGCACTCTCTACGGACAATGGAAAAGTGAAATGGGAATTTAACACAAGAACTGTCACCCGAAACGTAGAACTCTATTCATCACCCGCGGTCGCCAACGGGTTCTTGTATATAGGCACAAGCGATCGTTACATTTTCTGTCTGGGTGGCGATAACGACAATGAAATTATCGGCGACCGCTAAATGGAGAAAGAAAATGAAAAGTTATATTTGGATTGCAACAGCCCTATTGGTTTTACTCGCAAACACTGTAGCAGACGCACAATGGCGTAGTAAAACCCACGACCAATATAAGGCACTAACCGGGATTGATGTTAAAATCGACGGTGATCTTGGCGAATGGGACGGTGTTCTTGATACTGTCAAAGGCACCAATGGAAAACCTTTCTGTGGTGTTGAATTTGAAGGTGTCGGCGGGAAAGTTACCGCCTTTGAGGAACATGGGGGCGGAAAATGGACCGGTGCGAAAGATCACGAAACCTGTTTTATGATTACATGGGATCCAAAAGCCGTCTATATCGCGCTTATTGTTACCGATGATGAGCACGAACACGCTGCAGCGGCTGCATGGAATGGGGACGGTGCACAACTCGCCTTTGAAATGACTGGAAAACGGACACCCGGTGCACTGTTTCTCTACAATATCGGCTTAGATGACAAAGCAAAGGACATTCTACCAGGCGCGTTAAATGAAAAACCCGGTGGCCCCGGGATCGTTCCCGGTGATGACATCGCTGTTGTCCGCAACGAAGGCGAAAAGAAAACCTACTACGAAATCAGGTTCACAGCCAAAGAACTACAAGTAAAAGGTGATAAATTCAGCGATGGCTTTGAATTCGGCCTCGGCATCTGCGTCAATGATGGTGACAAAGCCGCTGGACAAAATGGACAAAAGGGCTGGAGCGGATGGTACACCCACTCCGTTGTACATGGAAAGAATGCTGAAAAAACTGGACTTGTTGTACTTACCAATGAGGTTCTCGCTGTTGAGGCAGCTAATAAGTTAGCCACGACATGGGGGAAACTAAAATCCTCACGATAAGCAGACAACAATGCAAAAAAGGAGATTCAAAATGAAAAAAACTGTTTTTAGCTTCATGGCTCTGGCAACAATCACTGTATTTTTGTTGACAATCGGTATTGCGAACGCACAATGGCGGAACGAGACTCATGATGTCTATAATGCCCCGATGGGTGTCGTTGTTAAGATTGACGGCGATCTTAGCGAATGGGCAGGAATCATGGATGCTGTTACAGGGACTGATGGCACTGCGTTCTGTGGCGTTGAATTTGAAGCCAACGGTGGAGCCGTCACAACCTTTGAGGAATATAACGGCGGTAAGTGGAGCGATGCCAACGACCATGAAACCTGTTTTATGATTACGTGGGATGCTGACGCGGTTTACCTCGCGCTCAGCGTTACCGATGACGAACACGAACACGCCGCTGCCGCTGCATGGAACGGTGATGGCGCACAACTCGCTCTCGAACCGACTGGTAAACGCGAATCAGGACTGCCGCTCTTCCTCTACAACATTGGTTTGGATGGTGCAGGTGAAAACGTCATTCTACAAAATGAGAAGACGAATGGAAGTCCTGGACTCGCTGCTGAGGATGCCGCGATTGTCCGAGACGAGGGAGCCAAGAAAACTTACTACGAATTTAGATTCTCTGCAGCAGAACTGCAAATCGAAGGCGATCAGTTCAGCGCAGGCGTAGAACTCGGTCTCGGCATCTGTGTCAACGATGGTGACAAGGGCGAAGGTCAGAATGGACAGAGAGGTTGGGACGGATGGTATCCCCATGCCGTCGTTTACGGTAAAAATTCCGAAAAAACCGGACTTATTGTGCTCAGTGATACAGGTGTAACCGCTGTCGAAGCAACAAATAAATTAGCGACGACCTGGGGTAAACTCAAATCCCATCAGTAACTGGACAGGTCTACAAGAAAAGCCGCCAAGATTATTGGCGGCTTTTTTATTTTTTTCACCTAATGGTCGTGATCGCGGTCGTGATTGTGGTCACCGTCATGATCGTGGTCGTGATCGTGGTCACCGTCATGATCGTGATGATCTGCTTTGTGATAGTGCAATCGGAGCAGATCGACACCAAAATCGTCTGCAATGTGCCGCCATACAGAATGGATATGGTTCGCATTGTTCTGCGTGTTATCATACTCCACAAAGAAAAACGGACCGTGCAGCCTATAGTAGTGCGGTGTCTTCGGTGCTTCGCCACCTGCCCACGCGAAGTGAATATCGCTGACGTTTCCTTCACGAAGTTTACGGAGCTCAATTTGAGCGATCTCGTCAGGGAGTCGGTCAATGTATTCATGGACGAGGTCCATCAAGATTTCGCGCTGATGTGTTTCCATGGACTCCGCAGCTAACCCTTCAACACTCTCAAATTCAACTTTAGGAACATCACGCGTCAAAATATCGGACGGTGCCTCGGCATTGATGATTGTTTTACCCTTTTGCGCATCACTGAGGCTCACAAGGAGCCTACGCGCAATATCTTCTTCAGCGGCAAGGACCCTTAACCCTTTTTTCTCCCCCTGCGGCACCTCTGCCGGATTAGAACCGAAGAATGACGGGTTCGGCGAAATGAGTTCGCGATTGACGACAGTAAAATTGAGCGAGACATGATGCCCCTCAGCACGCCACCCCCACGCGCCATTGCCTGTCGGATCACCAAATACAGTGAAAAAGTAAAACCCCGGATCACGGACAAGCCGGGCTTCCCCGGCAGCTTGTTCAATTTCACCGAGCGTTGTCTCCAAATTGATAATCGCCCGCGCTTTCTGATAGCCTTTCGCACTCAGTCCACTCTCCATGAGAGCGAACGCTGCCGCCTGCTGTTTCGTATTGAGTTCTTTGAGAGAGACACCTTCGCGTTCCCACATTTCGATTGGGATGTAGTGCCACCGGAAGCGTTCGTTTCCGTCGAATGGGAGTGCTGTCTTCTCGCGTAAAGTGGGGGTCAACGTATCCAAAAAGTTCCCCGCTGCCTGTGCCATCCGCTCGGCTGTCGCTGAAGCAGGAATAACCAAGGGCTTCAGTTCAGAATCGGTATGTATGTGTGCCACAAATAAACCTCCATTACCATAGAACTACAGTCCACAGACCGCGTTCCACAAATCCTATTCATTCAGCGTTCCTTATGAAATCTATTTTAAATCAACTCGATAAGAAAATCAAGTGTTATAATAACATATTCCAAGACCATTCGGTTTTCGGTATCATGTCTGCTAACGCTGCAATCCCGAAAAATCATGATCCTGACAACCCGCTGCCAAAATATTTACACACCCTTGCTTCTGCTTTCCGTGGTTGTTGAACGGACATTTAGATTTTAGTTGTAATTTTTTGTTGTCTATGATAAAATCAGAACCAATGGCAAAGAAGTTGCACAATTTCCAAAAAGGTTCGTTGATTTAATCATGGAAACTTGTTTCCGTAAGTCCTATTCATAAAACACGGTATGTGGGCTTTTGTTTTCGCGTTTGCTCTTATCTGGTTATGTCCTCCTGCAAAAGCAGATGTAAAATTTACGGATGTCACTGACGCAGCGGGTATCGAATTTCAGCACTTCACAGGGGCAACCGGCAAACGTTATATGCCGGAAACAATGGGGGCAGGCTGCGCCTTTTTGGATTACGATGCTGACGGGAACTTGGACATCCTACTTGCGAATGGGACAAATTTAACACGCGTAGACCCAACCCATACCCCTCGGCTTTACCGAAACATCGGAAACGGAAAGTTTATTGATGTTACTGAAGCAGCAGCACTAAATTCCCCGATGTACGGTATGGGGATAACCGTTGCCGATTACGATAATGATGCGGATCCCGACATCTACTTTACCAATGTAGGTAAAAACCGACTCTTCCGAAACAACGGCGACCAGACTTTCACGGATGTCACCGAATTCACGAATGTAGGCGATACAAGTTGGTCGACAAGTGCCGCCTTCTTTGATGCCGACAACGACGGTTGGTTAGATCTTTTTGTTTGCAACTACGTTGAGTGGACCCCTGAAACAGATATTCCGTGTGTAGTGAATATCACAGGTGAAATGCCGCCACCTCGCACCTATTGTACGCCGAATGTCTATACGGGACAATCCTGTCGATTCTATCGTAACCAAGGTGATGGCACATTTATCGACAGAACATCAGAAGCCGGGCTGTCTAATCCGATAGGTAAATCGCTCGGTGTTACACTTTTGGATTACAACCGTGATGGTTGGATCGATCTCGCAGTGGCGAACGATACCGAACCTAATTTTCTATACCGGAATAACGGGGACGGTACATTTACCGATGAAGCCCTCGTCATGGGAATCGCCTTCAGTGAAATAGGGAAGGCGCGCGGAAGTATGGGGATTGATGCAGCAGATGTCTATAACACCGGCGGCACCGCAATCGCTATCGGCAATTTTAGCAATGAGAAGACTGCATTCTTTTATGCTGAACCAGAGGATTCCTATTTTACCGATAGAGCAGATAACGTCCAAATAGGCACCGCAAGCCACCGTTTATTAACGTTTGGACTCCTGTTTTTCGATTGTGATTTAGATGGCGGGCTTGACCTGTTTTGTGTCAATGGGCATATTGAACCAGAAGTGGCACGCTATCAGCAACATACCTCGTATGCGCAAATGCCTTCGCTGTTCCGAAATCAAAGAGATGGCACATTTCGAGACATCACTAAGTCCGCTGGATTTACACGCGCAGGTGTCGGGCGCGGCTGCGCTTATGGTGATTACGATAATGACGGTGATCTTGACCTTCTCATAAGCAATAACGGGGCAACGCAAGCGCACGGCAAAGTATGGCTCCTGCGTAACGATAGTACGCCTTCATATAACTACCTCCGAGTCAGAACAATAGGCACCCGTAGCAATCGTGATGGAATCGGGGCAAAAATTCAAGTAAAATCTGATGATGGTGTTCAACAACAGATGGTTCGTACCGGCAGCAGCTACTGTTCCCAAAGCGAAACAGTGTTAACCTTTGGATTGCGGAAAAATGAAACAGTCGCACACCTTGAAATCCAATGGCCCTCTGGCAAGATAGACCAATATGTGGAACTCGAAGCGAATCAACTTATAGAGGTGATCGAAGGAGCGTCCAAAAAATGAGATTATGCGTATGTGGATGCCTCGCTCTCATAGTTTTAGGGTTGATTAGCGGTTGTCAAAACAACGCAAGCACGCCTGTAGAAGAAAAGACTGCCACCGCAACATCCACAAAACCGTCGGCCTCATTGTCTGCAGAGGACTATAATAACCGCGGAACGGCTTACCAACGTGCTGGTAGGCTCCAGGAAGCGGCATCGGCTTACCAACGTGCGATTGACATAAAGCCGACGCTGATTCAGGCACATCATAATTTAGGCACAGTGTACGTCATGCGGGGAAAACTTACTGAAGCGGTTGTTGCGTATAAGCGTGTTATCCAGTTACGTCCTGATATAGCAGAGGCTTACGTCGATTTAGGCAGAGTCTATGGATTGGCTGGACGGCTTGATGAGGCTATCGCCGAATACCAGAAGGCACTCACGCGCGATCCAACGCTCATCTACGCGCATTATGGGATTGGTCTCGCTTACAGGCATAAAGGCATGTTGCCAGAAGCTACAGTCGCGCTCAAACAGGCGATGACCCTGCAACCGAACTTCGCCGATGCGCTCATGCAGCTCGGTTATGTCTATCGAGAGACAGAGCAGTTCTCGGAAGCCGTGCAAGCCTTCACTACAGTTACACAAATCCAGCCTAAAAGTGCTATGGCGTATCATGAACTTGGTGTCTGCTATACAAAGCAAGACGCATACCCCGAAGCCATCAAGGCTTTTGAACGATCTTTGCAACTAAACCCTGAATCGGTTGAGACGCAGAACTTGCTGCGAGTGGCTCAAGCACGTGCCGCGCGTCAAAAGTAACACTGCATTCACTTGTCCATATTCGTTTAAAATCCATCTCATAAATTGTGGGGCTTTGTAAGCCCGATTTCCAACGTTCGGAAACAAGATCACTGCCGATTTCCAAGCGATGATCTGCAGCTTAAAAGTTTCCGAAACTTTCCAGAAAACCTGAAACCATTTACTTGACAATCTGTCTAAATTTAACAGTTTAGTCTGTTCGTTTACAACTATTTGTTTTTAGGACTTACGCTCGCAATTTCTTGTTCACCTCTGAAAAGAACGGCTTTTCAATAGGGCTGGTCATAAGCGGGTTTGTGGAAGTCCACTAATTCCATAGGAGGAAAAAAATGCGTCAGATTTTATTGACCGCAATGTTGATAGCCGTGTTCTCTCTATCAACCTTTCTCGTGAATGCTGCAGATATTGAGGATGGACTTTGGATGTATTTACCCCTAAACGAAGGGGCGGGGGAAAAGGTCACCGACCACGGTCCCAACAATTTTGAAACAGAACTCAGTGACCCCGCTCCGAAATGGGTGGATGCCGACCATAGCGACCTCGCAAAGGCGATGGAATTTGATGGTAAGGCAAACTATGTCAAAATTGATATGGCGGGGCAAGGGAAGGACATCGATTCACATTTTGACCCGACAAAGGGACTTACGATTTGTGCCTGGGTCAAACCGCTAAATGTTGGAACCGATGCCCATGGGCAGACCCGTCAGCCTGTCGTTATGAAAGGTGGCGCCAATCAGTGGGAATTCGCCCTCTATATCTACGACAACTTCGGTGCCGGGATGTCCGTCTGGACGTGTCCAGGTTCAGGCGTTTCAGAGCCGAGCACCGCTGACACCGCACCCCGAGGCGAATGGATCCACCAATGCGGCACATTTAAGTTAGAAGAAGGCGTACGCGTTTACATTGATGGAAACGCAGACCCGGTTGCGCAAGCTGATGACAACGGCAGCGGGCCCTGCGATGCAGGCGAGCGTCCTGTCTTCATCGCACACCGTGAGGATGGGCAGTGGCTAAATGCCACCATCGCTGAAGTTTACATCTGGGAACGCGTCATTGATAATGATGAAATGAATCTTGCCATGAATACAACAGGTGGACTGACACCCGTTCAACCCGGAGGTAAGCTCACAACCACTTGGGGCAACATAAAACGCCGCTAACCCAATTATAACGCCAAAGGAGGAAAAATGCGTCAAATTATACTTTCCACAGTATTAATAGTAATGTTCTCTGTATCAACCCTGCTCGTGAATGCTGCCGATATTGAGAATGGACTTTGGATGTATCTGCCACTCAACGAAGGAGCGGGACAAAAGGTTGCCGATCACGGGCCTAACGATTTTGACACCGAACTTAGTAAAACCGCACCGAAATGGGTGGATGCTAAGCACGACGATCTCCGAAGAGTCATGGAATTCGATGGAAAATCAACCTACGTCAAGATTGACATGGCGGGGCAAGGGAAGGACATCGATTCGCATTTCAACGCTAAAAAGGGGATCACGATCTGTGCGTGGGTGAAACCGCTGAAGGTCGGGACCGATGCCCACGGACAAAGCCGCCAACCCATCGTCATGAAAGGTGCCGGTGGACAGTGGGAATTCGCGCTCTATATCTACGACAACTTCGGAGCAGGGATGTCCGTCTGGACATGTCCGGGTGCAGGCGTCTCAGAACCCAGCACAGGCGGAACTGCGCCACAAGGCAAATGGATCCACCAATGCGGCACGTTTAAGTTGAAAGAAGGCGTCCGCGTTTACGTTAATGGGAAAAAAGACCCCGTCGCACAAGCCGATGATAACGGCAACGGTCCCTGCGAAGCAGGCGAACGTCCTGTATTCATCGCACATCGTGAAGATGGGCAGTGGCTAAATGCCGTTATTGCTGAGGTTTATATGTGGGACCGCGTCATTGATATTAATGAGATGAATCTTGCTATGAAAACAATTGGCGGATTGGCAGTTCAGCCGGGAGGTAAACTTACAACCACCTGGGGCAACGTGAAACGTCGCTGATCACTTTAAAAGGGGTAGGTGAAAACCTACCCCTCCTTTTTTTATTCCTAAAATCCTTTATCTTATTCCCCGAAATGGATTGCAACCAGTGTTAAATCTAAGATATTCACTATATTGTCTCCATTAACATCGGCAGGTGTAGGGCCCGTCTCCCCAAAATTCGCTGCCACCAAGGTCAAATCCAGAATATTGATAACACCATCTTTGTTAACATCCCACGGCGGTGTTGGCGGTTCAACAATTTCACCATCTTCGGTCGTCACAAGAAGTTTTGTTCCTATACCACTCGAAAGGATGACATTACTTAACGAAAGCGTCGATGCTTTT
Source organism: Candidatus Poribacteria bacterium (assembly GCA_003635195.1). Taxonomy (GTDB): domain Bacteria; phylum Poribacteria; class WGA-4E; order WGA-4E; family WGA-3G; genus WGA-3G. The sequence continues at coordinate 68,474 of PYIY01000067.1, read as the reverse complement.
ACGGCAACCACTTTAAACGTTATTGTCAATAAGGTGCCTTGTGTAGCATCTGCTGCCGTGCGGGCTGTCGATGCGAAAGTTACCTGGTTCTCCTTAATCGTTGTAGGAATGACAAAAATCTCCCCAGAAAGGTAAGTCCCCTGCTCCCATGAGATATACTGAAGTGCTTCCGAATCAAAATGGAGTGATAGCTCATACCCCGCTACATTTTGAGCGTTAGCAATATCGACGGTAATACTAAACTGTTCACCCATACCAGGGGATTCCATCGAGGCAGGCACTACACTGACAACAATTAACGGGGGTTCGACGCTGAGGAGTCTCGCAAGTTCATCAATTTCCGCGGGGTTCTGGAGTAACGTATGAAGATCCGGATCATTAATCAACACCTTAACCGCCGCGTCTTCCTTAAGAAGTATTATGAATCTATCCTCGATTTCTGGAACAAGTGTTTTCAATAAGTCTGGGTCCTCTGCTACCAATTTGATTGTAGCAGGTTGCAATAGTTTCTGCGTTTCCGGAGCCTTGAGTATGATGAGAACATCAGGCAGCAGCTCCCGAATATCCTCGCGTTGAAAAAGCATTTGATACCTGTCAAAAATCAGTGGCGCGAGTATGAATGGTTCTACTTCAAGTAGACTGGCAAGTTCATCAACCGCTTCGCTATCTTGGAGTAACGTTTGAACATTAGGATCTCTAAGCATCATTTGGATGTCAGTATCCTCTTTTAACAACGTTATAAATTCATCGCTGATATCCGGTATAAGTGTCTTGAGAATTTCCGGGTCATCCAGTACTGCGTCTATAGTCGCAGGCGTTAAAAGCGGTTGGTTTTTTGGTTTCTTGAGTTCAATCAGAACTGCTGGCAATACCTCTTGGACATCTTCTCGTTGTAGGAGTTCTTGGTATTCTTGAAATATTTGTTCAGCGAGCGAAGGCTCTTGGGCAAACGCCTGCGTTGCGCAAACCAGACACGCGCCTATCACGAAAAGAGGAAAGAGGCGTTTTGTGAAAATATGAGACATTACATTTTGCTGGCGAGGCTTGAAACCTCGCCATAGCCTTTTGGTAGGTAAGGTTCTAACTTTATCTGTTCTAAGCCATTAATTCTCCAGATGTCGGGTTCACTTTAAACCCACCTGCCATAATGTTGTTGTAGGGTTCTTCTGGAGCACGACCAACGGGACGCATCTCTGGCGTATGATACCCGAATCGAACGGCTTTCCGCCATTGATCTGTCCTATTGACTTCCGACCAGTGGATCAGGCAGTAACTGAAGAAAATGACATCACCCGCTTTCGCCGGTATCGGAATAGAGTCAATGAAATCTGGATGGAATTTATCAGTCGGCAGATGCGGAGCAGTCCCTTCACCTGTGATATGTTCTCGAGGTCCCTCTTTATGGCTACCCGGAACAACCCGCAGCGCGCCGCTTTCAAACGGGGCATCATCCAGATGGACGAGGCAATCAACAAAGTCGAGACCGTCGTGCGGGTAGAATGGATAATCCTGATGCATCGGGAATGGTGTACCTTTTTCCGGCGGCTTCGCATGGAGGACCGTATGATGCCACTGGATCGTATCACCGATAAGTGATTGCACAGCACCTGTCAACCGTTCGTGAAAGATGACTCTCCCCCATGTAGCCGAGTAGAAGTGCGGATTGTGCATAAAGACTGCCTTCGTCGTCTGCTGATCTTCTTCTTCAAGGTAGCGGGTACGCCAAGGGCCCGGCCAGCCGATTGTCTCCTGTCCCCAGTTATTAATAATCTGCACCATTTCGGATGCCAGTTCTTTCGTCTCCTCTGGTGTGAAAAGTTGGTCAACCTTGAGATAACCGTTCTCATTGTAAAAGTCGACCTGTTCTTGCGTTAGCATGTCAATCTCCTTATTGCTATTGAATTGTCTGCGCCTAAGTGCCAGAAAATGTTGGTTATTCTAAATTGTACTTTAAAACCCCATATTTTGTCAACTTTCTTTCAGGGCTATTTATACTATAGTTTGGACAATTGCGGTTAGGTTCATGCCGGATTTTCAACGCCTCTCTGATTTTTTCTCTAAGTTTCTTAGACAAACGCAACCCAGAGAAAAACAGACGTGGATGCCCGGATTCGCGGCCCCGTAGGGTGTTTTTGCTTGGGGTGTTTTTGCTTGGGTATTTCTGCGTATTGCTTGGGCGTTTCTGCGTATTTCTGCGTATTGCTTGGGGTCTTTGATAGGGGTCTTTGCTTGGGTGTTTCTGCGGATTTCTGCGGATTTCTGCGGATTTCTTCAGTATATCTATAGAAACGCCACTGCCCACGCCGCTCAGCCCCGCAGAAGCAGCATGTCTATTCCGGAAAAAATTGTCCAAACTTTAGTAAGAATTAATTTGCTTTTCTTAATTATATATGTTATCATAAATAATGTAAATGAAAATTAACAAAAATTAGTTGTCTAAACAGAGAAAAATACACCGTCTCTACATATTTGCAGGTTTTGTGTACTATTGGTTAACTTGTAACGCAAACATCAAAAGTTATACTTCCAAAGTTTTGCGAGAAGAATATCCGTCTCTCAAAAGCAGACTCCCTTCTCTTTAGACACGTTCTAAATTCGTCAGTTCCTCTGGGGGTGTAACACTTCAATCTTTTTTTTTTCAAAATGGAAGATGAGAAAAAAACGTCTCTGAACCCTTGCAGCTACTCAGTTCTCTGGCGACTGCTCTGCACACTAAATGTTACACTAGTGTAACATTTTTAAGACTAACGTTGCAGACAGTCTTTTTGCCTATACCAATCCACTTTGTGAATGTCGGCATGTTAACAGAACAGTTTTCCCAGATGTCTCGGTAACTGTCTCGGATCCCCGGCAAGATACAACTTGGCACGAACATTTTAGAAAAGGAGATAAAAAAATGGCGATTTATACATGGCGCGGAACAGAATACCTTGTAACAAGAGATTGGATGGGAACCGACCTACACATTCCGATGAATATTGTCACGGATGCAATCGTCCGCGCTGCTGACGAAGGTTCCGATGCCTATCAGATTGAGGCATACATACGCGATGCAGTGACACTGTTTGGGGAAACTAACGCGGAGGCAATAGGTATTCCATCTCCAGAAGCGTTCTCTTTGGAAAATGCTGACAGTAGCGGACCGCTGGAAATCGTCATTAATGGCGAGACATATCGTTTCAATGCAGCCCAATATGAGACGCTCAGCGATTTGGCTGTCTGGATAGTTGAGACCCTGAATCAGGCGGTGGAACGCCTGACCGCGGACTATATTGCACGACTGGAAGCAGATTTAGAGAAGACAGGGTTAAATAATATAACGCTGAAAATAAAAATCTGAAAATGTTACACTTCCCTTGGTAACATTTTTTGCCGCAAAGGATCGCACAAAAAATGTCTCTAAACCCTTACAATGGCTGAGTTTACAGCCAAATTGAGAAAATTACCAAAAAACGAAAAAAGTTACCATTTGGTAACTTTTCGGACGGGTTGGTAACTTTTTGGAGCGAAAGCGCACTGGAATTTTTCCAAATATTTAGGACTTACGCCGCACGTTCATTAGTCATTTAGGGGGTTAATATCAACCAACCAAAAAACCAAATCTTGAATTAATTTGTAACCTGTTGTATTATAATCACATCTTGTATCAAGGAGAAAACAGAACAATGAGTCTTTTGGGGATTGATGTTGGTACGACAGGGTGCAAAGTCATCGCATTTCGTGAGGACGGGACGCTGCTCGCACAGGCGTATGGCGAATATCCGTTGACGCATCCGCAACCCGGTTGGTCTGAACTCGAAGCGAATGTCGTCTGGGAAAACATCGCTACTGGCATTCAGCAGGTTGCAACAGAAACAAAATCCGAGCCTATTGAAGCAATCAGTGTCGCCTCGCAAGGTGAAGCCGTAACACCAGTATCCGCAGACGGACAGATCTTAGCGAACGCAATTACAACTTTCGATGCGCGCACAACAGGCATCTGTGACGAACTAAAGCAACACATAACGCCGCTTGAGGTGATGCAAATCACCGGGATGCCGATAAGCGATATCCATACCCTTCCAAAACTGATCTGGATACAACGAAATCAACCTGACATCTACCGACAGGTATCGAAGTTCCTCGGTTTTGAAGATTTTGTCTACTTCAAACTCGGTATCCCGCCTGTGGTGGACTACTCCCTCGCAGCACGCACGATGGCTTTTGATATTATTGACAAATGCTGGTCAGAAAAAATGCTCGGTTTGGCGGATGTAGACGCGACGCTTTTTCCTGAGACCGCACCGTCAGGCACCGTCATCGGTGAAGTGCGTGCGAAGGTCGCTGACGAACTCGGTCTCCCGCATGGGGTCGTCTGTGTTACCGGTGGGCACGACCAACCCTGTGGTGCATTAGGCGCAGGGATCATTCGGAGTGGCGAAGTCATGGACGCAACCGGCACCGTTGAATGTATCGCACCCGCCTTCACGGAACCTGTCATTAATCAACAGATGATAGACGGGAACTTTGCCTGTTATCCGCATGTTGTTGATGGATTGTATGTCACACTCGGTTTCGTATCAAGTGGTGGCGTTGTGCTACGCTGGTATAGAGATACCCTCGCGCAAGCAGAAGTTGCCCAGGCAGCCGCAGAAGGACGTGATGTCTATGACATACTGTTAGAAGATATTCCCGATACCCCGGGGACAGCGATGGTACTACCCCATTTTACTGGGTCAGGGACACCCTATCTTGATTTAGAATCGAAAGGAGCGATTGTCGGATTAACACTTTCGACAACCAAGGGTGAACTCGTCAAAGCGGTATTGGAAGGCATCAGTTACGAGATTAAACAAAATCTGGCTATGTTGCAAGACGCAGGCGTTGTGATAAATGAGGTGCGCGCCATCGGTGGCGGCGCGAAATCTCAGAAGTGGCTGCAACTCAAAGCCGATATGTTCGGCAAAAAGGTCATCGCTCTGGATATATCAGAGGGAGTCTGCCTCGGCACCGCTATTCTTTCCGGCACAGCGATAGGCAAGTACGATTCTATTGAAACAGCCGTTGAACAGTTAGTCACGCCACGCGATGTATACTATCCGCGTGAGGCACTCGCACAACAGTACGATGAGAAGTTGAAGGCATACGCACAGATTTATCCCGCACTACACGACCTAAATTACGAGTTGTAGACACAGTTTGCGATCATTAGCTCGGAAAGAGAAACCGATGGAAACACACGTTGTCGGAATTGATATCGGCGGCACTAAACTTGCCACTGTTGTCGCTGATAGCACCGGACACATCCTTAGCAAAGTGCGGAAACCAACACTCGCAGAAAAGGGACCAGAATACGCGCTTCAATTGCTATTTGATATGGTGCGTGAAACCGTTGAATTGGCAGGTCTGGCGCAGAGATCAGTTTCGGCGATTGGTGTGAGTTGCGGCGGTCCCTTGGATACGAAAACCGGGATCGTCTATTCACCACCGAATTTACCCGGATGGGATGCCCTGCCTCTCAAAGCATGTCTTGAATCCGAATTCCAAATTCCAGTGACCATTGAGAACGATGCGAATGCAAGCGCACTCGCAGAATTCAGGTTCGGTGGTGGACGCGGTTATAATGCCGTGCTCTATATGACCATGAGCACGGGAATCGGCGGCGGTATTGTTATTGATGGACAGATCTACCACGGTGCCAACGATAGTGCCGGAGAGGTCGGACATCAGATACTACTACCCGATGGTCCGCGTTGTGGATGTGGTAAACGCGGATGCCTCGAAGCACTCTGTTCAGGTCCCGCGATCGCGCGGCGCACCCAAGCAGCAATACGAAAGCAACCCGCAAACAAAAAGACTTCAGCAACGGTACTCTTAAACCTTGCTAATAACCGAATCGAAAATGTTAAATCTGAGCATGTGCTTGCGGCAGCACAAACAGGTGATGCGTTGGCTTTGCAACTCGTTGACGAAACCGCCTATTACATGGGATGGGGCATCGCGAATTTGGTAAACATCTTGAACCCCGACATCGTTTTATTAGGAACAATCGCAATCGCTGCAGGTGATCTTTTGCTCAATCCGATTCGGAAAGTGGTTTCAGAACTCGCGATGACACGACCCGCAGAAGCCGTTAAAATTGCGCCAGCACAGTTAGGCGACGCATTAGGCGACCTCGCCGCCATCGCATTAGTCGTTTAAACTTGAACCTAAACTGATAACTCATAACTATATAGAAAGGAAACCCAAAAATCAACATGGAGAGAATTCAAAACTACATTTCACATCTTCAAGGCGTTTTAGAACGACTTTCCTTGGAAGATGTCCAACGTTCCATAGATGTTATTATGGAAGCGTATCATGCCGAAAAGCAAATTTTTGTGATTGGCAACGGCGGAAGTGCTTCGACAGCATCGCACCTTGCTTGTGATCTGGGTAAAGGCACGAGTGTCCCCGGAAAACCCCGTTTCCGAGTCATCAGTCTGACGGACAACGTCGCAACAATGAGCGCGTGGTCTAACGATGTGTCCTATGAAGATGTCTTTGTCGAACAACTGAAGAATCTTGTGAACCCCGGAGATGTCGTTATCGGTATCAGCGCAAGTGGGAACTCTGAGAATGTGATCCGCGCAATGCGACACGCCAGCAAGATGGGGTGCGAAACAATCGGATGGAGCGGATTCGGCGGTGGCACCTTAGCAACGATTTGCGATGTAAATGTTGTCGTAGATAGCAATCACTATGGTCCCGTTGAAGATGTCCATTTAATCCTGAACCATGTCCTGCACGCGTGGATCCAAGAAGAATTAACATCAACCTAAGAGCAACCTCCGGACGAGGGCGCGATTCTCACTGACCGCTGATAGCCAAAAACTGAATCTTCTGTAAAAACACAAATGATCTTGACGCGTAAGATCGCCTTAAGATATAATTGAATTAATCGTCAATTGTCTAAATCGTTGCACAAAAAACAGATTTCAAAAGGGTGAGATTTGCAACCCGAACGACGGATGAGGGTAATTTTATGAGGCGCAAAATATATCTTCTGAGTCACGTGCTGCTTCTAATCGGATGTTTCTTCGCGAGTGGAGACCTATTCGCACAGGATACCGCGCGGGTTTACCTCATAGATATACGCAACGAGATCGGAAGTGGTCTCGGCACTTATATCAGTGACGGTATTCAATTAGCCGAGGCGGCAGGGGCGGATGCAATCGTTTTTGATGTGGATACACCCGGCGGCAGAGTGGATTCTGCCGTCAATATCATTCGCGCAATTCAAAACACACAGATTCCGACGATCGCTTTTGTGAATCGGCAGGCAATTTCAGCGGGCGCGATGATCTCTATCGCTTGCAATCAGATTGTCATGACTTCGGGTGGCACACTCGGGGATTCTGCCCCTGTTGATATGCAAGGCCAAGAGGCTGGGGAAAAAGCCATCTCCTACATCCAAGGGACGATCCGCGCAACTGCTGAACGTGAAAACCGCAACCCTGATATCGCCGAAGCCATGGTAGACAAAGAACTTGTTCTCGTCAAACTCAAAGATGGACAGATCATTAAACTCCTACCCGAAGAATACGCGGCGCGTGAAGAAACAGGCGAAGAGATGGAAATCCTTTGTGCGCAAGGTAAACTGCTCACCCTGTCTACCAGACAGGCACTTGAATACGGGTTCGCAGATTCACAAGCAGAAACCCTCACAGAATTATTGGCACAGTACGAGATCGTTGAAGTCGCTGGCACTAAGATGCCGCTAACCGAGGAAGCCATTATGCAACGACAACGTGAATACGGTGTCTCGCAAGTTAATCGTCTTAAAACGCTCGCCGATGCGCGCGTTACAGAGGTTAGGGCGACGCTCGCGGATCGAATTGTGTTCTTTATCACGAATCCTTTTATCAGTTCTCTCTTGCTCTCCTTAGGAATTCTCGGTATCTTCATAGAGATTCGATCTCCCGGTTTCGGAGTCCCGGGTCTGCTCGGTTTACTCTGTATAGGACTTTTCTTCGGTGGACACACGCTTACAAGAATTGATGCCGGATGGGCATTTCTACTTTTTATGCTCGGGATCGCTTTAATCGCATTGGAGGTTTTTGTAATCCCTGGCTTCGGTATCGCCGGAATTCTTGGGATTACAATGATGTTGGGTAGCGTTTTCTTCGTTTTCGATGGTGCTTACAACTTGCGCACCGCGGTTTTATGGCTCTCAATCTCTGTGATTTTAACTTCTGCATTGGTCATTTTCGCCGCGTTTTTCTTACCTGAAACACGGCTCTTCCAGAGATTCGCACTGTCAACAGTTATGGATACTGAGATGGGATACCACTCTTCGAGTGCCGAGGATTTTCAGGCGTATCTCGGACAATCGGGTACCGCTTTAACACCGCTGCGCCCCTCTGGGACAGCGCGAATCGGTGATAAAAGAGTCGATGTTGTTACCGTCGGTGATTTCATCGCGCAGAATAGTAATGTCAGAGTTGTTGAAGTTGAAGGTCCTAAAGTTTTCGTAGAGGCAGTTGACGATACATAATTTTCTCACGATTGCTTGATACGTTTGGAGGGACAACTATGTGGTTTCTAATTTTTCTCATCAGTTTCGGAATTCTGTTGGTATTTATTGAACTCTTGATTCTTCCAGGATTTGGGGCGGCAGGCATACCCGGATGTCTACTTATACTGATCGGTGTCGGGACCGCTTGGTGGAAATTTGGTTTGCAGACCGCGCTCACTTCTACCGGGATAACATTGGTACTGGTGATTCCGTTAGCGATCATTGGGCTATCTCTACTGCGTAGAACACCCATCATTCAAACGTTCATCTTGAGCACAACCGAGAATAAAGAGGCGGGTTTCCAAGCACCCCCCTCGGAATTGGTAAGTCTCGTTGGCAAATCCGGTAAGACATTGACCCCTTTACGTCCGGCTGGTGCCGCCCTGATTAATGGACATCGCGTTGATATTGTTACACAAGGTGAATTCGTTGAACCAGAGACTGATGTTGAAGTAATTTTGGTCGAAGGCAGTCGCGTCGTCGTTCGTAGTTTACAATAGAAAAGTTATAAGTTATAAGTTATAAGTTTTTAGTTAAGATATTATGATTGTTCAATACCTTTTGGTAACCGTCGGTGCTTCAAGTGGGTAGCAACAGTTCCAAAGAGATGGTCAAACATCAGGGACCAGCCTTATAACTAACAACTAATAACTTATAACTATTAACTATTCGTAGGAGGCAGATAAATGGATATATTTACAGGTGGAATCGCTCTTGTTGCCCTAATTGCTATTATAGTGTTTTTTTGGTTCGTTCCTGTTGGGCTCTGGATCGCTGCTATCGCAGCCGGGGTTCCACTCCGAATTCTTGACCTGATCGGGATGCGCCTGAGACGCGTGAATCCGAATGTTATTGTGAAGGGTTTAATCAGTGCACACAAAGCAGGTTTAAAAGTAATAACTTCCGAATTAGAGGCACATTACCTCGCTGGCGGGAACGTCCTTAATGTTGTCAGTGCACTCATCGCGGCGGATAAAGCGAGAATTGAACTCAGTTTTCAACGCTCCGCTGCTATTGACTTGGCAGGACGTGATGTGTTTGAAGCAGTTCAAATCAGCGTCAATCCGCGTGTGATTACCACCGCTCGCATCAGTGCACTCGCTTTGGACGGTGTTGAGTTGATAACGACCGTCCGTATTACCGTACGGACGAACATCAATCGACTTGTCGGTGGTGCCGGTGAGGAGACGATCATCGCTCGCGTAGGTGAAGGTATTATCAGCGCAATTGGGGCATCTGAAACCTACGAAGATGTCCTTGAAAATCCAGACATCATCTCAAAAACAGTGCTCGACCGCGGACTTGATGCAGGAACCGCTTTTGAAATCCTTTCCATTGATATCGCTGATGTCAACGTTGGCAAAAATATCGGTGCAGAACTTCAAGCGGAACAAGCCGAAGCGGATCTCGTCGTCGCGCAAGCGAAAGCGGAAGAACGGCGCGCGATGGCAGTCGCTCGAAAACAACAGATGACTGCGAACGTTCAGGAAATGCGCGCAAAAGTGGTTGAGGCTGAAGCAGAAGTCCCCCGTTCCCTCGCGGGTGCGTTCCGTGAAGGCAACTTAAACATTGGAGAGCAGTAATCCTGCTACTATAGGCGCGGGCACATCATCGCGCGACTATATCCATCTTCATCTTGTAGGTGCGATTTTAAACAGCACTTACGGAAATACTACGTCAATGGAGAAAAGTAAATATGACACCAACAATTGTCGCAATTATTGCTGTTGTGATAGTTCTATTCCTAATTATTCTCAGTTGGCTCGTGCCAATCGGGTTGTGGATTACTGCTATCGCAGCAGGCGTTAAGGTAGGAATTTTCGATCTCGTTGCGATGCGCTTGCGGCGTGTCCCACCCGCTGCGATTGTAGAACCACAGATTAACGCAACCAAGGCGGGGTTAACCCTATCTCTCGACGATCTCGAAGCACACTTTCTTGCGGGTGGACGTGTCGCAAGTGTTGTCGCAGCACTTATCGCAGCGGACAAAGCGAATATTGATCTCGGTTTTGCACAAGCCGCCGCAATCGACCTCGCCGGTAGAGATGTCTTGCAAGCCGTCCAAGTGAGTGTTACCCCAGAGATTATTGATATTCCCAGCCAAGACGATGCCAGCAACGGTATTACTGCTGTTGCCCGCGACGGTATCCAATTAATTGTGAAAGCACGCGTCACGGTCCGAGCCGATATTGATCGGCTTGTCGGTGGTGCTACCGAGGATACTATCCGTGCAAGGGTCGGTGAAGGCATCATCACTACGATCGGCTCATCGGGAAGCCACAAAGAAGTTTTGGAAAACCCTGTCCGCATTTCAGAAACAGTCCTCGATAAAGGCTTAGCCGCTGGAACCGCCTTCGAGATTCTGTCTATTGATATAGCCGATATAAACGTTGGCGAAAACGTCGGGGCCAAATTACAGACCGACCAAGCCGAAGCGGAACTCAAGATAGCACGTGCCAAAGCTGAGGAGCAACGCGCTCGCGCACAAGCGGAAGAAGAAGAAAATAAAGCACTCGTCGAAGAGATGACAATCAAACTCATTGAGGCCGATGCTGAAGTACCGCTCGCAATCGCTGATACGCTTACCTCCGAAAGAATGAGTGTTATGGATTATTATGAACTCAGGAATATCCTCGCAGATACGGAGATGCGGCAGTCTATCGCTTCACCCGTCAGTGATGGACAGGAGATAGACACGACGCGTTCTTCGCACTCACTCGGGCTTTCATAGCAGGCACTGAAGGGAACCCTAACGTTGGTCCCTAAAGGAGAAGTTAATGGACAGTCTCATCCAGCTGATAATACCACTCGTTATCGTGATTCTCTCGCTCGTTGTAAGCAATTCGCGGCGGCGGAAGGCACAACAGCAGAATGCTGAAAGAAGAATAGAGGAAAATACGCTCGCTGAGGGCGACGGGGACGCAGCACCACCGCCTTTTATGGAGGATTTTCCGTTCGCAACTGAGTTAGAGCAGATGATGACGCAAGAGGATGAAGACGAAACGGCAGCGGTAGCCGAGGCTTCTGAAGAACCGGAACCGCCTGCACCACAAGAGCCAGTTCAGCCCGTTGAGGATCCACACCCACAACCGCCGCCAGTGCCCGTGGAATCGCCAGCCGGAATCCGATCCGTCCCTGCCACGTCGCTGCTGAATTTGTCGCCTGAAACGTTCCGTCAAGGTATCATTCTCAAAGAAATCCTTGAGCGTCCCCGCTCGCGGCAAACCAGGAGGCGGAACAGATAGGGACATTTACACAGCACTACGTAAACTGTTCCACATTTGTGCTGAGCGGCGTTCTCTGTGCAATTCCTAAGCCATGAACAGGAAATATCAGATTTCAAATGAAAACCCGCCTCTTTTACAAAATTGCCGTTATTACCTCAGTGTTTCTGCTGTTCATAGGGTGCGCCCACCGTCAAAAGATTACAGAACAGCAGACACCTTTCTACACTGAAGTTCCCTCTTATACTCGGCATCTTAAGGGATTTAAAATTTGCTTGGATCCAGGACACGGAGGACAAGGACACATCTCGGATTACAAGCGAGGTCCCACAGGCCTTCGTGAGGCAGATGTCAACTTACAAGTTGCCCTTCACTTGCGGAATATGCTACAGGAAGTTGGGGTTATTGTTATCATGACGCGCGTTGATGATTCTTACGTGAGTCTGGCGACACGAAGCCAAATCGCCAATGAAAGTGGGGCGCATTTTTTTATTTCACTTCACCATAACGGCATTGACAATCCAGAAACGAACTATACCTCTACATGGTATCACGGTGATGCCGACGATTCGCGTCAGAGCCTCGACCTTGCTCGGTATGTGCAACAAGGCGTCTCAGACGCACTGCAATTACCGAGTTCACCTGCGACAGGCCTCTTTTCGGATAAATTGGTCGTTGCTTCTGGTTTTGGTGTTTTGCGGCTGACGAAATGTCCGGCGGTCTTATGTGAGGCATCTTTTCTCTCAAATCCAGAGGAAGAGGCGCGGTTGAAGAAGGACGACTACCTCAGAAACGAGGCTTACGGCTATTTTCTCGGCATTGCTCGCTACGTTGCAGCTGGATTTCCAAAAGGTGTTTTGGTAGAACCACAACCTAAGACTATTATTCAGACCAGAACGCCACGACTTCAGATTCGGGTCATGGATGGACTTCACCAGCGCGGCGCGTGGATGCTCAAACGACAGCAGGTTTTCTCGAACTCTATTCGAGTCAAGGTTGATGACGTGAGTGTGCCGTATGACTACGACCGCGAGGCAGATATAATCACGGTGGATATTAAAGAACCGCTCGCAAACGGTGTCCATTTTGTCCAAACTGAATTGGTGAACTATTACGGAAACCACAGCCTGCCTTCGCAGCAATGGTTTAAAGTCGCCCCCGCAGCGGTAGAACTTCGCCTTAACGCGTGGACAGATACGCTGCCAGTTGATGGTAACGGTTACGTCGGTATTTCTGTAACCGCACTTGACGCTGAGGGAACACCCATCGCTGATGGTGAACCAATCCACATGCAAACATCAAACGGAACATTGGCAGAGATCCGTCAATTATCAAAGCACGGTTCAGCGAATTTCTATCTCTACGCACCTGATTCACCCGGTACGGCAATCGTAGAAGCCTTTTACGGTGAAAAGCGCGCATCCTTAACGATTAACTTTACAGACACGGACGTTGCTATTGTGCAAGGGCAAGTTTCTGACGCGGACTCTGGAGAATCGCTGCGAGATGTACAATTACAAGCTAATCCCGGATTAACCACAACCACGAATACTGAGGGACATTTCTTTATCACAACTGATCTTCCGTCAAAGGCTCCGATCAAAACAACGCTACATATTTCCAAAAGGGGCTACTATCCTTATAAACGCGAAATTGACATTATCTCAAATCAGACAACGGTTGTACCTACTAAACTTCATCCTATTGCAGGTGGAGCGTTTGCATCAACAGTCATCATTCTCGACGCACGAAGTGATACGCCGACCACAGAAAAATTGATTGAAACCTTGAGGGAACTGCTCGAACTCGCCGGTGCGAAAGTCTATAATATCCATACCCCCGGACGAGAGCTGACTACAGCAGAACGGATACGCCAGATTAACGCTATTGCGGGAAGAGGATATTATCTGCAAATTAACCACACACGGCGGCGTAAAGATGAACCGCCTTTAATCGCAACGCACTACCGCGGCAATCAAGGGACAGAAACGTTTCTAAAGCGGATACTTGAACAGTTCAACAAAACACTTTTTCAAACACCGATTGTCACGGTTCAAGATCGGACAACTCCTGAAATCCAACAGACAAACAAAATGGCGATGACCCTTGAAATCCGATCCTTAAATCAGCAGAACACTTCTGCTATAGAGGAGGCACATGCTATTTTCTTCGGTGCATGGACTTTCCTAAAAGCAAATGGAGATATTGACACCGAAGAACGAAAACGTTTTATGGCATACCTAAAAGAGATTCGGCAGTAGAACCTATCTTATAAGTAGAGATCCCGTGCCGTAAAGAAAGCTATTTACTGGAAGTATGTTGCCAGTCCGCTGATAAGGGGGATTTAGCGGATTCCTTTGATGGGAAATCCACTGAGCGAGAATAGCATGAACATTACCTCTCAAATTACAAATTTACAACTCAAGTATCCGTTCAAGATTGCCCGTCGTGCAACAGATGCACACCGACAGGTGATCTCGGTAGAGATTGATGGGGGTATCGGTGAAACAGCACCCGCACGGTTTTACGGTGAAACCGTTGAGACAGTGAGTATCGCATTAGAAACTATTGCCCCCGCACTTCCTAACAACCTCGATGCAATCCACGATGTGATGGCGACTGTTGAAACGACACTCGGCGGCAATTACGCCGCGAAATCTGCCATTGATATGGCACTACACGACCGACTCGGTAAAAAACTCGGCGTTCCACTCTACCAACTCTGGGGCCTTAACCCACAAGAAACCCCTTGCACATCCTTTACCATTGGACTTGATGATCCAGAGGTGATGGCTGAAAAAACGCGACATGCTGCAGCGTATCCTATCCTAAAGGTCAAACTCGGTATGCCTCGCGATATTGAAATAATCAAAGCACTCCGAGATGTAACGGATAAACCTATCTACGTCGATGCGAATACGGCGTGGACACCGAAAGCGGCGGTTCGCAAGATTCGTGAACTTGCCCAATATGGCGTTGAACTCATCGAACAACCGACAAAACCGGATGATCTGGCAGGTCTCAAATTTGTTCGTGAAAACTCGGAATTACCGATCATTGCCGATGAAAGCGTCAAACGCGCGAGTGATATTCCAGCACTTGCTGAATGCGTTGATGGCATCAACATCAAACTTGTTAAATGTGGTGGGCTGCTTGAAGCACACCGAATGATACACGTCGCTCGGACACACGGATTGCTTATTATGGTTGGTTGTATGATAGAGAGTTCACTCGGTATCACTGCAGCTGCGCATCTAACACCCCTCGTAGACTACGCCGATCTCGATGGCAACTTACTCATCACAAACGACCTATACACCGGTGTAACCCTTGATAACGGTAAACTCATACTGCCAAAACGTCCCGGCATTGGGGTCACATAAAGAATATTCGCAAAATGTTGTGATATATGTTATACTACCATAAGTAGTGTATCTGTTAGATTTTAAATCATGGTAATTTGATATCCAATATTATTAGTTAGGCAATACTCACAAATATGCTAAACAGCACAACGCGTTAAAATAGTTATTGAAAAGGATAATGCTCCGCTATGGATTTTTATCAGAAAATACTTCCGATAAGAACAATTGAACAAGCAAAAGCAATCCGTAACCAGTCTTGGCAAAAATGTGAATTGATACCCACGTGGGTAGACCAAGAAGAGGTCGATTTGGATTGCTTTTACACACATCCTGATATAGCACACGAATGCAGCGAAAGCCTATATTCTACAATGCAAAAGGATGGTGTAGACCTAACGAACTATCATTTTATTGAGCCAAGTGCTGGAACTGGTGTATTTTATAACTTGATGCCGGAAAACCGTCGGACCGGTATTGATATACTACCAACGCGTCCTGAATTTATAGGTGAAGATTATTTAACGTGGAGTCCTCCGCAAAACCAAAATCATTATGCTGTTATGGGTAACCCTCCGTTCGGTTACCGTGCATGGCTCGCTCTTGCTTTCTTAAATCAGTCAGCAATCTTTGCCGACTACATAGGCTTTATATTACCTATGGCATTCCAAAGCAATGGGAAAGGCAGTCCGAAATATAGAGTAAGGGGGGCAGAACTAATTTTGTCTAAACAGTTGCCATCCAATGCTTTCGTAGATATAAATAGTAATACGGTTAAACTTAATACCCTCTGGCAAATATGGAGACGAGGTGTAAATCGTATGCCAGCAGTCAAGACATGTAATGATTGGATAGATTTGTTTACCGTAGATATCCGTAAAGAGCGTCTCTGTGGACAAGATCGCATGGAAGAAGCAGATTATTTCCTCCAAAGAACATTCTACAACGAACCGCCTGAACTTGTCCGAGATTTCGCGGAAGTCCGTTATGGTTGTGGATATGGGTTAATTCTAAAAAAGGAGCGCAATAAGGTTGAATATTTATTGAACAATACAAATTGGAATCATTATTCCAACCTTGCTGTGCATAATTGTAGACACATATCCATGTATCATATCCGCCAAGCCATAGTAGATGGAGGGTTTGTTGATGCCTAATGCTATTGGGTTAATGAAGGATGTAATAGCAACATATGCCAACAATCCGAAGTGGGTAGACGCACCGTTGGGCGATATTAAGATACTTAGCAATACACACATCGGTAACGTCGGACAAGATTTTATTCACCAGTGGTGTGATGTAGAGGATTTGAATTGGGAATTACCGAAAAGCACTCAAAGTCCTTGGGATATTCGGATAGAATCTATATCATTCGAGGTCAAAACCGCCACAGAAGATGTGAACGACAAGTTTCAGTTCAATCATATACGCCATCATCGTGATTATCAAGCCCTGCTTGTTTTAGGAATCGCACCAGACGAGATTCTGTTTAATGCTTGGCGAAAAGGCGATGTAGTAGAGGGTAAAGCAGGACGCTTAGTTACTATGGATAAGGGATCATCGGCTACTTTTAAACTCACCAAGAAACCTGCCGAATTATTCCCTATAACTGAATTTACACATAGAATTAATGAGATAGCCAGATCTCTTGTCTAAATATCTTCTGCTGAATAAAAATCCTAAAACTGATCATTGTGAAAACTACTTTCAGGCCTATATACATAACCACTAAACAGAATGGAGAAATTTAAAATGACAAAATCAAACCGAAACGTCCTTATCACCGGCGGCACCGGTATATTAGGGAGTGCCGTCACCAAAGCCTATCTCGCGCAAGGCGATACTGTCGCTGTTACCTATCTGTTTGACAACGAGGTTGAACGCTTCAAGGAGTTCAATCCGGAACTTAGCGAAGATGTCACCTTCCTTTTTGCAAATGTTACCGTGGAAGCCGAAGTCCAGAAAACGATTGAGGAATTCATATCCAAATTTGGTGCGTTGGACATCTTGATCAACATCGTTGGTGGATTTGTCGGAGGGATCCCAACTGCGGAACTTGAAGAGGACAGATGGGATTTCATGATGAACCTAAACCTCAAATCCGTTTTCCTCTGCTGCAAGACGGCTATTCCACACATGACAGCACAAAGTTACGGAAAGATCATCAACGTCTCCGCACGCGCCGGATTAAAAGGCGAGGCGGGTTTGAGTGCGTATTGTGTCTCGAAAGGCGGTGTCCGCACTTTGACCGAGTCGTTAGCCGCTGAGGTGATGGATTCCGGTGTAAACGTCAACGCCATCATGCCAAGCATTATGGATACACCCATGAATCGGGAAGCTATGCCGGACGAAGAACACGATAGGTGGGTAGCTCCCGCCGATGTCGCCAAAGTGATCTGTTTCCTCACTTCTGACAATGCAGCAGTTATCAACGGTGCTGCTATCCCCGTTTACGGCAGAGCTTAAGCGTCACTGACGAAACGGTTTTCTCAGTTGCGTCTGCACAAGCCTCTCTAAAATTTGCAGGCGCAATGCCATTTCAATATCCGCAACTTCTGCGCTACCGGCGAGGTTTTCTGTCTCATTAGGGGCGTTTTGCACATCAAACAAAAGATAGACTTCGCCATCTGTGTTGAGCGCAGCCTTCCACTCCTGATTTAGCAACATAACCTCACCCTCTATCTCAGAGATCGCGAAATCGCGGTGTGTTCCTTCTGGATTCGTTAGGACTGGACACAACGATTTTCCGAACTGACGATGCTCCAATTCACTACCTGCCATCTCAACAAGCGTTGGACCGATGTCAATCCATTCCACGGGACTGGCACAAATACTGCCAGCGTATGTGCTGTCAGGTGTCCGTACGAGCAGCGGTATCCGAACGGCACCGTTGAGGAAATTGCTCTTATAAATGAGTCCGTAATCGCCGTTCATTTCACCGTGGTCGGAGGTATGCACGATGACTGTGTTTTCAAGTTCACCGCGTGCCGCAATCGCATCAAGAATTTCACCGATCTGTGCATCAATAAGTGTGACGTTACCTGCATAATTTGCGCGGAGTCTACCGATTTCACCGGGTTCAAACGTGGGGTTCATCCGCTCCATAAGCCGGTCTAAATGTCCACGCGGACGTTCGCCAGTAGACGGACGCGGAACTGCTGGCGGCATCTGTTCTGGATCGTACATACTGGCGTAAGGTTCCGGTGTATCCCACGGCTCATGTGGTCCACCAAAACTGACCCAGCAACACCACGGCTCCTGCCGATCATAGCTCTGTAGATACTGCTTCGCCTGTTGCCCAATATAGACATCGGCGTAGTTTTCGAGTCCTAACGTTGACGGACGCACGAGATAAGGTTTCGTGCTAAACCGCTCCCGATAATCCGCGCGGTAGCCATCCCACAATCCTTTCGCTTCCCACTCTGCTGTCATGTGCGATAGCACATTCGCACTTGCCCGCGGTCCGCCGATTTCGTTCACATCGTCCAATCCGTAGGTGTTCATTAAACCTTCGCGTTCTCGTAGGTCCCCATTATGCGGATGGAGGTGCGTTTTTCCGAAAAGGCTCGTCCGGTAGCCCGCCTCGCGCATTGCTTGCATCCATGTCGGCGTTTCTGCTGGCATTGTATGGTTCATATTATTCCAAACGCCGGTGTTATGCGGATACAAACCTGTCGCCAAACTAAGTCGTGTCGGAATACAGACCGGCGATGTCGTGACACAATTCGTAAATTGAACGCCTTCACTCGCGATGCGATCCAAATTCGGGGTCTCTACCCAGTCGCCGCTGCAACCCATAGCGTCCCAACGCTGCTGGTCTGTCATTAAGAAAAGAATGTTCGGACTTCCCATCGCTATCCTCTTTCGATTCCAGCTTCCGTAAAGGCATTCGCCAATGTTTCATAAGAAAGGGTAGCAGCAGCGAGCGGGTCATAGTCTTCGCGCGCCTGCACCATAAAACTCACCTCAGCAGTGATGAACCCATCATAACCGTGTACTTGCATCTCCTTGAGGTAACCGACATAATCGAAAGTGCCTTCACCGGGAATGAGGAATTCAAAATCGGGGGCGATACCGCGTTGGTCTTTCACATGCGTGTGTGCTGAGACTGGCGCCAACGCTGCGACTGTCTCCTCAGTCGGCATACCAACGATATCAAAATGGCTGATGTCGAAGTTGACCTTGAGATACGGCGAATTGACGATTTTTAGCAGTTCAAGCACTTTCGTTGGTGTGTCAATGATTGCGCCGATGTGTGGTTCCATAGCAATCGTAACACCGCGCGATGCCCCGTAATCCACCAGTTCTCCTATCCGCTCCGCGAGGAAATCTTTATTTCTATCCCAATCCTCCGGTTTGCCACCGGGTGTCGTATTGACCGCAGGCAGTTCATCCCCTTGTGCAAGTTCCACTGCGAGATCAACGCCGCCTTTCAGCCGCCACATATTTTTCGCATGCGCTTCTGGATCCGTTTCCAATAAACTTGAATGTGCCGCGATTGCTGGCAGTGCCAAGTTATGCTGTTTTAACAGAGATGCTATCCGTTTCCGTTCCGCAGCATCAAGCGTGCTGAGTTCGGTCGTAAAGCGTGGAATGATAGTCAATTCAACGCCATCGTATCCGAGGCTTGCGAGATGGGAGATGGCAGTATCTATGGGGACAGTAGGCATTCCCCATGTACTATATCCAAGTTTCATTTTTTAATTTTTCCTTGCGGTTAAATGGTGTAGGTTTGAACTTTAGCACCCTTTTTTTAACTCCACCCTCCACTACGTTACGGGCTACAGGTTTTGTATTATGAAGAAGGTGTCACGATGGTTTCTGGTGAAGTTCACGTCCGACCCACCAAAAATCTGTGCGAAATGAAATTATGACTTAAATGGCATAATTTTGCTTCGCAGTGAGAATGTTTTACATTTGGCGCACAGTGCAGAAACTTAATAGTTAGAGGATGTCAAAAGATTGTTCCGAGCCAACCGTTTATTAAGAAGTCTACACGTTGAATGAGCAGTGCAACGCGCCCCATAACAGTATTCCCGAATGCCGAACCGAACCCGATCATCAGAAAAGCGATGCCGACCTTGGATATCCCAGCAATCGGACCTCGGTGTTCTACCGAAAAGAAGAAATAGGTGAGCGTACAAACCACTCCGACAACCATAAGGATCGCGCCAACAATCTCAAAGGCACTGAGTGTGCCAATCACTGAATACGGTCCAAGTGTGCCGCGAATCTGTGCAAAAATGTCCGTTTGCAACGCGTTCGGAATCATAATGCCTGAACTAATTCCCATCAATATTGCGATAGGATAACGAATCAACCAGGCGTGTCGATCGGATAGACGCGCAAAAAATAATAATCCCATACAGATCGGTATCAGTGTTAGGAAACCGAGTGCAGAGGTTTCACCTGTTACCGCGTTTTTGATAGGCGTCCATGCGTATGGGATAAACCCGAAATAGATGGTGAGTACGATAATATAGCCGACAGACATACCTACTAAGAGATGTTCTGCAAACCGATAGAAGGGATTATCACGGTAAAGAAAACTGTAGATGCAAATCGTCAAAAATGCTGCTATCCAGATACCCAAAGTTGCCATAAAATTTTACTCCTCTCGTCGACGCTGAACAAAAAACGCAATATTTCCTATGACCACCAATCCGATAATCAAAAGATGCACGAAAGATGCGGTATTTATTCCCTTTGTGCCCTCTCCAGGGGCGTTTATCAGTTTTTCGTATTCCCCGGCACCCCGAAAGCCTGCCAGCAGACCGACCAACTGCCCCGTTTGTAAATATGGATACATCTGGGATACAATCACACCTGTAACCCCAGCAGCAATCTTCAAGTTGAATTTGGTGTGCCCGTAAGTAATCCAACCTTCTACTGACGAACCAGCGGCGAGGTTTAATAGCAGGGAAACTTGGTCGTAGTTCGTGATATTTTGCATCATCGGAATTTCGCCGATCGGTGTTTCTGAAAAATCGCTATCAAATACACTGGCAATTTCCGCGCCCATCCCAAGAATCACAAAAGATTCGCCAGGACGATAGCCGAGCAGCACATAGTCTTCGCCGTACACGGCATCCTTTTCTTCAGCGACCTGCTGCATCACCCTATCTGCAAGTGGCACAGCGTCTATATATTCCAACGTGATCCCGATAACCTGTATTCCCTTATCAAAACAGTGTTTCATGACAGCTGCGGCCATCGGCTCTGTTTCTGGAAAAGAGGAAGGTCCGTAATCAAACGAGATCATAATCGTTGCCCCGGCTGGCAAGCCCTCAATGTAATCATAGAGTTTCTGCGTGGGTTCAGAGACGTTGAGCGGTATACTAAAAGTGAACAACATCGGAATGATAACCACCAGAGCGACAAGAATAAAAATAATGCGCCGATCTATGTTCATCAATTTTTCAAACATTTGTTAATCGCCTCCACCTAACCTAAGTAAGAACGTTCAATACCGAGAATGATTCGGATAGATTGTGAAATTGCCCCTAAACTGACCCCGAGGATGATCCCGCGCCTTGCCGAAAGATTCGGATTATCTAAAATCCATTGCCGAGCGTTCGACGCAGCATCCGGCCAAAGCAGATCGCCAACAGGTATATTGCCTACCATCACAATCACTGCCGTAAGGAGGAGCAATGTTGCCTCAAACGTCCTTGCCCGAAAAGCACGGTACGCTGCAGATGCAATAAAAAACGCGAGCAGCGAAAACATTGTCGCGTCCATCGGCACCTGAACATTATTGAACAGCCATTTAAACGCTGGATGTTGGGGACCATAAGGAAGACCGGCAACAACCATCACTATCATACCAAAAAAGACAACAAGACTGTATTGCCAATGCTCAACGCGTCGCTGAATGCGGGTCCAATGCGTTTGGATAAGCGTCACCACTGCTAAAACAAAGACGAACGGTGAAATCACCCTGCCCCAATTTGCGATCTCTTTATAAGTTGCCTGAGAAGCAGTATGTGGGCTAAACTCCGTAAGAATCATGACAATACCGAAAAGAAAGCAAAGCACTAAGGGTACTTGTTGTTTCATAATTATCGTGTAATACGGGCTTGCAGTCCGCGCCCGAAACCTCCTAATTCACCTGCTGTAAGAGTGCTGTGATCCAGCTGATACCAAAACTTTCAAGGACCACACCGAACACAATCATCCCCAAAATCAGCACCTTGCCCCAATCTTGTCCCTTAAGACTGCCGAGGAACATTGGATCCTTAGAGAGATATGCCGTCGCCGCATAGAGCTCTTCGCCAATAAGCGTATAATCACAGGCAGCAATGAAGAACGGAAGTTGATGTTCAGAATCTGTTCCAGCGATCTGAATAGCACCGATAGAATTTCCTGTTTCAGCGAGGATGAGCGACTCCGCCGCAAAAGAACCTTGTAGAAATATCGCAGCCGGCTTCTCACGGACCATCATACCGTCGACCCCAGCAGCGTAAGCAAACTGGCTGCCAGTAAGATAGAAAATATCTTCCTCATTATAAGCATCCGGATGTCCCTCATCAACATAAGAGGTCTTCACGACCTCGCGGACCACGTTTAGTACGATCGGATCAATGCACGGCACGCGCAGCGGTGTTTCATAATCCGCTGTCCGGCGCGCAACCTGTCCCAGAATCGTCATACTAGCAATCGTCGCAATTCTCCCGATACTCCCTAATCCTAAAACGTAAAGAATGGAGCGTCCCATCTCTGTCGCTCTGCCGATCGCTTCATCGACCGCTTCTAAGCCCGGAATGCGCCGGACAAATATCTCTTTGCCACTTCGAGCGTCATAGATATTCCAAACAATCGCCGCAGAAAAAAGGAGCATGACGATAAATAACGCGGCTTTTCCAGTATGAAACCATTCACCTGTCCCTTTAACTGGAGCCGTTTGCTCTGAGTCTACAGTCGCCCCCGTTGCAGAAACAGCACGTACAATGTAGGTATAAAGGCTCCCTTTTTCAATAGATGAATCGACATAAGTCGTCGTTCCAGCGGGCAGCAGTTCACCGACTTCTTCAAGATCGCCATCTGCAATCTGTCGTAGGATTTGATAGTCGCTGATACCACTATCTTCGGCTGCCGCGTCCCACATTATGGTAATACTGGAGCCATCGTCGTTCGGCGTATCTACCACCGTGACGTTTGATGGAGGCGCGAGACCCTGGCTAAATGCTACGCTAATGCTTAGACATAAAACCAAAGTGACCACTATCCATTGCGTTGTTTTTATCATGAGTTATTATGTTTCCTTGTTTGTGCTTGTCAGTTATCGGTTAAATGCTTATGGCGGTTGCCTATTTCATTACTGCCACCAACAACTAAAATCCGAGATTCAGAAAAATAACTAACCGTTTACAAGCGGCTCTTGGCTGATAGCCGATGGCTGACAGCCATTCTCAAAAACATTGCGATATAGCTTCTAAAACGTGCTGATCGTCCACATCGTTTCGGATGACGACCTCCCCAATACGCGTCGGCAAGATGAGGCGGAGTTTGCCGCTAAGCGTCTTTTTGTCTAAATACATCGCATCACAGATCGCTTCTGGGGTCAAGTCAGGCGGGAACATGAGCGGCAACTTCGCACGGTTTAAGAGCATGCGTTGCCGTTGAAAATCGGTTTCAGAGAACATTCGCAAATTAACCGCTAATTGTGCCGCGCAATTCATACCGACAGAGACCGCTTCACCGTGACGGTATCTGTTGTAATGTGTCACTGCTTCAAGCGCGTGCCCGAAAGTATGTCCATAATTAAGCACCATCCGCAAACCGCTCTCTTTCTCATCTTTCGCGACGACTTCCGCTTTGTTAACGCACGCACTTGAGATCATCTCAATGAGCACCGTGTCTTCTAAATTTAGGATAGCCTCTAAGCTCTCCTCAACCATCTCAAATAGTGGTTCATCGCGGATAACACCCATCTTGATAACTTCAATAAGTCCTGAACGAATATCACGTTGCGGTAAGGTTTTGAGGGTGTCTACGTCGATGAGTACCAACTTTGGTTGGTGAAACGCGCCGATAAGGTTTTTGCCCTTCGGGTGATTAATCGCTGTCTTACCGCCCACACTCGCATCAACCTGTGCCTGTAGCGTCGTTGGCATCTGGACGTAAGAGATGCCGCGCATATATACCGCCGCCGAAAAACCACCTAAATCCCCGATGACACCGCCACCAAGCGCAATGAGTGTTGAACCGCGGTCCAATTGATGCGCAACCAAACTATCCTGTATCCGGGAGAATTGTGCGATCGATTTGCTCTCTTCACCAACGGGAACTTCTATTGTATGGACATCAAACCCATATTTCTCAAGGCTTTGGTGGACAACATGCATATACTGATCTTTAACAAACGCATCCGAAACGATGAGCACCTTTTTGGATTTAGCATCTGACGTAAGCAATTCACCAACCCGATTAAGAATCGCACCGCCGACAACAATCGGATAACTGTTCTCTCCGAGTTCCACGCGTAAGGTTTTCATCATTTTGGAGTCCTAATACTTTTCGCAAATACCCGTTTGATATACGCCATGACTTCTCCAAATGAGCGTCCTGTCGTTTCCACCATATAATCAGCTTTTATGTAGTATGGGTGTCGTTCTTCCAGCATAGATTTAATCTTGGTAAGCGGATCAGGTGTCTGGAGCAGTGGGCGGTGTGACTGGTGTCGAACCCGCTGATAGATTTCCTCGGCAGTGGCTGTTAGGCAGAAAACGATACCGTTCCGTTTAAGTTCTACCATATTGGCTTCTTTCAGGACAACACCGCCGCCCGTAGAGATAACGTAGTTATACAGTTTTGACACTTTACGAACCGCTTCACTTTCCAGCTCTCGAAAAGCTGCCTCTCCATCTTCCTCAAAGATTTCACTGATACGTCGTCCGCTATCGCGTTCAATGATGTCGTCAGTATCCACATAGCGCATCCGGAGCTGCGTAGAAAGCCGTCTACCTATAGAGGTTTTCCCAGTTCCCATAAAACCGACAAGCACAATGTTGGGCTTCCTTTTTCGCTGACGTTTCACTTGTTCTCCGCCTTTACCGTGCCTATTGCCCTAAGTCCGGGAGGTGTGATTTGAAATCGCATCTCCATCCGTTACTGGGAAGGCACTTGCTAACAACTAATAACTATTATACTGCTTTTACGAAATCTTGTAAAGGGTTTTGCATGAATTTTTGAGGTATGGTATAATTACGGCTAACTGGGCAAGCCAATTGCACCCAAAAAGGAGAAAACAGATGCCACGACAACTTAGAATGGTACGTCCCCATTTGGAAAATTTACCGGCGTTAGAGCTTCCGGCAGGCTACGGTATGCGTACCTATTGTAAAGGCGATGAGGTGCACTGGGCACGTATTATTAGTGATTCGTTCGGTGGCAGAGAACGTACCGCACAGGACACGGAAAATGAGATTACAGGCAGAGATGTTTTTATTCCAGACGGTCTCTACTTCGCAACCCATCGTGGGGTACCTGTCGGAACTGCTTGTGCTTGGCGGCAATCTGTAGATGAAAAGGATGTCGGATACGTCCACATGGTAGGCGTTGTCGCTGAACACACCGGACACAAACTCGGAAAATGGGTCTCACTCGCTGTTCTCTCCTACTTTCGTGACAATGGATTCAAATGTTCTATGCTCGACACCGACGATTTTCGTATGCCTGCCATTAAAACTTATCTGAATTTAGGGTTCATACCCGTTTACGTTGAAGAAGGGCAACCGAAGCGTTGGTCGGACATCTTTGAAAGTTTGAAACTGCCACAGCCTTCAGCACAAATTGCAAACGTTAAAGAGACGCTCCCTGCGGAGTTATGGGCAAAAGTTTCAAGTTAGAAAAATAACAACGGCCTTCTTTAGTCTTGTAGCATAACCTTTTAGGTTGTGTGCCTCTATGGACTCTGTTGTAGCATAAAAAATAATGATTTATGAAACACCCTCAATAAATTACCAAGAAAGGTATAAAATGCACAAACGTCCATATATCACAACCATATTGATAGGACTACTTTTCTATTTGCCCGGCATTGCGAACTCCGCAGTGCGCACCATTTATTTCGTGCCCAACGACCGCGTCCCCCAAAATCGTATCCATAGCACCATCGACATGCAGATGAAAGCCGTCCAAGCGTTCTATAAAGCACAAATGGAAGCACACGGCTACGCTGAACGCCCCTTTAGCCTCGAAACCGATCGCATTGGCAAGGTGATTACGCATACTATCATCGGAAACCACAGCGATAACTACTATCTTCAGGGAACACTTGATAAAGTTGAAGCAGAGATACAGAACAAGTTCAACAACACAGGCAACGACATTTATGTAACCTTCGTTGACCTTTCCAATGAACGCGTTGATGGAAACTGTGGCATTGCACGCTATCAAGGCGGACCTGTTCTCATACCAGCACACGGCGATTGTATTGAAGGTGAAGGTGGGATAGACCTTATCGCCCATGAACTCGGACACGCTTTCAACTTGCTCCACGACTTCAGAGACGATACCTATATCATGTCTTACGGCTACGGGCGGAACAAGTTATCAGAATGTGCAGCGGCATTCCTAAGTGTTTCGCCTTACTATAATGGCAGGACACCTAAAGCAGATAAACCTGCTACAATCCAAATAGTTTCCGGGAGACAGCCCCCCACAACAGGGGATTGGACACTTCGGTTTACTGTTTCTGATCTGGATGGGCTGTTCCAAGTGCAGTTTGAGCATGCCTTCCCGAATAAACCCGCAGGTATTATCGAATGCCAACGGATTCAAGGCGCTTCCAGCACACAGGTTACGCTCACAATGCCAGCAGGCGCAAAGTTGAGTCCAGTCAATAATATCTGGGTACGCGTCGTAGATAACAACGGAAATACGCATACACAAGATTGGGCACTCAATACAGAGCAGGCAGAACCAACAGAGAACATGACCTATCTCACGCTTTCTTATCAGACAGGCAACTCAATTATGCCGACAAATAGTAAAGCACAATGGGATTCATGGCTCGGTCATATCTGGGAAAAAACACCAGACGGGCGGATCACACAGAAACCGCCCTACTACCTCTCCCATCAGTACAGTGATGTCTGGGATAACTGGTTCTACGCACATGCCGGAAGTCGCATCGAATACGATATTAATAGATTAGGGAACTCACGATTTGACGGATGGCTTTACCTTGCACACCCCTGTTCCGATAACAACCCACCCGCATCCATAGAGTTTATCGCCTATGCCGATGATTCAAAAATCTATAACTCCGGTATGAAAAGTGGTAATAAACCTAATGACCGAAACACACATATAAGTTTCGGTATACCTGAAAACACAGAGACCCTCACAATAGAGGTTTCAACAGGTGAAAGCGGTGTATGCGACCACTTCGTTATCGGCAACGCCAGATTAATACACGAGGCAACCGAAAACAACACCGAGACAATCATAACCGCAACCCCTCCGGTGCCTACTGATAGCAATGAAACCTATCTGACACTCGCATACGATTCACCTGACGCGCTAATACCCACAAACCCCAGAGGCGAATGGACAACATGGGGACAACTCTGGGAGAAAACACCCGATGGCTTAGTTCCAAGAACACCCAACGGTGTATTCCCCGCATCAGTATTCAACGGCGAAGATTGGACACACTTCTTTTACGGACACGCACCAAGCCGTATCGTCTACGATATTAGCAAAGCAAACTACAAAAGTTTTCAAACATATTTCCACATGCCAAACCCTTGCGGAAATAGTATTGAAGTTACTTTTTTCGCTGATGATACCGAAATCCATAATCCAGGTCTACTATACATCGGTAGAGGCACAAGAATAGAATTTAATATACCTGAAGGGACAAAAACACTCACAATTAAGGTTGATGACCTTGGAGACCCTTCATGCGATCATTTTGTTTTTGGCGAACCTACGCTTACAGATCAGACATTAGAAAGTAAAGATCCCCCAAATACATTAATTTCTACAGATAATACAAAAACGCTACTCACACTTACTTATGAAACCCCAAGCACACTTACACCTATAAACTCCAGAGGCGAATGGGCAACATGGGGACAACTCTGGGAGAAAACACCCGATGGTTTAGTGCCAAGAACACCTGACGGATCATTCCCAACTAATACTTTCGGCGGCGAAGATTGGACACATTTCTTTTACGCACATGCCGATAGCCGTATCGTTTGGGATATTTCCAACAAAGACTACGAAAACTTTCACGCACATTTCGATATGCCAAACCCTTGTGGAAATTACGCTAAACTTACTGTTGTCTTTATGGCAGACGACACTGAAATCTATAACTCCGGGGTCTTACAAGGTTCAGAAGGTAGACACTCTGAAATCACTTTCGATATCCCCGAAGGCACAGAGATGCTCACACTCAAAGTTGATGACCTCGGCGACCCGGGATGCGACCACTTCGTATTTGGGGAACCCACACTCACACACAGTGTTACCACCGAACCACCCGTTACTACAACACCCACGACCACCACACCTACAGCAATGGGAAACACCACGGTGAGTCTTTTGCCTATAAGTGTGCAGGCCCCTAATATTGGTCAACTGCTCAAATTGTCCGTAAAAATTACTAACGGCAAAAATGTTGCAGGTTACCAAGCAACCGTGCAGTTTGACGATACCGCCCTCCGTTATGTGGAAAGTAGTAACGGTGATTATCTGTCCGATGGCGCATTCTTTGTCCCTCCGATTTTGGAAGGGAATCTTGTGAAACTCAACGCAGCATCTCTTGCGGGCGAAAGCAACAGTGACGGCACCCTCGCTACGCTCACCTTTGAAATCATCGCAGTGAAGGCATCCATTTTGACGTTATCTGATGTCCTTTTGTCCAACAGTACAGGTGAGACGTTTGCACCTCAGGTTGAAAATTCTCAAATAACCGAACCCACTAAACTGATAGGCGATGTGAACGGTGATGGAACTGTTAACATCGCCGATTTGGTGTTGGTTGCTTCAAATCTCGGTCAGATAGGGCAAAACGCTGCAGATGTCAATAGTGATGGTGTGGTCAACATCGCTGATCTCGTCTTGGTCGCTGGTGCACTAGGCACAAGTGCTGCACCCTCTATACATCCCTATGCCTTAGAAATGTTCACTGCTACAGAGGTCAAACAGTGGCTATCCGCTGCTCAGCAATTGGATCTCACGGATATGAAATCACAGCGCGGTGTTCTATTTTTACAACAACTCCTCATAATGTTGACACCGAAAGAGACTGCCCTTTTGCCAAACTTCCCCAATCCATTCAATCCTGAGACGTGGATACCGTATCACTTGGCGAAGGATGCGGATGTTACACTGCATATCTATACGATAAACGGTGAGTTGGTACGGACATTGACGTTTGAGCATCAATCTGCGGGTAAGTACCAAAACCGTAGTCGTGCGGCGTATTGGGATGGTAAAAACGTGTTCGGTGAGCCTGTGGCGAGTGGTCTGTATTTCTATACGCTGACCGCAGGTGATTTCACTGCCACGCGCAAGATGTTAATAGCAAAATAAAAACATTCACGGACGCACACACGCTCATGGCGTAACTACGCAATACGAAAACTATAACCCTACATGGCAACGACCCACAACTGTCCAAAAAAAACTTGACGCACTTCAACATTTTCTGTAGGAGCGAGTTGTGCTCACGATCTTTCACAAAATTTAACAGGACAAGCACTATCTGAGCATGAGAAGAGCATTGTTAAATTGCTCTTTAAATTGGGTTCACTTTTCAACGAAAAAGTTATTGACGGTAAAGTTTGGACAAAAATGTCCCGTGCTAAAGCCCAATCGGTACTTAAAAACATCAGCGAGTTATCCAGATAGGCAGGCTGTTCCGTCCGATGAGAACCGGATGTCCTTTATTGATATGGAGAAAAACATAATGAACAGACAAGACCCAGTTAATTCCCAAACCGAATTAAACAGGATTTTAGAAATAATCGGCAAGATAACGAAAACATCTGCCGCAGGCAGCTATATCTACCGAGGCGAACCGAAACACTATGAGAAAGTATCCTCAACCCTCTACCGGAAATTGGAGGCTGCCAAGATGTTACACCTTAATGTAGAGGAGGCTCAAAAAGAAGAAGTGGAGGCTGCCAAAAGGCACATCAAGAAAACAGATGAATTTGAAATTCTAACTGAAATTCAACACTTCGGCGGCAAAACTAACCTGATAGACTTCACGACTGACTATTGCATCGCCCTGTTTTTCGCCAGTGAATCTTTCCCCTTTGAAGATGGCAGGATCATCTTGCAAGACAAAACCGGGACGATAAAGGACTGGATTAGAGAACCTCAGAATCTGGATCTGACCAGTCGCGTCAGGGTGCAGAAGAGCGTATTCGTCCAACCTCCTGATGGCTTTATTGAACCAGACATGGAAATCGTTATTCCACAGTCCCTTAAACAGCCCTTGTTAAATTATCTCAAAAGAGAATTCGACATTTCCATTGAAAACATCTATCCTGACCTCCATGGGTTTGTTAGTAGTCAGGACAATCGCTGGAGTGCCCGCGCGAATTTTGCTAAGGGTGTTACCTATAAAGAGCAGGCAGATGAAACCGGAAACTCTAAAGAAAAAAATGAGAAATACCAACAAACAATCAAATCCTTTACTGAAGCAATAAACCTGATGCCGCAATTTGCTGAGGCGTATAGTACCCGCAGCTTCATTTCCCAGATCGAAGGCGATTTTGACCATGCTGTTGCTGACGCTACAAAGGCAATAGAACTGAATCGCATGTCTGCTGTAGCCTATATCCATCGCAGTAGAATTTACAGGACCAAAGGGGAACTTAACGAAGCTGTTGATGATTTAACGAAGGCAATTGCATTGGAGCCCGGCAATGCTATAGCTTATAGTGCCCGAGGTGAGGTTTGCTTATCCACGAATGATTTTGACAGTGCTATTATTGACTTTAACAAATCAATAATAATGGGTCTGAAGTCGCCCGAAGTCCATAGTGTCCTCGGCTCCGCTTACCACGGCAGAGGTGATTCTGAAAACGCTATTGCTAACTTCAACGAGGCAATCCGCTTGAAGTCAGACTATCCTCTAGCTTATATGGGCCGAGGTGAGGCTCACTTGTTAAAAGGCGAAATTAAACCTGCAATTAAAGACAGTAATATGGCTATAAAACTGAACCCAGAACTTGTCCCACCTTACTACATTCGAGGGGAGGCACGGTTACACCTACAAGAATGGAATAGAGCCAAAGCCGATCTGAATATAGCTAAGAACAAGGGGTTGGATATCATTGCCTCGTTTCATAACAAGTATAAAAGCATTGCAATCTTTGAGCAGGAAACCGGTATCCAGTTGCCAATGGATATCGCGATCATGCTGACCCTTTCGGATGCTTGATATTTTACAAATCTAATGACTGGTGTTGTGGGTAGGCCTGGCTTGTAGTAGGGCAATTCATTGCCCGTTGCTGAGGTGCAATAAATCGCTGTACTACCAACCATCCTAAGATTTGAACTGGATGAACTATTGGTGTTCTGTCGGTTTTTGTTTTGTGTTTCCCAGATCGCGAGCACAGCTCGCTCCTACAAGAAGAAGTTTTGTTGTGAACAATCGCCCTTATGTTTTCGCTGATTTAGACAATAAACATTGCACATGCCTTAACCAGTGAAGTGCATCTGTCAAAAATACAATGGAAGATCAACTCAGAATGGTCCGGCACGGTTTAGAGAAACTGCCGAGGCTCCAGTGTCCTGATGGCTATCACATCCGCACCTATCGAAAAGGGGACGAAGCACATTGGGCGCAAATAATGGACAGGTCGTTTGTAGACCAAAACAGGACCGCCCAAGATACGTATGCTAACGTTATCAACCAATCTAACTTTGATCCGGACGGTTTCTGTTTTGTTATCCACGAGGACATACCTATTGGCACGGCGTGCGCTTGGAATAGACATCTCCGTGGTCAACCGATCGGTTACATTGATATGCTCGCTGTACTTCCGGAACACACTGGACATAAACTCGGAAAATGGCTAACCGTGTTTCTCCTCTACTATTTTAAAGCGCAGCATGTAGCACCCGTGATGTTGGACACCGACGATTTTCGCCTACCTGCAATCAAAAACTATCTCAACCTCGGTTTTGTTCCAGTTTATGTTCGTGAAAACCACGTCCTGCGTTGGCAGAATGTCTTTAAAAGACTGAGGTTTCTTCAAAAATGAGACGGCTTCTCGGGGTAAGAAACTGTTTCAATTCGCCTGACGACTTTGTTATAGCCGCGATTCTCATCAGCGGTTTCGGTTTGCGTATCGTCGGCATAAACGTTGGATTGCCTGACACACCTGATCCACGTGAGGTGATTATTGCACAAGAGGTGCTAAACCTCATTCACTTCACAGCCCCCCCTCAAACCTACAACTGGCCCGGAACCGCTTGGTTTTACATCATCGCTGCAGTAGGCAAATTACTATCAATCGTCGGTTTAGACCCAACGGAAGCCCGCGTCATTTTACTGGCGCGCTGTATTAACACCCTCTTATCCACTGCTACACTTTGGCTCACCTATTCTATTGGAAAACATGCAGATAACAGACGCGTGGGACAAATTGCCGCAGGATTGCTCGCAATCTCTATGTTGCATGCCACTAACGAATCGCGTTTCGCACTTGTTGACATTCCCGCGACCTTCTGCGTGACCCTTTTTCTCTGGCGTGTCATGCGTGCGCGCGTTTCTTCAACGGTGCTTACATTTCCGACAGCAGTGTGGCTCGGTGTCATTGCCGGTGTGGGGTGTACAGTCAAATTTACGACCGTTTTCGTCTGTCTCTCTCTGTTTATCTTCATTCGGAGTGAGCATTTTTATAGAGCACTCGCAACATTCATTGGTATTTCAATCTTAACCTTTACACTCCTCTGCCCTTATTGGTTCATTGATCTACTTTCGCCAACGTGGAATCTCTTTTTTGAGGATTTCTGGTATGAGGCGACTCACTATCACCGAGGTCACTTCGGTCTCATTTCCTCAGCAGAATCGGGGTTATTACAGCGATTTGCCTATCTATGGGTGCTACTGAAATGGGGGATGGGGTTGCCACTCGCACTTCTCGTCGCTTTTGGTGTCCTGCATGCAATTATTTCGCTTAAGCGCAAAACTAACAGGGCTCCTATATTGGAAGGACTTTTACTTTTTGTTATTCCGTATCTACTATTTATCGGGATACACAAAATCAAATTCACACGTCATCTACTGATACTTTATCCGGCACTTACGGTGCTTGCTGCTATTGCCCTCGCAAGCCTTCCAAGTGCTGTTGGTGGTCTTTTTAAGTTTGTGTATCGCAGCTCACAGCACCTTGTAGAAAAGAGACCAAGGCAGCACGATATGTTTGGAAGATGGGGATACGGAGTCGTGACTGGCGTTGTTGTGCTTTATTCATTCGTTTATACTGCTGCTTTTGCCGCCGTGATGCTCACACAATCGACCCGAATTGCAGCAGCTGAATGGGTAGCCGTGCACGTTCCGCCAGAGGACTCTATTTCTCGCGCGCCGTTAATCTTATTCGACTGGCTGCTGCCTGATCTGGATTTGGAAACGGAAGATGAAGACGCAAAATGGGTGCTCATTCTTGTGCCGGACCTTGAGGTATTCCAAAAACACCAAAAGCAGCCTCAGCATTACCAGAATGAGGATTGGTATCCTCTCGGCGAAATTGAATTGGCGGAGACACTGGCATTTTATGCGCGCGTGTTAGGGGAAGAAAGCCCGTACGAATTGCACAAAACGTTCCGGTGTACACCAAAATTCCTTGGCATCCGAATATCCGACAACCGTGCCCCGTTTCCGATGCGCGCACTCGCACATCCTGAACTTTTACTCTATCGTCGTTCTTATTGAATGCTGATGGTTATTTCGCTGACAACTGAATGCTTCTGAGTTCACATCAAGGGCGGTTTGAAGTATTTTTTCTGAATGGGGACGATTATTGATAGTATCCGATGCAGCACATCTGATGCAATACTATCAGCATCAACAATCCGAATGAGTTCCTGCGGATAGTGATCAATCAGCGGTTCGGTTTCCCGTTTGTATAGGTCCCAGCGATAGCGAACGACGACCTCTTCGGAATCGTCAATCCGGTTCTCCTTAAATGAGCGCCCACGAATCCGTTTAAACATCACCTCTCGGTCTTCGCAGACCATAAAGATGACTTTAAAGATCGTTGTATGGGGTTTTATCAATGCAGCTTGTGCAATGTTCCGTGGAATGCCATCGAGGATGAGTAGGTCGCGTTCCGGCGCGTAAAGTCCCTCACGCACCTTCGTCTCCATATAGTCCTGCCAAATTTTGATCGTAATGTCGTCTGGGACTAACTTACCGATACCAGCGCATTGCTGGAAAATCTGACCGCATTTGGAATTGATGTCAAGTTCTCGGAACATATCCCCGCTGGAAACATGGAAGATACCCGGAATTTGTGCTAACATCTTCCCCTGTGTTCCCTTACCAACACCGGGGGGACCGACAAGCATCACTGCTTGATAGCGAAGTCCATCCGCCTCGTCTAGAGGGCTCTTATCCGTTGTCATGTCTGTTTTTGTCCTCTGCCGCCTTTATGACTCTCCGTTGAGTTGATGCCTGTTACAACACAGGCTCTGGCGCGTCTACAATAGATACTATACACCGAGCAGGTGTTCAAGAATATAGAAATCCAAACCTTCATAGTCTCGCGCTGCGATAAACTCCTGTTCAACTTTTTTATCAAATGTCCGTACCTTCTCAAGTAGGTTAAGGAACGTTCTTCGGCTGCTCAATAGATGTTTAGTTGAGATGTCGCGCGGTTGTGTTCGCATGACTTTCACATCTAACCCAATGAATTCACCGTTTCTACCGTATCCGTTCTCTTCAAGAACCCGGACTTGATTAAAAGCCCGTCGCAAATTGACAGAACCGAACGCCTTATCTTGGTCGAATTTAAGTCCGTTCTGGTCATTGAGATGTACACTCCACAGTTTTTTATGATACAGCGCGTATCCCATTTCATCAGAGGGTTCTAACCCCGCGAGGATAGCATGCGCGCTTTCAATTAATCCACCAACACGTTCCGGCGCATCGCTCACATACGCCAAGCCGATGGCGTGTCCAATCGTCGGAATATAGGCAATGTCCATCGGTTCATTCGGTTTCGGTTCAATCAGAATACGGATTTCCGAGTCGTATTCAAGTAACGCGTTAATGGCATCCAGAATCTGTCCAACCGCGTCCGCAGACGATTTTGTTTCCCGGATATAGGTGCCTTCGCGCGCAAGCCACAACACAAGGTTTTTACATCCAATTTCATTGGCAATATCCACGCATCGTTTTGAACGTTCCAGCGCGTACGCCCGCTCCTTCGCAGAATTCGAGGTGTAAGCACCGTCAATTGTCTCGGGCGATTCCCACAGACGGGGGGCAACCACTTCCGGGGTTAAACCGTGATCGTCCAATTGTTTTTTTACGGTTTTTGTCTGTGCTATTAATTCGGCATGGGTCTTTTTATCAATATCAGGTACAATGTCATCGTCATGAAATTGAATGCCAACGAAACCGAGATCACGATAGAGACTAACCTTCTTATCAAAACTAAACGATTCTCGAACTGGGGGCCCAAAAGGGTCTGCTCCCTCATGTATGTTCCAGGGTCCGAAAGAAAAACAGTACTCTGTCACTCCTTCAAATGATTCGCGCATCTATTCTCTCCTATACGCAGCATTCGCTCCACCTCTTCATTTTAAGGTAATCACTTTCAATAGTAAAACGCTCCTATAACGGTAAAGGGTACGAAAAAACTGCTTGACTTTTCTAATAAGTATAAAGTATTATTTTAAATATGTCAAGCAATTCTGTAGATATAGTCTTCAAGCCGATATTGCAATGCCACGTACCCCAAATTAAAACGAATTTTCCTGAAATGTTACCCATGTATCGTATAATCCTATCTCCCCTATATCTATTTTGTTCTCTTATATTCGTCCTGAATCTATTTGTCTTACCAGCAGATGCGGTGGATCCCGAAAAGGCATCTGATGAATCTATTCCGACACAAGAACAAATCCAGATATTAGCGGCAACATCGGCAGAAGACTTCAGTTTTGAAGATACCTACCAGATAGAACTCAATTTGGACACACCAGTGGACATTGAAATGATTGCCGCGGAGGGCGAGACTATCAGTGTCACCCTTGAAAAACAGACACAAGCCACAAAAACAGCGCGTGATGCTCTGATTCGGAGCTACTTGGAGAACATCTCCTTAACAGGAACACAGGACAGCGGGACACTGCAGTTGAAGGTAGGATTGCCGGAAGCAGATACTACTGACGAAAAACCGGACCCTTTTCCCAGTATTAGGGACCTGCACACAACGCTCCAAGGACAACTCCAGTTGAAGTGTACCATTAAAACGCCCCCAGATGTTTCTGTTAAAATCCAAGCGAAAACAGGAGATATACACCTCAAGCGTATCCGAGGTAAGATAGAAATTACAACAGAAACAGGGAACGTTCTGTTAGATGAGACATTGGGGAACTACAATGTTACCGTAAAAAAAGGACGCATTGATGGGAAAATTTTGCTAACCCACGGGCAGAACAAACTGGAAACGCAAGACGGTTCAATCGGTTTGACTATACTTGACCCTGTCGCAGCACCGATGGACGTGACCGCACAAGGGGGCGATATCCAATTAAAATTACCTGAAATCTATGCTATTGATGCCCAACTTGAAAGTGAAAAGCAGCAAATTGTTATCAACCTCCCCGCCCAAATTGATAATGATACATCGTTAACAATCATTAACGATGGGGGGCCCTTATTCCGTTTAAAGGCTACCAAGGCAATTTCGCTGCTACCGAGTTCACCAAATGATAAGAATACATCCGCTGATACTGGGTCGGATCCGTTTGAAGACGCTACCCAACCTGTACCGGAAATAGCAGACCCCCCGGTTGTTGATGGCAATTTACTTGAAATAGTGTGGCAGAAGGCGGCGGTACTCTCGCCATTTCAGAACGCAGATGGTGACGGTGAACCACAGAATCCGACTGAAACGCTTCTGATGTGGGATGCTAAGAATCTATATATCGGTGTAAAAGCGTACGTCGCTAAATCGCAGCTGCCGCATATCTCACAGACGCAGCATGATTCCCCTATTTGGGAAGATGAGTGTATTGAAATCCTGATTGACCCCAATCTTCAAACCGACATTTATTACCACTTTGTTATCAATCCGATTGGCGCGTTCTTTGATCAGAAAGTTAACGTCCCTGGTGAACCCAATTTCCGATTTGCACCACATGATGTTCAACTCGCCTCGGATCGGAGGCCTATGCAGACAGCGTTTAGTGCTGATAGTAAATGGAATTCAAATGCCAAGGTCGCTACCCAGATTAACACCGCTTTTTGGAGCGTTGAAATTGCGATCCCGCGTGAAATGTTGGAAAAATCTTCTAAATCAAACGCACAAAACAAATCTGCCTTTGAAAACAGATGGCTTTTTAACATCCACCGTAAAACATACAGCAGCATCGGCAATACAGAAGACCTTCTCCTTAAAAGCCTCAAGGATATCCTCGCACCTACCACACAGAGGGAATATAGTTATTGGCTACCAATTTATGATAACAAACATCCGTGGTGGCCGCACGCACCGCATCAGTACATGGGCATACTTTCTGAACGCTATGCACCAGCGATGGGTGTATTGGAGTTCGTAAAAGCACCACTGACTTCCCCGGAAACCTTTGCATCCGAGGAAAAACTTCGGATTACAGCAATCGAAATTGAAGGGAATACTTCAATTCCAACTGCGATTATTCAGCAGCATCTCCCTATTCAACCTGAGGATATTATCACAGGTTCGCAGCTTTCATGGCTAATAGCGGAATTGCGAGATCATGACTGGTTTCAGGACGTCCGTTTGGAGACAAGACAAGGCCATCCCGCCCCTGGAGATCCCGAAGTTTTTCCAGTTGTCAGTGTGCATATCCGAGTTACAGAAGCACCCGTAGTCTTTGCCCAATTGGTTAGGATTGACGGAAATAGGAGTTTTCCCACACATTTCATCAAAGAATGGTTTCAGTTAAAAGCAGGTTATCTTGCCGTTGAAGCCGCGAGACGCAAACAACAACTAATCGCCGATTTTTATTCTAATCGTGGATATGAATTCGCAACTGCTACGCAGAGATTCGTTAACGGTGCTCTCGAATTTACTATTAACGAAGGCAAGTTACACGAAATTCGCTTCATCGGTAACGCTCGGATATCGCGGACAGAGTTGTTATCTGCGCTTGACCTAAAGACCGAAGACAGCAGTAGTGGACGGAATTCCGAAACAGCCGATATTTACCATCATACCCTTGGACAGTCAAAGGTTAACCGCATGGATAAGGAACTCCGTGAAAACAGTGAGCACTTTAAATCCATCAAGAATTGGCGCGTCCAACGCGAGGGTGGGAAAAACATCATGATTGTTGAAATTGAAGAACAACCCTTGGCTAAACCCGGAGGCTTTCCAATTCTCCAATTCAATCGTGTTCACGGATTGATGCTCGGGGCAGGTGGGACACTCGCAACCCGCCTTACAGGCAAAGAGCAGGTCTTCGGTTCAATCAGTTATGGGTTTTCGAGCAAAATATGGAACTATCACGCCGGTCTCGAAAAAGGGTTCTTTAAGAGACAACCCCTTAAACTTGGGGCAAGTTTCTATAAACTCACTGATGTCAGTTCTAATATTTATCTACATCAC
Organism: Candidatus Poribacteria bacterium; assembly: GCA_003635195.1. Classification (GTDB taxonomy): domain Bacteria; phylum Poribacteria; class WGA-4E; order WGA-4E; family WGA-3G; genus WGA-3G. The sequence continues at coordinate 29,551 of PYIY01000067.1, read as the reverse complement.
GGGGATGCCACCCTGAGTGCTGTCTATTACGGTGCTGCCTTTCAGGATTATTACGAACGTTGGGGGTCGCAAGGCTGGGTAATCTATGCACCCACTGAATGGAGTTTTCTTAGACTGGAATTCACAGGGGAAAAACACAATAATCTCTCCAAATCAACGGATTGGAGCTACTTAAACCGTAACCGAATCAAGCGTGGTAATTCTCGGATTGATCGTGGGCAATTGATAAACCTCGCTCTCGTTTTTGCCTTTGATACCCGGGATCATAGATCCGCAGTCACTCGGGATTTTCACACGCTGTTTTTTGCAAATGAGCGAACTCGGCGTGGGTGGCGCGCACAGTTCGCTGCCGAAATGACGGGGCAACGTTTCGGCGGTGATTACGACTTCAATTTCTACCGATTTGAAATAGCACGCTATACACCGCTGTTCGGTTCACATAACCTGAACGTTCGGGTTGCTGGCGATTTTTCTGATACGCCCTTGCCAAGGCAACGGCTCCTTCACCTTGGCGGAGGTGCCACCGTGCGGGGTTATGATTTCAACAGGTTTGCAGGCGATAATCGCCTTCTGCTTAATCTTGAGTATAGATTCATCCAAGAGACAATCCGTAGAGCTCCTGATTTCACACTTGGATGGTCACTCAGCTGCTTCTTCGATGCAGGCAGCATTTGGTGGCACAATGACGCACCCTTTGCCAATTTTGAAACTTTCACCGAACGGATTAAAACCGCAATTGGGGTTGGATGTTCTGTTTTCATAGATCCGTTCGGTTCCATGGCACCGTGGAGTGCCGGTATTGAAGTCGCAGAACCGCTTGATTCGTCTTTTTCCTTAAAAAATCCAGGAATTATTTTACGCTTGGACCGCATCTTTTAGGAGATAACTGACAATGCCATGAAAACAACACCATTGCATCACATTCATGAACAACTCGGCGCGACTTTCGCCGAAAGACACGAAGGTTGGAATATCGCTGTCCAGTTCACCGATACTGTTTCCGAACATCACGCCGTACGAAACAGGGGCGGTATTGCTGATCTATCTTACCGAAGCAGGTACCAACTCACTGGCGATGATCGCGCAAAATTTTTACACCGCATCATCTCTAACGATGTTGAAAGTCTCACGACGGGCCAAGGTACGTACGCCATGCTCTTAACGCATCGCGGCAAAATTATCGCCGATTTAAATATCTATGTCCTTGAAGACGCAATCACTATTGACGCTGCCCCTGAAACCGCAGAAAATCTCTTCAGTGAACTGGATAAGTACATCATCGCTGATGATGTTGAACTCTCTGATTTAACTGCTGAAACCGGCGCGATTGCTGTCCACGGTCCTAAATCGTCCGAACTCATGCAATCCGTCCTGGGCGTGAGTGATGTCGCTGCTTTGCAAGAACGTCATAACTGTGTTCGTGAAGTAGATGAACGTTTTAAACACCCGATCGTCTGTGTGCGGACAGATACTACTGGTGAAGTCGGATACATGCTTTATACCGCTGCCGAAGCGTTAGTATCACTTTGGAAAACATTGATGACTGAAGGCTCACAATTTAACGTGCAACCTGTCGGTTGGAATGCACTTGAGTCGCTGCGAATTGAGGCAGGTATACCCAGATATGGCGCAGAATTAACCGATGCTGTTATCCCGCTTGAAGCAGAATTAGAATACGCCATCGATTTTGAGAAGGGCTGTTATATTGGACAGGAGATTGTCGCACGGATGAAATATCGCGGACACCCGAACCGCCTATTGCGCGGCGTTGAAATCGACGACGACTGCAAGGTGTGTCCGGGCGCGCGGGTCTTCAACACTGAAAAAGAGGTCGGTTGGATTACGAGTACTGCTTTTGCACCAACACTCGGAAAACGGATCGCCTTGGGGTACGTGCGGATCGCAGTCACAGAAGCAGGCAGTCGCGTTCAGATTGAGACCTCAAATGGGCAAGTTAATGCTACAATTGTAGAATTGCCTTTCTCAGCGTAACCTGCAAGCCGAAAAAATTATTATGTAAAATATCACCTAACGGAAATTCCGCTTTTCCTTTACCATTAATTAACCCAGAATTGTGGATGAACTCTATTAACGATAGGACTTACACAGTTGCTTCGTAAGTCTCCTTGATAAGGGAAGTTTAGGGGGTTAGAAATCAAGAAATCTTGTTTAACCTGCTAAATTTACGTAAGTCCTGAACAACTCAACCATAAGGTAAATTCATCATGATACATAAATATTTTAGAACCCAAACGTTGTTATTGCTGCTCTTACCTATATTCTTGAGTGGCTGTGGTCTTGCCAAGCTATCTCGGATTCAAAAGGAGAGCAACTTAGTTGTCGTAGAAACCACCCTCGCCAAAAACCTCGGAACCCTTGAGGGTTTAGCGAAGACCGGAAATACTGGACTTATTGTCAAGACTGCACGCGCGCATTCATCTTACAGCGGTTTTTTGGAAGATAAGATGGAAGACGCAGAAATCGCTGGAGACTCAGAGACAGCGGACGAAATGCGTTCACAGGCAATCGGACACTATGTCCGCGCTGAAGAATACGCCTTTAAGGCACTCGCGAAATCCGATAAAACCTTTGAGCAACCAAGAACTGTTGATCTCAATGCGTTTGAAAAGGCACTCCAGAAACTCAAGAAAAAACAGGTTGAACCCCTCTTTTGGGCGGCTTACGCCATGGGACGTGGGATCAGCCTCCAGAAAGATGACCCGATGCAAGTTATTGACCTCGCGCGGGTCGAGTTAATGATGGGGCGTGTGCTTGAATTGGACGAAACTTTCTACTTCGGCAGTGCTCATCTTTTCTATGCTGTCTATTACGGGGATCGATCGCCAGCAATCGGCGGTGATCCAGAAAAAGCGAAGGAGCACATTGATATTGTCGATAAACTTAATGATGGCAAGTTCCTGATGAGTAAATTCTATCTCGCACGATATTACGCCTATCCTAAACAGGACGTAAAACTCTACAAGCAAGCGTTACAAGAAGTTATTGACGCACCGCAGGATATTTATCCAGGGGAGGAGGCTGCGACATCGCTCGCAAAATCGCGCGCCAAACGCTGGCTTGCTCAGGCTGATATACTTTTTGATCCAGAACTGGAGGAAGGAGATTCTGAATGATGACACGAAAAAAGACAAACCCTGTAGGAGGGGTTTTCAACCTCGACTACCTTAAATTCACATGCGTGTTTCTACTGGTTTTAGGAATGTTATGTTTACCAGTCACGCATCTTGCAGCGGAATCCGTTAAGTTCGCAACCCTCGCACCGAAGGGTTCAACATGGATGAATAATTTTGAGGCGATGGGTAAAGAAATTCGCTCCAAAACGGGTGGTGACCTCCAACTCCGCATCTATCCAAACGGGGTCCAAGGAGACGAGCTTGATGTCATCCGTAAGATGCGAGCGGGGCTGCTTCACGCAGGCGCTATGACAGCCACTGGACTCGGTGAGATACAGGAAGAGGTTTTAATTTTTCAACTGCCTCGGTTGTTCAAGACATACGAAGAGCTTGATTACGTTCGGGACTACCTTCGGGAGGACCTTGACAAAGCCTTTAAGGAAGCCGGGTATATCCTGCTCGGTATGGGGGACATCGGATATTATTATCTTTTCAGCAATCAACCCATCCGTACCATTGCCGATCTTCAGTCGCCAAGTGTCAAGATGTGGGCGCGTCCGACCGACAAAATTGCGCTCACATTCTACAAAAACGCCGAGATCGCAACTGTACCGGGAGAAGTAACACAGGTCTTATCTTCGCTCTACTCAGGGCGGCTTAATACCTTAGCTGCGTCTCCTTATGTCACTGTCGCACTCCAATGGTATAATCAATTCAAATACATGACAGACCTACCTGTTAATGTTGGCGTAGGCGCGAGTGTTATAACAAAGGAGAAATTTGATCAGCTGACAGCGGAACAGCAAAAAGTTTTGCGTGAAACCGCGGACGCGTATCAGGATGATCTCATCCAGAAGATTCGCAAAGACAACGAAAGGGCACTTGAGGCACTCCAAAAGAAAGCGGGCATTCAGATAGTTGAATTTGAAGAGGCATCGAAAGAAGCGTGGGATACTATTGCCATAGAAACCCATAAAGCACTCGTCGGTGAGATTTACTCACAAGCCTTTCTTGACAAGATTAACGCTCTCTTAGAAGAGTACCGAAAAAGCAAATAGATGAAACCGACGCAATACGTTAGCAACCTTTCTCAGATGGCGCGCTCCCAAAGCGCGCCTATCCAATTTGTGTAAGTCCTGTGATAACCGATAACTGGACACCTCTATTTGAACGTGAAATTCATTTGCCATTTTTCCATGTGTGTGGTATCATTCTATTTTCGAGGAGGAATTCGAGATAGTGGCATCTATTAACGACATCGCAAATGAATTTATCCGAGAAGAAATTGAAGAATTCTTGGAAGAGCCTGATGAGATAGCACTTACCATTGATACGTTCGCGCAAGCGACACCGGCTATGCAAGACATCGCTGCTGCGCTTATCGACGGCGACCATCACACTGTCGATGAATTGACCGAAGCAGCCCTGGAAAACGGCACAGAAGCGTTAGAGATTATGGATGACGGGCTCATCGCAGGAATGGGCATCGTCGGCATCAAGTTCCGAGAAAACTTCATCTTCGTGCCAGAAGTTCTTGCATGTGCCCGCGCAATGAAAGCAGGAATGGTACATATCGAACCGATTCTCTCGGATTCTGGGATTGAACCGATTGGTACAGTGATTATGGGAACCGTCAAAGGCGACCTGCATGACATCGGCAAAAATCTCTGTATTATGATGTTACGCGGCGCAGGTTTCGTGGTACACGATCTCGGTGTTGACACTTCTGAAGATGAATTCATTGAGGCTGTTGAGGAGTATGAAGCACCAATTTTGGGGATGTCAGCACTCCTGACGACAACAATGCCGAACATGGGAAAAACCATTGATGCCTTCATTGATGAGGACCTGCGGGAAGAGGTAAAGATTATGGTCGGCGGCGCGCCAGTCACGCAGACCTTCGCAGACGACATGGGGGCTGATGGATACGGGAAGGATGCGCTCGCATGTGTCGCACTCGCAAAACAGTTCCTTGAAGCACCAGACGAAGAATGGTAAGGAGTTAATAGTTAATAGTTGTTGGTTATAAGTTAAGAGTCGTTGGGATTACCAAACAGTGTTCGATTGCCCGATACCCTCTTTAACTTATAACTTATAACTTATAACTAAAAACTGTTAGATGAAAAAAATAGACAAAGCCGAATACGAGAAACGCCTCAATAAAATTACACAGATCTTTGAAGGATTGGTCGTCCACGCCGATGAACAAGCGACGTATCGGTGTCCCTACAAAAACCGTTTTGATCACTGCACAGCGAAGTTTGGCTGTCGAAACCAACGGAAAATCGACGAAGGGACGGGACTTCTCTGTGTCGGAGACGATAAATTAGATTATCGTAGTGCTTGGGAAACTGACGCACCCGATCAAACGGTGGAATCACAAGGCACAATCACATGCGACGGAAAGGTCTACCAACTCACGCCCGGAAAAACTGTTTTTGATTACGCCGATGACTTGGCTGTTCAAGTTCCCACCTCTTGCTTCCGAACCGGACAGTGCCACGAATGCATCGTTGAGATTAAACGCGGCATGGACAGTCTCCAACCACCGAGTGAAGCCGAAGCCTTCCTGCGAGATAACTACCGGCTCGCCTGCCAAGCCGTCGTGCTTGATGTTGATAAAGACATCGAGTTCACCCCGCTCCGACGCACACCGAAGATCCTAACACACACCGTTACAAATGACGATGAAGCACCGGAACTCAATCCACGGGTCACCCATAGTGATGACGTTGTCTATTACAATGACGAACCTATTGACCGTTACCGCGGACATCTCTATGGGTTAGCGATAGACATCGGGACGACAACAGTCGTAGCGAATTTGGTGGATTTGGAGAGCGGAAAAACGGTTTCCGTCAGTTCCTTTGAAAACCCGCAGCGTTTTGGTGGCAGCGATGTCATGAACCGCATTACTTATGACGGTGAATTTCAGGGTGAACTGCGCCGCTCGCTCATCGCCGCATTAAACAGTGAGATCATGGAGATGTGTGACCGACACAACTTCGTCCGACAGGAAATATATGAAGTCGTCGTTGTCGGGAACACAACAATGCGCGATATTTTCTTCAAGCAGGATGTCCAAAGCATCGGACAAAAACCCTATAAATCCGTGATTGAACATGAATATCGGGACGGCATCCGTTCAACCACTTCGCTTACGGAAAAGACGCGCCGTTTGGGAATCCGTGCGAATCCGAAAGCGATGGTGTATAGCCTGCCGTTGATTGCCAGCCATGTCGGCGCAGATGTCGCCGCGGATTTAGTCGCAATTGACATCGCCTCACAGGATAAAGTCATCATGTTGGTTGATGTCGGCACGAACACAGAGGTGGTCGTTGGAAACGCAAACCGGATGGTAGCTGCATCGTGTCCTGCCGGTCCAGCATTTGAAGGTGGCGGTATTGAATACGGGATGCCTGCTTACCCAGGTGCGATTGAGTCTGTGAAATGGAACGGCAGCGAATTCAATTATAGGACGATTGATGAAGAGACACCGCAGGGTCTATGTGGTTCCGGACTGATTTCACTCCTCGCGGAGTTGCGACGGAACGATCAGATGAGTCCGAAAGGCGTTTTTGCAGAACGGAAGCAACGTATTATGCCACTTTTGCCGGAACACGGTATCACCTTCTCACGCGAGGATGCGAGTAATCTTGCGCAAGCAAAGGCAGCCAATTACTGCGGCCAGTATATTGTCCTACGACATTTCGATTGTGCCCCTGAAAACATCACAAAACTTTTTTTGGCAGGCGGTTTTGCCAATTACGTTAACTTACAGGATGCAATTGAAATTGGGTTTCTCGCGCCTGTTCCAGAGGAAAAGATAGTCAAAATCGGCAACGCTGCAGTAGCAGGTGCGACAACTGTCCTGCTTTCTGAGAAAAAACGCGCAGAGATTGAAGCGTTTGTTAACAATATTGAACATATTGAATTGGAGACCACGCCGGATTTCTTTGATATCTTCGTGGAAGGTTGTCAGTTCAAGTCTATGCCAGCAACGCTTATGTAATGTAACTACAGAAAAACGGAAAGAGAAAACAAGTGAAGGTATCTTTTCAAGAAAGATTAAAATTGGCTAAACCTCTCCTGTACGATGGCGGGTTTGGTTCGCAGCTATTTGCTCGCGATATAGAACTCACGAACAGTGCACTCGCCAATGAATTGCATCCTGCTACGGTTGTTGACATCCATTCAGATTATATCAATGCAGGTGCTGAGGCAATTGGAACAAATACGTTTGTGGCATCTCCACTCCATTTGGAAATGGCGGGGCAAGATATGTCAGATGCACAACGTCTGACGCGGCTCGCTGTCCAACACGCAAAAACGGCTGTCCAGCAGAGTGGAAAAGATGTATATATTGCAGGTTCCGTTGGACCATCCCCCGGCGCAATAGAAGCCGATAGTGGAGATACGACTTTCGGGATTCCAAATGCGGACGCGAGAGAAGCACATAAATTAGTGATCCATACACTCGCAGAAGAGGGTGTGGATTTTCTCTGCCTCGAGACGATGTTCTCAGCAAAAGAGGCAGCGATCGCTGTAGATGTCGCACGTGAGACAGGAATCCCTATTGCAGTAAATTTGACGTACAAATGGACAAAGGAACGGCGGACAGGTAATATCGTTTATCGGACAGACTGGGGGAACTCGCCTGCTGATCTGCTTGAAATCCTCATATCCGATGAGTTTTCAAGAGATGGTTCGTTGTTAGATGCTGTGAGTATCATCGGTGTGAACTGCGGTGCTGAATCCAGACGTGATGAACACACAGGGATGCCTTATGCGATTGCAGGTATCCAGCAGCTCGGTACAGCACTCGCTGAAACCGGAATTGATGGGAAGCGGATGATGGCATATCCGAATGCTGGCATGCCAAAACTTGACGAAAACCACAAAACTGTCTATACGCAAACACCATCAGAAATGGCAAGTCACGTGCCCGAACTTATTGAAACCGGTGCCTACTTAATCGGTGGTTGTTGCGGGACAACACCGAAACATATTAAAGCCTTCCGTGAGGCAATTGCGTCCTACCGTTCAGTACAAGACAACGGATAAAAGGAAATTAGAAAAATGGAGACTGTAACGCTTACTTATAAAAGACCCCCGGACCGGGTGAACCACTTCCAACAGGAGCTGCTTTATCTGGACGACGATGTGATTGTCACGTCTCAACGGGTCAAACCGTCCTCACCGATAGTGCAAAACGGCGAGACAGTTTTAGCGGATAACTTCGCTGCAGTCTGGTTTGTGTTTACAGGGCTTTGGTATGATGTCGGCAAAGTTTATAATCTGGATAATGAGTGGACAGGCTATTATTGTGATGTTCTGAAACCCGTCAAGCGGCGTGTAGATGCGGCAGGAAAACTTGAGTGTTTTGAAATAACCGATCTGTTCTTAGATCTTTGGGTAAACCCGGATGGCACTTATGAAATTCAGGATGAAGACGAATTTGAAGAAGCCGTTCAAAATAGCGCGATTGATGCCGAATTAGAAAGAAAAGCGCGAGATGTTCTGACAGCATTAATTGCTGGAGTAGAATCAGGGGCTTTAGAGCATCAGGTACAAGAAGTTATTAGTAGGATGAAGTTTATAGATTTACGGGATTATGTGGAACGGTTACCTTAGGAATTGAAGGAGGATGAGCAGATGGCAACTTTGGCAATAAATGGCGGCGAACCTGTCCGAACTGACGGTTTTCCGGCGTGGCCCACACTTGATACAGCGGATCTTGAAGCATTTGAAACTATCTATAACAGTAAGCAGTGGGGTGTTGGTGGACCGAGGGTTCCAGAATTTGCACAACAGTTCGCTGAATTCCAAGGTGCGAACTACGGCGTTTGTGTCAATAGCGGCACCTCGGCACTCTATATTGCCCTGAAAGCCGCGGGTGTTTGTCCTGGCGACGAAGTTATCACGACACCCTATACCTTCCAAGCGACAGTCGTTGCGATTCTGATGACACACGCTGTTCCAGTTTTCGTCGATACTGCTCCCGATAGTTTTCTGTTGGATGTGTCTAAAGTCGAAGCCGCGATTACCGAAAAGACCAAAGTCATTTTACCGGTCCATATCGCAGGCTATCCCGCAGATTTGGACGCGCTTGTTGACATTGCGAATCGGCATAACCTTGGGATTGTTGAGGATTGTGCCCAAGCACACGGTGCGGAGTGGCGAGGGCGCGGAGTCGGCAGTTGGGGGCATTTCGGGTGCTTCAGTTTCCAGTCCTCGAAAAACCTTTGCGCCGGCGAGGGTGGCATTGTCTTGATGAACGATCGCGAACTCTATGAACGCGCTTATGCCCTGCATAACTGTGGGCGCACGCTACCGGATGCTGAATTCGGGGACGCAGAACCCTTTGGCGGCAACTTCCGAATGACAGAATGGCAAGCCGGTCTCCTGCTCTCTCGTTTAACCCGACTTGAGGCTGAAACCAATCACCGACATAAGAATATGCGCTGGTTAGACGGTTGGCTTGGCGAGGTACCGGGTATTAAAGTCACACCACTGGACCCGCGCGCGACGCGGGGTGGATGTCACGGCTACAAAGCAATATTTGATTCCGAAGAATTTGAAGGCATCTCACGCGAGACTTTCCTCCGTGCGATGCGAGCGGAGGGGATACCTATGGGATATTGGTATTCTACACCCATGTATCGTGCCAGTTTTCTCGCCTCTAATCTTTTCGGTCAAAATATCAATCTTGATGATGTGCACTGTCCTGAGACCGAAAAAATATGCCAAATAGGTCTTTCCCTAAGCCAAAATGTCCTTATGGCGAGCGAAGAGGACATTGAGGATATTATTAAAGCAGTTATCAAGATCCGCCGGAACGTCGCTGAGTTAAAGCAGGAAACTTCGTAGTGTGCAAACCTCATTAAATTTTTCACTATCCTTTTAGTTTGGAGTGAATCTATATAGACAACCCAATAGACAGATCCGAGATTCGTTTCGGGTCTGTCGATCTTTTTGAAAGGAAAGATCACGTGGTTTACGTTTTTTACTATCCTTTTCAGTCTCAAGGGACTCTATATAGACAAATCCACAAAAATAGGAGAAGATCATGTCTAACGAACGTGAATCCCAAAAGGAAATTCGCCGAATTTTACGGCTCTTGGAGACCACCGCACGCATCGTTGAAACTTCAGTAATTTCTTCAGACCACCTTTTTGACGGTGAGGAGCGGTGCGCGCGACAATTCAACAACGCCCTGGACCTTCTAACGGATCTTGAAGCTGTCCCCGATGGGCTCTTTGAACCCCTCAAAACAGATGCCACTTTTGGCGACATCTGTTTCGCATGCCATCAAGTCTCGGCATACGTCAAAGAGGGTTGTATTGATGATTTCGACTTGGATCACATGAAAAAGACCATTGGCGACGAACTGAAAGATGTCAGCGAGGTTGTCCGGCAATCCATGCCCTCCTTTATCAAAGATATATGGAGCGGGCAAACAGAAGCAGATAATGTTGATGCTGCCGAAACCGTTGAGGTTACCTCAGATGAGGATGAAGAGGTCACATCTGTCGAACAGCGTATTGGCAGACTTGAAGGGCAAATGGAGACTGTTGTCGAGATACTCCAAGAAATCCGGACACAACAGCAACAGGATAACGATGCCTAAGCTGCACCTGTCTGGAATAGCGTCTATGATGTCCCAGACAGGTGGTGCTTTTCCTTTAACACCCAATAAAATGCCTGAGATTATAGGAGGCATTCAATCGCGAGATTCATGAAGGTAAAATCCCTCGCGGCACTGATGCTTTTTTATAGCAGTGCTTGGGTTCTTAATGCCAACGCGCGAACTTTGCCAAACTTTAATCACCGGAGGAAGCTATTTTGGAAAAGATAGAAAAAAGCTATGATGTCAGGAGCGGCGGGAATTTAAGCGTTTTGTCGGAGTTCGGAGCAATTGAAATCCAAACCGCTGAACAAGAGAAGGTTGAGATCGTTATCACGAAAGAATCAAAATCCGAATCGGTTGGGGCTGTTGAAAAAATGCTCGCGGATTTTGAACTGGCGTTTGAACACGAGGGTTCCGATGTCCATATTCAAGGCGTTTTCAAACACGATCGGGATCATTGGTGGAAGCAGTTTAATTTTGCGAAAATCCATTTTCTGATAACAGTGCCGCAACAGTATAATATTGATTTGAATACCGCAGGCAGCGACATTTCTGTAGCCAACCTTACCGGTGATGTCCGTGTAAGGACCTCGGGTGGTAATTTGTGCTTTCGGAGCATTACAGGCACAGTATGGGGACATACATCCGGTGGTAGTGTTGAGGCAGTCAATATCGCAGGCGATGTTCAGGTACGAACTTCAGGCGGCAGCCTCCGATTTGGTGCAATTCAGGGCTTTGTTTCCGGTAGGACCTCAGGGGGCAGCATCAAGGGCACGGACTGTAATGGCGGGACAGATGTCCGGACTTCCGGGGGTAATATCTGGTTAGGGGGCATCAGCAAAAATGTGAACGCGAGAACTTCAGGAGGCTCCATTCAAGCCGCTCTGAGAACACAACCGCAGAGCGAGTGTAGTTTGCGCACATCCGGCGGTGCGATAACCTGCACGCTTGCTCCAGACGTTGCAGTTGACTTAGAAGCAAAAACCAGCGGTGGACGCGTCTCAGTGGAAACGGACTTCGTATCGGTTATTCAGGGGAAGGCTCCGAAAAATAGGTTGGAAGGTAGAATAAATGGTGGCGGCCCCTTACTGAAATTGCGCACCTCTGGTGGAAGCATCCATTTACAGAAGGCATCAGATTAAGCACTTTTTCGGATCGGGAGGGCTGTGTAAAGTTATTGGCATTCAGTGTTCCTTTCAGAATAACCATCAGTTTCCATCAGCCAGACACTTGTGGCGGTTACACATGATGTGTTACTGCTACAACACACCTCTTTAACTGAAAACTGATAACCATTTCACCAATGTTTAAACGAATACATCCGTTGTCCGAGGAACAATCCTAAAATTGCCCAGATGCTCCCCATCACAAATTCGCCGAGCATTGTCCCGAAAAAGAGAGGCAGCGTTCGGCGATACGCGCCAATCCCACCGTGTCGAATCAGTATAGACTTTATCAGCCAAGCCAGAAATACAGGAAACCAGAGCCTGCCGAAGTTCCAATTCCCCGCAAGTGGATAGGCAAGTGGGTGCAGCTGCCACCAAATAAACCGCAAACGCATAAAGAGCGTCGTAAGCGTCAACGAGATACCGAATCCGAAAAAGCTGAGGCGGCTCCAGTCTGTATCGTTAGGGAGTGTCAACCAACGTTGTAAATCGCTGAACGCCTCTTGTCCGCGCCATGTCCCCAAACTTCCATGCAGATAACCCGCGTGTAGGAACGCGATAAACCCGATAAAGAGTCCGATAACCGTCGCACCCCACATCACCCACAGGATTTGACGCGTATTAATATTCCCTTTATCCGCAAGTTTAAACCCCTCTAATTGATTTGGCATCGGTTGCGAGCGGTAGTTACGCGTGAACCCATAGAGAAAAGCAAAACCTGTTAATGTCGGTGCACCAATCTTTCTGGAACCAAAAATTGAAGTGAGGAAAAGACCAGGACCGGCACGGTAAAAATCCATCGTCGGTGTCCCGAGTTCAGCGCGCATCCGCGTGAACGCTAAAACGAGTATGAAATGGATACTGAAAAATCCAAGCACACCCCACCACGACATTCCTGCCTTCAGACAGAACCCAAAAACGACTGCAATACTGAGGAGTAGCCCAATAAACGCGCCGCGATACCCAATCGGTTCGTTTACCGTTTCAAGGTCCGTTTTCAAACCCAAGATATTACGGATCACTTGCCATAAATGCTTGTGTGTTATCCAGAGCGCGAAAAAACAGAGTCCAAAGTACGCCCCCAGCGATTGCATATCAATATGCGGATATCCCGGTGTCTGATTCAATCCTGTCATTGCGCCAAAGACAAGCTGCGCCTTCCAAAACAGGTAGAACAACCAACAAGAGAGTGATAGATCCAAGGGCATCAAGAAACCGATGCCAATAGCATACGGATTCAAATGAATCGGTGTTGATCCGATAGCACTCAGCGGTTTTTCCGTGAATAGCCGTCCGATGTCGTGACGGATAGGGATGTTCGGAACAAACGGAAATAGAAAGCTGATACCGTTGAGCAGATCAAGTCCGCATCCGACCGCGAATCCTATCCAAAGCAGTCTGTTCCGGTAGAAACTCGTCCCTGTTGTCATCTCAAAGGGCAGTAAAATAATAGGGTAACTCAGTTTTTCATGTTCGATCCACTGTTTACGGAGGATGACGCTGAGCATCATCATGGAGAACGCGAGCGCGGAGAAGAAAACCAGCCATGCCATTACAGGCGTAGCCCACGCACGGATATGCTCCATTTCAAATAGGTTTGAAGTGCCTTCATAGTAGCCGGTTAAGGCACGCCGATTCAGGACAGCGATCCAGTCTGGGATATATCGAAAAAACAGGGATTGCCACTCATTTTCTGGTGTCGCAAACCATGCTGCGTGCCCCAAGACGCACATCGTCGCCTGCAAAAGATCGTGTCCGCATACGACACACGCCAGCGTTACCATGAGATATACCGTTAACATTTCTGCTTGCGTGAGTTGCCATTTTGGGAGGTAGCGTGTTAGGGGTAGGTTGATAATTGTGACAAGGAAGAGCGTAAAAACGGCGTTGAAGATAATCGCCATCGTGGTGGGATATTGGGTTGTCCATACTGTTTCTGTTTGAACGACAAGGTAGATATTGAGCGGCAGCGACAGAAGTCCTATCAGGATAGCTCGCCATGTGATACTTTCAGGTAAAGTCCGTGGGGGTGTGTCCATTTTTTGTCTGTGAACCCTTAAGAGAATCTTAATGCATTTGCTTTATTAGAATGTGGACTCAATTCCCCAAAAAAGCATCTGTTTGACCGATGGAGAAGATGGCGCATCAAGCGGAAACGCAAATTCAAACCGAAATATCCCCGCATTGCTAACCTTGGCAAATCCGCCCCGTAGTCCGAAACCAATACTCCGTTTCGGGTCTATCAGGTTAAACGTCCGTTTCCCATTCCAGATATAACCGATATCAGTAAAGGCAGTCGCACTTAAGATAAGCCCAAGATTGACGGAACGCTTGATAAATGGCTTCGCGATGAAAGTAGCAACTGCTTCAATCCCTTCATCAAGTTTCCTAAAGAGTGTCCCGCCACAAACAGTTCGGCTCTCAAGGCGTAACACCATCATCCTTTCACCGCTAAATTGTCGGTAATCGTAACCTCGCAAGCCGTTGAAAGCTCCAAGAACGACTTGGCTTTCCCCATGCCAGCCGAACTCCAGTCTCGTTTTGAATTCTGCAACAAATGTCTGATGAAAATCTAAAAAACCGTTTTTACGAAATCCCTTGTCAACTGTATAAATGTCGCCCGTATTGAATACATCTGTGTAGTACCATGAAGTTCGCGCCTGAAACGTGGAATTCTCAATGTGTGTTGTGAAGTATGAACTTATATCTATAAGGGTAGTGCCTAATATTCGATGCCCGCGTGTCCATCCTGCCCTACCTATAAGGTTTACATAGCCTTCTGATCTGTCCGAACCGTATAGAGGCGAGGCGTGTCCGAGTGAGAAAGCATATTCAGATCCTACTAAAAAAACTTCCTCGCGCCCCATTCTTCTGATAAACTGCGTCTTGTGATAAGTGACACGTTTGCGTCCGACAGTAATACCAACCAGTTTGATGTCGCGATTTGATAGATCCGCCGTGGAAGGAAATTCTTTCTCAATTAATACATACTTTGAACGCCGCGAAGCTGCCCAAAGCCCAATATAGTTTTGACGCTCTCGGTCCCCAAAGTATCGTCGGATCCTACCAGACACGCCTTGTAAATTGACCTCAAACCGATCTGTTCGCTCCAATTTATGGGAAAACGGATCCGTTTCAAACCATGAGAATTCACCAATTGATTCTGAGAGGGCAAACTTCGCGCTCCAACGACTTTTTAATGTGTATTGCGGACGTTCTAATATGATTGCCCATGAATCTCCCTCGCGTTTCTGAATGTAGGCACCATCAAAGTTCCAGTGTGAGTTGACAACACGGGGCATTCGATATTTCCATGTTAAAAGACTCTTTGTTTTTTCACCGATTTCACTGATCCGTTGATAACGGACTTCAGTGTCGTGACCGGAGCCAAATACGTTGGATTCCCGCAACCCTAAAAGAAAAGTCCCGCCTTGACTGTTCAATGCTGGGTCAATTGAAGGCAGCGGAGGGGACCAGAGTTCCGTGACATTCACCTGAATCGCTACCGTATTGGAACTCGCATCCCACAACGTAATAATCTTTGCTGCTCCAATATAAGTTTTATCACGGAGTATTTGTTCGCTTTCTTCCTTATCTGCCTCTATGTAAACATCACCAGTATCAAACAAGAGTTCACGGAGAATAACGTCTTTCTTAGTCTTCTCGTTACCGGATAAATTGATTTCCCCGATAACGCCTTCGTCAATCTCAATGCCAAGATAAACGCCATCAGCGAATTTCTTCACAGAGGTATGTTCTTTGTCCATGCGTGCAAAGCGATAACCGTTTTCTTTATAAAAACTTATGATTGCTTCAAAATCTGATGCCAGAACGGTTTCATCGTAAATACTCCATACATCTGTCCGCATCAAGGCACGAATTTGCTGTTCAGAGAATGAATCATTACCTTTGATAACAAGACTTCGCACAGTATTCGCTTCATCTCCTGAACCTGTTGTTTTATCCTGTGAAGCAGTCGCTGTTTCTGATGAAACCTCAACATATATACTGATGCTGAAGAGCGCGATTAAGCACAAAATTCCAAGTGAGCGCGCAGCGGACTTAAAATCTACCATTATGTTTCACCTACGGTCAGGGCCCCATCGTTACGCGGATTGTCGCCGCTGCCTTGGAATGAATGGGATCCCCGATTTGAGAGAAAACTTTCAAGGAGCATAAAGCAGACAGCCAAGAGAAGCAACTCACCCCATATTTCCCTACCGTGTCTTTTAACGTTGTAAGCATCATCTATCACCGTTGTCCCTTCAGTTTCCGTGCCTGGTGTCGTTTGCGCACCAACACGTGCGGCAGCCTGTTGAAGTGGAATTTGTGCTAAATCGGCTTCAGTCGCGTCAACATTCACCGCAAAAAAATCTCGCTGGAGCCTGTCTTGTGTTCGCACCTCAACCTGATAGATACCGGGATGTTCTGTTCTCTGAAATTGCAGCGTACCGTCTTCAGCAATCGGGATCACGGCACTATTCGCAGCACCCAATCCACTGCTGTCTGGTGTATCAACAGCCGTTTTTAAGTGAATAGACGCTTTGCCGCCAGCACTAAGCGGATAACGCGCTGTATAGGTGTCACCAACATGGCCGCTCCATGTTAAAAGATTACGATTCGCTATAGCAGTGTAAAGTACACTCTGCTGAAGCATCGGGAGGAAATACGGGTTAACGAGCAGATTATTTGTAGCGACTGTACCGCGAGAGGGTCCTGCACCTGTACTGGGCGTGTTACGCTGTTGTCTGAGCAGTCCGCAGTTATAGAGCAATACTGTACTTGTTCCTTGATTTCGCTCGACAAGAAAGGGCGTGTCATCGTCGAAGTATGCTATTACCTCTGACGCAGAGGTAGGACGTAGCACCACACCGCTGTGAAATTGTGGGGCGTATTGCGCAGAAAACCCGTCGTTCGGAAAAATATCAAAAATAGGGTGTTCTGCCTGGTACGCACGCACCTGCTGTGGAGGTGTCCACGTAAGCGGACTACCAAGTTGGGCAGGCAACCAAGCATCGCTAAGTGAGTTGTAGCTATTAGCATCGCTGTGCCTGCTCACAAAGGTGATAATACTTTTGCCGTGCCGGATGAACTCTTGAAGCCGCACACCGATTTGTCGGGTGATTTTCGGCACATCTGCCAGGATGATAACGTCGTAATCTTCAAGCGGAAAGGATTCAAATGCGGTAGGCGTGCATTGCGTCGGTAAAATCATTGTATCGGCTGTTGGCAGTCGGAGACCGTCGGCTGTCGGTGGGGCGTTAAGAAAATCTCTTTGCTGATTGCTGACGGAAACCGATTGCTGACGGCTATTTTTATATGGGTTTAGTGCCAATGTAAGGTATTCCGTCTCTTCTCCGACACACAAGACACGCACTTCACCGATGACATCCAAGGCGAAATAACGCTGATTGTCAATGTTGAGTCGATCCTCCGTGAGTGTAAGGTAACCGATATGCGTGCCGGGTGTAGAAAAGTTGTATGTTAAAGTCGTATTCAGTGATTCGTTAGCTGCCGCAGAAAAACTCACAGTTTTTTGTTTCTCACCACCAATAAACAGCGTCAGCATATGCTGCGCCAATGGTGCCACCGAATGGTTCGCGGTAGTTACATTTAATTGGAGCGGTAGATTTACGCCTATTAGTTGGTTGGAAGGACGAACTTCTTCAATATTTGTGTTATGTGCTTCTCCTTCGGCAACCGGAATCAGAGAAACGCGCGCCCCAGAGCGGTTTAACAGTCTACTCCAGTTCTCCCACCCGTTTCGGGTGAAGTCTGAAATGAGATAGAGCTCTTTGTTCAATTGTTCCGATTCGGCGAGGATTTCGTGCGCAAGTTCAAGACTCGGCTGAACGTTTGTCGCGCGGTAAGAGACTGTTGCATCGTTAATCGCCGCTGTGACGCTTCCAAGGTCCGGAGTGAGTTGCCGGAAAATAGGGTTCGGAATATCCGACATTAAAATAAGTGCGGCACTGTCTCCGTGCCGCAGTGTCTCCAGAAGATCAATTGCCAAAGCTTTTGCTTTTTCAAACCTGATGCCGTCAACATCTTGGTACGCCATGCTGTAAGAGTTATCTAAAACGATGACTACGTCAGTTTTTGCGCGCACGGATGCAACCGGCAGCCCAAGTGTTAAGAACGGACGTGCCAAAGCAAGCGCGATAAGCGCGACAATTGCCATCCGCAACAGTAAAATGAGCAGCTGCCTGAGTTGGAATCGCCGAGCATTTTCACGATGCGCCGCCATTAGAAACATCAAGCTGCTAAAATCGATCGTCACAACACGACGACGGTTCCAAAGATGGATAATCAGTGGGATACCAGCGGCGAGAAGTCCAAAAAGAAAAAGTGGGTTGAGAAATGCCATCAGTAGTTATCAGTTGCCTCGCAGTGAGAGTTAAGAGAGTCGTCAGAAGAATAGTTTATGACTATTCAACGATGGCAATTTCGAGTTGATTGAGCGTTCGGAAAACACCTTCAGCGAATTCCATCAGGTTATCCGATTCCACGGTACTCCCCCCAAGCTGAATATGATTTGCATCGGCGATGGTTTGTCCGAGTGTTGGATCCATCTGGACCCATTTGCCGACGTAGACTTCAGGCCAGAAGTGGTAGTAAAAGCCATCCTTTGCAAATGTGATACCGGAACAGATCCTCGCTGGAATGCCAGCGGCACGTGCTAAAGCAATGAAAAGCACAGTGTGTTCCGTACAATCCCCCGAGCGCGTTTCCAAAGCAGTTAATGATGATCCGAAACCACCACTCATTTTTTTCTCGGTGATGGCTGTATGGACCCATTCGCATAATTTTTCTGCTGCACGCCATGAATTGGCTTCCCCGTCTAATATTTCATCGGCTTTCGAGCGAATCGCTGGCGCATCGGTTTGAATATAAGCACTCGCACCAAGAAATTCACCTTCTGCGTCCTGAATCGGTAAATTAGGGTAGTCCTCCGCTGCAACCGTTGGCACTTGAATCGCAAGATTACCTGCCTTTTCACTCGCGACTATCAGCTGTTGTTGGGAATTAGACATGATAGCATCAGCGATGTCTCCTGCTGGCAGTTTCACCGCTGCTTTGAAGTTTTTCGCCCCCAGTGTAGGCCGTTTACCAGAGGGAAGGATACGAGTTTTTAAGACAACATCAACTTCTTCGATGCCCCCAAGCGCAGTTTCTTTATCCGTTTTCGTAGTTACCATGGAAAGCCCCATCATGGGCACTTCTGTTCTATAGTTTACCCCGTCAACGTCGATCCACGCTTTCATAGTGATCCCATTCATCATATCCAACTTCTGGCGTAAAACATAGACCTGCTTTTCTTCTGATTGGTAGGTTAAAGTATCTTGTCTTTCAACTTCAAGCTCTGTTTTCACAGGCTTCAACAGATCGAAACTGAATATGTGAAAGTTCCGTTTGTCCCCTATTTTGAGGCCTTGTTTGAATAGCGATTCCACACCGACGTGTTCAGAGATTGTATCCGGCGGCACAGGAACTTCTGATTCAGTCGTCTCACCATTGAGCGTTGTCTTAATGTACGCCACACCATCTACGATGCGCCCCTCTACTTGTTTTAAACCAGATTCATTAGAGGTTGAAAGAAAGTGGCGTGGCATTAAATCGGAACCTGTATACTCCACGCGAGTGATTTCCAATGTTATGTCGGTCCCAAGTGCCTTAAAATTCATAACCATATCAATTTTGTGTCGATCCACCTCTTCCTCTTGATATTCGGTTTTGTCTGTTGATACATGCATATAACCGATCTTGATATTCGACAAAGTGAGGCTGTACCAATGCTCTTGCGGATTTTGTGACATATTTTCGGGGGTATTCTGTTTTTGGAATCTGTCAAGGAAGGTAGCGATGTTCGATTTTTGAGTCATCTTAAGCGGGACGTAATGTTTACCGCCATCAACAACTGTAACCGGTTTCCCAAGCCGATCGCCGTATCCGTCCTTATAGATACTGATTAGGTAACGACCTGCGGGGATACCCGTGCGTGTGTATTCACCATTTTCATCGGTGGTTGCTTCATATTCTGTGCCATTTACATCGACAATCTTTACTTGAACGCCTTCAATTGGATTCTGCTTGCTGCTGGTATCCGTAATTTTGCCTTCCACGGTTCCGCCATTCACATCGTCACCTTGCGCGAAGACGATACTAATGGACATTCCAGCACAAGCAATTAACATTAACGCCAAACATAAACGAGCCATCTGTGATGTTCTCCTTTGGGGACTTTTTAATTCGGGAAAGTGTTTTGTTTATTGTATTTATAATATTATATTATACCTAACCGCTGTGCCTATGTCAAATCATTCTCAAGCGTTCATAGTCCGTAACAGCTTTGTAAGCACACAGTTCTTCAAACGCGGATCAAACGCTACATCCGAATCGCCATTGCAACTGTATGCGTCCTACGCTGTTTAACTTTCCGATAATTCCCGAAAACTGCCCTGAAATTGCGCTTGATAAATTCTCGGAGCCCCGAAATCGTGACGACATAGAGTCGTCCGTTCGGTTTGAGATAGTGTTTGGCATCTGCCAGAAAAATCTGTAGGAGCTCTTTACCAACATTGGCGGGGAGGTTAGAGACAATGAGATCGAATTGGAGGTCAGGAAGGTCGCTAAATCCATTGCTCAGGAGAACATGACAATTCTTGAGTTGGTTCTGTTCTACATTTTTGCGGGCGTAGTCAACTGCTACAAAGTCCTTATCCGCCATATAGACAGTTGATGTTTGAACGCATTTTGCCAGTGTGATGCCGATAGCACCATATCCACAGCCGAGGTCAAGACAAATATCTCCCTCTTGGATATCCAGATGTTCAAGCAATAGATGTGTCCCAGTATCAATCCCTTTTGGTGAGAAGAGGCCCCACGTTGTGGAAAAAGCGAGGGATACGCCGCGCAATTCCGCCCGAAACGCAATTTCTCGTGACGGAACATCTACTGCCATTTTATCAGCACTCCGAGCGTATCGCCTGGGGAATTCCAGAGGAGGTCAAATGCCGCTTTCGCCTCGGTGTACTGAAAACGATGCGTAATCATATCAGACGCGCGAATCTCGCCGTTCTGTATCTTTTCCAAGGCACGTGCAGCAATCTGCGAGCGGGGTTCATCTGTCAAGATACCAGCGACGAGACGTTTACTCATTATTTTTGAGGAATGTAGCGGGAGCGGTGCCTGCTGATAGAGCGCAATGAGTTGAATAATACCGAACTGGCGCGTCATATCCTGTGCCTGCTCAAAAGATTTGACCCCGGCGTACCCACCGACGCAATCTATGACCAAATCCGCGCCTTTTCCATCGGTAAGACGACGTACCTCTTCAACCGGATCTCTCTCATCAGCGTTTATAGAGATGTCCGCACCCAGCCGCGTTGATAATTCACATCGAAGTGGCAGTGCGTCTACAGTGATAACCCGTTCAGGATTATAGCCACGTAGCACTTGCATCATCAAACTTCCGACCAATCCTTGTCCCAAGACAACGACTGTATCTCCTGCTTTCACACCTGATGAGTCTGACCAAGCAACAGCACTCGTTGCAAGCGGAAGAAAAGTGCCCGCTTCAAAGCTGACATCGTCGAAGAGCGGGACAATGCGTCCATCAGTTGTATTAGGCTCAGCGACAACATACTGCGCGTGCGGTGCGACGACCATAACGCGTTCGCCAACCTGATAATCTGTCACCTCCGCGCCAACGGCATCCACAATGCCTGTAAGAGAATAACCCATAATTGATGGGGAGACTGCCTCTTCCATGATATAGCGTCGGAACAGTTCAGAGCCGCGGCTAATTAATGTCGTATCTGTCTCCACTCGAATCTGTTGCGCATTTATCTCTGGCATCGGCACTTCTTCGAGTTGGATATTGCCGAAACCTTCTGGTTTGGTTACCTGAAGCATGTCTGTTTTACCTCCGAGCGTAGGAGCGAGGGGACCTCACACGGGCGAGGGAACCTCGCCCCTACTGCAAACGTTGAACTAAATCCTCACGCGTAACGGGTTCGTCAAGAGACATCAGATAGATATGGAAAGTATCACTTCTATCAGAAACAAATACGAGATGCCGACCGTCAGGCGAGAAAGCCGGTTGGATAGATCTACCGATGTCGTTAGTGATTCGGCGTTCATTTTTGCTGTCCGCATCAATGAGATAAATTTCCCAGTCGCCATCTCTGACAGAGACATACGCAATCGTTTTTCCATCAGAAGACACAGTCGGGTTGTAACAATCGTAGCCGTTCGGGTTGAAATGTGTCTCGTTTTGTCCATCAATATCTATCGTATAGAGTTGATTTACCTCATCGCGCGAAGATACAAACATGATGCGTTTTCCATCAGGGAAAAATGTAGGGCTGCCGTCGTCAGTTTCGTTGAAAGTGAGACGTTTGTGCTCAATGTCCTCTGGCGTGAACTGTGCTAAATCAACGCCATCCAAATCGAGTAGGTATAACTCCAGATTTCCGTCTGCATTGGATTCATAAATAATCTGATTGCCTGATAGCGAGGTGCGTGGCGCACGCGCGCCGAAGGTCACCGGTAAAACCTGTCGTGTGATTTTACTATGAATGTGCGTCAGATTGAATCCGGCATAGATCGGTGTAGAACCACTACTCTGAAGGACGACTTTCACGTCGCGGGAGGCCTTCGGTTCACTGCTATAAAAAAGATAGTTCGGTGTCGTGAGAAATGCTGCCGAGCTGTCGTTGAAATCTGTTGTGTAGGTTACACGCTGTCGGATGCGTCCATTCAGATCCATTAAATAGATTTCGCCGTTATCGGTTCGGAAAGAGGCGAAGGCGATCTGTGTGCCATCCGGCGAAAAGGTCGGTGAATAGTTATCCGAATCCCCGGTCGTGAGTTGCTTAGTCTGGTAACTATCTCCCACAAGTTCAATGATTTTGCGCAGTGTTTCGGGGTCCGAGGTACTGCGTTGAACGATCCTGAGCACACGAAACGCTGAAGTTCTGTCCCCGAATCTGAGATAGGTACGTGCCAATTCAAGGCGTGCTACGGTGCGTTCTTCAGGTTGCGCTGCATAGAGTTGTGAAGCCTTTCGGAGCTGCTCGACCGCGTCGTTATGCCGTCCCAATGCGTTATAGGCTTTCCCAAGTAAAAATCGTGCCTTCGGTTCCTCTGGTGCGGTTTTGATAAAAGTCTCTAATCCGTCAACTGCGGCTTGCGGTGTCCCGGCATCCAAGTGTTTTTCGCTTTCTTTCAAAATTGCCTTGTTATCTTGACACCCGATCACCAAAGCAACAAGGAGCGAACTACAGAGCACAAACCTGAGAACTTTTAACGAAGTTTCCAAACTCAAATTGACTACCATAAAAACCCATAGCTAACGTTTGCTCCTTCTACGTCTGCCGCGCCATCCATCGCCAATCGCATAGAGCCAACATAAAATTCCTTGAATTGAACCACTAATCTTCAGTTTCCAAGACGGACGGTACATCAACTTCTCCCCATCGTCAAACGTCCAGATATGAATAGCGTATTCAGGACGCTCTTCCGAGTCTTCTGTATTGTCCGTTGTGGTTTCCGCTTTCGGAATAGGTTTAAATCGGGTTAAATCATGCCATTCATTTACTGGCATGGAATTGAGATAGAAAATGCCAACTGCTGAAGCAAAGATCAAAAAAAGAATACATCCCTTCAGGAATTGTCCCAAGTAAAGTTGACCGAGTCCGGGCAGAATTGCGGATAATACCATCGCAACATAAGAGCGAGCAGGAGCAGGCTCACTTGGAAGGTTCCCGGAATTGCTGGATTCAGTATAAGCAGTCACCGGTTCTGCCATTGATTAAGACTCTCCTTGGGCGACGAGGTAGACTCCGATACAGATGATTAGAGCACCAATTATACGGACCTTAGGGATAGATTCTTTGAATAGCAGCCAAGAAAACAGAATTGACAACACATATCCAAAACTCAGCATCGGATATGCAACGCTCAATTTAACACGCGATAGGATAATCAGCCAAATGAGCGTCGTAAAACCGTATATCGCAATCCCACTGAGGATATACGGGTTCAAAAATGCCTGTGTCAACTTTCCCAGCGCGTCCCGTACACTGTTGACACGACCCACTACGTTCATCCCGTGTTTGAACAGAATTTGTCCCATCACTGTTAATAGCACATTGAAAAATAGCAGTATAAAATCTTTCATGCTCTTATTATATCACACCTCTGCCTTTTTTTACAATTTTTTAGTTTTTGGAGTTTTTGTCTATGTGATTGAAATATTGAAATGTCCAGTTGTTAATGGTATACTTAACACAAGGTAACCGAATAGTTGTTTGATTGGATGGACGTGTTTTTTGATGAATCTTTACGTCAGTATAGACAAGGTTACAAAGCGCGGAGGTAGTCCTGCTTGAACGATTGCCATGAATTCAATTGACCTTTCATGCTAAAATATTCTCCAAATAATGCTTGGAGGCTATTTCAATGTTTAAAACTTTGTGCATTTTACTTGCTCTTACGGTCATTCTCTGTGGCTGCACAACTCACCAACAAAGCAACACGTTCAAGAACCTCAGACAACCCCCAACTTCTGAAGTAAAAACTTACACCTACAAGGAAGCCTGCGATCTCTCTAAGGATTCCGATGGGAACTATAATTTCTTTTTGTTGCCAGGCATCAATCCTGACCAAGCTTACACCTTCGAGCGAAAACTCGCCAAAGAATGGGGGTTCGGTTATAATGTCTATACAGGTGCACATCCCTATACCGTTGAGGCACTTGTTAACCCCCTCGTTCGCGGCAATATACCGGTAGAATTACTCGAAGCCTATATTGCAACCCTCGTGGCAAATCTGCAAGCGGAGGAACCAGATTATTCGACTTTCAGGACTGCCATAACATACTACCTGGCACTCCGTAAAGCGATACAGATGCCAGCAATGTCTCTTTACAACCAAATGGAAACTGAAAGAGCACTGCTTGGACTGCTTATCATGTTGGAAGATAATCACCGCATCGATGTGGAGCGTCGCATTGACACCGCATGGCGATTACTCGATCGCGTCAAATTTCACGTGTATAAATCGAAAAAGGATTAATCTCCCTTCACATGGGGTACGAATTGTAAGAAATTCCTTTAGAACATTACCGCCCCAACTAATAATGGAGAGCAGCAACGGATTGGCGTTGGTCGCACTCTTGGCACAGCTCATCGTATGGCTGCGTTAAGGACTTTGAGTCGTATAGACCGTGCCGTCTTGAAACCCGAAAGACGCACCCCATCTACTATTTATGGTGTCTCGATAAGCGGCGATAAACAGCAGATTCTCACCGGCATTCAGCTGGACAGGCACAACCGTTACGTAATCGATTCCCGTCATCAAACCCATATTTCTGTAGACCATCGTCGCATTGAGCCAGACCTGGACAGTACATCCAGAGATATACACCCGCGTCTGCTGCGGGGTTTCCGACTGGATAGACACCACACCATAGACAACCAGGGGGTCGTCGATGTCTGTCTCCAAGTTGTAGCCATTCACGATGGCGTTGAGGTTGTCTGGATCTGCTGCCGTGAGTGGGGCAGGCATCCAGACGCTGTTTCCAACTTGCGCCCCGGCAGTCGCACCGTTGACGGCAACATCGGCTTCTGTCACCGCTCCACCACTCACTTCTTTAAGAAAATCTCGCACAGAGAAATCTCGCACAGAGTGTACCGCATCCTGACTGTAGATGTTATTCGCCGCTGGCACAATCAACCAGACCCACCTGTCTTCTATCCGAGGCCCGGGGGTCTGAAAAGCCGGATTGTCCGAAAAATAGACAACTGTCCCTTGCGCCATAAGCCCTTCAAGCGTTTGAATATCCGAGATAGCGTTGTGCCGGAGATCGAGACTCCACAGGTTTGTGAGGTTCGCCAACGGCGATATATCTGAAATCGTGTTGTGCTCGAGATTGAGATTCACCAGGTTTGTGAGGTTCGCCAACGGCGATATATCTGAAATCGTGTTGTGCCCGAGATGCAAATATCCCAGGTGCGTTAGACCTGCCAACGGCGATATATCCGAGATCGCGTTGCCACCGAGAGACAGCATACCCAGGTCGAGGTTCGCCAACGCTGATATATCTGAGATCGCGTTGCCATTGAGCTCCAGCATGTGCAATGGGGCTGTGCGGTTCGCCAACGGCGATATATCCGAGATCGCGTTGATACCGAGAGACAGCGTTCTCAGGTGCGTTAGACTTACCACTGGCGATATATCCGTGATGTTGTTGTTCCAGAGATACAGCGTTCTCAGGTTTATTGCAAACTCAATGCCGAGTAGGTCGGTAATCTCCGCGCGCTGTGCCTCAAATCCACCGAACTCCCCGACCAGTCCAAGTTCACCGAACTCCCCGCCCAGTGCCTGAAGTTCACGCAACGTTTGCATCTCCGCACGCGTGATGGCATCCCCCGGTGCCTTATGGAGTCCTTCGGCAATCGCGGCGCGGAGGCTCGGATCCGGGATGTCAACGACTTGTGAGGGATCCCCCTCAACAGGTGCTTCATAGTGGATGGTGGGTTCCTGGCTCTCGTTCCGTTTCTGTTTTTCGTGGTGCATGTAAAGCAGAGAACCCGCAACACACAACACAAAGAACGCTAACACACCTATAAAGCGGCGGTTTTTGAAAAGGTCTCGAAACATCAGGAGTTCTCCTGTGATTTTTTCCGATGCACGTTTGCATCCGGGTTCGTTTTAGATCGCCACACCGTTCATGGAAACCGGTGGGGTACTTGACTATAGTTTCCTCGCGATGAGAAGAAAAAAGTGATTGAAGTTATTATACCTGAACAAGGGTCTAAATTCTGATAACATGTCTTCTAAGCGGGAAAGAAGTTAACACGTTGATATCTAAAAACCCCGATCCTGCCGTCATGGATAACGAACACGCTATAGGTTATAGAGATAGGTCACTTTAACCACAACAACTCGGTTTTCCAACTGTAATGCACGATTCAAACTTGTTCCAACAGGCGCGTCCCCCCAAGTTTCGTTGTAGGCAACAAAAAGATGACTCTTTGGGCTATATTCCCATCCGAATAGGAGACTGAGCAGATAGTGCTCATGAATTTGCGCCGATAGCGGACGTTCCCTACTCGCTTGCGCGAACATCCGCAAAAACGATTCACGGGTGAATAGATAAGTCGCACGCAACGAACTGACAAAAAATCTACCGTCAATAGCACCCTCTAAATCAAGACTCTGCGCGTAACTGCTATCTAATTCTATTGAAAAATTACTCTGTGGACGTAAGGTAGATTCAAGCGTCAGACTCCGCTGTTTGCCCGCCTGTTGTCGTCCAAAGTTAAAATAGTCTGCGAAATCCATAGCGATACCGATGGCAATCGGGTATGTGGAGTTGGTATCAAACTCAAACCCATATCTGTCTGCTGTAAAGACCTCAGTGAGTTCAATTTCTCGGCTTCGGAAATAGTAGACATGAATATCATCCAAGAGAATTTCTCTGAAATCCATCCCGATGTCCGCACCAGCACTCCACCTGAGTAGGTCTTCATCGAATTTAGGAGAGAGAGACAGCTCCGGATTCCGCAGCCCCCATTCAGTAAAATACGCTGGTGTGTAGAGGCTTTGGGAAAGACGGGTGATTATACCGGAAAAAAATTGGTGCTTTCCCCAGTGCGGAGAATAGGAAGTCCGCATATAAACACGTTGCCAGCCGCGATTTCGTTCTTTCCGTAGAAATCCTGTCCGATTAATCTCAAAATGCGGGGCGACCCGTTCAAATCCGATACTGCTGCTCCAAAGATAGTTCCGCTGCGCGAAATCAACCGTATACGCGAAGTTATCTTTATCCTCTCCCGGATGGAAACTACCGGCGTACTGTCCCGTGAGATGATACGTTTTACCAAGCGCGAGATTCATATCAATGCCGCCGACTCTGCTGTGTGTCCAACTATCGCCTTCAGGTTGCTCTTTGTTTGCAAGTAGAATCCCGACATTTGAACGTTTGAGAATATCGCGTTTAATTCGGATAGCAGAAAACCACGCTTCTTCTTTTTCGGACGAGTCGGTTCCAGACAAACCGAATTCGCCAGTTTGATTTCCTAAAACACCAATGGAATAGTTACCAACCTTTCCTGTGAGTTTACCACCCCAAAGAATATTCCCACGACTCCCGATGCGACGGCTGAACATTAAGTCATAAGGCGTTTCAAAAAAACTGTTTCCCTCAACGAAAAACGGGCGTTTTTCTGGAAAACGTGTCGGGAACCGAGTCAAGTTAATTTCCAATTGATCTGCCTCAACTTGTGCGAAATCAGGATTGACAGTAACGTTCGCCTTCAACGCACTCGTGAGGCTGTATTGGACATCCAAACCTGTACCGAGTTGACGTGTAATGTCCACATCAGCAGCACCGGCGGCACCACCTAAGGCATACGGTGTGATTTCAAAGTTTTTCCCTGTCTTAATCCCTTGAATACCAACGATATGCCCTAAATCTGACATCCGCGTAACCACACCCGCTTGTGTCAACTGTTTCCACACCGTAACTTCGCTCTTTCGGCGGTTGACTCGCTCGACATCAAAACCCCAGATCTGTGTCGGCTTATCGGTAAACCTGAAATTTGAGAAAGGGATTTTGAACTCGGCACTCCACCCTAATTCATCAATATTGCTTTCAACCCACCAAATCCCTTTCCAGTTGCTGTCGCGTTGCGTGTCCTCATACCGATAATTATCGCTTTGGACTCCGGCTGGGTTTGTGGCAAATTTATAGCCAGTGCGATGGTCATGATGTGGGTCGAGAAAAAAAGAGATGACATCTGAGGCGTAGACATCGCCGCGCCGGGTCATCCGATTCACAATTTTATCGGGTTCGGCATCGTAACATCGGAATGCAACATAGAGGTTATGAACATCATAAGCAATTCGGAATTCCGTGTCATCGGTCGCGAGGGTACCGCGATCGGGTTCAAGTTGGATAAATTCACTGCGCGGTTCTGCCTGCTGCCATACCGCATCGTCCAGCATTCCATCAATCTGTGGCGGTTCACGTTCAATTCGGTATGCCTGGATAACGTGTTTACCTGTCCCCTCTGGGTGTGCGAAGAGCAGTATTGGATATGAAATGGATAGAAGTAGAACAATTATGAGTCTCGGCATACGCATAATTATAGTCGAGAAGCACCGTCTTGTCAAATTTTGTCATTTTTCCATTTTCAGCCGGAGCCATTCAGTTTTCGGTTCTCTGAACGCATTATCCAGAATAGGTGCGCGGAAACCATCAGCATAAATCGGGGTTACACCCCCCCTACAAAAGTGATTCGCGACGTAGGCACAACTCATAAAACGCACACCTGAACGGCTTCCAGAAAATCCGAATTTTTCTGTTTCTTCAAATTATGCAGTTTTTTCAGTCTAAAAATTCGTCTTTAATAATAGAGGGCATGAACTGTATTACATTTTTTAATTTTACAAGGCTTGAGATTTGATTCAGCCTTTTCAGAAATATGAACACCCCCCAGCCTGTTCATTAGGAGAGGAACTCTTGGAAAGAGAAAACGATGTTCAACTGATTCATAGAGTTTTATCAGGCGACGACGCAGCGTTTGACCTTTTGGTTAAAAAGTATGAAA
>PYIY01000066.1 GCA_003635195.1 Candidatus Poribacteria bacterium | reverse complement strand
GTACCAATCCGACAAACACGAAAATGGATATCATCAATGGTGATTTTATATTTACGGATAGTTCGAGTTGGCTTTCAAGGTTTCGTGATGACGGCACTGCAATCAGACGCATTGCGCAAATAAGCCTATTTCCGTATCTCATCAGTATCACACATTCTCACCTGGGGTTTATGAGTGTTTTTGGTAGACCCACTCGGATACGTGCGATTTCTTTCGA
Organism: Candidatus Poribacteria bacterium; assembly: GCA_003635195.1. Classification (GTDB taxonomy): domain Bacteria; phylum Poribacteria; class WGA-4E; order WGA-4E; family WGA-3G; genus WGA-3G. The sequence goes on along the minus strand of PYIY01000066.1, from coordinate 6,874 downwards.
TGGATCAGATATCAAGAATTTTCCCCTGACAAAGACTTTCTCAAATATCACACACCAAGGCGGTGTGATCTATATGTCCAATAGCAGCGGTTTCGGTGTCGCAGAAATTACGGAGGATGACCAGATTCATTTCCGAAAGGAAGTGAATATAAACCCAGAGCGCAATAGCGATATTGCTATTTATAGGGATATCCTTTATCTGGTATCAACGACAGCCGTCTACACCCTGGACATCCGCAAATACCGTCCCCTCTCGAAGAACACCAAAACGACGATCTATCCCGTATTCGCCGAGGCAGGCGACACGATTGATCTGAAGCAGTTCTCACCGGATGCAGAGCGGATTGTTTTTGATGTCGGTTACGATAAACAGCCGCAACTCTCGATTAACACCAGCAATCAACTGGTCGTGGGTTCAGGTACGCAGACCTGTCTCGTGAAACTCAAGGCGATCAACAGAATCGGTGCGACGGAGACAGATAGCTTCGGGTTCTATCTGATTGTCCGTCGGGCGGAGGCTCCGGTGTGGCGAAACGTCTCGGAACTGACGATGCGAGCGGGAGGTTCCCGTTATGACCTGTTCAGGTTGGTTCCCGATGCAGAGTCCATTGCATTTCGGAGCGGTCGGACTCGGTTGGCAGGTAGCAGTCTCAGCAATGGCGTGTTCACAGTCGGCACAGTCGGCGGTGTTGCACACTTTACTGCACAGAAAGGGAGCCTGAGCAGTCATATCGCTATCACGATAGATGTTCTACAAGGAATGGGATCGGAGCGGTCGGAGGTGTCCGGGTATCGTGTAGAGATTGCCGGTATCGACGTTACGGCAGATGTCCGGGAGTTTCCGAGTGTCTCAGAGACGCTGGATCCAGTGGTTATCAACGAGTATCGGGTGAACGAGGCATCGATCACACTGCGGAACGAAGGCGGTAAATACAACAGCGACCTTTCTGGCAATTTCTGGGAAACGCACGGGTTGAACGCCGGCGGTTTCCAGAACGCTGTGAAAATCTACTTAAAGTATCCCGACGGGACTGAAAGTCTGCATTTTTCGGGTGTCATCAACGAGTCGTTTGTGCCGATCAAGGGTGCGACGTTCAAGATGAATTGCTCGGACATCTCGTCTCGGTTGCGGAAGGCACTGGTGCAAAGTTTCGGTACACTGGAGAAATGGGACGCGCTTCGGAAACAGTCGGACGAGGACAGTTATGAGGGGAGCTATGTGCCGGAACGGTCGTTAGTGCCGATGCAGGTGGGAACCGGTAAAGCACAGATCGATCGAACGGATCTTGCAATCAGTCGATTGGAGTTGCCGAGCGAGGGACCGGCACCAGAGAACACGGGGTATATGACAGCAACGGAGTTCAGGACGGCTGGCGGTTTTTTACCTGAGAACCCGTTATTGCGATTTATGGGAGAACACCTTTCTGAAGACATCCGATTTTTGATACATCAGTTGTCCATCAATAAAGAGGTCTACAACACCGAAATCGACATCCCTGGGGTTGAAGTCGAGGCTCCATTTCTGCTGAATCGAGGGAGCGTGGCGTTTAGCGTGGAATCGACACGGACGACACGGTTGCCTGTGGGCTGGGTACACGATCCCACGAATGGTCGGATCCTGATACTGCTATCGAACCCTGAAGATCATATCGCGGCGCTGTTGGTGCAGTATAACCTTAGCAGTGATTCTTATCGGGTGCTGCATACTTTCGAGAAGGGTATCGCGGTGCATCGGATAGAAAGGCGTAATGCGACGAACTATTACATTCTGACATCTGCGAAGATAGCACAAGATCGGAGTGCGAGGGAGGGGTCTCCGCGGCAAATCGACGCGACAGGGTATGCGTATGACAGTCTTGCTGAAGGCAGCGAGATAAAGATTTATCATTACAATTCCAGCACAGGAACGTTGACGGAACACGTCGCTGAAGACGATGATCATCCGCCGCAGTTAGGGATTCATTACCATCTGGGTTTCGAGAACCCGTTGTATATTGACACATTTGAAGGCATCCGTCCGGATTACCGCGGGGCGTTCAAGTGGCAGAGCGGGAACCTCTATTATCGATATGCGAAGGATGGCGAATTTGGGGTAGCGAGGGTGAACACCGGTGGCACGACGGCAAAGATGATAGGACAGACGGAATTGGGTTACCAGAACCATCTGAATTTCGCTTTTGACCTCAACAGTTCAGGCACGATCTATTTCGCATACATGACTGGGGACGAAAATACATCAACACTCTTTATCAAGCGGCGCACATCTGACGGGACAGAGACAACAATTTTTTCAGAAACGAGGGGTATCGGAAATTTCGATGAATTAGGATTTGATTTCGGGGCGTTTTTAGGGTGTTATGAGGCACTATTTCATAACAATCACCTGTATCTGCTGTGTCCGATTCAGAAGGTCGATTTCGGGGATGATGTTCAAAGCACTATCAATCCGGATGTCAATATTGAACAGTTGACCGCTGAGAAAACAGGAGAGCGCAATGTTACGACCGCCACCAATCTCAATCCTGCAAGCCTCACGCTTTCGCCTGGCGATGATATTCCACTCCGCATAGATTTCGATGGTTCGGTCTCCGGTGCGACACAGGACGATCTGACAGTGTCTGGCGGCACGATTCAATCGTTTTCTATCTCCAGTGATATGATCGACGTAACGATCCGTCCCGACAGTAAAGTGCGTCATAAGAATATTGTCATTGACTTAGCAGAGGATGCGGTGGCTCAGACCAACGAGGCGTGGCGGATCACGATTGATTTTGGGACACAGCGGTCACGAGAAAAGAGTGCGGGATGTGTGTTATATAGATGTAACGTTACTGCGGCAAGTCCAAGCCTAACAGTCGTCGAGACGTGGGATTTTGTTCAGTTGGCGGGTTGTAACCTCACAGTGCATGATGGGAACGTTCACTATACCGAGCAACCGTCCGCGGCGACGGCGTATAAGCCGATCAACCCCGATCTTGAAAGCTACAACACCGAGATGAAATATAACGTCATTGAGGAATCGCTGGGTGCGTTGAAGAAGATTAGCAACTCCGGTGAAGTAGAGGAATTGGGAAACGTTTGGCACACCGACAGGCCCTACAACGTTTTCCCCACGCGGATGTTATCTATTGATGGGGACCTGCATCTCTGCGCGGGGTACGGGAACGGGGATGAAATTCTGAGATACAATTCTCTCACAAGCCAAGCGGATAATATGGCACACATAGTCTACGGGAAGTTTTTGCACTACGTGCTGCCGAGGTTCCAACCGAGCGGAAGTGTCTATACCGCGCTGGCGAGCATTGCGAAAAGCGTCAACGCGACGCTCTCTTTTGAGAAGAACGTCATCATGATAAGCGATCGGCGTCCGTATCGGGCGCGCACCGACGGTGCAACGGGGACCGGGACAGGGAATTTGCGTTTCAGCGATGCGAACAAGGCGTTTCCATCAAGCGGTTACCTGCTCATCGGGAAAGAGATCCTGAAATATACCGGCATCAGTGGCAGCGCGTTTGCAGGTATCGAGCGTGGGGTATTAGGCAGCCCAATTGCGAACCATGCGAACGACACTCGGATCTTGTACCTCGATACCCTCATCCAGACAGAGAAATTAGGGAGTCCATATAAAGCAATAACACTTGCATCGGATATCAACAGGATTTTCAACATCATTCGGGATTCGGGTGGAATTGCGGAGGTGCGAGATGAAGAGAGCATTGCGAGGTACGGTGAAAGACCCTACACACTGGATTTGGGATTGACACGGCACGAAAAAGCGTGGATTGAGGAGATTTTTAAGTCGTATCTCGAGGAGTTGAAAGACCTCCAGCAGATCGTGAATATCCAAGTGGTTCCAGACTTTTCCTTACGGCTTGGGCAAATTGTACCGTTTTTCTATAAGGGTTTGATTTCTGGGTTGCGGATTGTGTCGGTGCGGTATGAGCGTCGGACGACGCATATTAAGGGGCGGACGGTTTAATGGCAGATCGCGTATTTATTTTTCATGAATCAACAGACAACTTCAGGGCATTTGAGTTTGATGGCACTGCCCAAACTTCGGAGAATTGGTCGCCTGGCTTTGATACCCTCGGGGGTGCGGCAGCAGACGACACTCGGATTGTCGTCTTAGACACCTCAGTAACAGTACCGATTGCACGTTTTTTTAATCCCAAGCGGCAACGGCAATCCACCCAAGACATCACTATGAATTCTAATGATGCCTATAGCGGTATTGCCCTGACGGATACGCACCTTGTTGCGGTCAACCGGACAACCGGTACACTGGAATACTACGACTTGACAACAAAGATGTATGATCCGACAAAAAACGCAACGTTGCCAAGCCTAACCTCGCCAGGATTCTATAGCGGTATTTGCCGAAGCGGTGAATTCTTATACCTGATAACCCACAACGATTCGACATATTCACCGAGGTTTTACAAACGGACTCTCAATGGATCGGCAGTCAGTGATTGGGAAGGTGCTCAGAATACAACAGCATTGACCCTATTTGCGACAGACGATCGTGTCGTATCTGTTCGGAAAAATTCAGGGGCTTGGGACAGGTTTGCGTTTGATGGGACGGGCGATACGGTCATCGATGCCGCTGGACCGGGACTGTGGGCGGCGAGTTATACAACCTTCGAGAGCACAGAGGAACCATCCCACAATGCGCCGACGGATGTGAACGTCGAGTTGACACCGACGACTGCAAAGATTACATGGAAAGCCCCGACGAATGGTGCATTTTTGACAGGATATGAAATCAGCTACGAAGAAGGTGCATCTCCTGGGACGACATGGATCCCAACGGGAAGTCTATCAACGCGGTTCTTTGTGAAAGGGTTGAAGCGTAGCACGCAATACACATGGCAAGTGCGCGGTCTCACGAACAGCGGACCTGGGGATGCAAGCATTCCTGTGACGGCAAGGACACCCGTTGCTTCCTTGCATAATGCGCTGTTCTTCAAGGAGTGCGTGAACTATTTTGACGATGGGGCACGGGTGAGTGTGCATGGCGATCCGACCAACTTGGTTCGTGCTGTTGCCGATAACAACTACAAGACTTTTACGAGGGAAAAGGATCTGGTACTCAACATCGCTGTCGGTGGGAATCCGACGCGGGTGGATGCGATCTTTGTGAAAGGCATAGACATCGAAGGGCACAGTGCTGCGCCTACAGGTGGCAGTGGATCGGGGTATCGCAATCGGAGGATGCCGCCCACTGTTCAGAATTGGGAAGGCACAGATGTGAGTACGATTGTCAATGGATTCTCTCACGATTTGTACTTGCTGGATCAGCATTTCACGGCAACGAGTGTGCGGCTGACATTCGCGGGTACGAACGCCAAGATATACGAAATAGCACTTTTGGAGTTCGGGCTGGAGATAGACGCTAACGGGGACTTTTTGGATATGAACCAGAATTTCGTGGATCGGGAAGGCGTTGTTCAGCCGGATCCGGGCGGTGGTCTTGTGTATGATTCGCCGATCGGCGCGGATGACCGGGACAAATGGGAAGTCGACTACGTGGTGAAAATTGTGCCCGGAAAAACGCTTTTGGAAACGCCAGAGGAATTCCTTTACTGGCAGGCAGAGAACCGAAACCATTTTTTCTTTATGGAGCCGTCGCGGTTTCCGTGGCGGGGTTTCCCTGCGGTGTTTGTTCGCAAGAGTGTGCCGGTGAGGTATCGTACAGACGACAAAACGGGAGGAGAAATTTTGTCATTTCGGGTGGCAGAACAGTAGCAATTGGCAATTAGCAATTGGCAATTAGCAATTGGGTGAACTTAAACGAGAACCTCTTCACTAATTGCTGACTGCTAATTGCTAACTGCTAAAAGAAAGTGAGCGTAGCGGAACGCCCTGACTGCCAATCGCTACTTGTTAATGGAAACTGTCGGAAACCTTTGATGGGATGGATGGAAGAAGAAAGGAAGGATGGGTACCCACCCTTCCTTTCTTCCAATCTTCCACCCCAGAACCTTGCAGTCTGCATCCTATTTTAAGATGACCATCTTCCGCAGGGACGACATTGCGTCAGTTTCCAATTGGTAGAAATAAATTCCGCTCGCCACCTGTTCGCCAAGCGCATTGCGACCGTCCCAATACGCCGCACGCTCACGATCGGTGTAGTAGCCAGCAGATTGCTGTCCGAGTTGCAACATCCGAACGACCACGCCTTGGGCATTATAGATCGTGATCTTGACATCTGTATCCGTTGCCAATTCATACGGAATCCACGTTTCAGGGTTGAACGGATTCGGATAGTTCGCCAAGAGCTGCGTTTTCTCGGGACGTGCCATGGCGATGAGTTGCTGCAGATAAATCAGCGTCTTGAGTGCGGCGGGTGACCGATCGCCTGTTGCGATCAGGAGATCGATCTGTTCTTGGAGGCGATCTATCTGAACCATACTCAACTTGACGTTTCCGATGAGTGCCGGTGCGCTGGCAGCACCCTTGTCATAATTCGCACGGACATCCACAATATCCTTGATATCCACCGTGCCGTCGCCATTGACATCGTACTTGGCATCGGTTACATCCGCAGCGACCGCCACAATGAGTGCGTCGGAATCCTTGCTATCCACGGAACCGTCGCCATTGACATCATACTTAGACTTTCCAGTCGTCGAAGTCTTGGCTGTCGAGGTCTTGGGTGCTTTGAGGCTGTTAGAAATCACCATATCCCCCGGACTCCCTAACCCGTCAACGACGTTTCTAATTCCGCCGCCGTCGAGGTCTGCAGACTGGACTCTGCCACGCGAGTTCGTCCAGTAGAGTTGACTCCGTGCGGTATCCACGCCGATCCCCACCGGGACAGCCCGGATATCGTTGAGTTCTTTCGCACCCGAACCGTTGAGGTTCGCAGCGT
>PYIY01000065.1 GCA_003635195.1 Candidatus Poribacteria bacterium | reverse complement strand
CCTCGCATTGCTCAATATGCGATTCGAGACAGACGCTGTCGCCGCCTTACGCCCCGCTCTTGAAGCTATAGACGATTTGCAAGTCTTACGGGAAGTGCTACTTGAGGTGCCAGAATCAGAGAACCTTGAAGCCTTCAGGCGAACACTCAGCCGTTAAAGGTATAGGACAAGGCATAGAGCAAGGCGCACGCGAAACGACGATTGAAAATACATTTTTCTCCTGTTTTTAGGGCTACCTATCGACAGAATCATACCTACATAATGGGTAAAAATACTGTCTTACTGCGAAATTAGCACAATCCAGCCTCGCGTTAATGTTCTATTCCAGCAAATAAACGTGAATCGTCCTATCTTTTGCCCGTGAGAAGGCAGGCAGTGTTTTTATCAGATGTCCGCGTTGGCGAATCCAACTGCGGACGTTTTCATTTCCGTCAAAAACGTTAAAACTTGCCACGTCCACGACAAACCACAATCGATCTTTCGCCGAATTTTCCCATTTTTTTTCAAATACTTCCTGATTGTCTAACAACTCACCGATGTAAATAGGTGTTAATTCTGGAAGGTAATATCTACCCATCTCAGGCTCCGAAAGCACGATACTATCGCTTGGTTTCTTCTCAGACCTGACGGCTTCAAATGCCTCGCGCCATCGCGGTCGTCCGCCGTTTTCAATTTTAAAATAGAGATAGGTTTGTGAGAGTAATGCTACCACCAAAATACACGGCACAAGTACCACTCTTTTTTCCTCTGATTGCGGTTCTGTCCCCCTCCAGACAACCCGTTCACATATAACGCCAGCAAAAATGAAATAGGCGGGTGTTGCCCAGAATAGGTAGTAGCCGGCGACGTTTTGAAATTGTGAGGCTATGAGAAAAAGTACTAACGGGATACCCGCATAACAAAATAAAAAGCGCGTCGACCTATGAGATAATGTCGTAACGAAACCGAAGAAGGCGGCAACGGCTATCGGTACACTCACACCATCGACGAGCGTTAGTACGATATAGAGCGGACTGCGTTGCCATTCGTTGCGCCCCCACCCAGAGAAGATATAACCGCGAACCTCTGGAAGCACCAAGGCGAATACTGGGATCGCGAACGGGATGAAGAAGATGAGCAGATTTATCCACCGTTTTTTATGAGACTTTTGTAATAAACAGAGCCCAGCGTAGGCAGCTAACGCTGGAACAATCACAACAGAGAGGGTGTGCGAGAGAATTAAACAGAGACAGGAAACGAGTGCTCCTATCATCAGGAGCATCGAATCGCGTTCAAGGGACAGGTAGAAAAACCATGCTGTCAGGACCGCAAAGAAAAAAGTAAAGACGGGATAACGGGCGTTCTGTGACCAAAACAGGTGCCAACTTGAACATGCCACAAACGCACTACTGAGCAGTCCGACTTGCCAGTTAAACAGGGTCCGTCCTAATCCGAAAACTGCAAGAATTGACGCAATCCCAACGAGGCACGGAATTAGACGACTGCCCCATTCGCTATTGCCTGCGATCAACATTGATAGTTTCACAGCAAGGTAAGGAATGGGGTTCGGAATAGACTGTAAACTGTTGAGTGAGAGGTTTTGCGCATCTCTCACTGTGAAAACCTCGTCAATCCAGAAGCTCCATTGTCCCAAGTTCCAAAATCGTAGTGCTATTCCAAATATCGCAACGATACCCAAAAGCACGATTTGCATCTTTTTTGGGCAATCTTTTGTTGAAAATTTCAGCATTTTTTAAGAGTTTGCCTCACAGTGAGCGTTATCAGTTTGCTTCGCAGTGAGCGTTATCAGTTTTAAGAGTTGCCCGTTATCTGTTATCCATTATCGGTTAAACGCTTGTGGTGCTTACATTACTGACAACTGAAAGTGAACGAAGCGAATGCACTGACAACTGATAACTATTAATTGGCACGCGTCTTGCTTTAAGCGAAAATAGGTGCGCAGGCAAAAGTCACTCTATCACAAGTTTGTGCCACAGTCAAGTGTTCTCTTTCTCTGTAAAAGCCATAGATTGGCGCGATTGCAGCGTGATTGTACGTTGCTTAAATTATGTAGGCGTGTTTGAGGCTCACATATTAGCAGGGGGATAACCCTAAACCTAAATTTTGAAACGGAAAAATCGGAGTAAAACTCCAAGAGGTAAAAAATGAAAACGCATATGTTTTGGTTAGTTCGATTGTTAGTAATGGTTTGTATTTTCGCAGTGGGCAGTGTCCCGATGGTCTACGCGGACGCTCATGAAACCGGTGAAGAGATGATGGCAGAAGAAGAGGAGGCATCAGGTGTTTCCGGATGGTTCCGAACCGATACGGATAGTTTGGGAACGCAGATTTGGGTGGGTGCAAGCCATTCCCCAAGTTTCCTTGGCGGTCTCTCTTTGGATAGTGATATCTACGTTGTTGGCACGTTCGGTGAGTTCGACATCGGACTCGGCATTCCGGTGGTTGAGAGCGAGTCATTGGAACTCACTTTCCTTCCAATGGTCGGCATTGGGTTCGATTATGCTACCGCGAACGGTCCCTCCTCTCTTATCGCGCCGCAGTTGTTCACCTATCTCACCGCGGGTTCTATCTATTTTGAATCGTGGATACAGGGTTTCTTCAATTCTATGTTTGATGAAGAAGCCGGTGATTCGTTCTACACTCGCAATTTTGTGCTCTTGTCCCTCAATGATACGCTCTCTGTTGGTCCGCAGGTAGAAGTAACACTTGATTTAGGCGATGATGGTGGATTGGGAAGTATGGTTGTTGGTGGCCGCGCGAGCATCGGTTATGGCGAAAACAATACCCTCAGCGTTTTTGTCGGATTTGAAACCCAAAAAGGGGACGATGAAACAGGGCTTACCGGCAGGATGACGCTCTTCCGCGAGTGGTAGAAGATGAGTGAATCTATAAGAACAGTTCGCTACCATCGCGAACCGAAGGTAGCGCAGATGCCTTGCGGTTCGCGGTGAATATTCTCTATTTTCCAACGGCTTGTATAGGTGGATCTCGTGAATATCCAAGTGCCACCGCTGCCGTTCGCAACACGACAGTTTTTAGGATGAATTGACACAAAGGAGATATTTCCGAATGAAAAGAAAGGTAATCATAACAATTTTCGTGCTTACCTGCCTCCTGAGCCTAAACGCTTTCGCCCTAAACGGGTTGATAGATGATGAAGGCACGCTCAAAAAGGTTGAAGATGCCAAATATATGGGTGACACACTATGGGTGCTTGTCGCTGCGTTTCTGGTTTTCTTTATGCAAGCAGGATTCGCTATGGTGGAGTCTGGTTTCACACGCGCCAAGAACGCTGTCAACATTCTCATGAAAAACCTGATGGACTTCTCAATGGGGTCAATCGCTTACTGGGCAATCGGTTTTGCTATTATGTTTGGTGCCGGCAATGCGTTCATGGGGACAAGTGGGTGGTTTGTCCCGTCTGAATCCCTCACAGAAGGCGCAGCAGCCAGTACAAGTGTATTTAGCGCATTAGAGTGGAGTTCAGTTCCGACTTACGCAGCGTGGCTCTTCCAACTTGTGTTTGCTGCGACTGCCGCGACCATCGTTTCCGGCGCGATGGCAGAACGGACACAGTTCAAAAGTTATCTGATTTATAGCGTCTTCATCACCGGTATCATCTATCCGATCGTTGGACACTGGATTTGGGGCGGTGGATGGTTACAGAATATGGGAATGTCGGATTTTGCGGGTTCAACAGTCGTCCATTCTACAGGCGGTTGGCTCGCCTTAACAGGTGCTATCGTTTTAGGACCGCGCATGGGTAAATACGATAGCGATGGAAACCCCAGACCGATTGCTGGACACAATCTCCCACTTGCTGCACTCGGTGTCTTTATCTTATGGCTCGGTTGGTTCGGATTTAACCCCGGTAGCCAGATGGGTGCTGATGCAGCAGACATCTCCCTCATTGCCATAACGACAAACATCGCTGCTGCTGCAGGTGCTATCACCGCTATGATTACAGCATGGATGTTCCTTGGTAAACCCGATGCCGGTATGTCCCTCAACGGCGCACTCGCTGGCTTGGTCGCGATTACTGCGGGTTGTGCTTTTGTGAGTCCGGTATCCGCCGCAATCATCGGCGCACTTGGCGGCATTGTGGTTGTCCTCAGTGTCCTGTTGTTAGAACGCCTGAAAGTTGACGATCCGGTCGGTGCTATCTCTGTTCACGGGACGTGTGGCGCATTAGGTACAATCCTCCTTGGGTTCTTCCATAGTGACCAGGGCATTTTCTTCGGTGGTTCGTTCGGATTCCTCGGGGCACAAATCGTTGGTGTTGTTGCTGTCTTCTTATGGTGTCTCGTTACTGGCTTTATCCTCTTCTACGGGATCAAAGCAATTACGGGCTTGCGGGTCACAGAAGAAGAAGAACAGGCGGGGCTTGACTACGAAGAACACGGTGCAAGCGCCTATCCTGACTTTAACGTCTCCTCAATACGGTAAACACATCATCCAGATAGCCTTCGGGCTATAAACCTAATCGGAGCGCCCACAGGAAGTTTCACTTATATCCCTGAGTTTCACTTCACTGCTTGTGGGCGTTCCCTTTTGCTGTTTGAAATTATCACTTGCTACGATGGTGTAATTCTGATACAATAGCGAATTAACACCTTATTCTTTCACAAAATCCGAAATGTGTAGATTTTCCGGTGAGCGTGCTTCATAAACGCGCTCGGATTTGAATGGAAGCGCGGGCGAATGTAGAGACTCGCGATGATGAAAAATGAAAGACAGACAAGGTAGTCTGTCGCTACAATAATAATAATAAAACAAGCAACATCTGCTTGTTTGTAATATGGAGGATTCCGATGCAACAACGATGTGCATCACTGACTGCCAAGAAGCGATCTGCTTATACACGAATTGGAACACTAATTGTTATTTTATTGATATGTGGTGTGCCGAGTTTAGCGATGGCACAAGATGCAACAGCCCCTGATTCGGGCGACACCGCTTGGATGCTTACCTCAACCGCCCTCGTTCTCTTTATGACGATCCCTGGGCTCGCCCTCTTTTATGGTGGGCTTGTGCGCGTTCAAAATGTCCTCTCTGTGCTTATGCAATGTTTTGCATTGACAGGGTTGATTACGATCGTATGGATTGTCTGTGGTTATAGTCTCGCCTTTAACACCGCTGGCATGGAGGCGGGAAAAATCACCCTCACTTCTTTCGTTGGCGGGCTTGGCACTATGTTCCTACGCGGTATTGGGGTAGATACACTCTCTGGGACTATCCCTGAAACCGTTTTTGTTACCTTCCAGTTGACATTTGCGATTATTACACCTGCCTTGATCGCTGGTGCATTCGCTGAACGCATGAAGTTTTCAGCGATGTTGATTTTCTCTGTTTTATGGTCTATAATTGTGTACGCACCGCTCTGCCACATGGCGTGGTCCGGCGATGGTTCGCTATTTGGTGATAATATCGGTGCGCTTGATTTCGCCGGTGGAAATGTTGTTCATATTAATGCTGGTATTGCGGCGTTGGTCGCTGCGATCTTAGTGGGGAAGCGGATTGGTTACCAGACAACACCAATGCCGCCCCATAGTTTAACACTCACTGTCGTCGGAGCATCGATGCTTTGGGTAGGTTGGTTCGGTTTTAACGCTGGTAGTGCTGTTGCTGCCGATGGCGCAGCTGGCATGGCGATGCTCGTTACGCAGATCTCAACTGCCACCGCTGCGGTTGCGTGGATGTTTGTTGAGTGGGGAAAACATGGCAAACCGAGTGCTTTGGGTATTGTAACAGGTGCCGTTGCTGGCTTGGTCGCTATTACGCCTGCTTCGGGGTCCGTCGGACCGATTGGTGCGCTCGTTATTGGACTCGTCTCTGGCGTTGTCTGTTTCTGGGGTGCTACGAGCCTGAAAGCGAAACTCGGTTATGATGATTCTTTAGATGCCTTCGGTGTTCACGGCATCGGTGGGATTGTCGGTGCTTTGTTGACTGGCGTTTTTGTCGCTACGAGCTTGGGTGGTAATGGATTGGAAGAAGGTATGACAATAGGTACACAGGTCTGGGCACAGTTCCTCAGCATCCTCATCACCATTGCTTGGAGTGGAATCCTTTCGTTTATCATCCTCAAAATTGTTGATGCCATAGTCGGCTTACGCGTTGAAGAGGATGAGGAACGTATGGGACTTGACCTCTCACAACACAACGAACGTGGTTATAACCTGTCATAGAAACAGACTCGGTTACAACTGCACTATAAAGGATAAGGGCGGATGCTATACAGGGTCCGCCCTTGTATTTTTTTCTGATGATTACGCTGCTGTTATCCGCGCGACGATCTCTTCATCAGGCAATCTACTTTCTTCCACAAGTAGGTGATGACTTGCCCCGATATTTCTGTAAACCTCGGCGATCCATGTCGTCCCAAAGGCATCAGCGGTGTTGTGGATAATCAATGATCGCGGCGCGATGAGTGTACCAGCAGTCCGAAAATCGCCAACTTGGCGGATATTTGGTATCGGTAAGGTTTCCAAAAAGGCATCGTCACTGCTGTTATCAAATGCTGCGGCATCTACAACCACATTCTTAACATCCGTAAACCCCGCTGCCAGTAATCCCCATAATCCCGCTTCACCTACCCCAATGAGGTTTACCTCTGAAACATCACCTCTTCCGGTGAAGCAACGCAGTGTCGTCACTATATCTTGCACACGTGACGCTGCGGTTGTTCGGTTATAAGTGGTAAAGTAGTTGGCATCTTCTGATCTCTCATAATCGCTGTGCTCGCCTGTACCAAAGACATCAATGAGTAGCACCTTCCGATCCGCACTGAGCAGGTCCGTAATAAGGGGTAACGGATTACCTGTCTCTGAATCAATTAACTTCTCTTTGCCTTCCGGATGAACGATAAGCACTATGGGATCGTGTCCTACCTGCGGTTCTGGACTGAATAGGATAGCGGGGATCACATCACCGACACCTTTTCTGCCGATAACAAGATGTTTGGCGGATAAATTCGTCTGATAGGTTGTCGGGAACGCGCCTTCGGGTTCAACAAGCGTTACATCCGTGATCTTCGGTATATCTAACCCCAAAGCATGTTGCAACCCGCTGCCCAATTCTTCCTTGAAGGTCTGGAGTTCAGTTTCGTTTGTCGGTTTCCGTTTTTCAATCGCTTGCCGAGAACGGTTTATCCAAGCGGGTAGAAATTCCTCTTGTTTTAACGCGTGTGTTGGCAGCTCGCGTTCGGCGAAGACCAATAGATCATCATCAGGCTCAACCTCAAATGCCACCTCTTTAAATGCTGAAGCGTCTTCCGCCCCCAAAAACCATTTAGCAAACCAAGCATATACCGCCTCACGACTCTCTTTGTTGTAGTTATGCTCTGCGTCTACCTGAACCTGATGTACCTTATCTTCTGCGTCAAAGTGGGCGTAGATGCTTCGGATGGCGGGGTATTCAACAGTCGGTGTCTTCACTGTCCAATCACCTGTCGCCGAAACGAGTAGGAGTGGACGTGGTGCCATCAACGCTCCAATTTCAAGGTTGCTTGCATCTAAGCGGAGGTTCGGGGCGTTTTCACAGAGACAACCGCCTTGCATCGTCGCAGAGATCATATTGACGGGTGCCGAGACCTTGATACGTTCATCAACCGCTGTCAAAATAAAGGTTTGCGTTCCACCACCCGATGCCCCTGTGCAACCGATACGTTCAGTGTCGACATCCGGTAGACGCTCTAAGAAGTCGATGGAACGGATGCTATTCTGGAGTTGGAGCCCCATCGCACTGAGTCCCCAGAGACCTTCGTGCGCACCGCCATAGTTGTGAGCAATTTGTTTACCGCTATCGTTGTAACCGACCATGTCGTAGGCAAAGATGACATAACCTTGCTTAGCGAAGTTGATACAGCGACCGGGGATTGAACCGCGTTCAATATTTTCAAGTCTACCGCGTCCCCAGTGTCCGTGTGGACTTACAATTCCGGGAAACGGTCCAGTTTTTCCAAGTGGACGGTACAGATTTCCTGTTGTGAAGAAACCGGGGAAGGGTTCAAAATAGACCTTTTCCACACTGTAATCTTCCCGCTCAATTTTTCCGAAGATCTCTGCATTTAGCGGAGTCGTTTCGTGTGTCGGTACTAAGCCGTTTGCTACGCGAATCTGCTGACGCAGTGCTGCAGCTTTTTCAGTCCATTCTGCTTTCGTATAGTCGGGAAAGGTGTAGGGAGTGTTGAGGTCTCGCGGTGTGCCGCCGCGTGCGTCGCTAACACCCTGTGATGCCTCAGTAAAAACGTGTGCGAGTTCGTGGTGTTGTTCAGTTTCCATTATTTATCTCCTTCAAGTGCTTGGCAACAATAAATTTCAAAAGTTGGACGATCTGTTCCGCATCCCATATTCCATCAAAACCTCTGTCTCATGCGCGTAAGCAAAATTTTGGAATACCTCAATATTACTTGTTCTATACCAATCTGATCAAATTACAATTCTTGAGGATGTGTGTTACGCATTATTAATTCGTGTAGTGGCGAAAGTGCTTTTATTTATTATCTGTAGCAAGTGCTATCTCAGGTTTGGTGCCTTTTATAGGCGTAACCGAAGTATCCACGTCCGCGCGAGCTGCACCACAGCTCTCGGCTTTTAGGGGTTCAATAGAAAGTCGGCATCCGAGCGCAGTAAGAATGATTACGAGTGTATCAATCCGCGGCGCGTCTTCGCTGGATAGCACTTCCGTAAGGGTTTGCGGATCCATGTGGGTTCGTTTGGCAATTTCTGCAACCCCGCCTTGTGATTCCACAAAGGTGTAGAGTGCTAACAGAAATACTTCGGTGTCCCCGTCCGTTTGGTATTCTTCCATTGCGAATTGGATATAGTCAAGTGCTTCATCCCAATTGGCAGCAAGTTGTTCTATTACGATATCTCGCCATTTTCGGTACTTTCTCATCGCTGTTTCTCCTTATGTTCTAACCAATAGGCTTTTGTGCGTTGGATGTCCCGTGCCTGCGTTGACTTATCTCCACCACAGAGCAAAAGGACGATCGTTCTATTCATTTCACCGAAGTAAATGCGATAGCCTGGCCCAAACTGGAACCGGAGTTCAAAGATACCGCTACCAACAGATTGGCAATCACCAAAATTTCCCTTTTCAAGCCGGTCAAGTCGTCCACGAATTCTGGTTTGTGTTCTTGTATCTTGAATTGCGTTAAACTATTCCGTGAAAGGTTCACGTCCGTTTTTCGTTCGGTAAGTTTCTATTTCTCGAGGCTGTATGTCGCGCATTGCTGATTTCTTGTTTCCGCATAACCAAAAGTTTGAAATGGATGAATTAAGTATAACACATCTGTAGTTATTTTTGCACCTAACTTAAAATTCTTGATTTTCCGAACATTTTATGATACAATACAATCAAAAAGATACAATACAATCAAAAAGGAATGGAACATGAAAATTCTGGTTATCGGGCAGGGCGGACGTGAACACGCGCTCGTCTGGAAACTTGCCCAGAGCCAACTTGTTAAAAAAATATATTGCGCACCCGGTAATCCCGGCATCGCACAAATCGCCGAAACTATCCCTATGCCAGATCAGTTTACCGACTTGGCAGATTGGGCGGCGTCTGAAAATATTGCGCTAACTGTTGTCGGTCCTGAAGCACCTTTGGCTGAAGGGATCGTTGATGTATTCCGTGAACGCGGCCTGAAAGCATTTGGACCCGATAAACGCGCAGCACGCTTGGAAGCAAGCAAGGATTTCGCCAAACGACTGATGCTTGAAAACGGGATCCCGACTGCGGAACACCAGACGTTTACAGATCCCGAAGCAGCACTGGCTTATATTGAAGATCGCAATGCCCCTGTTTTCGTCAAGGCAAATGGACTCGCCGCAGGAAAGGGTGTTATTCCCGGACGCACCTTCAAAGAGGCGTTGCAGGCTGTCAGAACTATTTTGGTGGATAGGGCATTTGGCGACGCAGGCGATAGCGTTGTGATTGAAGAAGAATTGATCGGTGAAGAAGCATCTTTTACTGTCCTGACCGACGGGACACATTGTCTCCCGTTTGTCTCTTCACAGGACCATAAAATGTCGCATGACGGGGATACCGGAAAAAATACGGGCGGCATGGGCGCATACTCTCCCGCACCTGTTATCACACCAGAATTACACGACTATGTGATGCAGCGCGTCGTTCACCGTATTATTAACGGCATGGCGGCTATTGGGAGTCCGTTCAAAGGTGTGCTATACGTCGGATTGATGATTACGGATGTCGGACCAAAAGTGCTTGAATTTAACTGCCGTTTCGGAGACCCTGAGGCGCAAGTCCTTTTACCACGTCTTAAAAGCGACTTAGTGCCTTTATTGATGGCGTGTATTGATGGAACGCTTGAGCAACACGCTGACGTGCAATGGCATGACGAGGCGGCAGCGTGTGTCGTTATGGCTTCCGGGGGCTATCCTGACCCGTACAAGACAGGTGAGGTTATTACAGGTCTCGAAGATGCCGCTGCGATTGAAGGTGTTACCGTCTTTCATGCTGGCACAAAACGGGATGGTGAAAACGTTGTCACGGCTGGCGGTAGAGTGTTGGGGGTCACGGCTGTCGCTAACGGATTACACGATGCGATTCAACAGGCGTATCGTGGTGTTTCTGCTATCCACTTTGATAAGGCACATATACGGAGCGACATCGGATATCGGGCATTAGAACGGTTATAACGGACGAAAATATGACACCTGAACTCACCTATAAAATCGCTAAGTGCTGTTTCCCGCAAGCGAATGACCCGATTACCGGCTATTTCAAGGAGGATGGCACGATTACTGTCCATCATACGACTTGCGATGCAGTACAAGGTTTACGACCGGAGCGGTTATTAGCAGTCGCGTGGGATGAGATTCAGGCAACCGAGAATTCGACGGATCCGGTTTCGCTTGCACCTGAATTCGCTGAACTTGATGAGACCGATTATTTTATTCTCAAACACCATCAAGAATTTGGAATGGATTACTCCATTGTTGTTTCTGAAGCTTTAAGAGTTCCGCTGGCGGAGATGCACCAGCGGCACCGGAAATTACGGGAACTCGGCGGCTTGAAACGCGTTGAGGGGCGTATTATCCACTATCGTAAGAATATCGTCAAAGGCAAATGGATCAAGCACCGCAATCATACCTACTACGAACTAACACCGGAAGGGAAAACGTGGATTCAAGCTTTTGAAAATAAACAAGTTGCATCGGAAACATAGATACCACAAATTGCTGAAATATATCCATCAAAAGAGAACAAAACGAGGAGGGCTGAACCGTGTTAAATCAACTTTTAAATTGGCGAATGGACGCACAGCGGCGTAAAAATCGGATGCGATCTGTTATTTTGCTATCCCTTATTTTACACATGATTATTATTATCGTTTACCTGTTTCTTCCGATGAATCAACTCGCCCATGAAGATAAGGATGTGCTTGCGATTGATCTGCTTAATGATCCAGAAGCACCGAAGAAGCGCAAACAGAAACCTAAACCACCGCTCACGAAAAAAATGTATGATCCAAACGAGCAACTCGCCAGAGATGCCATGGAACGGAAGATTGAATCCGCTCGCAATAAGATAGATGAAGTGGTCAAGCTCAGCCCGCGCGTTGTCCTTGAAGACGTGGAAGTCAACAAAGCTCCTGTGAGTGAGATTGTGCCTGATGTCATGACGGATGCTAAATTGCGCGATGCGGAAGCCTCAAACCTCAGCAGGTTAATCGCACAACCCGGGCGGACCGATGGACGCGGTCTTGTTACAGGCAGAGTCCGAGCGAAAGGCGACGGAATGGGACGATTCCGTGGCGATGGTCAGGGGGGCGGCGATGGTCTTCTCGGCGGTGGCGGAAAATCTGGCACCTCTGACCGACTTGGTATTATCGATTTCCTCAATGAATTCGGTGGTCCTAAAGATGTTGTTTACTGTCTTGACGTGTCCGCAAGTATGCAGGCGGCAGGACTTAATAAACTGGAATTAGCCGTTAACTCCCTCAAGGATTCTGTACTTATGCTCAGCGACGAGGATACCTTGAACGTGGTAGCCTTTTCTACGCAGGCGAATGCTATGCATCAGGAGATGCTACCCGCGAATGCCCCAAATATAGAACGGACCTTGAGATATTTGGATAGATTCACACCTGAACGCATTCAGTCCAATGTTGGGACTAACATCCTTGCCGCACTTGAAAGTGCGCTGACATTGGATCCGTCTGTTGTCGTTTTGGTAACAGATGGTCTTCCAACTACCGTTAGCGGATATGATATTGAGATAAACACACAGAAGATCCTTGACGCTGTGCGTGAGGGGAACCGCAACAATGCTGCTATCTATGTTGTTGCACTTGAAATTGATCTGAAACGTTCTGCTGGTGCACAACTTCTTGTCTCTCTCGCTGAGGAACACAACGGGGAAATAAAGGTTATTGGTACTCAGCGGTTGGCTGAATTAACCGAACCGGATGGACCAATTGAGTAATCAAATCTGAGATTGGAGTCAAAATATGAATCAGAAATCTGCTACAAGCATGATCCAACAATTTCAATTGGAGGGTAAGGTGAGCCTCGTTACAGGGGCGAGTCGCGGCATTGGGCTCGCGATGGCGGAAGGGCTTGCTGGAGCGGGTTCGGATCTCGTTATTGTAGGCAGAGAAATAGAGACGCTGACACCCGTCGCTGAACGGATTGCTAACGAAACCGGCAAGAAAATCCTTCCGATTCAGGCAGATGTCAGTAATCTTTCAGAAATTGACGCACTTGTCGCAGAGACCGTAAAAACGCTCGGTAGGCTTGATGTACTCGTCAACAATGCCGGGGTCAATATCCGTAACCCTGCACTGGAATTCACCGAAGCGGATTGGGATTTCGTTACGGATGTCAATCTAAAAGGCGCGTTCTTTCTCGCGAAGGCCTGCGGCAATGTGATGAAAGCGCAGAAATCAGGTAAGGTTATCAATACGTTGTCGCTCACCTCAGCGATCGGGCTGCCGACGAGTGTCGCCTATACAGCCGCGAAAGGTGGATTGCTCCAATTAACAAAACTGCTCGCCGTGGAATGGGCGGAACACAATATTCAGGTGAACGGCATCGCCCCCGGTTTCATCAGAACAGAGATGACTGCCCCCGCACGTGAGGACAGTCGAAATGAATGGATTCTCAATCGGACACCCGCCGATCGGTGGGGCGAGCCTGAAGACTTAGCAGGTTTGACAATCTTCTTCGCATCTAATGCTTCTGATTTTGTTACAGGGCAGATGGTCTTTGTTGATGGTGGGTTCATGGCGGGTAGCGACTGGAGGCGGCGTTCCTAAGATGGAAAAAGATAACAATCCGGTAGAAGGCGAGCGTCCTGCAGCATTAACACAAATCGAACAGATCCTCCACGAATTCGAAATTAAAGATGTTTCGCTCTTTGACCACGATCCTGTTTTACGGATACAGGTTTCGGATGCCCAATTCGCGCGCGCCCTCCAATTGCGAGAAACCTTAGTTGAGCGGATAAAACCCCTCGGCTACCGATTCGTCGCCATTGATTTAGATGAAGGGTAGAGGTGTTGCGAACGCAGAAGGTTGGAATGCTTACTGAAAAATTTGATTTTCGCCTTACGGTGTGGTATAATTTTAAAGCGAAATCCGTAAATTGGCACTTGATAAAATCTGGCGTTTGTGCTCAAGACCCCGAGGAAGCATAGGAGGCTGAGTGGAATAAGAGAACGGCGCAAATGTAAGGGGAGCAATGCAGAAAACCGGACAAGATATCTCACCAACAAAACACCTTGTCACTACATACCTCAGCGATATTAAAAGTAAGGTTGATGCCTGTATCTTTGACTTTCTCCCGACTGCTCATAAGCACCCGGATGTGCATCAGTTGTACCAGATGATGTTAGACTATCCACGCCGCGCCGCGAAAGGGTTGCGTCCTGCGCTCTGCATGCTTATGTGTGAAGCGTTCGGGGGTGATCCACAGCGCGCTGTCAATACCGCTGCTTCCCTTGAACTTCTCCAGAATTGGCTCCTCATCCATGATGATATTGAAGACGGGTCCGAACTCCGTAGAGGCGAGCCATGCCTTCATCAAAAGCACGGCATTCCGATGGCGATTAATGTCGGTGATGCCCTCCACTGCAAGATGTGGGAAATGCTGCACCGAAACACCGAGATTCTCGGACACGAACTCGCTTTCCGCATCTTATCTGAATTTATACAGCTGAGTAATCAAGTGGTTGAGGGGCAGCACATCGAATTGAGTTGGGTCAGCGATAATCGATGGAATCTTGCCGAGGACGATTACCTAACGATGTGTATACAAAAGACTGCTTGGTACACTTGTATCACGCCGTGCCGTGTCGGGGCAATTATCGGCGGTGCGAGTGAGGCAGAAATAGATGGATTCGTCGAACTCGGTAAAGAACTCGGTGTCGCTTTCCAGATTCAAGACGATGTCCTGAACCTAATTGGTGATGTTGGTAGGTACGGAAAAGAGATCGCAGGTGATATTAGTGAGGGCAAACGCACCCTTGTTCTTATCCACCTTATCAATGCTTGTACTGCTGCCGAAGCACAGCATGTGATTGATATTATGGCGCGTCCGCGTGAAGAAAAAACGGAGGCAGAAGTCGAGAGTGTACTCCAGTTGATGCTGAAATATAAATCTATTGCCTACGCACAACACCGGGCCCAAGCACTGTTACGCGAAGCTGCTGGAAGGTTTAAGCGTAATTTTTCCCATCTCCGTGATGGACAAGCAAAGCAACTGTTTTTATCTTTAATCCATTTTTTCGTTGAACGGGAATATTGAAACGAGGAGTCATTAGTTATAAGTTACGACTTGTGCTAATTAATGTTGTGAGCATAGATATTTCCTTATGCGAGAACGAGATCTTTGAGTTTCATCAAGGGGCGTCCGAGGCATTGATTGACGAAAACACCGAGCAGACAACTGCCGAGTTTATTGCTCATCCGCGTCAGCAACCCCCAATGCTTCAACGCACGCACACGAGAAATATGAAACTGCTCTGTTAGCTGACCGATCGTCGTCTCAATGCGACGGCGCATCCGCACCTGAAGTTTGCGAAAACTCTCAGGATACTGTTGCTTTTGATTGCTTCTCAGTGTTGGTAATAAAACCGTGTCTTCGGTTTCCATGAGTTCTGCCTGAAGGGGTTGAGAAATATACCCTTTATCGCCAAGAAGAATCCGATATTCACCGCGTTCGACAAGACAGAGCAGCACATCTCGGTCATCTCTATCGGCTGAAGCAATGGCGAAGTCAACAGGAATACCTGCAGCCGTGGTTATCAGTGTGCCACGAAAACCGAAAAATGTGCCGAGGCTTTTCGTCGCACAGTGTCCATAAGTCGCGAAGGTGCCGGTGGCATCTGCCCATTTGAAATCAGACTTTGAAGCCTTGGCACGTTTGAAATCACAGACCGG
>PYIY01000064.1 GCA_003635195.1 Candidatus Poribacteria bacterium | reverse complement strand
TTTGACCATACTATCCGTTTATGGGATGTCAACACTAACCATCCCACACGCACACTCACAGGGCATACGGATGTGGTTTTCATGAACACACCCCTGGTGAAATGGTAGAACGCGTTGACGGAGATACGACGGCTCTCTCAAATTTCTTTTCTGAGTTCATACTTCAGGTAATAGGAAGCTTTTTGCAGCTCGGTGGTGCTCTGGGCTTGGTCATTCGTGAAGATTGGCGTATCGGTATTGCACTGACTGGGTTTGTGGTAGTTGCTATCCTGATTTACAATCTCACCCGAAACGTTGCTGTTCCCACCTACACAGCTGAACGAGAGAGTTACGCCAGCCTCTTCGGATTTCTTGAAGAACGGCTAACAGGTGTTGAGGACCTTCGCACAAACGGTGGTACCGGCTATACGATGGATCGGTTCTACGATGTGAATCGAGAGGTATACGGTCGAGCTGTAAAAGCACACGTGATGGGCGAGGTTTTACGGATGATTAGCGGCATTCTACTTGCCTTCGGGCAGGCACTGACAATGGCGATGAGTATCTATCTGTTCAGGGAAGGTATATTCACAATCGGTACTGTCCTCCTTGTTATTCAATACATAGTGATGCTGCGAGGTCCGTTGGTCATGATGAACCGTCAGATTAACGATCTCCAACGGGCAACCGCCGGCTTGAAACGGATTGAAGAACTTTATCGGGTCACCCCAAACATTGTAGATGGAACGGAAGCACTTCCGGCATCAGATGCACTCGGTATTGAATTTGACGCGGTCACATTCGGGTACACCGAAGATGAATCCGTACTGAAAGATGTTTCCTTCCAATTACAACCCGGCAAGTCACTCGGCTTACTGGGACGCACAGGCAGCGGTAAGACGACAATCACCCGCCTCCTATTTCGGTTGTATGAGATTAACAAAGGACAGATTCGGATTGGCAACAAACCAATTGAGGATATTCAGTTGGATGACTTGCGCGACCGGATCGGTCTGGTTACACAGGATGTCCAACTTTTCAATGCAACGGTGCGCCAGAACTTGACGCTCTTTGACACAGAAATCTCTGATGACCGGATTTTGTCAGTGATTGAAGAACTTGGATTATCCGAATGGTATCAATCCCTGCCAGACGGACTTGATACAATTCTTGAAGGTACCGGGCTTTCCGCAGGCGAAGCGCAGCTGCTGGCATTTGCAAGGGTCTTCCTTAAAAATCCGAAGATTGTTATCCTTGATGAACCCTCTTCACGACTTGACCCAGCAACAGAACAACAGATTGACAGTGCTGTCCAGCAGTTATTGAAGGGACGTACCAGTATCATCATTGCGCATCGGCTCGGAACGGTTCAACAGGTAGACGAGATTATGATTCTCGCGGATGGGGAGATTCAGGAACATAGCGAACGAAAGCAGCTTGTCCAAAATCCTGATTCCATCTTCTCGCAGCTGCTAAAAACTGGACTGGAGGAGATGATCCAATGACAACCGGGCAAGCCTCAATTCGCCTCATGCGCTACCGTCCGCTCCTTTTTTTGGGGACCATTCTGTTCCGTGGATTAGACGATCTAATGCCTTTCGCTGTCGGCATCATTATGAAAGCATTTTTTGATGCGCTGTCCGGCGAATCGGCAGCTGGCGCCAACCCTTGGACATTTGTTGCGCTCTTCGTTGTTGCCGAATTTGGTGACCGAGGTGTTCTCATATCCTCAGCGTTCGTATGGGCGCGTTGGCGTTACGCTATTTCAACACTACTCCGAAAAAATCTGATGACATCTATCATGAACATGTCCGCACCACACAATGTCTCAACAGCCTCTGGCGAAGTGACAAACCGGCTGCGAGATGATGTTGAAGCGATTATAAGCTATCTGGAACAGTACATCCATTTGTGGGGGAATCTCATCTTCGCGACGTTAGCAATTATCTGGATGGCTCGGATAGATGCAGCCATAACGGCTATCACGGTTATTCCTGCTATTCTTATTATCACAATCGTCAACATGTCAAGGCGGTATATTCAGCGGTATCGCACAACACAGCGCGTCGCTACGGAACATTCAACGAACTTCATCAACGAAATGTTCCAATCTATCTTGGCAGTGAAGGTCGCTGGGACAGAGTCAAATATAATTGCGCACTTCCGGAAATTGAACGATGCGCGCCGCAAGGCGACACTGGTGGATAGCCTGTTCAATCAGCTCCTACGATCCATCAGTCTCAATATGAACGACTTTGCCGCTGGCGTGGTTTTGATTCTGATTGTGGAACAGGTGGCTGCGGGGACGTTTTCAGTTGGAGACTTCGTGTTGTTCTATGCGTATATCGGTGAAGTCGCGAGAAGTGGATCACTCATCGGCAGTACAATGGCACAGCACCAACGCGCAGAGGTCTCATTCTCCCGGATGGAACAGACCGTCGATGAAATGTCTCGGAATGATTTGGTGGAACACACCCCGGTGTATCTGCGCGAAAACCAACCGCCACTTTCCATCCCTCAAAAGACGGAAACGGATCGGTTGAATGAACTTACCATTGAGGGACTTACATACCTCTACGATGGCGGCGCATCTGGAATTGCTGAGGTTGACGTGAAAATCCCAGCAGGTTCGTTCACTGTTGTTACAGGGCAGATCGGTTCAGGTAAGACGACGCTGGTTCAAGCACTTTTGGGTGTCCTGCCGAAACAAGCAGGCGAGATTCGCTGGAATGGCGAAATCGTGGAGGATCCGAAATCGTTCTTCGTCCCGCCCCGTTGTGCGTATACACCTCAGGCACCGAAACTCTTCAGCGAAAAACTAAGTGCTAATATTCTCATGGGTTTGCCGTGGAATTGGGACGACCTGAATCGAGCGATCCGACTCGGTGTTATGGAGAAAGACTTACCGACGCTTGAAGACGGGCTTGAAACAGTCGTTGGGCCGCGGGGGGTCAAGTTGTCAGGTGGACAGATGCAGCGCACCGCAGCGGCACGCATGTTTGTCCGAGACTCGGAATTACTCGTTTTTGATGATCTTTCATCTGGGCTTGACGTGGAGACGGAACAACTCTTGTGGGAACGCCTCTTTGAGACAAGAAGGGCAACCTGTCTCGTTGTATCTCATCGGCGACCCGCCCTGCGTCGAGCGGATCAAATTATTGTCCTGAAAGACGGTCGTGTTGAGGCAGTCGGAACGCTGGATGAATTACTCGCTTCCTCTGAGGAGATGCGGAAGTTGTGGGCAAGCGACTGAAGTTGAGTCGAGCATAAAACGCTCTAAGTAGTGTCCAAGTAATTCCAAAATCTACTCTAAAATAACCCAAATTGCTATTTAAAAGGTTATAGGCAACCTAAGTTATGTAAGTACGTCCTATTTCGGGCAGTCAAGTCTAAAGAAGGCACCATTTTGTGCAGCATCTTCTCTGAGTTTTGTAGGAAACTGTGCCAATATCGTATTGTTCAGATTGGCACGGAACTTGCTAAATCCAAATAACATACGTTCAATGCCACTATGTAAATCGGTTTGCTTCCACCCCAAAAGTTACGTATGGGTGGCAAGTCGGATTATAAAATAAAAAAGAGGCTCTTATGAAAATCAAGGTGTTTTTGGGTTTGATGTTTTTGATTTTTTCAATGTTTCTGTATGTATCCGACACGACTGCTGAATATGAACCCTATACGCAACTCAGTTTACCGGAAGGTGCTAAAACGCGCCTCAGTAAGGGATGGGTACGTGAAATTGCGTATTCCCCGGACAGCATGCTTCTTGCGGTAGCAAGCAGCATCGGTATTTGGATCTATGACGCACAAACCGGTGAAGAACGCAATTTGCTCACGGGGCATTTAGGGCCGGTCAATAGTGTGGTGTTTAGCCCAGATGGAAAAACACTCGCAAGTGGAAGTAGGGATAAAACCGTCCGTTTATGGGATGTCAGCACAGGCAATCCTATACGCACACTCACAGAGCATCTGGGGCCGGTCAGTAGTGTGGCGTTTAGCCCAGATGGAAAAATACTCGCAAGTGGGAGTAAGGATAAAACCGTCCGTTTATGGGATGTAAACACTGGCAACCCCATGC
Source organism: Candidatus Poribacteria bacterium (assembly GCA_003635195.1). Classification (GTDB taxonomy): domain Bacteria; phylum Poribacteria; class WGA-4E; order WGA-4E; family WGA-3G; genus WGA-3G. The sequence continues at coordinate 13,102 of PYIY01000064.1, read as the reverse complement.
GCACGCTCACAGTGCCTACGACGAGTCCTGTCTATATCTATAGCGTGGCGTTTAGCCCAGATGGAAAAACACTCGCAAGTGGGAGTGATGACAAGACTATCCGTCTATGGAATGTCAGCACTGGCAATCTCATACGCACACTCACAGGGCATGCGGATGTGGTTTGGCGCATGGCGTTTAGTCCAGATGGAAAAACACTCGCAAGCGGGAGTAGGGACAGGACTATCCGTTTATGGGATGTCAACACTGGCAATCCCATACGCACACTACTCATAGGGTATACGGATACGGATGCGGTTTTGAGCATGGCGTTTAGTCCAGATGGAAAAACACTCGCAAGCGGGAGTAGGGACAGGACTATCCGTTATGGAAAAACACTCGCAAGCGGAAATTTTGACCATACTATCCGTTTATGGGATGTCAACACTAACCATCCCACACGCACACTCACAGGGCATACGGATGTGGTTTTGAGCGTGGCGTTTAGCCCAGATGGAAAAACACTCGCAAGCGGGAGTGGGGACAAGACTATCCGTTTATGGGATGTGGATACTGGCAATCTCATACGCACACTCACAGGGCATGGGGGTGTGGTCTGGAGCGTATCCTTCAGTCCAGATGGAAAAACACTCGCAAGCGGGAGTTATAAGGAAATCCGTTTACGGGATGTCAGCACAGGCACCGCCCTACGCATACTCACAACGGATGCGGTCAAAAGTGTGGCGTTTAGCCCAGATGGACAGACGCTCGCAAGCGGAGGTTTTGGCAATAATGGTACCCGTTTATGGGATGTCAGCACAGGCAATCTTCTGCACGGTCTTTCCTCCACAGGGATCCAGAGTGTGTCGTTTAATTCGGATGGAAAAACACTCGCAAGTGGGAGTTATCAGGAAATCCATTTATGGGATGTCAGCACAGGCAATCCCATACGCACACTCACAGGGCATGGGGATGTGGTCTGGAGCGTGGCGTTTAGCCCAGATGGAAAAACACTCGCAAGCGGGAGTGGAGACAAGACCATCCGTTTATGGGATGCAAACACAGGTCATCCCATACGCACACTCACAGGACATACTCATCCCATACGCACACTCACAGGATATACGCGGGCTGTCTGGAGCGTGGCGTTTAGCCCAGATGGAAAAACACTCGCAAGCGGGAGTGGAGACACGGCTATCCGTTTATGGGATGTGAACACAGGTAATCTCGTCCGCACACTCACAGGGCATACGAATGCAGTCTATAGCGTGGCGTTTAGCCCCGATGGACAGACGCTCGCAAGTGGGAGTGGGGACAATACCATCCGTTTATGGGATGTCAGCACTGGCACCCCTATACGCACACTCATAGGGCATACAGATGCGGTCTGGAGCGTGTCGTTTAGCCCGGATAGTGGTACCCTTTCGAGTGGGAGTATCGACGGCACGATACTCTTGTGGACACTCACACGGGCAGACTAACCCCTACCCCTTACGCTGACTGCAGGCGAATTCACTGCCACGCAGAAGATGCTGATACCAAAGTAAAGGATTCGCAAGGATGGTATGAAAGTTCAGCATCCTTGAAAGCACAACTGGAAGAAGACAAACGGCAAGGTTAAAAATATATTTCACTTTTGATCCGTCTAAACACATTTCTCCGGAAGAACCTGCCGATTAATTGAGGAAAACAACGTGAATTCAAATACCGTTCATATACTTGATACTGGCACAGAACTGTTTGTTGACGACGCGCTGATCGCTTCCAAACACGGCGTGACGCGCACATTGCATCAGTGCGTAAAGCATGATGCTTCTGTTCTTAAACCTGACCCCGACAATCCGTGGGAACACGGTGGACCGGATCAGTCCAGACGTGTACACCTCTACGGGACTACACTATACGATGCTGCGTACGGAAAATATCGGATGTGGTACATGTGTCGTATGGGACCGCATTGGCGGTTTCAAGCGAATGAGATTCCCGGACTCTACGTCCCACGTCCAGATCGGAACCCTTCAACGTACAGGGGACAGACCCACGATGCTTACGGACGGAAATTTGTTGAGAACGACCGCGGTGACCTTACCTGCTATGCAGAGAGCGATGATGGATTGACATGGGCAAAACCGAATCTCGGTCTCTTTGAATTCAACGGAAACCCAAACAATAATATCGTGTGGGACCTCCACGGCGCGTGTGTCTTTCGCGATGATGATGAACCGGATCCACAGAGACGGTATAAGATCATCGGTTTTTGTAGGCGGTATCGTAACATCTTCTTGCTCATGTCACCCGATGGTATCCGATGGGACGACTCAGATTTCTTGGAACCGATTGCGGATCGGAACAACGAAGGCGCGTTCAACGTCATCTACGATAAGAAAACAGATATGTTCCGAGCCTACGCTCTCATACGTGGGGACGATAAAGACGCAAGGCGCATGATCGCATACACTGAAAGTCCACGTCTTGAGGGACCTTGGAAACCTCTCGAACCGATGTTCGGTGCAACGGATGCGGATGACGAAATCGGTGTACAGAGATATGGCGCGGATCGCGCCGAAATCCACAACATGTCAGGTTTCCTCTATCACAACATCTATATCGGTATCGCTGGGGTGCTCTATGTGACGGGCCCGGGTGCGGCAGAACATGAAATCCCTATTGATGGACCGATTGATGCGCAACTCGTTTGCAGCCGAGATGGGTTCAATTGGGACTATCCAGACGGGATTCGGACACCGATTATCCCGCGTGGCGGAAGCGGCACATTCGACACCGGTATGATTATGGGAACCGCTATTGAACCGATCATTACCGACGATGAAATCCACTGGTACTATACAGGGACGGTACACACCCATGGTGCGCAGATGAAGGATCGGCACAAGGAGATCGGACTTGCGAAGTGGCGATTAGACGGTTTCGTCTCGCTTGATGCCGATGCGGAAGAGGGGATCGTTGAAACCGTTCTGTTGCAGCTTCCGGACGGTGAGCTTGAAATTAACGCAGATGCAAGCGGCGGGCAGGTCAAAGTAGAAGTGCTGACAGCTGAGAGGCAGGTTCAACCCGGATTTTCGATGGATGACTGCGTTCCGTTGACAAGTGATAATATCCGACACGCGGTGCGATGGAAATCAACTACGTTGGCGAATGCTACGCAGCCGCTGCGACTCCGTTTTGTGCTGAACTGTGCAAAACTATATGCTTTCCGAGTAGGGATAAGCTCCTGATAACGATATTTGCGTTAAAATATTATTTTCTGCTTGAATTTCCTCGCCAAAGGAGAAGCGAATGAATACCTTATCGACACACGACGGCTCCCCGGAAAATCGTGTGGACAACCTATTGAAGCTGGAAGTCCTTGAAGCGTTTGACCGGACTGCGTTCGAGCGCGATGGATATTGGGTGTGGGAAGGGATACTAACGGATGCTGCCCGTAAGCAGTGGACAGCCAGTTTACAGAAGTTACAACAGATGAACGATGCGATCCTCATGGATACGGAGTGGAGTGCTATCGACTTTGAGGCGCGGGGGTTTCCGCAGCCTTTGCCAGAACAAATTGCGCCGGCGTTTTTGGCGGCGTGCTGCGGTGGTTCAGAGCAAATGCCCAGTTTCCTCAGAACCGCTGAGTTGCGTCAATATATGCATACACAGGGGCTGTTCGGACCGGGCAACGCGTTGGTCACACATGGGTTCAAGTCACAAGGTGTCATGCCGGAATACTTTCCTGCAGGATACGACGACTTTATAATGGATGTGACATCTGCTCATCCGCAAATGATGGCACTTTTCAGGAAACTTTTCGGAGACCGATTTATACTCGATCACTGCTTCATGCTCAACCGGGCACCGGGTTCAAAAGGGCGCCGGTGGCATGCACACCAGTATCGGGAGGGACAGTACGAAGTTGAGGACCCGATTGGGACTGGACACGCCTTTACCACTGATTTCCTACAACGGCAGTGTATTCGGACGTTGTGCTATCCAGAAGGTGCAACTATCGAGGATGGCGGCGAACTTGCGATTATCCCCGGTGCACATCTCTATCGGATTCCGTACAAATGGAGCACGGAACGCCCCGATGATGACGCTGCCATGAAAGCGGGCTGGCTGAAAGGCAAAATCCACGCCTTCACAGGGAAGCCGTTGGAAATCGTACACCTCTCACTACCGCCCGGAAGCATGGTTTCGTTTGTCCATCACATGCCGCATTATGTTGGCTATCGGAAGCCAGGGATGCCGACCCGGTGGGGATTGCTTATGGCGTATCGAACGCCCGACTCAGAAGCAGATCCAGCCAAATGGACAAATGGGATTCCGACCCATTGGGTGGAACAGGCCGCGGCCCAAGGAAAACTACCCGCTGCGGCACAGCGTGTATTTGAGGCAGATAATCCCTTTGATATGCACTCACAGAGTCGTAACGAATAAGATTACCTTAATCGCTTATAGGACCCTTAACATCACCAAGGGCAATCTTGGTAACAGCAGCATGCTGCGGATTAATTTGTATGATCATATCAAAGCCAGTTATTGCCCTCGCATAGCACTAAGGGCGGACTTTACAGTTCCCAGATTACTACGAGCCTCAGCATGCTCTGGGTTTAACTTGATGGCTTGCGTATAATCTTCAATCGCCGCTTCATATAATGCTTGTGCTTTCTCTACGTTTCCGCCGGAAAACTCGGATGCTCCAAAACGAAACCGCATCATCCCACGGTTGTTATAGATATTAGCGTTATCTGGGTCCAGTTGAATGATCTTACTGAAATCAAGTATTGCCTGTTCTGGGTCGCCAAGACGAAACTTCACGTTAGCGCGAGTTTCGTAGATCTCAAAATTTTCAGGATTTAGTTGGAGAGCTTTATCATAATCGGCTATTGCCGCTTTATATTTTCCCAAAACAGCCTTTATGTTTCCGCGCTGGTAGTAGATATGTGGAGTCTTAGGGTTTAACTTAATAGCTTTATCATAGTTGGTTATCGCGCCACGATAGTGACCGACCATGCTTTTAAAATTTCCCTGAACATGGTAAGCATAAGCACGAACGTGGTCTCGCTTGTGCCACTCCATTAAAGGCTCTGTTAGTTTCGACCGAGCGAGTAGTGCCTTAAGTACATTTGAGGGGATGGCGTAACCGTAGTGCTTATACCTCGCTGCATTAATCCCTATGACTTGTCCCTTACCGTTTAGCGCAGGACTGCCACTACTTCCGCCAGTAATATCAATTTTCATCCGTAGCCACTTATCGGTATTCCGGATGCCGTCTATAGTTCCCTCCATGACTTTGTATCTTCTGTTCGGATATCCCACAGTAATAACACGTTCACCGCTTTGAACTGCATCACTATCACCTAAGGATAGTGGTGTGCCTTCACCTGTTATTTTTAGGATGACGAGATCGTTTTCCGCATCAAACGCCGTAACACCTTCAATTGGGTAGATCATCTCTCTGTCTGTGGGTTTGACAAAGACAGTGCTGGGCATAGCAACGCCATGGAGGTTTGTCACAACCTTGTCCGTGTCTGCAAAGAAACCGCTACCATCGAAGAAAGCCCTTAAGGTTCCATTCCAACCCATTATGTGCACCGTAGAAGCTCTACTTTTTATAAACTCCGGGTCCGCTGGCTTCGCATCTGCCGCCTCTGGCGTGTTCATCTGGATGAATTTTTCATATTCAGTAATGCCTTCGTGATATAATTTCTGTGCTATCTCTGCATTACCTTTTCTGGATTCAACATCACCAAGTTCACATTTCACTTTCGCACGATTCCTGTAAGCACCGGCATGTTCTGAGTCAATCTGGATGGCTTTATTCACGTCGAGCATTGCCTTCTTAGGGTCGCCAAGAGCCGATTTCGCAGCCCCGCGAAAGCTGTAAGCATCTGCATAGTTTGGGTCAATCCGGACAGCTTTATCACAATCAGTTACCGTCGCTTCATATAAACGCCGTGCTGCCTTAGCGTTCCCACGGATGGTCTCAAACTCGCCAAGTCTGAACTTCAGCGCACCCCGATTCCCATAAGCGGGGGCATGCTCAGCGTCAATCTCAATGGCTTTATCACAATCGGTTATCGCTGCTTCGTATAAAAGTTGTACTGCCTTAGCATTCCCACGTGCGGCTTCGGATTCGCCAAGTTTGAACTTCACACTACCCCGATTACTATAAGCATCGGCGTGCTGGGCATCAAGTTCAATGGCTTTGTCAAGGTCAACTATCGCATCAGCATAGTCACCACCAAGTCGAGCCTTCACACTCCCACGGAGGTAGTAAGCATCTGGCGCATCCGGATCTATTTCAATAACTTGCGTACAGGAGGCAATCGCACTGTCATAGTTACCAAGGTAAGCCTGTACTCTTCCGCGTTCATAATAGGCACGAACATACGCAGGATTGAGTTCGATGGCTTTATCAAAGTCAACTACGGCTCCGGCATAATCTTTGGCATCTAATTTTTCTTTTCCTAAACCGTAGTACGCTGCAGCGCGAACATGTTCGCGTTTCTGCCATTCCGCCAAAGGTTCTATTGACATAGACGAGTCAAGCAATACCTGAAGCGCACTTGAAGGCATCGCGTAACTGTAAGAACCGATATCATACGGCACAATAACCCCGATGACTTGACCGTTGTTGTTAAGCATTGGGCTGCCGTTAGTCCTATTAGAAGCAGTCGCTTTTACTCTGAGCCATTTATTATTTTTTCGGATGTTCTGTATACTGCCTTCGGTGATTTTGAATTCTCCATCGGAGTAGCCAGGGATAGAAACAAATTCATCGATTTGAACTGTCCTGCTATCTCCTAAAAGCAGCGACGTGCCTTCGTCCGTGATTTTCAGGATGACAATTTTGTTTTTCGTATCAAACGCAACAACGCCTTCTATCGTCCAATTCTTTTCCTCGTCAGCGGATTTTACAGAAATGGGACCATAATGGGCAACGCTGTGGAGGTTCGTGGCAATCTTGTCCGGGGCAACGAAGAACCCTATACCAGATCCGTTTTCACTCTCAATCAATACGATAGAATCTCTGATTTTTTTGGATACTAAGTTTACTGTTGGTGCAGCCGGTTTCTCGGAAGCCAGACGCTGGGGAGTCCGCGTACAAGCAAAGAAAAGACCTAATACCAAGAAAACGAATAAAAATCTGCTGTTTTGTTTCACGAATCAATACCTCCAATTTTATTATTCACAGTTACTTTCCAACATTGGGGTCCAATTCCTTCGCCTTTTGAAAATCTGCTTTTGCGGCTTCCTTCTGCCCAAGTGCTTCTTTCGCACGCCCACGGTCATAATAGTATCTTGCATTTTTAGGATTAATTTGGATGGCTTTATCAAGGTCAATGATCGCCGCTCCATAATTGCCGAGTCTGAATTTCGCCTTGGCACGATTCCGATAAGCATAAGGATGTTTTGGATTAATCTCGATAGCTTGTGCATAGTCCTCAATCGCTTTTTCATACAAATCTGCTGCCTTCTTGATATTTCCGCGGACGGTCTCGGATTCGCCAAGGTGAAACCGCGCCCACCCTCTATTATCATAGGCATCAGCATCCTTCGGGGTTAGCCATATTACTTGTGTGCAGTCTTCCATCGCTGACTGATATAGTTGCGGTGTTCCCGTTATATCTCCTTGCGCTGCTTTAGATTCACCAAGTTTAAATTTTGTATAGGCTCGTTTTTTGTAGGCATCAGCATGTCCTGGATTAATCCCGATGGCTCTATTGAAATCAGGTAGTGCTCCTTCAAAATCATCAAGTTCCAACCTCACAACACCGCGATTATTATAGGCATCAGCAAACTTAGGGTTTATCCTAATCGCTTGCGTATAATCTTCAATCGCTGCTTTATATAAATGTTGTGCTTTCTTCGCACGCCCGCGTGCTTTTTCGGATTCTCCCAATTTAACCTTTACCCACGCCCGATCCATATAGGCATCAGCATCTTCTGGGTTAAGTTGAATTATACTATCAAAATTGGCTATTGCCTCCTTATGTTGGTCAAGGGCATACTTTGCATAGGCACGAATTCGGTCTCGTTTGTACCAGTGTGCCAGAGGTTCACTTGGCATAGAACGTGTAAGCAATGTCCTCAAGACATTTGAGGGGATAGCGTACCCATAAAGTTCTGTCACTTTGGAAGGATCCTCCATACTGGAGACGATCCCTACAACTTGTCCGCTACTGTTTATTACAGGAGAACCGCTATTGCCGGGAGCGAGTTCAACTTTCACTTTGAACCATTTATCGCTATTACGTACACTGTGTATCGTTCCCTTGGAGACCGTCTTGTATTCTCCACCGGGGTAGCCTACCACAGTAACCGCATCGCCCATTTTAACTGCATCACTGTTATCAAGAGGAAGCGGCACACCTTCTCCAGAAATTTTTAGAATGACAAGATCGTTCTTCGCATCATACGCCGTAACTCCTTCAACAGCCCAGATTTCCTCTTTATCAGTGATCATGGCAAAAACGGGCATAAGCTCTGCTATGACATGAAAGTTTGTCACAATCTTGTTCTTATCTACAAAGAAACCGCTACCACTGGTGAGGTTCCCACTCCAACCCATCACGCGGACTGTGGAATTTCTGACGTGTTGGGATTCCAAGCCCGTTATCTTTGCATCAGCATCCTCCGGCTTGATTATCTGGATGTATCTACCATAGTCAACAATACCTTCACGATACAACGTTTGTGCTTTTTCCGCATCACCACGCGCGGATTCAATATCTCCAAGTTTACATTTCACTATTGCCCGATTTTTGTAAGCTTTAGCATACTTCGGATTAATCTTGATGGACTTATCGTAATCAGTCATGCCCTCGTGATACAACGTTTGTGCTTTTTCCGCATCACCACGCGCGGATTCAATATCTCCAAGTTTACATTTCACTATTGCCCGATTTTTGTAAGCTTTAGCATACTTCGGATTAATCTTGATAGCTTGTATATAGTCCGCAATTGCAGCTTCATATAAACGTTGTGTTTTCTTAACTTTCTTAACTTTCCCGCGTGCGCTTTTAGATGCACCAAGATTGAATTTCGCTGCTCCACGATTATTGTAAGGAGCGGCATCCTCCGGATCAATCTGGATAGATCGGGTAATGCCTTCAATTGCCGCTTTATACAAACGTTTTGCCTCTTTAGCATTCCCGCTTGCTGTCTTAGATTCACCAAGACGAAGTTTGGCCAACCCGAGATTGTTATAGACATCAGCATCCTCCGGATCAATCTGGAGGGATTTATCACAATCGACTATCGCCGCTTCATATAAACGCTGGGCTTCCTTAACGTTCCCGCGTGCGGTTTCAGACTCGCCTAATCCGAATTTTACACCACCTCGATTACCATAAGCCTCGGCATGCTGAGCGTCAAGTTCAATGGCTTTATCAAGGTCAACTATCGCAGCAGTATAGTCCCCAAGTTTAGCCTTTAGAGTCCCTCTGCCGTAGTAAGCATCAGCCTCATTTGGATCCATTTCGAGAACTTGCGTACAGGAAGCAATCGCGCTATCATAGTCTCCAAGACGATCCTGAGTTCTTCCGCGCTCGTAGTAGGCACGGATATACGCAGGATTGAACGCAATAGCTTTATCAAAGTCAATGAGCGCGCCCGCATAATCTTTGGCACCGAATTTTTCTTCACCCAAACTGTAGTACGCCGCAGCGCGAATATGTTTTCGCCGCTGCCATTCTGCTAAAGGTTCTATTGACATAGACGTGTCAAGCAATGCCGTAAGCGCGTTTGAAGGAATCACGTACCCACCATACGGCACAATAATCCCGATGACTTGACCCTTGTCATTAAGTATCGGACTGCCGTTAGTCCTATTAGAAACAGCCGCTTTTACCCTGAACCATTTATTATTTTTTCGGATACTCTGTATACTGCCTTCCGTGACCTTGAATTCTCCATCCGGATAACCCAGAATAGAGATAGGCTCACCGATTTGAACTGCATCACCGTTCCCAAGAGGCAAAGGTGTACCTTCATCCGTGAGTTTTAGGATGACAAGACCGTTTTTGGCATCAAATCCAACAATACCTTCTATCGGCCAATCTTTTTTCGTGTCCGGAGATTTCACAAAAACAGGACCCATGTGGGCGACGACGTGGGTGTTCGTTGCGATCTTGTCCGGTGCAACGAAGAAACCCGTACCGGATGCGTTTTCACTCTCAATCAATACAATAGAATCCCTGATTTTTTCGGATGCTAAGTCTACAACCGGCGCGACGGGTTTCCCGGAAACCAGCTGCTGCGGTGCCTGTGCACAAGAGATGAAAAGACTTAAGATTAAAAAAACGAATAAAAATTTGCTGTTTTGCTTCATCAATTGTCACCTCCAACATTAGTATTCACTGTTACTTTCCAACATTCGGATCTAACGCCTTAGCTTTTTGAAAATCTACCTGCGCTGCGTCGTGTTGCCCAAGTGCCTTTTTCGCTTGTCCACGCCGATAATAGGCTTCAGCATCTCCAGAGTTTAGTTCAATGTATCTATCGTAATCAGCGATCGCCTCATTATAGTCCCCAAGTTCAGACTTCGCAATCCCACGTGCATAATAAGCATAAATAAACTCAGGGTTCAACTGTATCGCTTTATCCAAATCAATCATCGCGTTGTCGTAGTCTTTGGCAGTGAATTTCGTTTTTCCTAACATGAAGTAAGCATAGGCACGGATAAGTTCCCGCTTGTGCCACTGTTCTATAGGTTCCGCTTGTGTAGATTGCGAGAGCAATGCTTTGAGTGCGTTTGAGGGGATAGCCTCATCTCTGGCAACATGAATCCCGATAACCTGTCCTTTACTGTTTAGTAAAGGTCCCCCGCTATTTCCTGTAACAGTATCAGCTGTGGTCCGAATCCGTTTATCGCTATTCCGAGTGTTTAGGACAGTTCCAGTCACAACTTTGTACGTTCTTCCCCTTGGAAAACCCACAACAGAAATAGTCTCACCACGTCTAACTGCATCACTATCGCCAAGCGGTAGTGGCGTGCCTTCACCGGTTATTTTTAAAACGACGAGATCGTTTCTCACATCATACGCTGTCACACCTTCTACTGCCCAAACCGTCTCTTTGTTAACAAGTTTTGCGAAAATAGGTCCGGGGTGTGAGACGACATGAATATTTGTCACTATCTTGTCCCGCGCTACGAAGAAACCGCTACCACGTTGAAGCTTAGTCCCGAGCAAACCGACTATACGTACGACAGAACCCTTTAATTTTTCAGACGTTACGCTTACTATCGGGGCTTCGGGTTTTTGGGAAACAAGTTGCTGGGGTGTCCGTGCACCGGAGAGAAGAAGACTTAATGCAACTAAAACCAGTAAAGATTTGCTGTTTTGTTTCATGACTAAATACTTCTAACCTTATTATCTGTAATCACTTCCCAACATCTGGGTCTAATTCCTTAGCCTTTTGAAAATCTGCCCGTGCTGCTTCCTTTTGCCCAAGTGTCTCTTTTGCGCGTCCGCGATCGTAGTAGATTTCGGTATATTCGGGGTTAATTCGAATTGCTGCATCAAAGTCCTCTATTGCGCCTTCAGCGTCGCCAAGCGCAGCTTTGGCAACACCGCGATTACCGTAGGCATAGGCACTTCCTGGGTCTAATTGTATTGCTTGGGTGAAGTCTTGAACGGCTGCAGCATACAATTCCTGCGCACCCGCCATGTCTTGGTGATCTGCTTTCGTCTTACCGAGGCGGAACTGGGCATATCCACGATTGATGTATGGCTCCGTATACATCGGGTTTAATCGTATGGCTTGGGTGCAGTCCGCAATCGCCGCAGCGTATAATTCCTGAGCACTCGCTATGTCTCCCTGACTATCCTTAGATTCACCGAGCGTTGCCCTTGCTATGCCGCGATTGTTGTACGGATCCGCAAGTTCTGGATTGAGTTTGATAACTTGTGTCCAATCTTGGATTGCACCTTGATAATACCGTTGTCGTTTCGTTATATCTCCTTGATTTGCTTTGGATTGACCGAGTCGGAATTTGCCACCCGCGCGATTGTGGTATGCATAGGCATCTTCAGGGGTAAGTTTGATGGCTTGCGTGCTGTCTTCAATTCCGGCTTCATATAACTCCCAAGCTGCCTCCAGATTTCCTTGAAGGAATTCAAGGTCTCCAAGCGTGAATTTCGCAAGCCCTCGATTGTAGTAAGCATCCGCCTTCTGAGGGTACAGTTTGATGGCTTTATCAAAATCTGCTATGGCTTCGTCATAGTGGTTGGCATTGTATCTACGTTGCCCCCGAACAGCGTATATGTAGGCACGAATAGGTTCTCGTTTACGCCACTGTGTCAAAGACTCCACAGGTCCCGATCGGTCAAGTAATGTTTGTAGCGTATTTGAAGGGATGATGTAACTGTAAGGATCTTCTACGGCAGAAACAACTCCTATAATCTGACCTTCACTGTTTCGGACAGGACTGCCGCTGCTGCCACCAGAAAGCGCAATTTTCATCTGTAGCCATTTATCGTTACCGCGCACACGATGGACGATTCCCTTCGTGACCTTGTACTTTCCACCGGGGTAGCCTATGGCAATAACTGTATCGCCTATTGCAACAGCATTGCTGTCGCCAAGGAGAGATGGCGTGCCTTCACTGGCAATTTTTAAGATCGCGAGATCATTTTTGACATCAAACGCCGTGACACCTTCTACAGTCCAGATTTCCTTCTTGTCAATGGATTTTATGAGGACAGGTCCGGGGTGTGCGACAACGTGAATGTTCGTTGCGATTTTGTCGGGTGCCACAAAAAAGCCGGTAGCAGCCCCATGTCTACCTTCTACACGGACCACCGTAAAATCGCTTCTCTCCTCAGGCAATTCAACAAACTGTTCGGGAATCCGCGCGCATGAGAACAGAACCGTTAAAGTTAGCAAACTGAGTAAAGATATTCTGCTGGGTTTCATACAATGGGTACCTAAAAAAATAAAGGACGCTGCTATAGATATATCCCACTATAGGTATAGTGTTAGAAGCACATTAGAAGGCGTACATTTTGGAGGTTTACTCGCCCTATTTAATATTATCACAAGACCAAGTTCTGTATTTTGCCATCGGGGCGAATATACCCTTTGAGGCGACCCATGCAGAGTGTCTGACGGGTAC
>PYIY01000063.1:23467-59113 GCA_003635195.1 Candidatus Poribacteria bacterium | reverse complement strand
TATAGTTTGGACAATTTTAAAAATTAAGGTGCGCGAAAGCAGAAAAAGAGGTATCCTTTCATAAAACATACCAAAGTTTTGAAAGGAACGTAAAAAATGGACCTCCTTTTCTGCTTAGGAGATATTCTATCGGATTTTCGGCATTTATTCAATCAACAAAACTTCGCCCTTTTCCAAGCGTTTATCTTCGGATTCATCGCCAATAGAGGACGTGGGACACTGACGGATCTCTATCAATGTAGTGGTTCAGGGACGAAGTATTGGTCATTTCCGAAGTTCCTTTCCCGGGGGCAATGGAACGCCGATGCTGTCGCGGCAGTTCTCATCAAACGGATTCAACGCGACTTTAGGAGTTGGGTTTATGTCTATGATGAAACCAAAGCACTGAAGACAGGCATAGCACAATGGGGGTTGCATTTTTTCCGCAACTTCAGTTATCAAAAGCGTCGTGTGAATCAATCGAAGTTTCACTACGGACACGAGTTTGGTGCGTTAGGTTTACTTTGTCAGACCCCCACATGCTGGCTGCTTTTTCCTGTCTGGGTGAAACTCATTGCGCCACAGACGATCCGTGATAAAAGTTTTGCTGTGTTGAAGCGTATCTGTTCAAAGATCCCTCGGGGACTTATCATCTTTGATCGTGGCTTCGCATGGCGAAAAGTGTTTACAATGGCGTTGGGTTTCGGACATCATATCTTATGTCGTGCGAAATCTAATGCTGTTTTCTATCGTTTACCAAAGCAACCCAAACACCCGCAACGCGGGCGACCTCGGAAATACGGAGACCGTCTGGATATCCGCCGACTCCGATATAAGGATGTAGATATAAACGCAAAAAGTTATTCGATTGCCTCAAAGGTCGTGCGGACGCGGATGTGTGATGCCGATGTCCGACTCGTCGTCATCCGCACCCGTCCGAAAGTCTCAAAACCGTATCGGTATTTCTGCGTCTTTACAACGGATTTGACGCTTGAGATCCCGAAGATTATCGAGTATTATCAACAAAGGTGGCAGATAGAAACTGCCTTTCGAGATGTCAAACAGCACTTCGGCTTTGATGCTTATCGCAGCAAATCTCGCAAGAGCATCAATCGGTTCGTCCAGCTGAGTTTCGTCGCAGCGAGTCTCACGAAGTTGTTATTCACAACACCCAACGCACCGCAGAAAGCGATCAGTGTTGAGAAAGTCTGTCAACACCTCGGCATTCATTGGTATCGCCCCGAGAAACTCACACAAGGCTTGCGAGTGGCTTATCTCCGCTCGCAAATGGCGGTGTCGTCATTTTTTGCCAAGTTCAATGAAAAAACAAACTCGCAGAATATTCAGGTCAGTTTTCAAGACGATACACCCCTGCCTTTCGACGAGGCAGCATAAGTTTACAATATTGTCCAAACTTTAGTATAATTCTAAACTTTACTATAAATTGACACCTAAAACTTTACTATAAATTGACACCTATAGGACAACCACCAGAGACTGAACACCCGCCAGAAAACGGAAACAGACCCGCCAACAGCACACACATCTCGACCCACATCAGAAGATAGATAAAACTCATAGCAAAATCCCACCACCCTTGAAAATTCAACCCAAATGCGGGACGAATTGTCCAAAACTTAGTAAAAAATAAGGAAAAACAGCGAATGCTGAAAAAATTTGTAAAAAAAGTGCAAATTAGGCTTAACTTTTTCAGTTTCATTGTTATAAGTACCAGATAAGCGAAAGTGAGACGCTCGGCGATTTTAGGAGTTCGCGTCGATAGGACAGAATCCTATCATTGTCATATAGGATCTGGAAAAAAGTTGATAAGCTTAGCGTCTTCAGCACATATTAATGTGTGTGCGATATGGACATTCAATTGGACGCGTAAAAAAAATCTAAAGTTTTTGGTTTGAGATGTATATAGTACAATAGGTTCTGGGGATATATCCAAAAGTGTTCCTATCGTCTACGCTTGGAAGGAGATCTATTATGTCAAGGAATCGCGGTCCGAATACGTCCGAAAAATGTCCGTTCTACGTTTTACCCAACAACCCGCTTTCCGCTGAAACTTCTGTCAATCAGTGTGTTCAGTGCGCCACCTGCGGTAATGCGCGTCTAAAAGGCATGCGTGATGATTTCCGTCAGTTGGCATATCTAACGATCATGGAAGAAGAGCCAAAGTATGACCCTGACCACCCCAGCGGCGCGAGTTTCGTCACATTTATAAAATCGCGAGTGTGCTACCGCCTCTGGTCGGAAAGAAGAAAAGAGGCGAAGTATACCCCGTTTTCACACGACGAGACCTTTGAGACGGATGCCAGCCCCAACCTTTTGGTCGAATCGCTGATCGCCGGTGCTTGTGCTTCTGAAAGCATTGAAGATGAAGTTGGTCGAAAAATCGAAGTTGAACAACTCCGTTCTCTTTACCCGCAGATGCTCGATGCGCTTTTAAAAAAAGAACGTCAGGTCATCAATTTGAAGTTTTTCAAAGACTGCTCCGGCAGAGAAATATCGCGCAAACTCGGTATCTCCGAAGGGCGCGTCAGTCAGCTGACGAAAAGCGCGCTCTCAAAACTCCGAAAAGCACATTCAAAATTGCTATCGGTTTAGTCTCAACAGTCATCGGTCTGTTTTTTGAAAAAGTGCTAAAGTTTTTCGACTGAGATGTATATTCTTTTTAAGGGAGGTTCATTATTGGCAAAAGTGATTTATGAACCGCCTTTTGGAAAGCATTAAGATGGGTAATCTAAAGTACTGGATCATATCAATATCTTCGGTTGCGGTTATAGGTATAACAACCCTAAATGTTATCATATTCAGATCCTTTTAAGGATTCACAAACAAGGAAGGAAATTTACAATGAGACACCAAAGAATCACCGGGATTGCATCTCTTGTTGTAATCCTAATCGCCGGCGTTCTATTATATCTCGCACAGGCAGACGATGACGGTGTTTACTGTTACAACTACCAGCGCGTAACAAACACTGAAGCTATTGCTAAGAATGACGTTCGACTCAATGTCAGCACCCCTGTAGGTTACTACGTAGGGCACGGTAATTGCCTGGTCTGGATTGATGCCGAATCGTTAGAGGATAGAGGACCCATTTGGGTTCGAGTTTATTTTTCTGGGGAAGACAGGCGCTATATAGTCCGAGAACGCAGTGCTCGAATGTCCGGGTCCGAGATAGCAAGAAAAGGGGCAAAAGCATCGGGTTCCATTTAAGAAACCAAGTCCTTGAGAACTTAGGCAATTTGGAAAAGGAAGATATTTGCCTAAGTTCTACCTTCTTTATCTACAGATTAAGGAGCAAGTTATGAAAAGGCCAAAAGGGGTTATTACCACATTCATCATTCTCCCGCTTCTCACGCTCGTTTTTTTTCCGTATCAAGGCATTTCTGGCGTTTATGTGAGTACAGGTACATTCCTATACCTCAACTCGGAATTGAGTGATAATGATGACGATCACAATTGGTATAATTTCGGGTCGGCTGCAACACCAGCCGTTTACGATCTTCAGAATACGCCAATACACGCCTATAGTGGATGGGCATCGGTTTCGATTACTGTAGAAGGCAGAGACCCTCTCTCAGAATCAGGAAGTATGTGGGCGAAAGTCTATGCTTACCGCTATGCAGATGGAACAGTAGAACGCAGGTTTAAGCCAGGTAAGTCTCTTTCTGTGTCTACACATGTTAGGGATGATCAAAACTATTCTGGAAGCGGTTCCGGGACGTTTTATTAGCCTCATCAGAGTAGGTGCTATGAAAATTGGGCTCTATTATACTTGATTTTTATAGCACCGGCTTCTGTGCATCGGAAGGAGGTTTTTATGACACGTAAGGTGATATTTTTGACAATTGTGCTCTTTTTCGGGATTGGATGTGTCTCTCTCTATTTTTTTCTAACACACCCGCAAATACAGCAAAAGGGATTTCCTGCCATTGAGGAAAATAGAGATACACGGGCACAGCAAAGACAATCAAAAATGGGAATTAACCCTGCAGAGCCGTACAATGGACCGCAAAACGTCGACGCGCTGCTATCGTCGTTCTCATGGATAGCCGCAGATCCCGAAGTCGATGAAAAATATCCACAGCGCGAATGGCTCCAAATGCTCTTTGAAATGGGGATTGCCATCGAAAATTATGACGATTATTCTGGGTATATGGCTGCGCGAAGAGCGTTAGTTGAACTTGAAAACCAGCCCGAAATGTGGACATCCGATATATTTGGACTGCCGCCTACCACGGATTGGGAAACATTTAAGAAAGCCTTCATTAACAGGAAGATTTGGGAATATGAACAATTCCGGGCTGCAATGCAAGCAGATCCTGAAGTCGATGGTGGATTTTTCACGGGACCGGGGAAACAGACATTCCTTCCAACTGTCCCCGGTCGCGTTTATGTTAAAAGAAAAGGCAGAGGCACAGTCTTATTTGGCGAACCTCTTGATGAAGCCCAACAAACCGCACTCATTTACCAAGGAATTCACCCAGAAGGATATGAAATTATCTATATTGATGATAATGGGCAACGGCTGACAAAACCGCCACTTCCTCTCACGCTTGAGAATGTATCAGAAACACCGACGTATGCGCCACAGGATGTGCCTATGCTAACAGAAGTCTCGGCCACAAGAGACTCCCTGAAAACTGAAGAAATACCTGTTGAAACACAACAAAACGAAGAATATAAGCCTGGGCGACACATGGACGACTTTGATCAATTCTTGGAGTCACTCAACGATGAAGCATTCATTGAATTTGAAAAATTCTTAACAGAAGAGTTCCCCGCAGAATTTCAAGAATACAACTTTTCTGAGAAACAAATAGAACGTGCCCTTACCGAATCGTTTACGCCAGAGCGACTCCAGTATGCCCTCGAAGTCGTAAATCGCTACGACCCTCAAGAAGGTCTCCGCAGACTTGCTGAGGAAGATCCGGAACTCTTTGAGTTACTTAAGAAGTACTACAACCGCAATGGAACTTTCCAAATGGAGGCTACAAAATGAGATTTTTTCAAATCACGCGCATCATCGTCGTTTTGCTCATGAGTTTTTTCTCTTTCTTGAGTTGCAGCGAAAAAACGCAGGATCCCTTAATACCTGAAAAAACAGAAACCGATTTCAGACGAGAGGCGGAGTTGCTAAAATTGACGCGCCTTCACAGATATGCCCCGGAATGTATGGTACAAACCTATTCTCAAAGTGATATAATTCCGCCAACTGCCCCTGAACCTATACACACAGAAAAAATGGTGGAACTCTTAGCACTTCAACAACGCCACGAAGGAAACGTTTTGGAAGATAACTTCCGCATTCTCCGACACCTCATAAACTCTGAAATCTACAAAGCGTATCTCAGAGAAACTTTCACAAGGGAGCCGCAATTTCAGACGCTCGATGAGTTTTGGAGAATGACAATGATGCCCATACCCACCGAAGCGTACCGTCCCCTGTTTGACGGTTTTCTTGAGAACCCGGAGGTAGAGGATTTTACCTATTTGCATCAGATCATTTTAGAAGGCAAAGGGGCTTTAACGCTCTATAAAGGCTTATCCGCGTTTTGCGCAAGGGAACCCGGCGACCCGCCGAACATGCCGAAAATACCACAACCCCAACATCTCATCGACGGTCCTTTCATAGACACCCCCCTCCGTCAGTTCACCGAGGGGACGCTGGAGAAATGGATCTTCGACAACGGGCAAGGCGAAAACGCTTACAATGCCTTTGAAGCGCGATATAAGGAATTTATTGAAGAGACCAGTGAAAGAGATAAAAAAAAGATACGCGGTTTTTTTAACACATACGGCGTGGACGAAGGACTCATTCTGCTCGCACTTCAAGAGCCAGATCTTACCGGACTTATCCTGTGGTATGCTTTTGACGAAGCAATGTTTATTGCTTGGCTAAACGATTTTTAGGGTTGCCCACGCAGGAATTGTACGCCTCACGGATATTTCTATTTCAGTTGCAATCCTTTATCCATATTTGGTATACTATCTCGTAGAGAACAAAAGTATATCCGAAACGGACCCAGAATAACCGAAAATTCCATACGCTGTTTGGGAAATAGTGATACCGCTTCAGTGAAACAAAGTTTCCTCCCTTCCAATCTCCCTTGACGAGGTTGTAGACTATTAATGTATCTTAACAAAAAACTCACACTTCTACTTCTGAGTGGCATCATATTGCTCGTGACAGCAAGCTGCATCACGGATCCCGCTGGGCAATCCAAAAAGACATCTGTTTCTAACCCTGCCGATACTGAAAAAGGCTTGGGGCGCACTGAGACTTTCACATCAAATCTACCAATCGTTATTATTGATACGTCAGGAAACTCGATTCGTGATGAACCTAAAATCCCTGCAGCAATGAAAATTATTTATGATGAATCCGGCGGTAGAAACACCCTAAATAGTCAGCATATTGATTTCGATGGGAAAATCGGGATAGAACTTAGGGGGAAAACTTCGCTCGGATTCCCGAAAAAGCAGTACGGTGTAGAAATTCAGGACGATGCAGGCAACGACAAAGATGTATCGTTATTGCAACTGCCAGCCGAGTCGGATTGGGTTTTAAACGGACCCTATTGGGATAAAACGCTGATGCGGAATTATTTGGCTTACGAGTTCAGCAATCGCATCGGCAGATACGCAAGCAGGACAAAGTTTGTTGAATTGTTTCTCAATGATAACGGTGATGCGACAATCGGAGACAAACATTACGTCGGCGTCTATCTACTCATAGAAAAGATAAAACGCGGAAAAGACCGTGTTGATATTAAATCGCTGAAACCCGCGAACATCACCGGTGGTTATATCCTAAAAATCGATAAAACGGACAGGTATGAAACTTACTTTTTCACCCGTTCCGGCACACGACTGTTTCATGTATACCCAAAAGGATACGAGATGTCTGCCACCCAAAAAGCGTGGATTCAGAACTATATGAGCGAATTTGAAGCGGCGTTAGCTGGAAAGGATTTTAAGGACCCAGAACGTGGATATACCAAGTACATAGATACCGATGCTTTTATCGACCATTTCATCATCAACGAACTTTTCAGAAACATAGATGGATTTCGGAACAGCACATACATGTACAAAGACAGAGACAGCAAACTGACAATGGGACCCATCTGGGATTTCAACTTATCAATGGGCAACGCAGGTTTCAATGAAGGTTGGAAAACGGATGGATGGCTGATCTATACAAACCCTGTTCCTTTTTGGTGGGATCGACTCCTACAAGACAAAAACTTCACACAAAAACTCACTAAGAGGTGGCAGGCACTTCGGAAAGATATACTCGCCACTTCTAAACTCCTTGACGCGATTGATCAGACTGCTAAATTTCTGTCCGAAGCACAAAACCGAAACTACCAGAGATGGTCCTTGCACGGGCGTAGTGCTTCTGGCGATCTTTTGCTCACAAACCGTGGTCTACTTGTTTATGAGCAAGAGGTCCAACAGATAAAAAGATGGTTACAGGCTCGGTTGAAATGGATGGATACGCATATCGCATCGCCTCGGAGGTTCTAACACTTTACAGAAAAAAGTGAAATTATGCACCTTTTTCGCATACAAATTGCGTCACTAATAATTGAAACTTTTAGTCTACCTATATGCTACCGGTGAATAAATTTTGCCCGCTTTCGTGCGATTAGGCATAAATTTGCCCCATTTTGGGCAGTTATTTCTCAACATCTCATAAAGCGTCTGATAAGGACAGCAGTGTTCAGACTGGCACCGAATTTGCTACTGTGGTATTAAGCCAAAATTTGCCCTTGCTTTACATTTTATTCTACTATGGTGAAATACAAAGGATATTTCAGAACTGAATTAATTTTTAACTTTGTGTAAACACATTACCATCGGTATATCGTTAATTGTATGTAAAATCTACTATAGATCACTATTTACCTCGGTTTTCTTTAACGGCAAACCAGCACCGGAAAAGCACTTTTTACTATCTTTTCAAGGACAGATGTTTCCATAAATATGAGTGTCCCATTACAGCGGGCAGATCTGACGCTCCTGTTGCTACATCACAGTCAGAATGAATCGAAACTGCATCCATAATTGGGTAGGGTAGGAAACTTAATATCTGTCACGGTTATATCTTCTGACCACACAACTTCACAACAATAACAGGAAAGGAAACCTAATGACAACGACACCAAATACGGACACAATGCATGCTGACGATGTTGCTGCAATTGACGAGCTGCGCAACGTGTACGACCAATTAAAACAGACACTTGCTAAGATCATCGTCGGTCAAGAACAGGTTATTGAGCACTTGGCGATCTGCCTATTTTCGCAAGGACACGCCCTCTTAATGGGCGTTCCTGGCTTGGCGAAGACCCTGTTAGTCAGCCGGTTCGCTGAGACGATGGCGTTGCAGTTCAGCCGAATCCAGTTCACACCCGATTTGATGCCGATGGACATCACCGGAACCGACATCCTTCAAGAAATACCAGGGGGCAGGCGCGAGTTCGAGTTCGTTAAGGGACCCCTGTTTGCAAATCTGATTCTTGCCGATGAGATTAACCGTGCGCCCTCAAAAACGCAAGCCGCGATGCTTGAGGCGATGCAGGAATACAAAATCACGGTCATCGGTAGAACATACCAACTCACACCGCCGTTCTTTGTGCTGGCGACGCAGAACCCCATAGAACAGGAAGGAACGTATCCGTTACCGGAGGCGCAGCTGGATCGTTTCATGTTCAGGATTGAAGTAGACTATCCGGAACGTGCTGAAGAGATAGAGATTGCCCGTACCACAACCGGTGTGGCACTTCCAACACTCGAACACGTCCTGACAGGCGAACGCGTGCTTGCCTTTCAAGACCTCGTGCGCCGTGTGCCGGTAGCAGAGCATATCTATGAATTCGCTGTCGATTTGGTACGCAGCACCCGTCCGAAAAGCGAGGCATCACCTGACTGGCTAAAGCCGCTTGTCGCTTGGGGTGCCGGTCCACGGGCAGTTCAATACTTAATCTTGGGGGCAAAAGCACGTGCAGCACTTAGCGGCAGCTATATGGCGCGACTTGAAGATGTCGTCGCAGTAGCGGATCCAGTGCTGGCGCATCGGGTCATTACATCGTTCGCTGCGGAATCCGAGAACATCACCAGCCAAGACATCGTCAACCGTCTCGTTGAAGAGTTGTCGGAACAGGGGTAGATTATGTTGCAACTCAAACGGGACTATCTCAACCAGCAGGTCCTGGAACGGCTCTCCACGCTTCAATTGCACGCCCGACTTCCCATGATAGGAAGTGTATCCGGTAAACATCGGAGCCCGATTCGCGGCTCGAGTCTTGAGTTCGCCGAGTACCGTAAGTATGTCCCAGGTGATGACACACGTCGACTCGATTGGCGTGCTTACGCCCGCAACGATCGTTACTACATCAAGGAGTTTGAAGCCGATACGAACCTACGATTGTGCTTAGTCGTTGATACCAGCGGTTCAATGGATTTCGCATACAACGGAAACCCTGCGGGCACCGACGGGGAAACAGGTTTAAGTAAACTCGACTACGCACGTCGGGTAGCAGGCACTTTAGCCTATATAGCCGCTCTACAAGGGGATGCCGTTGGACTCTACTGTGCAGGCGAAGCATTTCATATAGAAATTCCGCCAAAGCGGAGTGCTACGCATCTTAGCGTTGTCCTTGATGAATTAGGAACAATGGAGGCATCAGGCGAAACCGGATTGGCTGACATTCTCCACGAAACTGCTGAACGGATCCCACAGAGAGCACTCATCGTCGTCATTTCAGATCTATTTATTGAACCCGAAACGGTGCGGAATTGTTTTGAACATCTACGCTTCCGTAAACACGATGTCGCTGTATTTCATCTCATGGAACAGAACGAACTTGATTTTGAATTCGATCGCCCCATGCGATTCGTTGACATGGAAGGTGGAGAACCTATACTGGCGGATCCGACTGTCATCGGTGCCCAGTACCGGCGCGCAATGGAAATATACCTCGAAAGTATGGATGACGTTATTCGCGACACCGAGGTTGACTATCATCGTATCCAGATCCACGAAAACTATGGCGATGTATTGGCACGATTCTTGTTAGGACGGACACCCAAAAGACGGGCTTAATGGTTATAAGTTATAAGTTATAAGAAAGAGCGGTTGGGAATGATGGAAACCTCTTAACTTATAACCAAAAACGAATACTGTGAAAAATCCAAAACGCAAGCCCGTAATGAAGCAGATCGCTTATGGGGTTTTTGCTTGGGGTCTTTGATAGGGTGTTTCTGCGTATTTCTTCAAGTACGCCGCAAAATGGAGGGCGGATATACGGAGAGACTTTCTTCCTAAAACCCGCCCCAACGAACCGCAAGGTAAATTTAAAATATGAGTTTTTTGCAACCTTTAGTATTAATCGCGCTCCCTTTGATGCTCCTGCCGATCATTATCCATCTAATCAATCAGCAGCGGCACCGGACCATTCCTTGGGCAGCGATGATGTTTCTGATGCGTGCAAAGCGTATGAGCAGAGGCATGGCACGTCTTCGGCATCTTCTGATTCTATTGATGCGCGTCCTTGCTATCGGGGCCTTGATCTTCGCCATTAGCCGTCCATTGTCCGGCGGATGGTTAGGCAGCGTCGGATTGAGTAAGCCTGATGCCACACTGATTCTTCTCGATCGCTCCGCCAGCATGGAAATGCAAGACCTACAGGCGGGTGAATCAAAAAGATCCACTGCTCTGAAAAGACTCGCGCAATTGTTGGAGCAAGGTGATTACGGAACACATTTACTTCTAATTGATAGTGCCAGTGGTCAGATGCAGGAAGTCGATTCACCGAAGGCTCTATTGAACCTACCCATGACCGGCGCGAGTGCCACCAGTGCAAATATCCCAAGTATGCTTGAAACGGCGTTAGCCTATCTCAAGGCAAACGAGTCGGGACGCGCTGAAATATGGATTTGTTCGGACCTGAACGAGAACGATTGGGATATTCACAGCGGCCGCTGGAACGCCATACGCGACGCATTCGTCCAATTAGAAGGTGTGCATCATTTCTTACTCGCATACACCGATCCACCTTCAGGGAACTTGTCGGTGCGAGTGGAAAACGTCCAACGGTGGAAACGTGGCAATGATGCGGAACTTATTCTTGATGTGATGGTTCGTACGGGCGGTGGCAGCAGTGGCACGCGACGCGTGCCCATTGAGTTTGAAGTCAATAATGTGCAGTCTGTGGTTGAAATGGAACTCGACACACTCGGTGCCTCTTTACAGGGACACCGTATCCCTATTGATGCCAAACTCAGCTCAGGTTGGGGATCCGTGAGTTTACCGGGTGATGCGAACCCCTTGGACAATCGGTTTTTCTTTGTGTTTTCAGAACCGCCAGTCCGAAAGGCAGTTGTCGTCAGTGATGATAAAAGGATCGGTGAAGCGTTCCGTCGTGCGCTTGCGATTCCGATGGATGCCCGACTCCAACACCAGGCAGATGTGATTCCCATAAACCGAGTCGCGGAAATCGACTGGGAAAACACCGGATTGCTGATTTGGCAGGGTGCGCTACCGAGCGGATTGGTAGCAGAACAGATCGCGCATTTCGTCAACAGCGGACGTGTGGCTATGTTCTTTCCACCGGCGCAGAACGCTGGTGAACAACTGTTCGACTCACAGTGGGGCGACTGGCAATCCGCTGATGGTCAGGAGGTCTCCAAAGTCGCATGGTGGCGCGGCGATGCCGATTTACTGGCACATGTAGAGAGCGGGGATGCGCTGCCTTTGAACGAATTACGCACCTATCGTTACCGAACCCTTGAGAGTACTGGAACATCATTGGCAAGGTTTGACAACGATGCCCCCCTACTCACCCGTGCATCTACTGATCACGGGGCAATCTACTTCTGTAGTGTACTGCCCACAGCGCAATTCTCTTCGCTCGAACGCGATGGTATCGTGTTTTATGTCATGCTACAGCGCGCATTGACGGACGGGTGTCGCGCATTGGCTGCCGCAGCGCAACGCGATGCCGAACTCGGTGTGCTCGCAGACCGAGAGCAGTGGGAATTGGTGGCTACTGCTGAGAACACAGCGTCCCTCTCACAGCGTGAATTGCATGCCGGTGTTTATCGTGAAGGAGAATATTGGGTAGCTGTGAACCGCAGCCAAGCTGAGGACACCGCTCAGACATCACCCGTTGAGACGGTGGATGCCCTATTTGATGGACTATCATACCGAAGAATTGATGTTGATGTCGGCGATACATCCGCCTTAGCGAGTGAACTCTGGCGTATCTTCCTCATCGCAATGGCGTTAGCACTCATTTTGGAGGCAGTGCTGAGTCTGCCAAGCAGAAAAACGGAAGCCACCCCTTTAATTGACCTCGCGACCGCAGAGGGAAGCATAGAATAGAAAGAGGAGACACAAGAATGCAAGAACAACAGGGAAACCTCGAATTTCTCTCAAGCGGTTCCATCATGGGTTTGGGACTGTTTATCGTGGCTGTGACCGGTGTCCTGTGCTGGTTAGCCTGGCACCGCAGCGGTTATCGCATGCAAACCGGGTGGCTCGAATTGCTGCGTTTTGTACTGGTCTGTTTAGTGGTCACCACGCTGAATCAACCTGAATGGTTGAAGACGCAACCGCCGGATCGACGTTCAACGCTCGCAGTACTCTGGGACGCCTCTAAAAGTATGGAGACACGGGATGTCTTTTTGACCAAGAACGCGTCTACAGATATTTCTCATAAGGGGCGCGTTCTTGGTCAAGATCAAGATCTCTCCAGCGAACGCAAGAGCCGCGCCGAAACGATTCAACCGCTGATGTCTGAAGAAGTCTGGAAATCCCCAGAAATGAGCGATCTCAATGTGGTGTTTGAGCCGTTCTCTTCAGAGTTGGATCCGCCAGAAGAAGCAACAGATTTGAATGCCGGGCTGTCACACGTTCTTGACAACCACACAAATCTTCGCGGCGTGGTACTCCTGTCGGACGGTGATTGGAATGTCGGCAACTCCCCCGTAGAGGCAGCCACACGGTTTCGGATGAAAGGAATTCCCGTCTTCGCAATAGGCATCGGTAGCAAGGTGCCATTACCGGATCTTGAGTTGGTCAGGATGGATGCTCCGACTTTTGGGGTGACAAACAAGCAACTTCGTATTCCGTTTGTTGTCCGTAGCACCTTGGGTCAGGACCGGGATGTGAGTGTTACACTCCGCGTCAATAACGAAGCGACGGTTACCAAGGTTGTCCGTGTTCCTGCCATGAGCCAAGCGCAAGATAATATCGTCTGGACACCCCCAGCGACAGAGAATTATACGTTAAACCTCCGTATTGCACGGGATGCCGAAGAATTGATCCCCGAAAACAATGAGATATCCGCACCGATATCAATACGCGAGGAGCAATTGAGAGTCCTTGTCATCGAATCGTATCCGCGGTGGGAGTACCGATATCTACGGAACGCTTTAGAACGGGATCAAGGCGTTGAAGTAACATGTCTGCTTTTCCATCCCGAGTTGCCACAAGTCGGCGGCGGTCGTACTTATATTAAACGTTTTCCTGACGCGAGGGAACTCAGTCGTTATGATGTCGTGTTCCTCGGCGATGTCGGTGTGAAAGAGGACCAGTTAACAACCGAACAAACACGGGAATTACGGAAGTTAGTCTCTGCACAAGCTTCAGGTATCGTCTTTATGCCGGGACGCTCAGGCTCTCACGATACGCTGATTCCAGGTCCGCTTGCCGACCTCTATCCCGTGATCTTGGATCCAGCAACCCCTCAAGGTGTCGGCTCGAATTTACAAGGATATTTTGCCCTCACCGCGTCAGGGCAGCGAAGTTTGCTCACACGTCTCGGAGATACCGACCAAGACAACGGCGAAGTGTGGCGCAAGTTGCCAGGATTTTTCTGGCACACCGGAGTCAAGCGCGCCAAGGCTGGCACAGAAACGCTCGCAGTGCACGACCAAGTCGCAACAGCTTCCGGACGCGTGCCATTAATCGTGACCAAGACGTTTGGTGCCGGTAAAGTCCTATTTATGGGGACAGACAGTGCCTGGCGTTGGCGACACGGTGTTGAAGATAGGTACCATTATCGCTTCTGGAGTCAAGTCGCGCGGTGGATGGCATACCGACGACAGATGGCACAAAGCGAAGCAATACGCCTGTTTTACTCACCTGACAGACCCAATGTTGATGACGTGTTGACCTTAAATGCTAATGCTATCGATAACGTAGGGGGGCCGTTAGATAGAGGTTCGGTTGTGGTGCAAGCGATTTCGCCCTCAGGCAAGACGCAGACAATTCGACTTCAACCCGGCACAGAGGATCTGGCGGGGTTGTTCGTCGGTTCGTTTGTGCCGAAAGAGCCCGGAAACTATCGTCTCATTGCAAGTAGTAGCGAAACCGGTGCCTCTGTTCAGACGGATCTGTCAGTGCAAGGCTTAAATCGGGAACAACAAGGACGTTTGGCGCGCTTCAATGTATTAGACGAAATCGCCAAGATTACCGAGGGCAAGTTGGTACCGGTCTCTGATGTGCCGAGTCTATTGGAGCATCTCGCAGCCTTGCCAGAACCAGCACCGACTGTCCATCGCACGCGGATCTGGGCGCACCCGATCTGGGCAGGCATCTTAGTCTTTCTACTTGGGGCGTTCTGGGTTGCAAGAAAAATGAACGGTGCAGTGTAATAGGGTTGATCTAAAAGCAAATAGACACATTCAATAAAATATGGTATAATACATCATCAAGAGTGAATATGGAAACAAGCCGATAACCAACGACCTATTCTGACCAGAAGTTGGGAAAGGATTTATTACAATGGGCAAGAACTATAAAGTGGCAATAGTCGGTTGCGGTGGCATTTCTCACATGCACGCTGGATGGTATGTAAAAGAACCGAGAGCAACACTCACAGCGATTGCCGACATTGATCAAGAACGCGTTAAAGCCTATGGTGAGCAGTACGGCGTTGAAAAGCAGTATACCGATTATATTGAGATGCTCGAAACAGAAGATATTGATATTGTTTCGGTGTGTACGCGCCCGAAACTGCACGCACCGGTCGTGATAGAAGCCGCAAAACACGGTGTGAAAGCGATGCTTTCTGAAAAACCGATGGCGGAGAATCTCGGACAGGCACGGGAGATGCTCGAAACGTGTTCACAGCACAATGTGAAATTAGCGATTGACCATCAAGTCCGGTTTTCTGCACCGTACGCTGCTGCGAAACAGATGATTGCCGACGGTCAGATTGGTGAACTCTTCCGAATTCACGGTATCTGCGGCGGCGGTGATCTGAAAGACAATGCTACACATACCGTTGATCTGATGCGATTTATTTACGGGGATCGTCCCGTCTCATGGGTGATAGGTCAAATTGAACGGATCGGCACACCGACAAAATATGACCTACACTCCGAGGATTTCGCGATCGGGTACTTCAAATTTGAAAATAATGTCCGGGGTATCATTGAATCTGGTAACGATACCGCCCCGGGTTATCACCACATCTATTGCTATGGAACAGAAGGCGAAATCGAACTGGCTGCCCCGGGTGGCCCCGGACTCCGTATCCGTAACCAACAATCCGGCGGGGCATGGGTAACACCAGAATTGCCTTCAGAAATCGACCCCGTACAAGATCTGATTGCAGCTATTGAAGAGGACAGAGAACACCGCTCAAGTGGCTATCAAGGATATGCTTCTTTAGAACTCCTTATGGCAATTTATGAATCGTCTCGAAAACGGCAGCGGATTCATCTCCCCATGGAAGAGATGGAATCACCCTTGACATTAATGATTGATGACGGATGGATATAGAAGTTACCAGTGGCCAGTTAAAAGGGGTTTTGGATCATCTGAACGCCTCTTTCTGGTAACTGATAACTAATAACTGATAACTGGTAACTGGTAAAAGGAACATTAAAAAAATGAAGCAGACACAAGCAAAATTGCGTAATAGCGTCAATCCACTTCGGAAGTCACGCGATCACGATCATCGTGATGGCGTGCTTCCGACAGCAGAAGTCAACTTACCCGCACGCATGAAGGCGGCACTTGAACAGTACCAAAAACGGGTATGGATTATCAAACTCGCTGAAGGGGCACTGGCAGCGATCTTCGGTATCATCATCTCATATCTCGTCGTGTTTGGCTTAGACCGCATGTTTGATACGCCCACGCTTTTGCGGGTACTCATTCTACTCACTGGCATGGTGGGAATGGTGCTCTTTTTGCCGCTAAAGTACTATAATTGGGTTTGGCAGCATCGGAGCTTAGAAGGCATCGCTCGGCTGTTGCAACATAAGTTTCCACGTTTTGGCAATCACGTACTCGGCATCGTAGAACTCGCATCCAGTAGAACGGATCAATCGGCAAGTCCCGCTTTAGTTGAAGCAGCGATGCGTCAGGTTGATGCCGAGGTAGCAAAGCATAATCTGGCAGATGCCGTCCCAAACCCTCGACATCGCCGTTGGGCATGGGCAGCCGGTGTCCCGATAATACTCGCTGTTATCGGGATCGTTGTGATCCCCGCAACGAGTCGAAATACCCTCGCTCGATGGCTGACCCCGTGGCGAAACGTGGAACGGTATACCTTCGCACAGTTGGAAGGGAACACAGATCGTCGCGTCGTCGCATACGCGGAATCCTTTGATGTCGAAGCCCGTCTCAAAGATGACTCGCCATGGAAACCTGAATCAGGCGAGGCGCGATACGCGGATCAGACACCTGTAGTTGCCGAACGCGACGGGTCAACCTACAAATTCCAATTACCGCCGCAAACCAAGGACGGCAGCGTGGCACTCCGCGTCGGAGACGCACGGCGTTCTATTCCAGTTGAACCGAAGTTGCGTCCCGCCCTAAAAGATCTCACTGCCAAAGTCCAATTGCCGGACTACCTACAACGCCAAGAACCCCGAATAGATGATGTCCGCGGCGGAATCGTGAACTTAGTCAAGGGCAGTACCGCCATCTTAGAAGCCACCACCACGCGTGAACTCTCAGAAGCAACTTTGAACAATCGTCCCCAAACGGTGGATGGGGCACGCGTGACAACCGAACCAATAGCGGTAGAAACGACAACAGAAATGCACCTGACATGGCGAGATCGGTTCGGTCTCACCGCCCGTGAACCACAAGTACTACGGTTTGAGGCACTCAATGATGAAGCACCAACAGTTGCCTTCAACAAATTAAAGAATAATCAGGTCGTCATTTCTAATGAAGTACTCGCTTTTGAGATTCAGACAGCAGACGATTTTGGTGTAAAACAGATCGGTTTGGAATGGACGGGCATCGCCAATCCGATTCACAACCCTGAACCCACCAGCGGCGAGAAAATCGTATCCGCTGGAACACCGACAGCGGATAGTTTGACCGTTGCTGCCACATTTTCCCCGAAACGTGAGAATGTGAAACCCCAGAGTCTCCGACTGCGCGCCTATGCGGAGGATTACCTACCGGACCGTGAGCGCGTCTATTCGTCGCATCTCGTCCTCCATGTGCTCACGCCAGCAGAACATTTCAGATGGTTAGTCGGACAGATGCAGCTCTGGACGGGTGCTGCAAAGGATGTCCATGACCAGGAACTACAGCTGTACCAAATCAACCGCGAACTACGCGACTTGCCAGCCGAAATACTTGACGATCCCGCGCAGCGCAAGAGAATCCAAGAACAAGCCGCAGCAGAACGCGCCAACGCAGCAAGACTCGAAAGTTTGATTGAAACCGGCACAGAGTTGGTCCAAGAAGCAGCAAAGAATGAAGAATTTGATGCTGAACAACTCGAATCGTGGGCGGATATAATTGAGGGGTTAGAGGAGATCGCTGGGCAGAGAATGCCTTCTGTTGCAGACCTACTTTCGCGTGCCGCTGAGGCACCCGGAAGCTCCGCTGAAACCACTCCCACTGGTGAATCTACCAATACCGGACAACAGGGAGAACAGTCAGCACAATCACCACCGTCGCCTTCTGGCGGTGAACCGAACGACTCAGCAAAAGTGGAGAAGTACGGACCTGATAATATACTGCCGCCCGAAGGATTGGACGAAACGCCAGAGGATCCGAACACACCCGGCAAGGGTGTTAGTGTCAATCGGAGTAAACCACCGAACGCTGAAGACGGTAAACCCGGTTTTGTGCCTGCCAATCCAACGCCGACTGTCTCCGACGTTGAATCCGGATTCAACAAGACTGACAAGGCAGAAGGACAGGCACCACAGATTGTTGGCGGTCTCCGTATCCCTACAACCCTGCTCAAAGGGAGCGGTAGAGATAACGAAGATGAAGATGACGCAGATACGCCAGCACCTCAGGCAGCAGATCTCGTCCTTGAAGCCGTCGAAGAGCAGCAAGAGTTATTGGACGCCTTTGCCAAACTCGCAGATGAGATGAGCAGATTGCTCGTCAGTTTTGAGAACAGTACGTTCGTGAAACGCTTGAAAGCCGCCTCGCGGAAACAGATTGATATAGCGGTAGACCTGAACAATCTTGACAGCTTTGGTCTTGACCGCACTGCAGCTTTAGACAATCAATCTGATCGGGAACGTTTGGCGGAACGAGAGACCAACGCGTCTGAAACTGTATCCACTATCATACAAGATATGGTGGCTTATTCTGATCGCCGCCCCTCACCGAACTATTTGCGGGTGCTTTCGGAGATGCAGGACGCGCTTGCGCCAAACCAGCTGAAACACATCGCAAAAACGATTAACAAGAATTTTGTCGGACAATCCACCATTGAGGCAGAATTTTGGGCGGATACCCTGGATCGGTGGGCAGAACAATTGGTAGACCCGCTCCCTGATGCACCACCGCCACAGGGTGGTCTGATAGAATTGCCGAATCTACCGCCAGAAATCATCTTGGAAGTCTTGCGTATCATTGATCGCGAGATCCAGTTGCGGGAGGAGACGCGCGAACTTGAACAAGCGAAAGCAGCGATTACCACCGACGAATACACAGATCGCAGTCTCGCTTTGTACGATACACAGATTACACTTACTGAGGATACGCACGAAGTCGCAGCGCAAATCAGTCTCTTGCCGAACGCTCACGAACGTCTAATTCAACAGCAACTCGCGAAGGTGACGGCAGCTGCAGAGGTTATGGATGAGGTAGAAGACATCCTTGCGGAACCAGATACCGGTCCGAAGGCGATTGCAGCGATAACGGAAGTGATCGAAATCCTGCTCCAAACGTGCAGAGTTCCAAACACGCCTGCGATAACAACGGCACCACCAGCCACTGCTGCGGCTTTGATGCTTATGGGGATCGGGGACGATACCGGCACAGCCTTTCTTGAAAACCGTTCACCGAGACAGGCAACAGGCAAAGCAGGGCGCGTATTGCCAGAGGAATTTCGTCAGGGATTGGATGCGTATTTCAATGTCTTAGAAGGCAGACAGCCATAAAGAAGTTACCAGTAACCAGTAACCAGTAAAGAGGGCTCTTAACTGGTTACTGTGAAGAAACCTATGGAAACCGATGTGCGGAAAAACGCAATTCCATTTGAACTATTCGCCAGTTTCAAGCGGATGGAGACAGGCAATCCGATCATCGCGTTGCCGCCACCCCTCTGGGCGGCAGCAACGCACGCGATTATTGTTGACGAAACGGTACACTATATCTGGTGCAAACGGGACCATGGTGTTCGCTGGTTGATAATGCACGCTACGGCTCCTATTAACAACCTCACCGACATCACGCAGGACGCTCGGAACCCTATTCTTGAACCCTCAGCGGACGGTTTCGATAATGCAGCCGTTGAGTATCCTTTTCCGTTCCTAAATCCCGCTGATGGCAAATTTTACATGTACTATCGGGGCAAGGGCGAAACGACACCCGAGCAGACAGGTTTGCTTGTCAGCGATGGAGATTTAGGCGAGTGGCAGCGCGTTCAGCACACGCCTGTTATTCCAGCAGATACGGAACACGAACGACACGGATCAACACACCCTTCTGTAGCGATAGAAGACTTGACCCAAAACGCGACTACTGATATTTCTGATAAGGCGCGCGTTTTTGGTCAAACAATCCACATCGTTTATACTGGGAAGGCGACACGCGCTTTCGGGGAGGGACTCACAATGTGTCACGCGACCGCGCCGACGAGCAACCCTGCATTGGTCACAAAAAATCCTGCCAATCCTGTTTTCACAGGGAGCGGGGAAGTGTGGGACAGTAAAGCCGTTCGCGAAACCGAATTGTTCAAAGGACCACAGTACTTCCATATCCTCTACGGTGGATTCGATGGCGAAGTCTGGCGGATTGGGCATGTCCGGACACGCGATTTTCAGACCTTTGAACCGAACCCGGACAACCCCGTATTTGAACCATCGGACGATCCTGATGCGTTCGATTGCGACGGTGTGTTAACAGGGCAGATCCTCGAAATCGGTGACACCTATGTTATGCTCTATGCTGGTAAAAAGGGACAGGAGTGGCAAACAGGTTTGGCTACGATTCAGGAGGACTAAAGGTTTGGGGGGATTCACGGTTTGCGCCTAAGATCCGGTGCGGTTAGAAACCGCACCTACCGGCCTGGGGACCACGAGGGTTGTTTTTCTTAAATTGACACTTATGGTGCGGTTTGGAGCCGTACCGAACAATGATCATAAGGAAAATTAAACAAATGATTCGTTTTAGTTTTGTGTTATTATTTTTTGCTTGTGTTGGTATGTTGCTTGGGACCGCCTTTGCGCAGAACAACGCTGCAAATAGCGGTACTATTCGTGGTATGATTACCGACACAACCGTAGAACAGAATCCGATTGAAGGTGTTGAGATCAAAATTGTCGCCCAAGACGGCACAGAGCATACAACAAAAACAGATGCGAACGGCGAGTATGTAAAAGCGGGTATTCCCGCAGGACGCTATACCATCAATATCCACAAGGAGGGATACAACGACCGCCGCGGAAAACCCGTTACAATCGTTAATGGCGGGGATCACTTTGTTCCGCTCAAAATGACTGAAAAGGGCAATATCGGGTTGTCCTCTAAAGTGCCAGGCGTAAGTTTGGATCCTAACCTTGACAGACAAATCGAATCTTTACTTGCGCGCGTCGGTGAAAGTATCGGTAAGCGTTACAATCTCAATGAGGCAGCTGTCAAATCACTTCGTCAGTCAATTTTCAATTCAAATAAGATCGTGCTAATGCAGAACGAGAGTCTGCGTGCCTTCGCGAAGGCAATGGACGGGGGCAACATAGCATTACTTGAATTCTTTTTGTCACATCCACACACCAAGGCAATATTTCTTAAACACCTGACCGAGACGCAACTTCAGGAGTATCTGAACCTCAACCAAAATAGATGGCAGCTATATCAACAAGCAATCGCACGTCAAATAGCAGTGGCACTTGACAAGGAACTCTCCCTAACGACCAATCAACGCCAAAAGATTGAACAATTACTGCTTGATACAAAGGACAGTGATACCTTCCCGAACTCGATGATCATAATGCTTAATTCACTGAACGCAGCCCATCTGGTGCACTATAAGTTAAAACTCTCTCTGGACGGGATATTGAGCCAGACACAATCCAAAATTTGGCATGGACTCGTTAGCGCAGATTTGGAGGAATTACACGACATTGCCGCACCCATACCCGAAGTTGTAATAAAGGGTGCGGTCGATGCTGGCAAAGTGGAGGAAAAAGAGGCTGACGCGATACGTGAGCAGCTCAATAAACAGACTGCTCATAATAAAGGTGGCACACCAGAATCTCAAGCGCGTATAAAGCAGATGCGGCAGCTCATGGAAGCCAAGTTGGCAGCACATACTGAACTGTTACAACCCCTCGATGAACGTGCCTCTCGACATCTACGAGTAGCCGCCAAAGGGATCGTTCAACAATACCTCGAAATTCATGGCAAAACGCCTGAAGCAACAAAACCGGAAGTGGATGCGAAACCCAAGCAGGCTGGCGAAATCACTCCCAAAGAAGCTGCAGAGAAACTCAAAACCTTAAGGGCAGGGGCTGATATTACAGATCACCCACTCTATCAACAAGCCATCAAGGATGTACTCTCCGAAGATGCGTTTAAGCAATATCGCGTCCACCAAACCGAACGAGACAACTTGCGGCAACAGGTGCTACGCGACAGGTTGGTAGCACTTATAGATAACCAGCTTCTCTTGGACGAAACACAGCGGAACCACTTAGAAACTGTAGCAGCACAAGGGACGCTTCCGCCCTCAAATGAGGCAGCAATCATGGCACTGTTCATGCAATTTTCTCAACAAACAGACCTCAAGATACTGAGTGCTTGGCAGCGGAGCGAATTTCATAAACTATTCGGTCCGCCCCCGATGAAAGAATAATCGTAAAGGGAAGCAAAATAAATGAAGCGTTTTAGTTTCGGATTAATATTAGCCGCTTGTATCGGTATGTCCCTCAGTGTTCTGTGGGAGGGGTTTGTAACCCCGACTGCCGCACAAAATCAGGCTGCCAATGGCGGTACGCTCCGAGGCACGATTACCGACACAACCGCAGGACAGAACCCGATTGAAGGCGTTGAGGTCAAGATTGTTTCACAGGATAGCGGCAAGGAATGGACAACTAAGACAGATGTGGATGGCAATTACAAACACGCTGGACTTCCCGCCGGACGCTACCTGATTAGCATATCTAAGGACGGATACGACAAGCGAGTTGGGAAACCTGTTACTATTGTTGCCATTGTTGATGGCGGTGACCACTTCCTCCCACTCAAAATGGCTCAAAAGGGCAATATTGAGCCGCTCTTTGAAGTGCAACCGATTATGTCCTTACCCCTAGGCATCCTTGGAAATATCAGCAGGCGTTACAATCTGGACGTAGCGGTTCTTATGGCACTTCAACGGTCCATGCTCGATTCAATTAAGAATATATTAGAGCAGGGTGGCGGTCTGCATACCTTCCCAAAGGCAGTAGAAGAAGGAAGTATGTCGTTGCTTGAAGTGCTATTGTCGTATCCAGACTTCAAGGCGGCATTGGCTAAACATCTGAGCGAGGCGCAGCTTCAGGATTATTTGACTTCCACGGCGGCGAGGCGGCAGCGAGATCAACAAGCAGTCGCTCATTGGATAACCGTGACACTTGACAAGCAACTGAGTTTGACGGTGGATCAACGCGAAAAGGTTGTGAAGTTGCTGCATGGCGCAGCATCGAATGGAGACTTTCCAGCTTCAATGAGTGCCTTACGGATCAGTTCTCAGAAAGCGGTACATCTGGTGGACTATATATTGAAAATCTCTCTGGATGGTATCTTAAGCGATGCACAGTCAAAGGTTTGGCAAGGATTGGTTGAAGCGAACCCGCCCAAAGAACTCATGGTTCTCCTCAAAGATGCTGGCGAAGTCGGCGATATATTGGTTGAGGCGGACAAGAACGAAGGACCTGTAGTTATCCCCAAGAATCCAGACGGGGCTGATAAAATATTGGTTCAAGCGGATGCAAACAAAAAGCGTCCGTTTATCCGCATGAAAGGAGTCAAGCACGTCGAGATTTGGAATGAAACTAACCCAGATACCGCAGAATCTCAAGATCAAATGATACAACGCGTCGAAGCCAAACTTGCCGCGCATACCGAGTTATTAGGTTCTCTCGACGAACGTGCCGCTCGGCGTTTGGCACTCGTCACCAAGGGTGTGGCACAACAGTACATTGAAGCTCAAGGCGAAACTCCCAAAGCGATAGATGAATTGTGGGAAGATGGAAGTACAAAGGTTGACATTACGGATCATCCGATGTACCAACAGGCTATCAAAGATGTGCTTTCTGAAGAGGCGTTTGCGCAGTATAGCGCGTACCAAGCGAAAAGAGAAGTCTGGCATCAACAGGTGCTGCGTGATGTGATAGTGGCGTGCATGGACATGCAGCTGCTTTTGGACGAAACACAGCGGGAAACGTTAGAAACGGCAGCATCGCAATTGGTACCCGGTCCGCTTAAGGAGAAGAAATCAGCGGAGTTTATGTTTTTCCAACTTTTCCCGCAGACGGTAAATTTTGAAATTCTGACACTTTGGCAGCAGGATGAATTTAAACGTGTGTTCGGTCCAATGATATGGCGGAGATGATTGTTCAGTTCGGCGAGCAGATGAAGGAAAATAATCATAAAAAAGAACAAAGAACGTTGGAGGTTTTTGATGAATAAATACACACCCATTATCGGATTTTCCATTTTCTTGATATTGGTTGGCACATTTTCCATTACACCGACTTACGCCCAGGATCCCACGATCCGCTACGGCACAGGTGTACCACCAGCGGTTAGAAGCATCAATGACCGGAGTTTGCGGTATCTTGCTAACACGCAACTCGAAGACGGCAGCTGGCCAAGCGGACAGAACGGCGCAGGAATTACAGGGATTTGCGTCATGGCATTTATGGCGAGTGGTGAGGATCCGGATTACGGTCCCTATGCCACACATATCCGTAAAGCCTTACGGAATATGATCATAAATCAGAATCCGAAAACGGGATACATGACGGGGTCCGGGCACGGGTCAATGTATCATCACGGTTTCGCGACGTTAGCACTCTCCGAGGCGTATGGGGCAGTCAATGAAGAACTCCTCTGGAAAGGGAGTGATACACCCGCCAATCGGCGACGCACCATCGGCGAGGCTCTGGAACTCGCAGTCCGGTGTGCGTTGACCGCACAGGAGAAGAACCCATGGGGTGCTTGGCGGTACTCACCAGGATCACAAGATGCTGACACAACCGTGGCTGGGACCGTGTTGATGGGCATCCTGGGGGCAAAAAATGCCGGTATTGAGGTCCCTAACGAAGCCATTGATAAAGCATTAACTTTTTTTCAAACTTGCACGATGCGAGGCGGCGGGGTCTCTTACCAACCCATGAGCAGCCATGGGGACGGACTCACTCGGACAGCAATAGGTACACTCGTTTACGCAATCGGAAAAAGGAAAGACACCCCAGAATACAAATCCGCCTCCGAGTTCATCAAGCGCAGAATGGATCAAAATGTACGCGGTAGGTACACCTTCTATAACCTCTACTATATGGCGCAGGCACTATTTCAAAGCGACTTCGCGGCATGGCAAGCTTGGAATCAACGGGTCATTGAGCGACTCCAAGGGATGCAGCAAGAAGACGGCAGCTTCACGAGTGGTTACGGCAGTGCCTACGCAACCGGAATGGCTGTGCTCACCTTGGCACTGAATTACCGCCTATTGCCTATTTACGAGCGGTAGATAGCGATGAAAAAATAGTTATCAGTTATCAGTTTACCTCGCAGTGAGAATTGTCAGTTAAGAAAGTTCTTGTGGTAGTTGAGGTTACTGTTCAAGCAACAACAAACCTCTTTAACTGGTTACTGGACACTGGATACTGGTAACTGATAAAAAATGGAGAAAAACAATGCAGTGGAATCAAAAAAAGATACTTGTTGCAATCGCAGCACTGGCACTATTGTGGATCCCTTTGACACACGCTAAAGAAAAAGAACCCGTATTACATTGGAAAAACGGGGATAGCCTTCCCGGTCGGCTTTTGGAAAGCAAACTCGGGGAAATCCATTGGTCATCACCACACTTTTCCGATGATCTG
This sequence comes from Candidatus Poribacteria bacterium, assembly GCA_003635195.1. GTDB lineage: Bacteria > Poribacteria > WGA-4E > WGA-4E > WGA-3G > WGA-3G. Next base: position 33,577 of record PYIY01000063.1, on the reverse strand, counting down.
ATTGTCGATGTCGATGTCCTGGATTCAATCGTTTTCCCGAAACAATCCGTATCAGCAACAGAAGGTTTTCGCGTCGGCACGGTATCCGGCGATATCTGGATGGCTGATCTCATCGGTTCAGATGACAACACGCTCCTCTTTTCGAGCAAGCGGCACGGCGAATTTCAAGTGAAGCGGGCGCTAATTTATACACTTGAGAGCCGAGAGCATTCCAACCTTCTTTTCGACGGTTCCCAACTATCCGCTTGGAAACTACCCCAGCAAGCGGACACTGCGGACACTGACGAAGTCGTTCTGTTCGCACAAGAGGCTCAACCGAGTTGGCATTCGGATCGTGGTGGTCGTCCGCTGACAAATACCGCCAAGGCAAACATTTTTTATGCATTCGACTGGCCCAAGCGTTTTGAGATTGATCTGGAGTTGGCATCTGCCGCGCGGCCCCCGAGTTTTGTTTTCGCACTCGGTAAAAACCTGTACGAAACAGTGCGGTTAGAAACCTGGGTCAACGAACTTGTCGTCGTCCAAGGCACACTGTTTGAGCCTGTGTTGACGATTCAGCCCGATCGCCGGAACTTCCGTCTGCGGATCGCCTACCATGAAAATACCGGTGATGAAAACAGTGGTACCTTGAAAGTGCTTGATTTGAATGGCAACGTGTTGTTGAAATTAGATGGCGTCAAACCGACCCTTGAGGCATCCGGAATCTACATTTATAACCGAGGACAGGATCTAACCGTGCGGCGGTTGAGGGTCTATCGGCAACCTACCGAAATTAAAAACCGGCAAATTGATGCTTCCAAACCGCGTGTCTATATGATGAGTGGAGAGACCATTCCGGGTAAACTATTCATTGAGAAAAACCGAAGTTACGTTCTTGATACAGACGGAACGCGACGGGATATTGATTTGCAGCAGATTGATCGCGTCGTTCAACCGGGTATTACGTTGAAAACAACCGCTCAACCGATGACGTTGACCTATATTGACGGAACTGTTCTACGGGGGCAGATTACACAATTGAACGCCAACAGTATACAACTACAAACCGCATTCGTGGACAAGCCGATAACATGCTCGCTTGCAGGTGCTTCACTGCTTAAGTTCGAGTCAACGTCTAAAACGCAAACACCTGTTGAAGATTACGACAAACTGTTTTACGAGTCGGGGAGTCTGCGCGGTCATATTTTATTTGATAGTAAAGATATTGCGAGCCTTCGCTGGCAGCCTGCGGGATCATCTGAGTCCGTGCGGTTGGCAAACGTCCGAGGCACGCGTGTAGAACGGGCTTTGCAACGTATATCAAAGCACAAGCCTTTTAATATAGAACAGTTTCCGCATCTGTTGCACCTGAAGAATGGAGAAGTTATCCCCTGTCAAGTTTTGTTTTATAATGAAACGAGCGTCGGTTTTCAATCGCCGTTTATCAGTGTCCAACACATTGATTCGGCACACGTGAAAGGGATTGAGTTTGCAGCGAGAAAAAAACACGCGAGAACAGAAAATCGAAATCCTATTACCATCACAGGTGGGAAAGGTAAACATCGCGTGATACTCGAAGATGGTCGAATTTTGAATGCTGTAACGCGTAGAGCTAAAGACGGGAACGTCGAAATAATTATCCTTTCAGATAAAAAAGAGGAACAACCAAAGTGGGTTAAGGTTGAAGGCGACTTTGCTGTAAACGATGCCGTCGCTCTTAAGCGTGGGGTTGAACTCATTTTTGATCCGCTCGAAACAAGAAGTATGAAACTTGATATGAAACTCGAGCGGGCGTTAACCGTGCCGCGTTTCAGTCGTGAGGATCCACCGAACCACATCCTTGTCGCGAGTAACGGCGATTTGAAACGCGGGAAACTTTTAGGCATCAACAGACAGACAATTCAATTTGATTCAAAATTGCGAAAGCTCTCCCTTCCAATAGACCGTGTGGCGCGGGTGGTTGATATCAGCGAGGACAGCAGTCAGAAAGGACAAAATCCTCTTCCCCTGACAACCGACGGTCTCCAACAGCCAATAACCAATCAGTCTGAGATTCGCGTTACGTTGACCGACAGCCCAGTCTTAATTTTTCAACCGCTTGAAGTCAAAGACGGTAAACTGTTGGGACACTCATCAATCTACAAAAAAGTATCGGTGCCTATAGAGAGCATCCAGTATCTCCACTTCGGCGACAAAGCAAAATCGTTCAAGTCTGTTTATGAAGAATGGGTCGTCCGTCCAGCGAAAGAACCCGCGTACGGCGAAAAACCCTCACCCAGCGTCAGAAATCGATGACAATTCTTAGGAGAAGTTCGATGCGGGGAAACGAAAAAAAGATACTGATCTCGGTCTTAGTCGTAATGGTGTTATGGTTTCCAACAGTACAGGCTGAACAAGCAGAAACAGTGTTACGCTGGAAAAATGGTGATGTCCTCCCCGGTCAACTACAAGAAAGCAATTCAGAAACAATCCGTTGGGCATCACCATACTTTCTGGACGATCTGGTGCTTGATATCAATGTATTGGATTCAGTCGCTTTCCCGAAAACGTCTAATCCCGTAACGGAGGCTTTTCGTGTCAGCACGGTATCCGGCGATGTTTGGATAGCTGACCTCATCGGTTCAGATAACGACACGTTCCTCTTTTCCAGCAAACGGCACGATCAGTTTCGCGTGAAGCGTTCGGTCGTTTGGAGTCTTGAACGTCGAAATCCCTTCAACCATCTTTTTGACGGTTCCGAACTGACGAATTGGAAATCATTCAAGTCGAAGAGAGATATACCGCTGCTTCTGGTTTTCGATGAGCATGAGCCAGTCCACGTTTGGCATCGAGATAATGAAGGGCATCCAAAGACAAGTCAAAACAAAGCAGAACTCTTCCACGCGTTGAAGTGGCCCAAGTCCTTTGAGATTGACTTAGCATTGGCATTTACCGAGCATCCTCCGAGTTTTGTTTTCGCATTCGGTAAGAATCTATATCAAGCATTACGATTGGAAGTCTGGAGTGACAAACTCGTAGCCGTGCAAGGCACACTGTTTCAACCTGTGTTGACAATTCAGCCAGAACAACGCGACCTACGCTTGCGGCTGACTTATGACGAAAGTGCTGGTGTGCTAAGGGCGTTTGATTTCATCGGCAATTTGCTGTTGGAATTGGAAGGAATCAAGCCGACGGTCCAAGAATCAGGGCCCTATATTCAGAACCAAGGTAAAGGGCTGACGGTGCAAGCGTTAAAGGTTTTTCACCGACCGGTTTCCGAACCAACACTGCAGCAAATAGATTTTTCCAAGCCACACGTCTATATGATGAATGGGCAAATCGTCCAAGGCGAATTATTCGTCCAGAAAGACAGCGTTTACATCCGTGATGCAGATGGAACTCGGCGAGACATTGATCTACAACAGATTAGCCGCGTCATTCAGCCGGGAACCCCACCGACAGCATTGGATCAGCCCACAACTTTAGAATACCCTGATGAAGTTGTTTTACACGGCAAGATTATAGCGGTGAATTCGGAGCGTGTGATACTCCAAACGACATTCGCCGACGAGCCAGTAACCGGTGCGCTCGCGGGTGCCTCACTGCTCCGATTTGATACAAACCGCAAAACCGACCCGACGGTTGAAAAAAATAAGGATAGATTATTTCATGCCACGGGAAATATACGTGGACGCGTTTTATTCAGTGAAAACCGAGATACTTCGTCTATACAATGGAAGTCGATAGGCGCGTTGAAACCCGTACGATTGACGCATAATCAGGCAACCCGCATAGAACGATCATTAAAATCTACCTCGGCAGCATCACATCATTTTGACACCGCGCAGTTCCCGCATACACTACATCTGCAGAGTGGAGAGATTATACCCTGTCAAATTATAGCCTCCGATGGAACGACCCTCAGTTTCCAATCGCCTGTTATGAGCGTGCAGCGCATGGATTTGGCAAGTATAAAAGCACTTGAGTTCTCTGATAGAACACACGCCATAAGCCGCAACGAAAAACGTCCTAAAGACGATAACCGCTCCGTGCGTATTTCTGTTGCAGGATTGGAAAATGAGTTGAAAGATGGTAAGATTCAGCGAATTGTGCTGCAGGCAGATGACACGAAATTTGTAATAGATGGCAACAACATAGAACTGAAGGATGGCATGATAGTACTCATGAGAAATGAAGGCGGGGTAAAGAAGCAGCCAGCTCCAGATTGGGTTGAAATCGTCCCTAACTTTTCACCTGTCACGCCACGCCGATCCAAAGAAAATGATAAGATGGATGTAAAATTGGAGCGCGCCTTAACCGTTCCGCGTTTTAGCCGCGATACGCCGCCGCATCATATCTTAATGGCAAACAATGGCGATATGAAACGTGGAAAACTACTATCCTTCAACGGGCAGACGATCCAGTTCGATTCAAAATTGCAGAGATTTGCTGTTCCTATGGATCGCGTGGCGCGGGTTGTCAATGTTAGCAAACCAGAGATACCTCCCGATAAATCCGTGCTTCCTGACGATGCTTTCAAGGAGAAGATCTGCGTCAAGTTGACCGATGGTTCAATTCTGATTTTTGATCCGCTTGAAGTTAGAGATGACAAACTGCTCGGACGTTCACCGATTTACGGCACCGTATCGGTTCCCATAGAGAGTGTCAAGTCTCTCTATTTTGGAGAGAAAGCAAAATTCTTCAAGGATGCCTTTGCAAAATGGATAATTCGTCCAGCGAAAAAACCCACATACAATCACTAATGCTTGTAGGAGAGGTTTGTAAGCCCGATTCTCTACTATTCTCCCCTTAGATCAACCGTTCCTCCGCCCTCTGCCTCCCAATTGACGAGACGCTCTATCGGAATCGTCCGTAAACCGACTTGGGCGTTTCCTGTGTAAAAAACGTAGCCAACGCCGCCTTTGATGTACATCCGGGGCCAACCCACCCAATTGCTGTCAAATTGGTCTGCATTGCTGCCGAGACCGGGTAAAGCAGGGTTTCTCGGATAGTATTCCCAATTAACAAGGTCCTTCGAGCGGGCAAGTCCCACTGTATCCCACCAACCGTGATGAGACAGATTCCCTTCAGGCTTCCAAGTATTACAACCTTCATACCACAAATACCATACCCCACCGATCCGATTCAGGGATCTCGGTCGGACATGAACTGCGTCCCAGTTGTCCAGCGTTTCAGGTGCGAAGACCGGATTCCGTTCATCGGGATGCCAGTTCATCAGATCGTCGCTATAGAGTAGATACCCACGGTCACCTGCCAGTCCTCGCTGCGGTTGCGGCGTAAATCCGGCATAGAAAAGAAGATACCGATGCTGCAGCCCGTCAACACGGACAAGATCAAATTCATGTGCATGGCTGAAGTGTTTATAGACGGGGTTGTTCGTATACTGAAAGAATGGACCCATCGGATGGTCGGCCATGGCTAACATGAACCCCTGCCACTCTGGAAACTTTTGTGCAGAAAACATGATGGCGACGCGCCCCTCGTCTGTAACGACAGCACCGCTGACATACAGATTGTCATACGGCGTATCGAGATAGGAGATAACAGGTTCAAGATGCCCTGCCCACTGCTTTAAGTCTGGACTCACAGCCACACCGATCGTTCTTCTCGAAGACCCTTCTTCTTCGCCCACCATTCCCGCCATGACATACATGTAATACAAACCGTCGTATTCAATAATCGCGCCCGGGATGACCTGTTTTTCATAGAAGGAACCTTTAGGACCCCGGGATATAATCGGTTCGGTAATTTCTTGGAGCCACGGAAGCGTTGTCACAGTGCAGGATTGCAGGTTGATGCCTGTTGGCGTTTCAACGCCGAGATCGTTATCCATCGGTTCGTAAACATTTTCCCATTCACCCAACGGACCCCGAATCCATCCAGTCGTCCCGTTGACCCAGAACCTGAAAAAATTTCCCTTCTTCAGAATCCTGACGTTCCACGGTGGCATTCCAAGATTATTATATGTCTTCCAAATTCGCGTGTCAGTCCTATTTTCTCGGACAACCTTGAACCCATCCACAGAGATCGCGAGGTACGCCCTTTTCCCTGATACTGTGTCTCCAGAGAAAAAGACTCTACTCTCTTTAGTGCCAGATTCTCCAGTCAACACCAGATTCATTTCGTAGTTTCCAGTAACGCGTTTTGCTATCATTTGTTTGCCCTTTGGAGGGTTGTTGGTAAGAGAGTAGTAGGTATCAGACTACCTCCATAGAGGTTTCCATTCAATCTAATCTACGTGTTATTTAGGGCGCGTCGGTTTTACATAGGTAACGGTTGAATCGAGTGGATAGATCGGACGCCTTAACTTTCTGTAATCGTAGTTGAAGAGATTTGGGCTATGAACACCGGGGGTATCCACGTCTAAAATCTGATGCGCAATCGGCGTGTAATCTGCTCGGAAATGAACAGCAGACTTGAGGGCGATAAGTTTACGTGTTCGCGGTTCAATGCCAACACTCCGAAGCACCTCAGCATCGTAAGGTTGAATCCGTCTTTCCGTCAAAATAATCTCAACCCCACCAACTTGAATAACAGCTGTCCTCCCCATGTTCCCCGCGGTCCCGCGTCCCATTGGCCCCTTGAGGATAAATCTGCCGTCAGAGAGTGTTTTGACGTATCCTGTGAGTGCAACGGGTGCCCCGTGTTGCGTGTCCGTTTTCCCGCCGACATTCAGTTGGACGCTGTTTCCGACACCCGCCTCGACGGCTTGGGCAACTGATTCAGGGTCTGCGATCACCGCGATCACCGCATCTTGAACGTCCGCTTCTATGAACTTCTGTAGAATCGTTGTACCGTCACAGGGACCACCGCCACCGGGGTTATCCGCACCATCAGCAAGGACAATCGGTTTACCATCTGTCTGATTGGCGAGTTCAATTGCGGATTCAACGGTGTGTAAGTTAAAAGTAAACTGCTCACGCATCTCCCAGACATCGGACGCAAACTGGTCAGCATATTCTTCTGCGAGCACCATATCCCCGTTGGTCGTAACGAGTATTGAAACGCCTGCATCCGTTATATCGGCGAACGGGAATCCCATAGAGAGGGTGGCTGTCACAACGCCACGCTCGGTTTCAAGCGCATGAAGGGTCTTGACGACCTCTGTCATCGGGGATTTCATTGTGCATTGGGCAGGCGGCGCGGTCAGTAAAGGGAGTTGGCGGTACACCATCGTCGGCTGAATCTTACCCGCATTCATACCAAAAAGCAGTTGTCCGGCTTCAAAACCGCGTTCGTAGCAATCCACATGCGGATAGGTATCGAATCCGATGATAACGTCGGAGTCGTGCGCCATTTTGGCGGTAATATTCGCGTGCAGGTCAAGCGTCGTAACAATCCAAGTTGTGCCCACCGTTTCACGTACTGCCTGAATTAAGTCGCCTTCTACATCTTCAAGTTTATCTGTCACCATTGCGCCGTGTAGGTCAAGGAGGACTCCGTCAAGCACTCCGGCGTTCTGCAAAAATGTTAAGAATTCCGCCTTGAGTGTCTGATAAGCGGCATGCTCTACCATGCCAGACGGTGTCGCAAACGTCCACAGCAGTGGGACAGGTTGTAAATCAAGTTGTTCAGCGACATCAAGGAAACCGCCGGTAATCGTTCGGGTATCTCGGAACGCGGTGATAATTTCGTCACCGCGATGATAACTCCCGTTTTTGAAGTTATCAATAGTCGTCGCGACAGGTGAAAATGTGTTGGTTTCGTGTCCGATACAACCGACTGCGATTCGCATGGGCTGCCTCCTTCACACTTTTGGATGTTCGGTGGATTCTAAAACAAATATACCACATCCCCGTCAGTGTAGCAAGCAGAAATTCTTGTAGATTAGAGTTGCCGGGTTCTCGATGGTTGACTGTTCTCACTGCAAGGCAAACTGAAAACCAATTCCCAGATTTTTGTTAATCAAAAAGCCAAGATTTGATAGAATGATTATAGAAGCACTTAGCTGCCAGATTTCAAAATTACCAACACCAATGTCATAGGAGAAATCGCTATGGAATATACCCATCTTGGTCGGATTGGACTACGGGTGAGTCGTCTCTGTCTCGGCACCGTCAGTTTTGGTAGGCATACGTCCCCAGAAGAATCGCTTGCCATACTTGATCGTGCACTGCAAGCCGGAATTAACTTTTTCGATACCTCCAATTCCTACAATGAAGGTTTAACGGAGACGATCACTGGAAACTGGTTGTCGCAGGATAAAAGTCGGCGTGACCAAATTGTTTTGGCGACCAAAGTGTATAGTCAAATGGGTGAAGGTCCTAATGACGCGCGTCTGTCGGCGTATCATATCCGTCGGGCGTGTGAAGATAGCCTGCGTCGTCTACAAACCGATCACATAGACCTGTACCAGATGCATCATGTTGATCGCCGTACACCGTGGGAGGAGATTTGGCAAGCAATGGAGCAATTGGTGCGTGAAGGAAAAATTTCATACGTCGGCAGTAGTAACTTCGCTGCATGGCATATTGCACGCGCACAGGGCATTGCGAACCAACGCAATTTCCTTGGACTCGTCTCAGAGCAGAGCGTGTATAATCTCCGCAGCCGAGCAATCGAACTTGAAGTACTTCCGTGTTGTCGAGAACTCGGTCTGGCAGTGATTTCGTATAGTCCCATGGGGAGTGGATTGCTCTGCGGTATATTAGACAACCCGACCACCGGGCGACGCGGTAGAGAAGTACTCAGGGATGTTATTAAAACACATCGCCCACAGTTACAAGCGTATGAAGCACTCTGCGCATCAATAGGACAATCCCCTGCTAACGTTGCTTTGGCATGGGTGCTCAACAATCCAGATATTACAGCACCGATTATCGGGGCACGGACGGTCGAACAATTTGAGGATACGGTGTCCGTCTTAGCATTAAAATTAGACGATGAAATCCTCGCAAAACTTGATGAGATTTGGCCCGGACCTGGCGGTGAAGCACCAGAAGCATACGCGTGGTAGCATTGTACCGCAAGCCCACACGCGGCTTGCGTCGCCATCAGCGGTCAGCGATCAGGTTACCGATGGCTGACAGCCACTAAAAAAGGAGCAAAAATGTCAAAACGTCCAAATATCCTATGGTACTGTACGGACCAACAACGTTTCGACACCATCGGAGCGTTAGGGAACACGCATATTCATACACCGAGACTCGACGAGTTCGTTCAACAGTCGGTCGCATTCACCCACGCCTATTGCCAGTCTCCCATTTGCACCCCTTCCCGTGCAAGTTTCATGACCGGTATGTATCCTTCAGCCGTCAGCGTTACCGGCAACGGTAACCCAGTCTTCCCCGAACATTACGCAGACCGACTGATTACGCATGCCCTCGCACAAGACGGCTACGATTGTGGATTGATTGGTAAACTCCATCTCGCGAGTGCCTTTGAAGCACAAGAACACCGCGTCAACGACGGCTATCGCTACTTCCAATATAGCCACGACCACGGCAAACCCAACGCGCCCGGGCACGAATACGCGGATTGGCAACGCGCACAGGGTGTTGATCCTGAAGCACTGATAGCGGGGAAAGCAGCCTCCCAAAAGTATCCGAACTGGGCCGGACGTGTGAATGCACCGACCTCTGATCTCGATAACGTCCCGCCTCATCTCCACCAGACCCACTGGTGTACCGAAAAAACGGTTGAATTTATTGAGAAGAATCGTCGAGAAAATCAGCCGTGGCTGTTGAGTCTCAATCCATTTGACCCGCACCCGCCGTTTGACGCGCCTTGGGAGTATTATCGACGATATGATCCAGAAACACTGCCCGGGCCGCGCTTCCAAGAAAGCGATGTCGCCTTTCAGTCGAAATTGAGAGAAGCAGGTATCGACTTCCAATGGCAGGCGAAACCGCCTTCGGAGTGGGATGTCAAGCGGGCGCAAGCGTCTTACTACGCCATGATTGAACAACTCGACCACGAGTTTGGACGTATCCTCGATTACCTTGATGCCGAAGGGCTTCGTGAGGACACGATTGTTATCTTCACATCCGACCACGGAGAAGCACTCGGAGACCACGGGTTGATGTACAAAGGGTGTCGTTTTTACGAAGGATCGGTGCGCGTGCCGCTCATCATTTCATGGCAAAACCAATTCTTGCAGGGTGTCCAGAGTGATGCCCTCGTCGAACTGCT
>PYIY01000063.1:0-23447 GCA_003635195.1 Candidatus Poribacteria bacterium | reverse complement strand
TCCGTGGTGATGCTCCCGTCAATGAACATCGTGAGGCGGTTCGTTGCGAATTTTTCGATGCAATCTCAATGCCCGACCAGACGCACGCCACGATGTACCGAGACCGACGCTGGAAACTCGTTGTCTACCATCAAAAAGGGATTTGTGAACTCTACGACCTTGACAACGACCCGTGGGAACACAACGACCTTTCCGAGCATGCCGATTATCAAACCGTCAAATGGGAATTGATGCAAAAGAGTTTTGATGCCGCCATCTACGCACACCCACAAATGATACCTCGCGTCGCTTCACATTAATGATTACTCTTGTGGTAGGAGCGAGCTGTGTTCGCGATGCGTAAGGATTATCGCTATATACAATTGGTGTGGTTCCTCATAAATCGTTCGCTAAAACGAGGTAGAAAATAGATGAGCGTGAGAGCGATTCTTATCGGTTTGGTACTCGTCATCGTACAGACGGCAATTACCCCCTATAACGATTACTATCTCCAAGGGACTGATATTTCAGGGAATCACTTTCCTTTGGGGGCCGTCTTTACGCTGATTTTTCTCACCTTAGTCATCAACCCCATTCTAAAAAAGCCATTTCCCCGGGCAACGCTAAGCCCGGCAGAATTGATGGTAATATGGGTGATGATGGGAGTCGCTTCAGCGATTCCGTCGAAAGGGATGATCGGGTACCTGCTCCCGTATTTGGCGGCACCCGTCTATTTTGCCACACCCGAAAACGAATGGGCAGAAACACTTCACCCGCACTTCCCTGAATGGCTGATTGTGTGGGATACGCACGCCGTTACGGATTTCTATGAAGGCGAGTCGTCTGTCCCTTGGGTACTCTGGATAAAACCACTTATCGTCTGGACGGTTTTCATTCTCCTCCTCTATTGCCTGATTATCTGCGTATCGATTATCGTACGGAAACAGTGGATCGAACGCGAAAGGTTCATATTCCCGCTTGTTACGATCCCCGTTGAGATGGTGCAGCAGGCATCAACGCATCGTCGGTTGGATGGGTTTTTCAGGAATCCACTAATATGGGTAGGGTTTGCGATCGCCGCCGCGTTTCATCTGCTCAACGGATTGCACGAGTATGTTCCCTCATTACCGACCATTCCGAATCGGTACGACCTCTATACCCCATTCACGGAACGTCCATGGATTGTGATGGGTTGGTGGCCCCAATTTCGGTTCTTCCTCTACTTCTCTGTTATCGGTATAACTTACTTTCTCGCTATGGAGGTATCGTTTAGCTGCTGGTTTTTCTTCCTATTCTTCAAGTTACAGTACATTATCATCAACGCTTTTGCGATCCCTATCAGTCCGTGGATCTCTGCGAGAGGTCAAACGATGGCTGCCTATGTGGTCATGGTGCTCGCCTTCCTACTTAACAGCCGTGTCCATATAAAAGACCTGCTGAAGCGAACATTTCTCGAATCCTCTACCTCCACAACGATCGACGATTCAAACGAAGCATTGCCCTATAGATGGGCAGTGCTGGGCGCAATTTTTAGTTTTCTACTACTCGCAGGTCTCTGTGTCTATGCTGGCATGTCGCTTTGGGTCGCTTGTAGCATTATCGCACTATTCCTGATCGCTTCTACTGCGCTGTCGTGGATGGTCGTCAACGGCGGAATGTTACTGATTCAAGCACCGATGTATCCTGTGGAGTACTTTGAGATTATCGCTGGCTCAAGAATCATCAACGCGAACAGTCTGGCACTCTTAGGGTTTCAGCGCGTCATGATGCGCGATTGGGGCGGTATTTTGATGCCGAGTGTTCTACACGGGTTAAAAGCGGCGGATCCTGTTCGATTAAGTCGGAGAAGTATACTCGGTGCAATGGCACTTGCGATTGTTGTCGCCATCGGTGTCTCCTACGCTGCATCGCTACCCTTAATTTATGAAAAAGGCGGCCTGAATCTGCAAAGGGGTCCCTTCATCGGATCGCCGAGATACTTCAATCACATGGTTTCCCTGATCCAGTATCCGAAAGACCCGAAACTGGGAGAAGCATACAGCATGCTCTTGGGTGCCGGCATCACCGGCTTTCTACTGATTATGCAGCGTCAATTTATGTGGTGGCAACTTCATCCGATTGGATATGTGATGGGTGCGGTTTATTCATCTTATTTTCTCTGGTCTTGTATGTGTGTCGGTTGGTTCTTGAAGTATTTGGCACTGAAGTCAGGCGGCATCGGATACTATCGCAGATTCCGTCCACTTTTTATGGGCTTTATTATTGGTGAGTTTGGCATTGTAGGACTTTGGATGGTGATTGGGATATTTACGAGTGTCAACTACCAAGGGGCCTTACCGGGATGATTTTCGTTTTTTATCCAATTAAAGTCATACGAATATTCAACTTTGCGGCGTACTTGAAGAAATCCGCAGAAATACGCAGAAACACCCTATCAAAAACACCAAGCAATCCGCAGAAACACCCTATCAGAAACACGCCAAGCAAAAACCCCAAATGCAACCTGCATTTTTCGTTTTTTTAAAGAATTATGCACGTTATCCCCCAAGAATTGTGTCATTAATATTAAAAGGCAGATAAAATTACGGAACGCACTAACTTGAAAGGTGAATATTATGAAAAAATCAGCGTTTTGTTTCTTGGCATTGCTACCGTTGCTATCGGGGTGTGCAAACTTAGGACAGATGTTAAGTGAGACCAATGAAGATTATCATTTCCGCAAAACGCGGTGGGGATTCAGTCGAGAACGTGTTGAACTTGCTGAAGCAGGGAATCCAGTGTTTCAAAGGACTGAAAATGAACTCGTCTATAAGCATAAGATTGATGGTGTCCTTTGTAAATTAGTCTATACGTTCAAGGATAACAAACTCCGAACAGCAGGATATGTGACGGAAAAACCCGGACAGAATGCGGAAAATTTGATAAGGGAAGCGGTTAACAAACACAGGATGCCGACTGACACAGCGGGGAACATGGTGTGGAAAAGTTTCAACACCGTTATTTATGCCAACGTCTACACTTCAGTCAATAAGCACAGCATGACCAAACATGAATATTCATCTGGCGGATTGCTTGAAGATCTCCTAAAGCGGGAGTTGATGAAGCGAGATGAAGCAGGAACGCTTGTATACTTGGATGGTGTGTTTGCATACGTCGATAGGGCGTTCTATGATGAACTTCATGAAATTAATTTCCCACTCTCAGAGTTATCTTTCTATGAAAAACAACTGATGGGCATCATCAAAAGGCGTAGTAGAACAATCATTCCTGGGGTAGGGACGATTCCAAATCAGTAAATCTAATACAACGCATCCTTTGGCAGTTCAGAACCTTAAAGCCTGGGGAAATATCTATCTATACCCAATTATGCTTTAAAGCGAATTCAGTTTTCTTTTCTGGAGAATTTTGATGATTGAGAACAACGTTCAACTCATTCACAGAATTTTGGATGGCGACGACGCGGCGTTTACTACTTTGGTACAAAAATACCAAAAGAGCGTTCATGCCCTCGCGTGGCGGAAGGTCGGTGATTTCCACGTTGCTGAAGAAATTACGCAAGACACCTTCCTTCAAGTATACAAAAAACTCGGGACACTGAAGAATCCTAATCAGTTTGAAGGGTGGTTGTATGTCATTGCGAATCGGCGTTGCATTAATTGGGTCCAAAGACGCAAACCTACGATGCAATCGCTGGAGGACACATCTATGGAAGAGATAGAAGAATCTTCGCACGCCCATCATATATCAGCGGAACGCGAAACAGAAGCAACCGAACGTCGCGATACGATCGTCAAAAAACTGCTCAAAAAACTGCCGGAGAGCGAACGCACCGTCGTAACGCTCTACTATCTCGGTGAAATGGATACTAAGGCAATAGGTAGGTTCTTAGGTGTGTCGGTGAATACAATTACGAGTCGGCTGCAGCGGGCGCGAAGGCGTTTACAAGCGGAAGAGGAACTCTTAATTCACGAAGTGCTCGGCAGCGTTCAGTTACCTACCAACCTAACCGAAAACATTGTTCGGCAAGTTGCTGACATAAATCCGGCATCGCCACCAGCCGGAAAACCGTCGCTCCCGTGGGCAGCCTTTGGTGCAGCTACCGTCCTGGTTATATTGTTGCTCGGTGTGAGCAGTCAGTACATGGCACGTTTCCAAAAACCGTACAGTTTCGAGGCACAGTCTGAACCTACGATTGAAATTGTTGATGCCCCTATAGTGCTTGATATTACGTCGAAACCGGATATTCAAAATAGGCTTGGACGTGCCATGACCCCGGGCAGAAACGACAGGACTGGTTCACAAGTGTCTGAGACGGTTTTAGCATCCAATACATCGGGCGATGCCAGTAGGTTTTCTGGATCGCAGTGGACACAGGTGAATGGACTTCAAGGCGGTGCCAGTATTAAACTCTTCTCTACATCTGACGGCGGACTCTATGCTATTGCTGCAACCGGCCTTTACAGATTAGCAAAGGATAACAACGCATGGGCCCTCATCAACACAGGTTTACCGACTGAAGGGTTCTTGCCTATTACGGAGCATAGAGAAACGCTCTACCTTGCTTCCTATAAAATATTTACTTCGGCTGACAGGGGTGAGACGTGGAATGCACTTGGTAATTTCTTACCGAGAGGCTATGCTACTGGATTGGTTATTACGGATGAGGCACAACAGCAAGACTCACCGTCTATCGTAATGTATCTCGCCCTTCTTGATAAGGGCATTTTCCGATCTACGGATGCCGGCAAACAGTGGACACCCATCAAAGATGGATTAACAGGCAAAAGAATTTATGCGATCGCTGCTGTTGAAAACACAATGTTTGCTGGCACAAACCGAGGTCTCTACCGTCTCAATTCAGGTGTCTGGGACCAACTCCCTATGGGCACTGCCAAAGCTATTTACGCTCTGGAAGCCTTTGAAAAGAATCTCTATGTTAGCGCAGGTCCCGATCTTTTCACAACGACAAAGACCGCAGAAGAAAACGCAAGTTTAAACAGTATTTACCATTCAACCGATTTCGGAACATCGTGGACAGATATAACGCCTAAAGATGAATCTGTGTTAATACGGACACCAACGGGTATCAGGCTTTTGCCTGTTGATGAAATGTCCTTAACGCAAAGTGTGGGCGGGATCGGGGTTACAAACCCCTCCTACACAGATGATGGACAGACTTGGACAAATTTTGAATCTGATCTGAGGGCATTTACGCTGAACAAGCAGCCACTTGTGGCGGTAGACGAACAGACGTTTTACAGAGCGGGGATATTCGGTGTTCATCGTACAACCGATGGCGGAAATTCGTGGCACTCATTTACGAACGGGATGGCGGGTACGATGACACTGGATTTGGTGCTTTTCAACGATAGACTCTATGCACATACGGGTGAGGGCATCTTTCAATCGACCGATGGCGGAAACTCGTGGGAAAGTGTGTACGAAAGCCCTTACAGCGGTTTCTTCGCATTTGCAAAGTTAAAAGTTGTTGATAATGTACTCTATGTGATTATGGATGAGGGAGACAACTTGCGTATTTTGCGTTTATCTGCAGATGGCAATAGACTCGTTCCAGTTGAAAGTATACCCGATTTTGATGGCGAAGCACTGGTCATGGAGTTCTGGACAGAGGCACATTTTGAAGCACTGAAACAGGCGAGTTTGGCTGCGGGTCATCCGGTAATCAAAAACGTACCCGCTTCATTATACCTGCTCGACATATATGGAGGCATCGGCGGGTTCGCAGTCAGTGGCGAGACGTTCTACATAGAATTCTTGGGGCGGCTTTTCAGATGGAGACCCGGCGATACAGAGTGGACGAATACCGGATTGGTAGATATTGGTAAACGGTCTGATACACAGTTGAATAAAGGGTTCAAGTTAGCAGCTGCAGCGGAAACTATTTATGTGGGTAAGCGGGATGGCAGGCTGTTTCAGTCGTTTGATGGTGGGGACAGTTGGAGAGATGTCACATCAAACCTTCCACTCCGCTTTAACAGTTTTAAGAAAATAATCTTTGTAGGTTCGACGGTTTATGTCGCCACAGACAAAGGGGTTTTAGCTTCACGAGCTGGCACACACTGGCGCGTGATAACCGATAAGGTCGGTGCACATATCGTCATTGACAAATTCGCTGTGGATGGCACCAAGGTTTATGGTATTGGCGATATAGGGGTCTATCGTTTGGATAAACTGGGCAACTGGCATAAAATCTCTCCAAGTGCGCCGAAAAAAGTTGCTTCTCTTGTTGCTAAGAACAGCAACGCCACACAGGTGCCCTGGGAGTTCGACCCACACGCAACGGATAGAGTCGTTTCTCTTGTTGCCAGCAACGACAAGTTGTACATTGCTACCTTCCAGCTCGGGGTCTTTCATCTCTCACTTGAAAAGGAATAGGTAAACCTCTTGGAAGTCGTCAAAGAGAATAAACAAGATTGAAGTTCCAATGTTGAAACAAATCATGTGAAAATTTTCCAATGGAGGAAAAATGAGAAACCAATTAAAACCACTGACTTTGCAAAACAAGCTGCGAAAAAGTTTTGTTGTTTTTGTACTATTAGGGGCTGCAACATTGATGGGCATGCTCCTTGATGCTGAAGCGCAAATTGCTTTTATGTCTGGCAGTTTTAAAAATCCAGAAATTTATGTAATGGGTTCTAACGGTAAAAATCTCCGGCAGCTGACTCATCACGAACTCTATGACGCAGACCCGACATGGTCGCCGGATGGCACACAGATCGCTTTTGAATCAGAACGGGCTGGGTTTTTCTTTGACATCTTTGTAATAACCATAGACGGGAAAGAACCGATTAACCTCACCCAACATCTATCTGATGACAATGGCCCCGCATGGTCTCCTGATGGAAAACAAATTGCTTTTTCATCATTTCGGGATGGGAATCCAGAACTTTATGTGATGAACGCCGATGGCAGAAACCCAACACGACTCACCGATCATCCAGGGGCGGATATCTATCCGGCGTGGTCTCCAGATGGGAAGCAGATTGCTTTTGAATCCACTCGTATTTTTGGATCGGACATCTTTGTGATGAACGCTGATGGAACGAACATAAGACGGGTTACGACCTCACGATTTTGGGATACAGAGCCGGCATGGTCTCCTGATGGCACACAGATAGCGTTTGCATCCTGGCGCGACAAAATTTGGGACATCTATACCATAAATGTCGATGGCAAAGCGGAGACGAATTTAACGAATAGCAGATCCGATGAGAAACATCCGACGTGGTCGCCGGATGGTCAACGGATCGCCTATTCATCAAAGCGTAACGGTCTTTACGGGATATACGTGATGAACGCTGATGGGAATGGGGTTGTCGCCATTGCTGAGGGCTTACAACTGGCTCTTCATCCAACTTGGTCCCCAAAACCCTTAGCTGTTTCGCCCAAACGGAAATCGTCAATTTTGTGGGGAGCTCTCAAGATCGAAAAATAGAAATAGCGCAGTCAGAGGTCAGGGGTATTTACGGATTTATCTCCCAGATGAGTACGGAGCCATCATCACTGCCACTAACGAGGGTTTTACCATCCGAACTGAACGCAATACTTCTGACCCAAGCCGTATGACCGGTCAGTGTTTTCTTATGCTGACCTGTGTGCGGATCCCATAAGCGGATGTCGCTGTCTATGCTCCCACTCGCCAATGTTTTACCATCCGGACTGAACGCCAGACTGAACGCCTCACGTGTGTGTCCGATGAGGATCATCTTGTTTTTCCCTGTCTCTACATCCCATAGATGAATAGTGTTGTCACCACTGCCACTTGCGAGGGTTTTGCCATCTGGACTGAAGGCTACGCTATAGACCCCTTTAAGTTCGTGGGTATGTCCGACAAGTATCCTCTGAGTTTCGCCAGTGTCAACACGCCATAATCGGACCGTATTGTCCTCATCACTGCCACTTGCGAGGGTTTTACCATCCGGGCTAAAGGCTACGCTACGGACTCTGGCCGTATGTCCGTTGAGCGTTTTCTTATGTTCACCGGTATGCATATCCCACAGACGGATGGTCGTGTCCTCGCTTCCACTTGCGAGTATATTTCCATCGGGACTGAGCACCATACTATGAATACCCCACGTATGCCCGGTAAGTCGCACTTTTTCTGCTCCGGTATGTGCATCCTGTAGACGGATGTCTAGGCCACTGGCACAAGCGAGAGTTTTGCCATCCAGGCTGAATACCAGACAGTATGCCTCGTAATTTGTTGGGTCTTTGAATGTTTTCAAGTGTAATCCTGTGTCCGCATCCCAGAATCGAATAACACCATCGCCATACCCACTTGCGACAAATTTTCCGTCGGGATTGAACGCTACACTATCGACACCAGCCGTATGTCCAGTAACTGTGTGTTTTTGATCGCCTGTGCGGACATCCCAGAAACGGATGGTGCTATCACCACTCCCGCTACTTGCGAGGGTTTTGCCATCTGGACTGAAGGCTAAACCCTCAATCTCCCCTGTGTGTTCAGTGAGTGTCCGCTTGCGTTCGCCTGTGTGGACATCCCAGAGACGCACTGTTTCGTCTATATATGATGAACTTGCGAGGGTTTTACCGTCAGGACTGAACGTGACACGTCCAACATCTTCCGAGTGTCCAGTGAGTGTAAACTTGAGTTCGCCGGTGTTTAAATCTGAGAGGTAGATGTTACCATCGCGACTGCCAATAGCGGCTATTTTTCTATCCGGACTGAAGGCTGTGCTAAATACATGATCTGTTGTAGGCACAGCGAACGTTTTCTGAAGTTCACCGGTGAACCTATCCAATACACAGATTTCGCCACTCCCGGTTACACTCACAATTGTTTTCCCATCTGGACTAAATGCTAAATCACCGATATTTGCTGGGAGTCCTGTGAGCGCGTCCTTTTGTTCTCCCGTGACAGTGTCCCAAAATCGGATAGTACCGACCGTGCCACTGGCAAGTGTTTTCCCATCTGGACTGAAAACCAAGTTTGAGAACCATTTCAGACCCCTGGTGAGCACTTTTTGTGCGCCTGTGCTTCTATGCCACAATAGAAGGGTCCCCTCCTCATCTGCACTCGCAAGGAGGTGCCCATCTGGACTGAACGCGAGGCACTTGACTGCACTCGTATGTGCTGTAAGAAGTCCGATCTCTTGATATGTTGTTGTGTCGTAGAGCCAAATACCGATACCCGTCGCAACAACGAGAATTGCCCCATCGGAAGAATACTGTATTTCGTTTATCTTACCTTTACCGAAGCGGGCTTTAGCATCTTCTGGTAGATTCCATTGCGTGGGTTCTTGTGCTGTATTATTTTTCATAGACTCCGTTCCTGTTGGTAGACCTTTATTGCTGTTTCTACCGGGGAGAGTATCGCTGCCAACTCGGTTTTGCACATCGGGTTTCGATATGATATTATGAATAGCGGGTGTGTCAATGACTTCAATAGTGGTTTCCGATTGTGCATCGAAACTATAGGACGGTTGAGAACGCGCGATGAATTGATTGCTCGCGCCCATCAACAAAATGATCAAAATAGCAGATGAACCCAGAGCCGCTAACGGTAGAAACGGTTTACCGCTTGAAGGGGATGGCTGTTTGATTGTATCAACGTTTCGCATAATGTTTTCGATGAGACTTGGACTTAATGGGACGCTGCCAAGGGTCTCTTGAATTATCGGTTCTTCGTTCTTTAATCGTTTTCGCGCACGTTGCAGTCGACTTCTAACTGTGTTTGAGGACACCCCCAGAAACTTGTTAATTTCTTCACAAGTCATTTCTCCGAGGTAGTAAAGGACCATCACTGTCCGTTCACTTTCCGGCAGTTTTGCCATGAGCCTTTGCACGATTTGACGGCGATGTTCAACGGCTGTCCCTTCACGTTGTTCGCGGACATAGTTCGAGTAATCGGTTTCTTCCA
Source organism: Candidatus Poribacteria bacterium (assembly GCA_003635195.1). Classification (GTDB taxonomy): domain Bacteria; phylum Poribacteria; class WGA-4E; order WGA-4E; family WGA-3G; genus WGA-3G. The sequence goes on along the minus strand of PYIY01000063.1, from coordinate 13,567 downwards.
GTGTTTCTTCACTAATAGTTTCCAGTGATCGCGTATGCAGTTGCCGCTTTCGGAACCATGATCTGCAAAGCCGATCTGTGATTACGTACAGCCACCCGGCAAACTGACCTGGATTTTTCAACGCAGCGAGTTTTTTGTGCGCTTGCAGGAAAGTGTCTTGGGTGATTTCTTCAGCGATATGGAAATCTCCAACTTTCCGCCATGCCAAGGCGTGGACGCTTTTTTGGTATTTTTTAACTAAAATACCAAAAGCATGCTCGTCGCCTGACAATATGCTGTGAATCAGTTCAATGTCGTCTTTTTCCATCAGAAACCTCCCCTAACCAATATTGTCTGTCTGCGTAAGCACTAACCAATTTAGGCTTACAATTGTTAGTGACGCAATTTTACAGGGGATATGTTGCATAGTTGTCATAATTGAAAAAAAATCTGAATTTTTGATCAGAAATTTCCAATTCGCTTCCGCTATATCATCAACACTTGCAACCTATATTTATAAATCAAGGGGAGTTTAGGATATACCGAAGTGATCAGATCCGGGCATTAGGTGTTCCCTCGCGACTTCTGCATTAATTTCAACACCCAGTCCCGGCTGCTCTGGCACCACAAATGCGTTATCTTCCATGAGCGGTTCATCAGAGATTGCCAGATCCCATCGCCAGTCCACCTGATCGGCGTGATACGGAAGTTCCATCACGATAAAATTCCGCACCGCGGCGCAGACGTGCGCTGTCGCTGTCATTCCGATGGGCGATGTGATGTTATGCGCGGCAAACGGCATGTAATACAGATCTGCCAAGTCAGCAATCTTTTTCGCTTCAAGTATCCCGCCTGTCCCAGATACATCAACATGGAGCATATCACAGGCCTGGGTCTGTATCAGTTCCCTGAAACCGTCTCGACGAAACAGGAACTCACCGGTACAGATGGGGATAGAGGTTGCGCTGCTTACCTTCGCCATTGCTTCGACATTATCGTTCGGCACAGGGTCCTCCAAGAACATTAAATCAAACGGCTCTAAACGTTCAGCGAGTTTCATCGCTGAATGGACACTGAACAGACTATGACAGTCAATGCTAATATCAATGCCATCACCGGCAGCCTCCCGTGCAGCGGCAACCAACGATGTCATCTTCTGTAATTCCGCTGTACTTAATTCCCGATTGACCGCATCCTGTTTAAGCTCATTTGCGGAGTTGTCGATGTCGAATTTAATTGCTTGGTAACCGTCAGCAACGCCTTCTCTCGCACGTTTTGCCCAACCCTCTGGCGTGTTCCCGCGCCCATGTCCAACATCGGCATAGAGTCGAATCCGATCCCGATACTTCCCGCCTAACAACTGATAGACCGGTACCCCAAGGCTTTTGCCGAGCAGATCCCACAATGCAGTCTCTATCCCACCGATCGCCGATAGACCCATCGCATATCGGCTGCTCGCGGCACCAATCAGTCGGTGGTAGAGCGGTTCTATATTTCTCGGATCTGCGCCAACGAGCCTGTTCTTGAATTGCAAGATAATTTCGGCGATTCCTGCCCCAGGATGTGCCTCACCTATCCCTGTCAATCCCGCGTCGGTCTCAATCTGGACGTAGTTCCACTGTTTGTATCCCTTTAGCGTCATCGCTTTCACATCGGTAATTTTCACGTCCGTTCTCCTTTGTCTATCGGTTGAGAAATTCAATAGATATTGCATCTGCTAAGCATTCATGATAACATGTATATTGAGATTGTGCAACAACGACGGAAGGAGATTAGCCAATGATAGACCAAGAAATCAAGACCGCTTATGCGCGTGACGGGTATGTGGTGCTCAAGGACATTATTGATAACCGAGATTTAGATCCCATCCGTGACTTCATCAAGGCAAAAGTTGATGCCTATAGCCGCGAGTTGTATAGTGAAGGCAAGCTATCATCGCGCTATGAGGACGAATCTTTTGAAAGACGATATGCCGCGATCTGCGAAGAATTGGATATCCTGCCTCGTAACTGGGCTTTTGGCATGTTCGGACGCGAATTTTATGACCTCTACAACCTCCCCGGTGTTCTTAATGTGCTTCGCCTTCTCTTGGGGCCTGAAGTCTCGAATATCGGTACGCCCGCGTTACGGACGAAACTTCCCAGAAGCGTAATTACCTCGTTCCCGTGGCATCAAGATAGCCAATATCTCGACCAGTCAACCATCGGAAAGAAGGAGAAGCACACAGAAAGTCTCCACATGGTTACAGTGTGGGTGCCGCTTGTCGAAGCGACAGTTGAAAATGGGTGTTGCTGGGTTATTCCGGGCAGCCACCGTTGGGGTCTATTAGACGGGGCGCGCGGCGCGGATTCAAACGTCCGAATGGATGAGGATGTTGAGGCGCGGGGTACAACACCGGTGCCGATTCCGCTTGAACCCGGTGGTGCCTTGTTCATGTCGAATCTCTGCGTGCATACCAGCAAAGTGAACACGACACGGAAATCCCGTTGGAGCATCGACTTCCGCTACTTTCCCACGCCCGACCGTGCTGACTTGACTGACGAGCAGCGTACAGCCGCTGAATTCGTGAGAGACAAAGCACTGGCAGGCGGCAGGGTACCACTTGCTGTCCTTACTGCTGAAGGGCACAAACCGACTTGGGAGGAGTGGGAAACACAAGTCTCAGCACAGCAAGCGGGTAGGTCGGGTTGAACAGTAGACTACTGATGATCACGTGAAAAAGAAAGGAAGGCAAAGCGTGGAAGCGTTTGAATGAAGGTTGGAAGATTGGAAGGATGGAAAAGGTCTTCCAATCTTCCAGCCTTCCATCTTGCAAGTCATCATATCAAGTTTACGTTAGAAATAGGCATGTATGCCCATTCCTACATATACGCCAGCGAGACCTTTAGATTCGGAGTCGGTTTTTTCTCTCCCAAATCCTTGACCGACTTCCACGTTCAAACCGAGCGGAATCCCACCAAGTGAAAACACAAGTTCGCCGCCAAAGGCGATTCCACCGCCTAATGTCGTGGTAGTGTAGTCTCTCGTTTTTTCACCCTGCATGCTAATTTCGGACTCTGGAGTAACATAGTTCATCCCTCTTTCGTACCGCCAAGCACCTTCTAAGGTAAAATAGAGTCGAGACAGGTTCCATCTGCTTTGGTGTTCAAATATGGCATACGAAATACCGGCCCCTAACATGTGGTCACTATTCTCATCACTGAGAATAAAACGTCCAACCGTTTGAAGATACACGGGGGCAAATCCAGTATAGCGAAAACTGACCCCACCAAATTCAGGTGTCGCGCCTTGAAGCCCAATACCAAAATTTTTGGTAAGATTCGATTCTTGTGCTTGAACTGAGAGACTGAAAATTATCCCTACAAAGATACAGATCAGACAAAACATTGTGCGTTTCATTGTTTTTCTCCTTTTGTTTATTGAGCGATTAGCAGTGTCACTTGATGCGGAGCCGTAGTGGACGGATGATACATAAGAATATCCTGCTTGTTGTCCTTGTTGAGGTCCACCAGCCAAGTGTACTCCTCGTTGTTTGGCATAGTTACGGCCACCTTTTGGGGTTTCCGAGTGAACAAGTCTGGTCCCGGCATGCCTGTAAAGACTTGCAGTTCTTTCCGACCCCACCCCATCAGGAGATCCAAGCGTCTGTCACCGTTCACATCCCCGACCAGCATTGACGGGTAGGTCACGGATTTTTCGCCTGACTTGCTGCGCGTGTTCGTTTTGATTTTGCCGGTGGCGTTGGGTTTGTCTGAATAGATGCCATCTTCCATGGCGTAGAACTCGAGATCTCTCAAATCGGAACCAGTCAGAACTGAGTGGACGAGCATGCCGATAAGCTTGAAGACGCGGAGTTTGAGGGTTGTGAACATCATGTCGACATGGCCGTCGTGGTCGAAATCGTGCTGCCACATCCCGAACGGAATGCCGTCCGACTGGATCTCAGTGCTGATATCGGGTGCAAACACGGTGCCGCCATCGGATGTCAGCGTTCCGAAGTGTACTTCGTAGGTAGAGTGCATGTGCCATAGACTCCCACCTTCCAGCGAGAAAACCCCGAGGTCGGCGATGCCGTCGCCGTTTACGTCGATTAGCGAGTGGAGCACCCTCCCCGTCAAGGCTCCAGTCGGTTGGTGATCTCTAAGTCGCCGCCGAACGCCGTATGGCGCAGCAAGCGAAGCGAGATCATCAGAGTCGAACACTACATCGGTAGTGAAGGTTGTGGCTACCGGGGTAAATAGTCCATATTCGTCTTGGAGATGCACTTTAAAATGGTCGGCATTCCAAAACACCAAATCGTTGCGACCATCCTGATTGTAGTCTATTTCATGGATGCGACTCTGACTCCACGGTGTGTGTCGATATCCATCGGCTTCGTAGATTCTATCCGTCTTGGTGGGAGGACCAAGTTTCACTGGATCGGCAAACACGCCATCCGTTGTCTGGATGAACAGCCAAAAACCATCGAAGTCCGGCAGTACCAAGTCATCACGGAGGTCGCCGTTCACGTCGTGAGTGATGTCTACATGAGGGATATCACCATTCGGAGGCAGGGTCACGGAAGTAACTGGCACCAGCGTCTGTTCTGTTGCCGATTTAGGATCAAACCAATTCAGGTGACCACCCTCATCGTATGTAATTAACCGATCGCGTCCATCTATATTTGCTATGTCAACGAACAGTACTTCAGGACGCAGCGTTGCGTCAAATCTCGGTGCCCACGTTCCATTGCTGAGCGCGTAGATGCGCAAGGACCGATTGTCGTTTTCGTCAATGTTCACCACAGTAAGTTCGGCGAAATCGCCATCCAACAGGAATCCCGTCAAAACGGTTTGGTGCTTTCCTATGCCAGTGACAACTTCGTGCTGCTCAAGCGTAAATTCTGAAGCAATGTGCCGTATCGGAGCAATATCTTTACCGGGCAAGCCCGAGCATCCCAATAGACATACGCTAAAAATCAGTATAGAGAATAGACTTTGTTGATAACGCCTTGTGTGCTCGGCTACTGAAAGAAAGCGTTTGTCGGATAAGTTTCGCTTTTCCATTTTCTTCTCCTTTCGGGTTTTTGATATATTAACATAGGTAAATGAATTAACAACGTTAACTTATAGGTAAATAATATAGCCGACCTTTTATGAATCTCCATTCGTATTTTCTCTAAACCCAATTCTAAAAAGATAAACCACCCATTTTGTTCATTGAGCGATCAATAGTGCCATCCGATGTGGATTAGTAGTAGACGGATAATGTATGAGGAGGTCCTGCTTATTGTCTTTGTTGAGGTCCACCAGCCGAGCGTTTCGCTCGTCGTTAGGCATAGCGACTGCCACCTTTTGAGGTTTCCGCGCTAACAGTTCTGGTCCGGGAACGCCGAAAAAGACGTGTAACTCTTCCCAGTTCTCTCCAACCAGCAGGTCCGAGCGTCCGTCACCGTTCACATCACCGAGTAGTACCACTGGAAAAAAGACTCTATCTGTCTCGAAGATGTCTAAGTCTGGCCTGATCTTACGCCTGGTTGTGGGTTTATCAGGGGGACTGTCGTCTTCCATGCGGTAAAACTCGATATCTATTGCAATCGACTTGCCGAACATTGCCCGGCTCATCCCAGTCAGTCCAGTCTTTACGTCTTTGAACAGAATGTCGGTCTTACCATCTCCATCGAGATCTTGGAACCACTGCGACGAATAACCCCAAGGCTGCAAACCCCCAGCGGTGCCTCGCGGTCGGATTGTCATACCGACATCTCGTGCGAACCCGATTCCGTCGAGTGTTGGCGTGCCGAAATGCACCTCATATAGGCTGCGCTGTTTCCCAAGACTCCGTCCCTCTAACGAGTGAATCACCAGATCAGCAACGTTGTCGCCGTTCAGATCGTGGAACGTGTGCAGCACCCGCCGCTTCGTGTTCTTCCTGAAGCCGAAGATGAGCGAGAACATATTCTCGCCCTTGAAATCAAAAGCGATTGAGTAGGCACCGTCAGTGTCGAATGGAATGTCAACAGTGAAAGTCTCTGCCACGGTGGAAAACACCCCCTGATCATCCTGACGGTAAACATCAAAATGATCGGCGTTCCAGAACACGAGATCACTGCGTCCGTCTTGGTCGCAGTCCATTTGGTGAAGACGGCTTAGATACCAGTGAACAGTTAACGGAGTTATCCCTACCTCGCGGTAACTATGCGTATGGTCCAAGGCAATCTTGTCGAGAAACGGATCGGGCGGTCCGAGTTTTATCGGGTCGGTAAACGATCCGTCACGCAATTGTGTGGCTATCCAGAAGCCATCAATGTCTGGTACTACCAAGTCATCAAGACCATCGCGATTCACATCTCGACTGACATCAACATAGGGGATCCCACCGTCACCCGTCGCCTTATAGTTCGTCGTAATTTCAACCAGCGCACGTTCTGTCGCCGATGCCGGATCAAACCAGTTCAAATGACCTCCCTTGTAGGTAATTAATCGGTCCCACCCACCAATGTTTGCGACATCCACGAACAGCACTTCAGGACATAGGGGTGCGTCAAACTTGGGAACCCAAGTGCCCTCACTGAACGCGTAAATGTGTAAGTGCCGATTCTTATCTTTCTCGGTATTTACCACAGCAAGTTCAGCGAAATCACCACCGAAAAAGAACCCGACCAAAACAGTTTGGTGTTTCGCTGTGCCGGTGACAACCTCGTGCTGCCCGAAAGTGAATTCCGTAGACGTTGGCATTATTGTGGGAGCGACCCCTTCGTTGGATCGCCCCGAGCAGCTTGACAGGAACACTCCAAAAACCAGTATGGAGAATAGGCCCCGTCGATAATGCTTTGCACACTCGGCTGCAGAAAGAAAGCGTTTGTGGAATAAGTTCCGCTTTTTCATTTTATTCTCCTTATGTTAACATAGATAAATAAATTAACAGTGTTAAGTAATAAGCAAGCGAAAAAATATAAATGTTTTCGCCAAATAGTTTTGAATTTATTTTAAACCCTCAATCGTTGTGTGAATTACCGTGTCAATTAATTTATCCCTCTCTGTCCAAGGAAAATCGGGAAAATCAATCAGGAGCAGTGTGACCCCGTGGACGGCTGACCACATTACCTGACCGGTGGTCTCAACATCCACTTGGCGGAATACCTGCTGCCGAATGCACTCAGAGACCATTTCACGCAAATAATTAAACACCTGCTCGCCAACTGATCCTTCTTCCAGACCTAACCCTTTCTGGAACTGCGGACGGATAACAAACGTGAGTTTGTAATCTTGTGGATATTTTAGCCCGAACTCGACGTAGGCGCGTCCACTTTTCCTCAACGTCTCAACGGGATCGCTTATATCACTCTTTAGCTGCTCAAGCGTGTTTAGCAGGTTCAGGAGTGTCTCCTTGCAAACAGAATCTAAAAGATCTGCCTTATCCTTAAAATAAAGATAGATTGTCGTTGGTGAATATTCAATCTTGTTGGCAATCTTTCGCATGGAGACCTTCTCATAACCTTCACTGACAAATAACTCTCGCGCCGCAGAAAGAATTTGCCGCTGTAACTGTTCTTTTTCCCTTGCTCTTCGTTCCTTAACACCCATTGCTTCACCTTTTATTTACAAAGTTATTTAACTTAACACTGTTAATTATATCACGTATTTTCCGCTTTGTCAAATTTTAATGTTATTTTTTCTTCAATTATTTCGTTTATCTTGCTATAATTATCTCTAACTGAGGCCGGAGCAACCGATGAAAAACACACCCATGACAGAAAAACAGAGCATTCATAACTCGTACTCAGAGCGATACCTTTTGAAGCGAACCTTCCAAACCGATCGGTCGCTTGTGAGATTGATGACGTATGACGGCATCCGCGATGAGCGGATCCTAAACGTTACCCAGTACAATCTTTTGATCAGTGGCGCGTCGCCACTGCCGAAATTGGAAGTCCTGCTGGCGTTCTCGGTGGAAAACGTCAGACGCTTTTCACCGTATCTGCAAATCCACGAAGATGTCAAAGATTTAGAGTTGAGAGCCGTGAAGAAAATAGCGGAACGTCGGGTCGTGGATACGCGGGTCGTTGTCGGCGATGCAGTCGCGATTACGCTTCGCAACGGCATCGCGGTACGCGGCATCTGTCAGGCGTTCTCCAAATATAACATGGTCCTTGAGATACGCGGTGAACCCCTGCTTGTCTATAAGCACGGGATCCACATTTTCGAGAAAAACCCGTATTAGAACACGCCTTTACTCTGACCCTATTTCTCCAGAACAGTGGTTACATTTGGTCGCAGATTTCTTGATTTGTTGATTGTTACTCCCATAAGTCAAGTCCCAATAACTTCCGTCCCAACGGTGTAAGTTCCGGTGACTCATAGTTTTTCGCTTCCCAACCCCGTGGGTCACCCGGATAAGGTCCGCGTCCCAATGCTCTTCTTTCTCTCCAAAGGGTGATACGTTCTTGCCGCCGTTCTTCATTCATAGGATTAGGCGCGCGATAATAGTTCATGTATTGTGCTAACCGCGGCTTATCGGACGTGTTGCGACCGTTACCGTGCGGAAGTGCCACATGCCAAATCAGTAGTGAACCCGCCTTCGCGGGTACCTGTATGAATTTTTCTCTATATATTTCCGGTGTAAGTTCCGGCACCCATGGGTTCTTTTCATCAATCAGGGACTTATGCGCCCCGGGCCAACAGACAAAGGACCCTTGATTGTCGGCTGTGTCTCTGAGAAACAAAACGCCTTGTGTGCTAAACCGAACGGGTAGTTTTGAGGTGTCCGCATCCCAATGATACATCCCCTTATGGTCCCACTCAGGATAATCGGAATGTTTAGGCGGTTTCATGTTGACTCTATCAACATGAACCCAAATCCGTTCTGTGCCGTATACCTCACTATAAATCTGATGGATGGGTGGATGTTGGTAGACGTTCCACATGGCTTGATGAAAATACATTTCTACCATGCCTGCCCCCGGTTTATGTGGGGCGCGATACCAGTCATTCGGATCCGAAGGATCCATTTCCAAAAACGCAAAAATTGCGTCAACGACCGGTTCACACAGTTCGGTAGGAACAGCATTTTCGATGACCATATAGCCGTATTCATCAAAATGGTCGTGGTGCGCTTGCGTTAATATTGGCATCTTTTTTCCTTTAATCTGAACTTACAATAGAGTGCTACGCCCGTAAGGTTTTTACAACGCTTTGATGACTACGATGGTCATATCGTCGTTCTGTTGCGTCTCACCGGAAAAATCACGGACATCGCTAATAATCGCGTCAATCACGCCTTCTGCGCTCACCGTTTCGCCCAGTCCTTTGATAAGATCGACCAAACGATCAGTCTCCATATAAAACCGGTTAGGGGTGTGCCTTTGAGGGGCTTCCGTAATGCCATCGCTGAAAAGGATAATTGCGTTTCCAGACTTCAGTTCAATGGACGGTGTTTCTTGATATTCAGAGGATTGGAAAGCACCCAACGGCGTTCCATCTATCGGGAGTTCTTCAACATCGTCACCACCGCGCTTGATAATAGGATAAGGAATACCAGCATTGGCATATTTAAACGTCTTATCATTTGGATCAATGGTCAGGATCGCCATCGCACAATTGGTATATCGTTGAAACCGAGGATAAAGATTGTTGTTCAGTGCCTGCAACATTTGAGACGGCGACACCTTCAACTGCGCCACAGAATGAAGTGCCCCAGAAGATAAAACAGCATTCATTGCCCCTTTCATACCTTTGCCGGTGACATCCGCCAACACCACGGCAAGCATGCCGTTGCTAAGAGGAACATAGTCAAAGAAATCCCCACCGACGGTGCGTGCCGAGCTACAAACACCTGCAATCTCAAGTCCCGGGACTTCAGGTGCTGTTTGCGGAATTAACCCCATCTGCATCTCTCTCGCATCAGCGAGTTCGGAGACCGCTTCCCGCTGATAGGCTAAAACCTGTTGACGCTGGTGGTAGTAGCGATGCGCCAAAATACCACACAGCAACAGCAAAATCACAATCGCGCCACCTGAAGGATAGAGAATCCACCCATTTTGGTACCACGGCAACACAACGGTCAACGTTAGACTTGCAGGGGCAGAGTAGTTTAGGTCACGGTCAATGGCAACGACCTCAAAGGTATAAGTCCCCGGTTTGTCAAAACTGATGTTGAACGTATCTGATCGGGTCGATTCGCGCCAATCAGAGTCAATCTCTTTAATGCGAACCCGATACTGTCGTTTTTCTTTTAGGGTTTTGAAGTCAATACTGCTATACTTGATGGTTACACGCGTATCGGTCGTAATATCTTTAATTGTCTCAAGGGAGCCAGCTTGCGCAGATGTTTTGTGGTTCTGAACTGACACAATCCGCACACTCGGTGAAACCCGATTCGGATTATATTGGGTCACGCCTTCAAGCGTTGCAAACCAGAGTCGCCCGTCCGAGTCTTGATAAATTTTTGAAACCTGATCACTGATGAGTCCATCTCGCGTATCTAAAGATACCCATGAGGTGCCATCATATCGAGAGACACCACCGCTGAGCGTCCCAAACCAGAGAAACCCCTCTCGGTCTTGGTAAATCGAGATTGCATCATTTTGTACAAGTCCATCAGCGGTCGTGAAGTTGACAAATTTTTCACCGTCATATCGGGAGGCCCCATCGCCGCCTGTGGTTCCAAACCAGAGGTGTCCCGCTTTGTCTTCATGGATCGCCCAGATAGAGTTGGATGCGAGCCCCTCATCTGTGGTAAAGTTGACGAACTTTTCGCCATCGTATCGAGAGATGCCCCGCGCAATGGTTCCAAACCAGAGAAAACCCTCCCGGTCTTGATGAATTGCGATCACATAATTTTGTGCCAATCCATCGTCGGTTGTAAAGTTAAGAAACTTTTCGCCATCATATTGAGAGACCCCACCACCACCTGTCCCGAACCAGATGTAACCCTCTCGGTCTTGATGGATCGCCCATACGGAATTACCTGGGAGTCCCTCATTAATTGTGAAGCTAACAAACTTTTCGCCATCGTATTGGGAAACCCCGTCTTGCGTTCCAAACCAGAGAAAACCCTCCCGGTCTTGATAAACCGAATTTACAAAATCGTGGACGAGTCCAGCATCGGTAGTAAAATTGATAAACTTTTCGCCATCATATCGACTAATTCCACCCCTGGTTCCAAACCAGATGTAACCTTCTCGGTCTTGATAAATGGTGTAAACAAGATTGCTCACGAGCCCATCAGCAGTCGTGAAGTTGATTACCCCACTGCTATCGTATTGACTGAGCCCATTGCCATCGGTTCCAAACCAGATGTAACCCTCCCGGTCTTGATGGATCGCCGATACAAAGTCAAATGCCGGCCCCCTACCGATTGTGAAGTTGATAAACTTTTTGCCATCATACCGAGAAGCCCCACCGCTTGTCCCAAACCAGATGTAACCCTCCCGGTCCTGATGGATCGCCGATACAAAGTTGGATGCGAGCCCATCATCTGTGGTGAAGTTGATAAACTTTTCACCATCATACCGAGAAGCCCCACCGCTTGTCCCAAACCAGATGTAACCCTCCCGGTCCTGATGGATCGCCGATACAGAGTTAGATACGAGTCCCTCATCCGTGGTGAAGTTGATAAACTTTTCGCCATCATACCGAGAAACGCCAACCTCCCAAGTGCCAAACCAGAGGTATCCCACTTTGTCTTCATGAATCGCCCGGACAAAGTTGGATACGAGTCCCTCATCTGTGGTGAAGTTGATAAACTTTTCACCATCGTATCGAGAAACCCCACCGTCGTTTGTCGCGAACCAGATGTAACCCTCCCGGTCCTGATGGATCGCCGATACAAAGTTGGATGCGAGCCCCTCATCCGTGGTGAAGTTGGTAAATTTATCACCATCATACCGAGAAACGCCAACCCCCCAAGTGCTAAACCAGAGGTGTCCCGCTTTGTCTTCATGGATCCCTCGGATAGAGTCGGATGCAAGCCCCTCATCCGTGGTGAAGTTGACGAACTTTTCGCCATCATACCGAGAAGCCCCACCGCTTGTCCCGAACCAGAGAAAACCGTCTCGGTCTTGGTAAATCGAATCGATATAGTTATCTTTCAATCCATCCAGATAAGTGTAGTTTTTCCATGTCCCATGTTTAAAAGGCGGAAAACGGAAACTAATATTTTCAGTCGGTTTTTGAGAACTAACGGAGACAATTACATTTAGATGACTGCTATCGGCATCCGAGGTCTGGTAACGTAATTGATACGACCCAGGCTCCAGGTTGATGAATTTATATCCACCTACTTTGTCTGAAAAGGTCGTTACTCTCCTTTGGCGAGGACCCCTCTCGCCAAGCGATAATGCTTCCACAAGGACACCAACATGTGGGGTATTATCAAGCGTTAGCAGGTTCCCAGAGATGCTGATAGCCTTCTGTAAGGTCAAGTTCATATTCACACGTGCACCAGTAGAGAGTTGCACCCCCATCTTCCAATCGCCTCTGTCCCGGTGGGTGGCTTGAATATCATAGTGCCCACTTGCTGGATAGACCGAAAACTGATAATTCCCTTTGGTGTCGGTCTCTGTTTTTGCAATCAGGGTTCTGCCTTGCCACAGGTTCACGATGGCATTGGATAAGGTCTTGCCTGTTTCATTGGCAATGACACCTGCTATCACTGCACGGGTAGGTGGAAAAACACGCGCTGTTAAGGCCCAATTCTGGTGCCCGTTTGAGACTTTCATCAGGCAACGGTTTTTACCCGGACGCAATGAAACAGCGACCCTATCTTCATCTACGACAATGGGTCTCCTAACCGGCTGAGTGTGTACCCGCTGACCATTGAGAAAAACGACAACGCCGTCATCACTGCCGACAAGAATCTCTCCATCACCACCTCGCTCGCTTTCCAGCAGACAGAACGTGTAGCAGACTGCCTCTCGATGGTTTCCAACAGCATGAAGCAGATTGATGAGGTTTCCTTCGCTACGGTATACCGTCCAAGTCAACGTTTTGCCTTCAGCAGTCGTCACTGTATCCCCGGGTTTGGGATTAACAGAAATTTCGCCATTAGTTGACACGAGGAAGTCGGTTTCTAAATCTTCTGGGAAGAAAGGACCCAGCACCAACCACTCTTTAATAAACGTGCCATCAACGGGATGCGTGGGAACACTGTCTTGGGCGTGTGCAACGGTAACGTAGAGACTTAAGAAAACAAGAATCCAACACCGTGCAAAAAAGAGGTTACACATCTGTTCTCCAGATAAAACTATTCATTCCAGCATATTTGCCGAGTAAAAAAGCCTTCAATTATTATTAATGACACGACTTGTCAGCAAAAAGGGTGCATATTTTTAAAGTGTAAAGGGCTTTAAAACTTATTTATGAGATACGCGCTAATAGATGATAATAGCACATTTAGTAAAGAAAGTCAAATCAGGGAACAGAGCCATTCAGTTCTCGGTTTTTTAGTCCAATTTTGGCCCCCAGACCCGGTAGGTGCGGTTTGGAACCGCACCATAGGTGTCAATTTAGGGGTTTTCAGTAGCCTCTTGTATTTTCCGAAATGTTGTATTTTTTCCAATGGCTCTCTGGAAAGTGTCATCATTTTCAAAGGCACACTTTATAGTTTT
>PYIY01000062.1 GCA_003635195.1 Candidatus Poribacteria bacterium | reverse complement strand
ATCGTCCGTTCGCTCGCTACTTTACCCTGACACATCTCTATAACGCTGGCGAAAGCCCCGAGGCACTGCGCGCTTATCAGCGGGCACTCTCAAAACTGGTGAACAGTCTCTCTTGGAGGTTTAAGGTGATTAATCCAACCCCGATTGACCCGAGAGAGACAATCTTTTACATCGATCTCCGCCACTACGAGTGGCATGTCGGAAACGAAGCGTGGACACAAATTGAACGGGAATATCCGTATCAGATTGACTTTGATCCCGAAACGCAAGCGGGTCTGCACGCAAAACTGACGCATTTGCGGGCAGAAATGGATTGTGAAGTGCCGTTTGTGCATGTGGATTGGTTCCTTGCGAACGCGTCGTTGCCGCCACTTTACCACGATATTCTGGGTCTTCCAGAGACAGATCGGGAGTTAGAGCGACGTTTGGAAGTCAATGTTGCGGGCAATCTCCAGAGTGCGCCGGGGGTGAACGTCTGGCGTGCGGGTTTCAACGATTCGAGGGTGTCAAATAATAACCGCGTCGTGGAGCGTCACACTTCCCGATATGGTGCGTATTGGAAAAGTTACGACTTTGCGGGGAGTTCCGGCGTGCAGGATATCCTTACCCATCCGTTGACTTTCAAGCATGATGGTGGCGAAGTCGTTTTCAATCTGCCCAACGGTTTGCAGGCGTATTATATCTCTGACGCATCAGGTAACCGGATAAATGAAGCGCCGATAAGAATCGTTCGGAATTTGGCGGCGAGCGATCCTGTTGTGCGTAATGGTCTCTCCTGCATCGGTTGCCACACCAAAGGGATGCAGACGTTTACGGATGAGGTGCGTGCGGTTGTTTCTCGACAGCCTGAGACGCCTGCGAAAGCACAAGCGTTGCGGTTGTATGTGGAACAATCGGAGATGGACGCGCTTGTGGCGGAGGACACTGAGCGTTACCGGCAGGCACTTGAGGAGACGGGCGGTGTCTTTGGTGGTATTGAGCCGGTGCATCGTTTCTACGAAGCGTTTCAAGGACCAATAGATGTGGCGCACGCTGCGGCTGCTGTGGGTATGGAAACCGAGTCGTTCCTTGAAAAGATCCGTGAGAATCCGAGTTTGCGGGGTTTAGGGTTATCGGCATTGGAGAGCGCAGGTGGAAACATAAAGCGTGATGCGTGGACAGCCAACTTTGTTGCAGTAATTTCAGCACTGAATTCACCGGACGATACCGGAACACAAACCGTTGAACCAGTGCCTGATTATCGCCCAGAGGATTTGGTTGCAATCCCCGACCCGAACTTACTGACCGTAATTGAGGAATTACTGGGCAAAGTTGCAGGATCTCCGATTACAGCAGAAGAGATGTCAAGATTGACGCGCATTGACGCGGATGATGCAGGGATTAGCGATTTGACAGGTCTTGAGGCTGCGACAAAACTGGAACGGATAGAATTTCGACACAATTCTATATCTGATCTCACCCCCTTAACTGGATTAATCCGATTAAATAATATCAAGCTGCGAGGGAACAGGGTTACTGACGTAACTCCACTTGCTGGATTAATTAACGTAGACTGGTTGGGACTTGAGGAAAACGAGATAATAGATTTATCGCCGCTGAAGGGATTGATAAAATTAAATGGAATAGGGATCTCAGGCAACCCGATATCGGATGTGTCGCCGCTGGCAAGCTTAATCAGTTTAGAACGCATAAATGCTTGGAATACGCCAATATCAGACTTCTCCACTCTCGCAAGTGCAAGGCGACTGCGATGGATAGAATTTGGAAATAATAACTTTGTATCGGTACTTCCATCTTTGAAGGGATTACGGAGTTTGAGACGGTTAGAAATTAACAACTGCAATATCTCAGATATAACGCCGTTGGCGGAGTTTACACAATTGGAATGGTTGGAATTAGTGAATAACTTGATATCTGATATAACGCCGTTGCGGAATTTAAGGGGTTTAGAACACCTGAATCTTGATGCTAATATTATTGAAGATGTATCGCCACTGGCGCAGTTAACTCGATTGGAGTTGCTGTACCTTGAAAACAACAACATCTCGGATGTATCGTCGCTGACGGGATTAACTAAATTAGAGCGGTTGGATCTTCGGAATAATTCCGTAGCCGACTTTTCACCGTTAGAAGGGTTACCAGATGCTACCTTTGTTCGGATGTCCGGCAACCCGGGTTTCCCATCTGGCGGTTCAAAAATAATGGGACCGTGGTTATGGGCGATAGTTCCAGGAACGCGTCTCGACGAAAACACAGATTTTCTGGCACGGGCAACAGGCGGAGCAGCGACAGAACTGAAGGTGGCTACCAACGGTGCGAAGGAGGGAAAGGCTGTTGGGAACAGCGTCTGGACGCTTCACAGGCTTTCCACTACGGGTGGGAATAATATTAACCGGATGACCGAGTCCCTCGGTTGGGGAACGGGTGAGGAGATATATGACCATATCGTTTACGGTTCGGTGGTTTTAGATGCTCCTGAGGAACAGAAGACGACAATGTTTGTCGGCAGCGATGATGCCGTCAAAGTTTGGCTCAATGGTGAGTTGGTTCATAAGGCGTTCGTTATACGTGGGGCTGACGATTACCAAGATTTTTTCTCTGTCACACTAAAACAAGGCAAAAATGTTTTGTTGGTTGCGCTTGACAACCACGGTCATGGGGGGTTTAGTGGTTTTTTTGGATTCGCGCCTGACGCGAAATATACCGTGTTCCAACCGGGGATCAACTTCTTCTTTTCCACAGATACAGCAGGTTATGAGGTTGGCGGGACGTTCACACTCCATCTGAATGTAGAAAACGTTTCCGATTTAGGGGGGTGGCAAGCGGATCTCGTGTTTGACCCTGCAGTGCTAAGCGCGGATAGCGTACGCGAGGGCGATTTTCTGAAGGCGGATGACGAGCAGCCTTTCTTTGATGCTGGTACGATTAATAACGAAACAGGTAAAATCACCGGTTTAAAGGCAGCACGCATCTTCCAAGGTAGAATTGGGCGGCAAGGGGGACTGCTCACGGTAGAATTCACTGTCATCGGTAGCGGAGAGAGTCGATTAACACTGGATAATTTTCAGGTGGGGTCTCGCAGGGGAGAGACGATTCCTGTTATTACGCCAGAAATCGTCATTGTTGTGGGAGGCGATGAATCCATCAGCTCTGCTTCGGACGTGAATCAGGATGGTCGCGTAAATGTCTTGGATCTAATTTTAGTGGCACAACATCTTGGTGGAGATGCTTCCAGCAACCCACAAGTAGATGTGAATGATGATGGGGTTATTAACGTTTTAGATCTCATCGTTGTTGCACAACATTTGGGGGAATCAACTGCCGCAGCCCCTTCTCCTATCGCTGCTATAGACGATTTGGCGTTAGATCCAACGATGATTCAGGCGTGGATCGCACAGGCAGAGATTGAGAATGACGGGTCGTTCGCTTTCCAGCAAGGCATCAAAAACCTCCGACAACTTTTAGCATCTTTACTGCCAAAAGAGACGGCGTTGCTTGTGAACTATCCGAATCCGTTTAACCCTGAAACATGGATACCGTATCACCTTGCGGCTGCTGCGGATGTGACAGTGTATATCTATGCTGCAGAAGGCACCTTGATTCGGACGTTGGCGTTAGGGCATCAGGCTGCTGGCATCTATGAGAGTCGCACCCGTGCGGCGTATTGGGATGGCAAAAATGAGGTCGGTGAATCTGTGGCGAGTGGTGTCTATTTTTATACCCTAACGGCAGGTAATTTCACTGCTACGCGGAAAATGCTAATAATGAAATAGGCCTCTGATGAACGGTAGTTGAGATGCGGAAATGCTACCTATCAGTTTATGTGCGCGTGTGCAGCAGCGGCATAAGTGTCAATTTTAGATTGTAAAAACCAATATTTTCACTTTTTTTTCGATTTTGCACGTTTTTTGAAAAAAAAAGTGTCTTTAACAATAAGACTTACGCAGATTTAGCAGAAATTGGATATTTTGCGTGTAAAAAGTAGATATTCAAGCGTTTTTATAACCCCTTAAACCGCTAACACCGCTTATCACGGATTTTTGAAATCCGTGCGTAAGCCCTATTAAAATTATGCGCCCTTTCGCCTCGAAAATTGTCTCTTTAATAGTACGATAAGGTATCTTTAATAGGGCTTACGCAAATCCCTTGTGGATGTCAATCCACAAATTCCAGATTTTTTTCAAATTATGCGAATTTTCAACCCAAAGTTTCGTCTTTAATAATAGAGAGTATGAACCGTATCGCCCCGCGTAATGTTACAAGATTCGGTATCTGAGTCAGGACTTACGCCAATTGAATGGGGAAACGGTATATTTTGCTAATTTAACCCCCTAAAGAATCAGAATCAACGGTATGAATGCCTTATGGGCATTCCCCGCCCCTTATCAGGGGACTTTAAGAGAAAATGCGTAAGTCCTATTTAATTGAAAATTGAAAATCAGCGACCAACACGACTGCTGCCAAAATGCCAGCGTGGTTGTAAGCCACCTCCTTTGCGAGTAGCAGACCAGTAATACCAAAGAAAGGAGATAAGACTAAATGCTACTAACTAATAAACAACACATTTACACACTCACGCTCTGCGCGACGCTGTTTTTCTTGTTTCCATTGACGATAACAGCACAGACCGTTAGCATCTCGGACGCGAACCTGCGCGCTGCGATTGAAGAGGCACTCGGTAAAACATCAGGTGACCGGATTACGGTAGATGAGATGGAAACGTTGATTCGTCTTGATGCGAATAACAGAGGCATTAGCGATTTGACGGGGCTTGAAACGGCAACAAATCTTGAGGAGCTGAGACTTAACCACAATTTGATATCCGATATATCGCCGCTTGCAGAATTGATCAGATTGCGTCGCATAGAATTAGTAGATAATACCATATCCGATATATCACCACTTAAAGGGTTAATCGGTTTAGTGAGACTGTTTATCGGGCATAATGTGGTATCTGATCTCTCCGCGCTCACCGGATTAATCAACTTGAGAGGGTTAGGTATTTCAGATAATCTGATTATTGACTTATCGCCGCTCGCTGGTTTAATAAAACTTGAAGGGATATCAATGAGTGAGAACCCACCAGCTGATCTGTCACCGCTTTCAGGGTTAACCAGCTTAAGACACTTTCACTCTTGGGGCACCCCTATATTAGACCTCGCGCCGTTGGCAAAGTTGCCAAAGATGACGGAGATAAATATTTGTGGTGGCGAAATATCGGATCTCTCGTCCTTGGCGGACGCAACAGGTCTGAAGGAACTCTATTTTGCTGGTAATGAGATATCGGATCTCTCGCCCTTAGCAAATTTAACAGGTTTGACACGGTTGAGTCTTAAACATAACGAAGTATCAGATGTGTCTCCACTCACATCTTTACAAAATTTGACGTGGTTAGACCTGCACGATAATGGAATATTGGATGTATCTCCACTTGGCGGGTTAAACGGTTTAACATGGTTAGATCTCAGTGAAAATGCAATATCGGATGTCTCTTCGCTTGTATCCTTACCCAGTTTAACATGGATGGGGCTGACCGAAAATCCAATAGCAGACGTATCGAGTTTGGAAAGATTCTCGGAGCGAACATCAATTTCGCACTCAAACTTCATTAACTCCGCTTTCCCGGAAGCGGGTCCGAAAATAGTGGGTCCTTGGTTATGGGTGATCGTGCCGGGTGCGCGTCTGGACCACACAGATTTGTTGGCAAAGGCGAGTAAAGGCAAGGTTACAGAGGTGAAGGTGGCTACCTTTGGCGCGACTGAAGGGAAGTTCGTCGGCGACAGCGAGTGGTTGTTACACAAACTCGCTCCCACAGGTGGGGACAATATCAACGAGATGACAGATGCCCTCGGTTGGGGATCAGGTTCTGAGGTATATGACCATGTCGTTTACGGTTCCGTTACGTTAGAATCACCGCGTGAACAGGACACAACGATGCTTGCTGGGAGCGATGATGAGGTGAAAATCTGGCTCAACGGTGAGGTGGTCCACTACAATCCTGTAACCCGGGGTGCTGGCGATTTCCAAGATGCATTTCCGGTCACGCTGAAACAGGGAACGAATGTTTTGTTAGTCGCTGTTGACAATCGAGGTCATGGTGCCTTTAGCGGTTTTTTTGGTTTCGCCAAAGACGCGGAGTATACGGTGAACCACCCCGATAAAAAAATCACAATCGAAGTGCCAGCTTATGATGTGAATAAAGAT
The DNA here is from genome assembly GCA_003635195.1 of Candidatus Poribacteria bacterium. Lineage (GTDB taxonomy): Bacteria > Poribacteria > WGA-4E > WGA-4E > WGA-3G > WGA-3G. The sequence continues at coordinate 1,901 of PYIY01000062.1, read as the reverse complement.
GGGATCACAAACATTTTCGATCTCATTCTGGTAGGGCAAAACTTCGGAAAAACCCAGCCCACCAACGCGCGGACGGACGTAAATGGCGATGGAAGCGTCAATATCTCTGATCTCATTCTCGTGGCGGGGCACCTCGGTGAACTCAGCGGAATTGCCGCGGCACCCGCTGTCCTCGCTATGGGTGATATGAAATTAGATCCGGCGATGATACGGACCTGGGTAGCACAGGCACAGGCAGAAAACGACGGATCGCTGGCATTCCAGCGCGGCGTTGCAAATCTCCAACGGCTTTTAGCGTTGTTAACTCCGAGGAAAACAGCATTGCTTGCGAACTACCCGAATCCGTTTAATCCGGAGACATGGATACCGTATCAGCTCGCTGCACCTACCAAAGTCACTTTACAGATCTTTGCAGTGAACGGTGCATTGGTTCGGACGTTAGCGTTAGGACACCAACCCGCGGGCGTATATCAACACCGAAGTCGTGCCGCGTATTGGGATGGTCGCAACCAACTCGGTGAATCTGTGGCGAGTGGTGTGTATTTCTATACGCTCACCGCAGGCGACTTCACAGCCACGCGCAAAATGTTAATAGCGAAATAGTTGTCAGTTAAAGAGGGCTCTTGTCGTGCCAATGTTTCAGTAAGGAGATAAATGATGAAAACCGGAAAATACCTTGGACCCCACATGCACGGTTTGTGCTATACTGTAATTATCTTAACCTTGATTCTGCTGGGATTTGGAATCGCAGAAGCGCAAGAAGACCTTGCGCAACTTGCGCAAGAGGCATACACTATCCTTCAAAACAACTGCTCGGTATGCCACGGAGAACACGGCTCCTTTAGCGAGGATTTGCTCATTGAGTATACATCGCTTATGACAACCGGAACCGTTATCCCTGGAAATCCTGGTGATTCGGAGTTCTACAAACGTTTAATTGAGGATACTCCCGAGAAACCGCGAATGCCGTTGGGGACACCTGCTCTATCGGTTGAGGCACTTGGGACGATTCGCCGGTGGATTGAAGTCGGTGCGCCGAATTGGGAAGTGGAATATAATGTCAACTTCATTACTACCGATGCGATGTTTACAGTGATTGAAGATCACGTTGCGTCGTTAGCACCCTTTGATCGTCCGTTCGCTCGCTACTTTACCCTGACACATCTCTATAACGCTGGCGAAAGCCCCGAGGCACTGCGCGCTTATCAGCGGGCACTCTCAAAACTGGTGAACAGTCTCTCTTGGAGGTTTAAGGTGATTAATCCAACCCCGATTGACCCGAGAGAGACAATCTTTTACATCGATCTCCGCCACTACGAGTGGCATGTCGGAAACGAAGCGTGGACACAAATTGAACGGGAATATCCGTATCAGATTGACTTCGATCCAGAGACACAAGCGGGTCTGCACGCAAAACTGACGCATTTGCGGGCAGAAATGGATTGTGAAGTGCCGTTTGTGCATGTGGATTGGTTCCTTGCGAACGCGTCGTTGCCGCCACTTTACCACGATATTCTGGGTCTTCCAGAGACAGATCGGGAGTTAGAGCGACGTTTGGAAGTCAATGTTGCGGGCAATCTCCAGAGTGCGCCGGGGGTGAACGTCTGGCGTGCGGGTTTCAACGATTCGAGGGTGTCAAATAATAACCGCGTCGTGGAGCGTCACACTTCCCGATATGGTGCGTATTGGAAAAGTTACGACTTTGCGGGGAGTTCCGGCGTGCAGGATATCCTTACCCATCCGTTGACTTTCAAGCATGATGGTGGCGAAGTCGTTTTCAATCTGCCCAACGGTTTGCAGGCGTATTATATCTCTGACGCATCAGGTAACCGGATAAATGAAGCGCCGATAAGAATCGTTCGGAATTTGGCGGCGAGCGATCCTGTTGTGCGTAATGGTCT
>PYIY01000061.1 GCA_003635195.1 Candidatus Poribacteria bacterium | reverse complement strand
AAGAAAGGAGATTTTATGTACGAAATCGCACGCGCTTTGAAACATCAGCAGCTCCGCAGACGCTTTCCGATTTCGTTGTGATAGTGTTTTCGTGCTGTCTTGACATATTAAGTTATCGTTTGCAGCCATGTATACGGATTTTCGACGCGGACTTGAAGTTGTGCGCTGTGGCGTTTCGCGAGTCGTAACATCCGGTCATCGGTTGTCAAAAGAACATCTGCACCACCGCTTTCCGCACAAACGATATGCAAAGCGTCATAATGCTTAAACCCCAAATTTTCCAGTTCTTCAGCTCTTATTTCTTCAGTTGTCCCTATGGCAAGCGTGTAATGTACATGTTCCATAACCGATTTTACTCGAGAGCGTCGTTCCGAATCAGCGTCCGCGTTTACTTCATCCTCCAAAATCACACTGCTAAGCCAGTCCCATCTCATTGTCATAAAATAACCAAGAATTTGTGTTATCGCTTGAGTTTCACGCTGTACTCGGGCTTGCGTCTGATTATCAAAGAGACGATTTACACAACACGTATCAAGATAGATTCTCAAGTTTCTGACCTGAACTTGCATTTGCCTGTTTAAGTACTCTCAGTTTCTGGCTCTTTTATTCTCTTCAGGTCATGTTCATTGGCATTAGGCAATTTGAGCTGATCAAGAGCGTAAGTGCACTCGTCAGTATCAAACAAGTGAACGAACCGGACTATTCCAATAGGACCGAGTTTCAGTGAAATCGCCTTGAGCCCAAATTCATAAATCTCAATGTCCGACATGTCGTCGACACTTTTTGGACTCACGTTCTCTGCCGCTATGAGTTCCTGTCTCTCTTGAACGCGCTTGACGATAGTCTTGACATCCATTGTATCATCGTTTATCCACTTCTGACGTTCAGCGGTGTAATCACCGGTGCAGGGTTTACAGTGGTGCAGAAACTGGGTTAGTCCAGCATGGCCCAGTTTGTCGAAAAGAATATCAAGTGCTAATTCATAAACTTCAGCATCTGTCATATCTTGAACATTCATTTGCACTCACCTCCTATCTATAAATATAACCGGACAGGACTTACGCAAATTGAACAGAAAAGGAACCTATTTTACGCAAAAATGCCTTGCGGTGAGAGTATTTCAATGTTTTTAACCCCCTAAATCCCGCTTATCAGGGGGACTTTAAAAGGAAATGCGTAAGTCCTAACCGTAAATACAGCAAGTGGAAAAACAAAACTTATTTGCTGCCAGACTGGGGCACCATCGCTGGGTAGATCTCTATATCAGAACGCGTGATGAGTACACCCGTGTAAAAAGTTAACCAATCCCCACAGAGTTCAATAGACATAAACTCATCTTCAGCGTTGGCGTATTCGTGGAGTTCAACGTCAAATTTCTCTTCACCCTCTGCATCTGTAACCGTGAGCGTTGCAGGCACAATATCTTGTCGGCTATACTCAACGGCGATGTCTTCTTCATTATCTGGGTCTGGGAAATAGAGGGTCATGTAATCAGGCAAAGGATCGCCGAGTTCGCATTCATCGTCAACAATCCAGCGAGAAATTTCGTACTCGTCCGCCGTTCCTGCAACATGGTCAACGCCAAGTACAACTTCTTCCTCTGCGTCCCGAATATGATACATATAGCGACGCAGACTGTTGCCCTCATACTTCTTTCGTATGACAAGTTTGAAGGCGTGCGAAGTATCTCCGGTCTCCTCATAAGTGATGATGTCGGAGAGTTCAATCATGCTGTCAATCGGAATGTCAACCAACTCATGGCGTTCCGGCTTCTTGGGTTCGGTATCTTTACGCTTACCGAACAGGGACCTGCCATTTTTTCTGCCAAATAGTGCCATATCACCACCTAAAAATAACCCTTGTTATACATGACTAACATAATTACACCAACAACAAGGAGACTCCCGAAAATCAGAACGAACCAAGTCGCTCCAGAGGTTTTCTTCTCCACATAAACAGTCCGCGTGGGCGGTGGTGCCCGCGTTTGCGTTGTTGTCGCAGGAGTTGTTGTTACTGTCGGCGTTTCCTCAGCCGCTGCGAGGAGTTCCTGTTTTATTGCTGCTTCATCTGGGAGCTCATCAACAGTGTAAACCTCGGCGTTATCCCCATAAAATTCATCCGGATTTTCCTCAACGTAACTCGCTACGTAGTCTTCATCGCGATTGGTTCCCGGATCCACGTAATTCGAGTTCGGTTCAACACCTTGACTTTCGTAGTAATCCCTATAGAATTCATATTCTGCTTGCTTCTCGGCACTCCAGTGAGATCGGTCATACTTCGGATGGTGATAGTGCCACAGGTAACTACGCTGAATCGCATGATTATAGTAGTCATGGAAATAGATACCAAACATCAAGTTGTTAAACATCATAGATGCTTGCATACTGTATAGCGAATAACCCATCATAGGATAATAACCGCCAAAATTGTTGACGGTAATAGTAGAACGTTGATCCCGGCGGGCGCGTGCAGTCTGGCGGTTCGCTGTCCGAACTTGACGCTTCAAAGTGCGGTTTTCCGCCTTGAGTTGCCGAACCTGTTTTCGGTTTTGCGCAGTCGTTGTGCGTCGTTGGCTCCCGGATGCAGTGCTTCGGTTTGTTGCGGTCGTCGCTTTCGCACGACTTGTTGCGGTCTGTCTCTGACGTGCTGTTGTACTCGCACGCGTGCCGGTTGACCTTGATGCACTGCTTCTACTGTAAGTGCTTCCCGCGCTGCGTGTCGTCCGAGTCGATGAACGCGGACTGCTGTAAGAGCGACTGGTACTGCTCCGACTACGTGTGCTACTCGTGGATCGCTTCGGTGCGCTGTAACTTCGCCGGGTTGAGCTGCGACTAAAACTCCGGCTCCGACTGAAGCTCCGTCCGCCGCGGCGGCTCTCTACAATATCTGGCGCGAAACTAAATAGAAAGACAACCAAGACTGTGAGAATTGAAAACTGTTTAAATTTACGTTTCACCCTACTATTCCCCCTTAGATTTTTTGCTGAAAAACTTGACAAAAAATACTGAATCTGTTAAAATATTTAGAGTTATCTATAAATCAGCACCAGTTTCGTTTACGAAACCCTTACGTGCCTGTAGCTCAGCTGGATAGAGCGTCAGCCTCCGGAGCTGAAGGTCGGGCGTTCGAATCGCCCCAGGCACTTTCTTTACTTTAAATGAACGGTGTGCAAGACACACGATCGCCACGTGAAACCCCATATCTACACTTTAGAGTATCTTAACATTAAAAAGGATAGTTGTCAAGGCTTTTTAAAGTTCCGCATACGCGTGGCACCCGACAGAAAATGTTACACTTTCCAATTTTTCGCAACGGAAAACTACAACTGAAGAATCCCTTAGAAGCAAGATAGGGCGTGGGTTCACAAACGAATACCCCGAACATGCAATGTTACACCCGTGTAACATTTGAAAGGAAAACATGGCACTTGATGTACGCGACACACAACTATTGGATTTGGTTGACCCAGCGGCAGACATTGAACAAATAGCAACAGATTGCCAATTTACTGAAGGTCCCCTCTGGCACGCGACGGGACAATTTCTACTTTTCAGCGATATTCCTGCGAATAAAATGCGGAAATGGGATGCCGATGCTGGCATGACGGTTTTCCGTGATCCTTCTGGAAAATCAAATGGATTAACCTACGATAAAGGTGGACACCTCATCGCCTGTGAGCACGCAAACCGCCGAGTCTCCCTCACAACCGCTGACGGTGAGGTGATGACAATTGCCTCGCACTATCAGGGTAAACGCTTGAACAGTCCGAACGACATCGTTGTGAAATCGGATGGCAGCATCTATTTCACCGACCCACCGTACGGACTCAGCGCAGCGTACGGCGTTGAATCAGAAAAGGAACTCGACTTTCAAGGGGTCTATCGCCTGTCTTCCGACTATGAAACGTTGACCCTTCTCGTTGACGACTTTGACCGCCCTAACGGTATCTGCTTTTCACCAGACGAATCCATCCTCTATATTAACGACACTGAACGGATGCATGTCCGCGCATTTGACGTACAACCCGACGGCACTATAACAAACGACCGCGTCTTCGGTGAAGAAGAAGGCGACACCGGTAAACCTGACGGGATGAAGGTCGATGTCCAAGGCAATGTCTATCTAACCGGGCCCGATGGGATTTGGATCTTCGCGCCAGACGGAACACACCTCGGAATCATTCTTGTCCCTGAGCGTGCAGCGAACTTGGCGTGGGGCGGTGATGATTGGAAAACCCTGTTTATTACAGCAAGCACTTCGGTCTATCGCATAGCATGCAAAGTCGCAGGAGTCGCGGTCCCATAATGCCTATGAAAATCAACATCAAACGCATAGATAAAACACTCCCGTTGCCGCAATATGAAACTTCAGGGTCTGTAGGCTTCGATTTTATCTGCCGAGAATCAGCAGAGATCGCGCCACAATCTATCGTTCTCATCCCCGCGAATGTTGTTGTTGAAACGCCACCGGGTTACATGCTGATGGTTTGTCTGCGAAGCAGCACACCGCGCAAATTAGGGTTGATGATGCCACAAGGTGTCGGTATTGTTGATAACGACTATTGCGGCGAAGAGGACGAACTGAAAATCCAAGTCTATAATTTTACGGACGAGGTTGTGAATGTTGAAAGAGGCAGTCGGATTGCGCAAGGGATTTTTGTCCGCGTCGGGACAGCAGAATGGAATGAAATTGAACAGATGTCCGCCGCTTCAAGAGGCGGGTTTGGCAGCACAGATCGGTAACCTTGTGCTTATAGCGTGTGTTCATAAGAGGAGTGCCAGTAAAAGTGCTGGTAATCAACAGGCATGAAACAATACCTTGATGGACTTCAACAAGTATTAGACACTGGGGTTGACCGAGAGGGCAGAAATGGAAAAACTCGGGCAATCTTCGGCATGCAAATGCGATATAATCTGGAAGAGGGATTTCCTGCTGTAACGACTAAGAAACTCGCATTTCGTTCTGTGAAAGCGGAACTCTTAGGCTTCCTGCGCGGTTATGATCACGCTGAGCAGTTTGAGAAACTCGGCACACAGATATGGAACGCAAACGCTGAGGCGTGGGGGCGTGATGGGTACCTTGGACGGATATACGGTGTCCAGTGGCGGAAATGGCAAACGGAAGATGGGACGATTGATCAGTTAGCAAAGGTCATAGAACAACTCCAAATCAACCCGCATAGCCGTAAACATATTGTTACGGCGTGGAATCCAGCGGAATTAGAAGAGATGGCATTAACACCCTGCCACATGTGTTTCCAATTCTTTATAGCAGATGGCAAGTTGTCGCTGCAAATGTATCAGCCGAGTTGCGATATGTTCTTAGGGGTGCCTTTTAATATCGCTTCGTATGCGCTGCTTCTACACATGGTGGCGCAAGTAACAGATTTAACACCTTATGAATTCGTCCACACTTTAGGGGATGCTCACATCTATCACGCCCACTTTGAAGCTGTCGAAATGCAATTGAAACGGGAACCTTACGCGCTTCCGAAACTTGTTTTGAATCCGAAAATCAAGTCAATCGACGCTTTCAAAATGCAGCACATTCAGTTAGAGGACTATCAACATCACGACGCGATTCGCGCCCCTATGATTGTCTAAAAGGAGAATCAAGATGCTGAAAATAAAAGGGCTGATACTCACCGCGCTAAGCCTCGCAGTAGTAGGGCTCGCGGGTTGTGGAGATTCCACCAGCGGATACGGCATTTATAGAAGCAATGACATCGTTACTGTTTTTATTCCTTTACCAGATACATCTGAAATCGCTGAAGTTAAAATCGACAACAAGGCACTGCATGTAGATATTGATAGAGACGAAAAGATTGCGCCACGCGTCATTAAACTTCAAGGTCGTTTTTTTCCAGTCGTCGAACCTGACGAAACTGTTGAAATCCACGGGCAAAATAGAATCAACGACTACGCCGTCATTCATTTAAGAGCGTTTGACACAAAACATAAAGTGTCAAGATTCATAAAACTGTATATATCCAAGTTCTATGATTTCAAAATAACCAATTCCCGTGAAAAACCCGAACCTTTTGAAAATTCAGGTGCATTCCGAATTGGGGATAAAATCATCGCTTACTGCCGCCTTCAAGACAACATAGATTCGCAACCGAAGGGATTTCAAGTTGACCTCGGGGGCGTTAAAATTAAGCGCACAACCGCGACCGTAAACACGCACATCATCACCGAAGATAAAATTGGGGAACGTCTCTTGATTTTAGAAGACTATAAAATAGACTCGGATAAGACAATTCGGGGTGCCCATTTTCTCCTGAAAGACCTCGGACCCGATGAAACCGCTGAAATCAAGGAAGTGAAGACCCTCGGCAGCAGGATTGCTATCGCTGAATTGGTGATCCTGGCAGAGGATCCCCAACCGCCACAGTTTCCGCAACCGCCAAACGATGTGATTATTACAGACCGCTGAAACTACGACCATTTGAACAGGTAGGTTTTTAACTAATACCCTAAGACTCTACCGTGAAACACGATGTCAGGGCTGACAATTTGAGTCGCCTAATACCAAAAACTTCATACATCCGAACTCACTATACCGTATTTTAAGGAAATAATGGAACAAAAAAAGCAAAACCGGAACAACTTCGGTGACCCCGGACAGAATGGCAACCCTCTGGATATCGGTGAATTGACACTATCAGAGGAAGCAGCGTTCCTCATTCAACTGATTTTTGAGGAGTTTGAGGAGCTGCTAAATGACTATCCACACCACGCCGCTTACTGTTTTGCATCAATCATCCATCTGTCGGACACTGCAGGGGACCTCTCACACTTCGCACGGCGATTGGGCATGTGGCTGTGGATTGAAGTCCTCTCTTTTCAAACCGAGGAGCCTTTAAGCCTCCGTAAACTCGCTGACCACTTTGAAACCGATGTCAAAACTGTTCAAAACGGGATTGATGAACTCGTAAAGACAGGCCAATTTGAAATGGAGTGGAAACATCGAAACAAAATTAAACTGGTCCCTCGTATGCTAAAAGAGACAGTCCTCCGTTTTGCTGAACAGGTTGTGAGCGGGATAGAAATGGGAGAACAAGAGGAAGGAGCAGAATCCTAAAATGTTAATTTCAATGATCGCTGCGATGGACAAAAACAGGTTGATCGGCAACGGACCGGACATCCCGTGGCAGATGCCTGTCGACCGACGGCATTTTCGAGATATGACCCTCGGTAAGCCCGTCGTTATGGGACGCAAAACTTTTGAAACGCTTAAACGTCCTTTGGGCAAGCGGCAGAACATCATTCTCACGCGAAACACGAATTATAAGGCTCCAAAGAACTGTATCGTCGCGCACTCCGTAGAAGATGTTATAAAACGCTCTCAGGAAGCAGAAGAACTCATGATATGCGGTGGATCCCCTATCTACGAAGCTTTTTTACCGCACGCAGATAGGCTCTATCTTACGCAGATTCATGCCACGTTTGAAGGCGATGTCTATTTTCCCGAGTTTGACATGGCAGCATGGCAGGAAGTGAAACGCATCGACGGTGAACCTGACGATAAAAACCCGTACCCTTATAGTTTTCTGTTTTTAGAAAGAAGATAGTAGGATTTACGCAGCTGCTTTGCAAGTCCCCCTGATAAGGGGGATTTAGGGGGTTAAAAATCAATAGAAAGGAAAAATCAGTGCTTAACTTGTGCATGCTCTCAGGTTCTTTTGAATACGACTCCGAAGCATCTCTGAACATATTCAAACAGTTTGTTGAAAAACACTACCCGATCAAAACAAACCTAATTGTCTATAGTTCAGAAGATGACGATCCATCTCTGGCGGCGTTGGATGATGCCGATGCGTTGTTAGTTTTCACGCGTCGTCTCAATACAGACGGCGCATCACTCAGACAATTTCAGACCTACTGTGAACAAGGTAGACCGATTGTCGGCGTTAGAACAGCGAGTCATGCGTATGAAAACTATCTTGCATTTGACAAAGATGTTCTCGGCGGCGACTATCAAGGGCATTATGGTCATGGACCGATGACTCGTGTGGAATTAGTTGCGGCAGAACACCCGATTTTGAAGGATATTCCAGCATTCGATTGTTATGGGAGTCTCTACAAAAATCCGTCAATTCGCGACGATACATCTTTACTACTGATGGGACACACGGATGAACATTCAGAACCTGTAGCATGGACACGCTTGCATAACGGCGGTCGCGTCTGCTATACTTCACTCGGACATCAACAAGACTTTGAAGTAGAACCGTTTTTGCGATTTCTTGCGCAAAGTATTTTGTGGGTAACGGAAAAGATCTAAGAAATTTAAGGCACACTCGGAGATATGGAAACACTGACAATCATGAATGGCGATATCTACACCCCAAAACATTACGGACAGGGGAATATCGTCATTCAAGACGACACAATTTTAGAGATAACAACAGATACACCTCAACCGACAAGTGAGGTCATTGACGCGTCCGGATGTTTTGTAATCCCAGGGTTGATTGATGGATTAGTGCATGGCGGTGGCGGCTATGACACGATGACAGGCAAGGTTGAAGATGTAACAGCAATCGCGCGCGCACATGCATGCAGTGGTGTCACCTCGTTGGTGTTAGGCATCTCCTCTGGCAGCATGGAACAAATCAACAGTGCCTTAACCGCTATCGCACACGTTGTTGATGAGCCGGTAGCAGACGGTTCACAGATTATCGGTTCGTACGTTGAAGGGAAATTCGGGAGTCTTGCTAAAAACGGGGCACAGAACGCGAAGTATATTACACCCCCGAACTTTGAAGAGTTTCATGCAATGTGGGCAGCTTCCGATGGCACCTTGAAAGTAATTTCTGTCGCACCGGAAAACGATGAAAATTTCCAATTTATCAAACACCTCGCCGCGTTTAGGACGGACGCTTACAATAACATCGTCATCGCGATGGGGCACACAAATGCCACATATCAACAAGCGATGGCAGCGATAGATGCAGGTGTAACGCGTGCGACACATACCTACAACGGTATGAGCGGGATGCATCACCGAACCCTCGGTGCCATTGAAGCAGTGCTTTCCCACCCCAATATCCACGCAGAACTCATCATCGACGAACACCACGTCCACCCCTTTTGGGGGAATAGTCTGATTCAGCAGAAAAGCATTGACGCGGTCGGGTTGATTACGGACTGTACAGAACTCGCCGGGGTCCCTCCTGAAGAATGGCAGGCATCAGCCACTTATATGCCTCAACTTGATGCCTATCGCCTCAATGAAGATGCGATCTCTGAACACGACACCGCTTTTGAAGCTGGCACGACCGAGAAGTACGTCCGCAATGGGGCAATGTGGCTTGATGTCGGTAAACCGACGGAACGTCTCGCAGGTGCGAACATTACCCTTATGGACGGGCTCCGCAATGTTACCAATTGGGGAAATTCGCTGGAAGATGCATTAACAATGGCAACATCAACACCGGCTGAAAATTTAGGTGTCGCGGCATCAGTAGGCTCAATTGACACCGGTAAAACAGCGGATCTCGTTATTGTTGACGAAAATTTAAGCGTTCAGACGGTTATTTTACGTGGAAAACCGCTAATAGACGACAGCATATCCCATAAATCGTTTTAGAAGTCTTTGTCGTATATTCTCAATTGTAGCGGCGAAATCGCCACTGCCGACCATATTTCCCCATAAAACCGTAATAATCGCGACGCTCCTTCAGTTGACTGTGATAACCCCCGGCTGTTCCGAGTGGCATGCGATACAGCCTGCCATCAAATCCTTCGGATCGTTATACTAACGTATCTAACCCTTGTGGCGTAAGGGTTTTTACAGGTATATAGGGTCCAGTCGCGTTTCTATATAAATGGGTAAAAAAAAATAAATTTTCATTTTTTTTACATTTTGCACGTTTTCCGGTTAAAAAAAGCCTCTTTAATTAAACATGAGTTTGATAAATACTTGAAAGTTTTTGTATAAAACGTGAGTTTGAAAATAAAAATTGAAGCTCCCGCAGGTGTATTTTATTCCCCAACCGACATTTATGTTATCAAACTCCCAGAATTTTTATTAAATTTATTTCTTTCCTTCCCTAAAAATACTATAATATAGTAGTTATAATGAGATTTATAATTTTATAATTGAAAAAATAACAAAAACAGACTGGTTATAACTCAAGTTGCTGGTTGTCCGTCTAAGCAAAACCCAACATTTCATTTTTATCAAACTCACGTTAGGTAAAATCTCTATTCCCAGCAGAAAGATGTCGTAGATGGAGGAAAAAATGAATAGACTTTATGGGATTCTACTGATATGCGCTCTCTCAACCGGATGTGCAGCACTGATGACAGAGCAAACATATCTTCGCGTTGAAGCACCCGTCACAGAAAAGTTCATCCCCACTGGACTTGTGTATTCCATCCCAGAGCCAAAAGAGATTCGGAAGATTATTATTCTTGGTGAAGGGACAGTTGAAAATATAGATATCTACGCGCGGGACGGTGCGTTCAACTGGAAGGTGGTTAAAAGAATCAAAAACAAAGTTTCCTTCCCAATTGAAATGACAATGGTCGCGAACACTGATGCCGTCCGGATTCTACAGAAATCCGTGACAGGCAAAGGGCAGATACATACAGTTGAATTTTACACGGTTACCTCAGAAAACCAGTAATTTTCCTCACATCACAATCTTGAAAGGAGACGCGCAAAAATGAGAAGGATCGTATCCACCCTGCTTTTCGGACTAACGTTAAGTGTATGGCACATACCACACAGCACATCGGCAGACAAGATTGTTTTTGTGTGTTTTCCTGATGGGCAAGCGCATTCGGAGGTTTGTACGATAAACCCAGATGGCTCGGATTTACGCAGATTAACAGAGATTCCCAAATGGAAGGATTGGCCGACTTGGTCACCCGATAAAAAAACGATTGCTTTCCGTAACGTCAATAAACTTTGGCTCATGGATGCGGATGGAAATAATTTAACAGTTCTAAAAGAAAATTTCGGTTTTGGTTTGCGTACGGCTTGGTCGCCGGATGGTAGCAAGATTGCCTATGGCGTAATTTTCGCCATTAACATTATAGATATCCACACAAAGGAAGAAACTTTGTTAAAGCTGCCTCAAAATATGGTCAGAATTAAGGAGGTTGCTTGGTCCCCAGATGGCCAGCAACTCGCTTTTGCTGCGGACGCGGATCTGCCGACGCGGGATATCTATGTTGTCAACACGGACTATGTCCTCAACGAGGAAGGAATCGGGCTGCGTCAGCTCACACAACATCCGGGTGAAGATCGAACCCCGGCGTGGTCCCCGGATGGTCGAAAGATTGCTTTCTATTCCACCCGTAATGAGAGTGGCGGTATTTTTTTGATGGACGCAGATGGGAAAAACATCACGGAACTTACTGACGAAGGTGAAAACACTCCCTCTTGGTCGCCCAATGGCAAACAGATAGCCGTTGATGTGTTTCCAGGTCCTCCCATAGTAGGTGCCGAGGGTATAGCCGCGGGTCCACTGCCAGGAAAACCTCATATCAGAGTAATGGATGCAGATGGTCGGAACTCGGAGTTTATCGCTGTAGGACATTCTCCATCATGGCAATCAACATTTCCGGGTTTGGCGGTTCATCCAAATGAGAAGTTAGCTTCAATATGGGGACAGATTAAATCTGATTGAGGTTTGAGATGAAGACAGGAATAAAAAAAGTTCTCTGCCCAACATTCTTAGGATTGTTGTTTGTCTTATGGTCAGGGATACATGGAACGTGGGCAAACCCAATCGTTTTTTCCTGTTTGTCTGATGGAGGCAATTTAGAGATTTGTACGATAAACTCGGATGGAACAGGACATCAAAATCTTACCAACAGTACAAACATAAATGAATTCTACCCCACGCGGTCCCCGGATAGAATGCAAATACTTTTCATGGAGTCGGGCGGGAGCGCGGCGAGTTTTTATCTCATGAGCTCAGACGGGGACAATATAACCTTACTGAAGAAGGAGCATTGGGCCCGGACACGTCCGACCTGGTCTCCGGATGGTATGAAAATCGCCTATGGCGGTGTGGACAGCTTTTTTATTTTCAATCTCCGTACAAAAATAGAAGAAAAAGTCCGTATCTCTGCACGACATCTGATTCGAGATATCGCATGGTCCCCTGACGGTCACCGGATAGCTTTCTCTTCTCTGGATCAACGCCAGGTTTATGTCATCAATGTCGATGGCACAAACTTACAGGAGCTAACCTCTGACACCGACATCCCTCATTCTCATAACCGATCGCCCACATGGTCTCCCGATGGACAGCAAATCGCATTCTCCTCCTCTCGCAATGAGAGCGGCGGTATTTTTTTGATGGATGCCGATGGCAGAAACGTCAGAGAATTGACAAACGGTGGCGAAGGTTTTCCATCTTGGTCCCCGGATGGGAGTCAGATCGCTTTTTCGGTTGCAGGGTATATCGGTGTGATAGATGTAGATGGAAACAATTTGAAGTTGCTTACAGAAGGTCATTCTCCATCGTGGCAATCCACATTTCCGGGGCCGACGACTGCGGTCTCTCCTGTTGAAATGGGCATTGCTGTATGGGGAGCGATTAAATCTGATGGCGGTTTGAAATAAAGGATACTAAGTAGATGCAGATACTGCGTCAATCATAGCATCCAGTTTCCGCGTATTTCTTCAAGTACGCTGCAGAATCGCACGACTACGAACCGATCCATTTGTTATCACATGTTCCAGCATTAACCGATTTATGGTTTTTTGTAGCGCGAACTGTTAAGTTTGTGGGAAAGCGTTAGCTGCAGTATAATGGCACTTGTGCTTAAGTGTTCATTGTCAGAATCAGGATTTACAAGATTATAGACGTTTATTGAATCATTCAAAACGGACGCGACCTACGCGATAGTGTTTAAAAATTGACGATAGGAGAAACAAGTATGAGGTTTCTGTGGTTTTTTTCTCTAATCCTCTTGATGTTGATGTGTGGGAGCGTGTATCAGGTTTTTGCTGAAGCACCGACGACTCCCAAAATCCTGTTTATGTCCACACGAGATGGTAATCGGGAGGTGTACATGATGAACCCCGATGGCTCCGAACAGGTGAACTTAACACAGCATCCCGCCATTGATCAACAAGCCGTGTGGTCTCCAACGGGTGAGCAGATTCTCTTTGTCTCCGATCGCGGCGGGGTGCGGGACCTGTATGTGATGGACGCGGATGGCACAAAGGTTCGGCGCGTCTTTAAGAAAAAAATACGGGCGTGGAGAAAAAACGCGACGTGGTCTCCGGATGGCAAACAGTTTGCTTACATTTACGAGGACTGGAATCGTCTCAAGTTCGGGATGTATCTTGGGACGTTTGGCAAAGAGGATGTTGAACCTCTTCCAAATGGGCGTTCCCCTGCTTGGTCTCCGGATGGTTCAGAGATTGCCTACACTGTCCCTCATGCCCTGGGGTCTCGACTGACCTTTATCAACGTTAACACACGCGATCGGGAACAACCGCTCCCCGATGAAGCACTCCGCTGGCAACACAGTCCGTCCTGGTCTGCTGCAGGCGATAGACTTGCGATTTCTGGGAACAAACATCCGATCCCTGCCATCTTGGATAGGGACCTGCACGAGGCATGGAAGGACAAAACAACAGTCTATATTGTCAACCGTGACGGCACGGGTCTGCGTCAACTTGTTGAGGAAGCCGGTCCCGATGCAATTGCGCTTGCCTTATCACCGGATGGTTCGGAAGTGCTTTATGTCCAGGAGATTAACGGACAGACGCAAATCTTCAAGATTGATGTGAACAGCGGGGTTCAGACACAGTTGACGCATATTGGTGGTGCTTTTCGTCAATCGAATACTGGTGGGGATTGGTTTGATCCAGCGTATGCGTTGCCTGTATCTCCGCAGCCAGAGTTGCTATCAACGACCTGGGGTGAACTGAAAAAGGAGTAGTATCTTAGGAGAAATCGGTATGAGATTGGAGATGATTTTTTTAAAGTCGAATCGACTTGTTGACGATTCTCAATCTGAGTATCTTCGGCAACAACTCAAATCACCTATGCTAAAAAATTAAGGATGCGTAAGCCCTATTGCAGTGAGGATAGAAAATCTGATGTCCAAGTTTCCACATGGAGGTTAGAAATTTCATGAAAATGATACGGTTACTCGTTTTTGCGATAGTGATCTTGTTCGTGCTGCATGTAAGCGTCTCGGTGCTTTTCGCAAAAGCACCGACAACACCTAAAATCCTGTTTAATTCCCTACGGGATGGAAATCAGGAAGTTTACATTATGAACCCAGATGGCAGTGAACAGAAGAACTTGACACGACACCGCGCACTGGATCGGGATGCTGTCTGGTCACCAACCGGTGAACAGATCCTTTTTGAATCCGATCGCGATGGCATTCGAGACCTTTACTTGATGAACGCAGATGGATCCAACGTCCGACGCGTCTTCAGGAAAGCGATTTA
>PYIY01000060.1:41465-56340 GCA_003635195.1 Candidatus Poribacteria bacterium | reverse complement strand
AAGATCGGCAGTGAGTTCTTCAAACTTTTCCTTTGTTACCTCAACACGACTACTTTTGCCGTTATATTGGCATACAATGCGCGCTCTTGGTCGTCGGGATAACTCGACCTTTGCACTAATCGCATTCTTCTGAATATCTTGGTATGCGTGAAGGTCCTGCAGAGGGTTTTCGCCGTGCTCTTCTTCAAATTGTTGGGCAACATAAGTGATGATTTTATCGTCCCAATCTTTACCGCCAAGTCTATGATCACCGTTGGTCGCAATCATTTCCAAGTTGGATCCGGAGACCTTCATAATGGTTACGTCAAATGTTCCACCCCCGAGGTCAAAGACGAAGCACGTCTGATCGCTGCCGTGGATATCGATTCCATAAGCGAGTGCGGCGGCGGTCGGTTCATTCAGTACCTGTAAAACATTCAATCCGGCTATTTTACCAGCTTTGCGCGTGGCATCTCGCTCTGCATCCCGGAAATAGGCAGGAACAGTAATGACAGCATCTGTGATCTCTGTGTTGAGATATGCTTCGGCATCCTGTTTGAGTTTCAGCAAAATCTGGGCAGAGAGTTCCTCAGCCGAATATGCCTTACCATCAAATTCACGGAAGAAGTCCTCTTTGGATTTACCCATCTCACGTTTGACGAACTCAACGATTTGCTCTGGCACTGCAACTGCGTTCTGCTTAGCGACATCTCCAACGATGATGCTATTATCATCTTCAAACATAATCACTGATGGCGTAATTCGAGCACTCTCGGCATTAGGAACAATCACTTCTTGAGCATGATCGTCATCTACATGTGCGATCGCAGAAAATGTTGTACCAAGGTCAATTCCAACAACTTTACCCATCTGTTTCATCTCCTTTTTCGTCTTTTGGGTTTTCAGCAACTGGTTCTTCAGGTTTGCCAACAGGTTGTGTGTATCGGAAAATTGTCACTTCCTCTGGGCGGAACACCTTTTCGCGCCAATAGAAGCCGGTTTTGTGAATTTCCACGACCTCTCGATCCTTCTCGGGATCATCTGTGGGTGCCGTGTTGAGAGTTTTGTGCAGCTTCTGGTTCAATTTTTCTGGATGTTCCTCGTAAGGTGTCACGTCCATCCGATATAACACTTCTTCCAGTTCAAAACGGATATTCTCTAAATTCATCTGAAACTGCGACAGTTCACTTTCCAGCTTTGCACTTGCTTGAGATGGTGACTTATCTTCTTGAGACTGTGCCAATTCATCATCTGTCAACTCTATATTTGCTTGAGATGGTGATGGCTTATCTGCTGGCTCCTTTCCAAACCCTTCCAGTTCTGTCGCCAGTTTTTCATCAAAGGAACGAAGTTTTTTTAGAAGCTTCTCTTGTTCTCTCTCGCGCAGACCGCCAAACCAGATTCCAAAGGATTCAAAAGTTCCACTCATATCTTCAGATTGAGATCCAAGTAATTCAAAAGTCTTTCTGATACCCTCAAGTTGAGACTCAACCAATTCAAGATTGTCATAGAGTTGAATCAGGTTATGGATAACCGGTTTATGAAATGCCTCAAGAAGAGCGTCCTCCTTGTAGTTTGTCATTTCGCGATAGATTGTATCGAACATCTGCTTCTGGTTCTGATTGCGGGCGATCTGCTTGTCAAACAACTCGTGTAAATCCCTCAGACGTTGCTCCATCTGCGCTGATTCGCTCCGTAGCGATGGTGACTCCTGGTCGTGGGCGTTTTGTCTTTCAAACAATTCCTGCAACGCCCCTAAGCGTTGATTTATCTCTGCCAGTACATTTAAGTACGATGCAGCAGATTCAGGTTCTGATGTTAGGGACTGAGTTGTCGTAGTGGTATTCGTTCCTAGAACGGTTTGAGACCCCTCTGGCAGAGGTTCAGCGGTAGGATCCTCTATTGCTGTATTTGTTTGCGGTTTGATTTGTGTGTCACTCACCTGTCTCTCTATGAACAGATCATTGGTCGTATCCGCATCGGCTGCAGTGGTTTCATCACTTGTTTGCTCTTCTTTATTCAAAATTGCTACCTCCTCTGTCGCAAAAGATGAACTTTAGATATTTCGGTTACATCAGAACCATTCAGTCTTTGGTTTCCATCAAGCCTATAGTATAAGTTAGGATTTGTAGATACGTTAACGTCTCATGATTCCAGCAGCACGCCCCGAAGATTCTGTGACGAGACGGCTAGCGATTGTTGTAAAAGTAGATTCAAGCTCAACGCTCTCTTCCACAAAATAGTAGTCATCAGGTGTTGAACTGATCTCTTGCAAATAGTCGCTATCAACACCGTCTCCAACGCCTATCGCGATAATTTGAACCCCTTGCTCTTTTGCACTTTTAGCTTCTATAAGGGTAGCATCCTCATCGTCAGGATAACCATCAGTCAGAAGAATGAGCACATTGGTATTCTGGTTGTTGACAAGCACATCCGTTGCGGCCAATTCAATTGCCTCACCCATTGGCGTGGTTCCCCTAGTTCTGAGGTCGTCAATCGCTTCTCGGAGCTCGTCAAAATCCTGTGTAAGATTCATCTCAACTCTAACCTTAGATCCACCGAAACTAACGAGACCGATATGTGTCCCTAGGGCAATATCGTCCAAGAATCGAGAGGCAGCGGCTTTTGCGTCGTCAAGTTCACCGCCACTCATGCTGCCAGAACAGTCAATGGCAAGAGCGATATCCATCGGCATGGACACTGGTTCAGGAGATTCCAGCGCATCCCAATCAATCTCTTCCATTTTCTTGCGAATCGGAAGGACTTTTTTAGTATCTATATCTTCCGCTTCAACTTCAATCACACCGTCGGCATTATATTTAAAGGTCACTTTGAGGCGCGTTTCTCCGGCGGGGCGTGGCGGAATATCGTAAACCTCATAAGCGTCGTGCACTGGACAGTCGCGAGGATGAATGCCTTCGCCGCCTTGTAAGATGATTAAATCAAATTCTTCTTGATCACGGTTTGTCGTTTTATAATCGTCTCTGCTAACATCGCATGGGATATTAGTGTTTTTTGGGATAATGATGCTATTGCGTAGTTCACCGATTTCGTCAAGAGCTACCATTCCAAGGCTATGTGAGCAGACATCGCTAATCCGCATGATACCAAAGTTTCGCTTGGGAGCTGCGCCGAGGAATCCACGCGGTTTTGTTTCTCCAGATTGAATAAGCTCTCCCATGACTGCAGCCCCAAACACAACAGCTTCATCGGGATTAACGGATGTATCGGGTGGCTTTCCGAAGTGTTCTGTCAACATTTTCTGAATCATAGGCAATCGTGTTGAACCACCAACAAGGAGCACAGTATCAATCCGATCTGTTGTCAGTTCCACCTCATACAGAACCACGTCGACAAGGCTTCTACAACGTTCAACGAGATTTGCTGTCATCGCTTCAAATTCCTGCCGAGTGAGTTCGATACGCTGGGATTTTCCAGCATGATTGGTAATGATAGTGGCTTTGTTAAGGGTTGATAACTGAATCTTTGCGTCAACTGATCTTGTCTGAATATCCAAATAGGTGGACAAGTCAGTCAAAGGGTCTTCGCCATGTTCGCTTTCAAAACGTTTTGCTGCGTGTGTAATAATCTTGTTGTCCCAATCCTTTCCACCGAGTCGGTGGTCACCATTGGTAGCTAAAATTTTCATCTCCTGTCCTTTAACTTCCATCACTGTCACATCAAAGGTGCCACCGCCGAGATCAAAGACTAAAACCGTTGATGTATCGCCGCTGAGGTGCCTGCCATAAGAAAGCGCAGCGGCAGTAGGTTCATTGATGATGCGTTGCACGTTGAGTCCAGCGATTTCACCTGATCGGATAGTGGCTTGGCGTTCCGGGTCGTTGAAGTAGGCGGGAACTGTAATGATAGCGTCCGTTACCTGTCTACCGAGTGCCTCCTCGGCATCCCTTTTAAGAGTTTTGAGGATCTCAGCAGAGAGTTCTTCTGGCGAGTACTGTTGTCCACCAAATTCTCGAAAAAACTCTGTAACGGGTTTGCCCATTTCGCGTTTGATGAACTCAACAGCATTTTCAGGTTCTGCTATAGCATTCTGCTTCGCATATTCTCCGACAATGAATTCACCATCATCATAAAAGATAACGCTTGCGGTCAACCGATTGCCATCTTCATTAGGGATAAGTTCGGGAACCCTGTTCTCGTTGATGTGCGCGATGGCAGAAAACGTAGTGCCCAAATCAATTCCAACAATTTTGGTCAATTGTGTTGCCTCCTTTCAAGATAATTCTGAGCGATTCTGAAACCACTTATCTAATTGTTTCGCTACATTAGGAGTAGGTACACTGCGGCAGCTGCGGCAGACATCCGTCCGCCATCTTCAACGATGGCAATCGGTTCGTCACTGGAGAAAAAGCCTTCCGTTTTCTCACCCTCATACACCTTGTCACCATCGATCGTCGCGATTGGTTCGTCATTGGAGAAAAAGCCTTCTCTTTTCTCACCCTCATACACCTCATCACCATCAACAGTGGCGATTGGTTCGTCGCTGGAGAAAAAGCCTTCCGTTTTCTCACCCACATAGATTGAACTACCCTCAATCGTCAAAATAGGTTCGTCACTGGAGAAAAAGCCTTCTCTTTTCCGCCCAGCAAAGACTTCGCCTTTTTCGATCGTGAGAATAGGCTCGTCGCCCCATCCCTTTGGCCATTGATAGACTTCAGCCATATTGTTAACCTCCATATTCTTTGCTATTGCGACCTCACCCTCAGGGAAAAAGTGCTTCCCAATGGTATCAGAAAAATTTATCTGCGGTTTCTCTCTTAAACCGCAGCACTTCTTCACAGAGAATTGCGATCATATCTACTTGTTTTGATATTAAAAAATTATTGACGCTTTCAGGATCCTCGGTGTCTAAGATGTTAACAAAATCCTGTTTCTCTTGTTCATTGAAACTTTCTAAAATACGGTTGAGGCATCGCTTTTCTATTACACGCGTTGCTGCCTCAATGACTTCTTCCTGTCCCTTATGCGGTAAATTCTCTAAGCCGAGAATTTCAATCAAACTTTCGCCGTCTGTCCCTTTTGAGAGTTCACGCTCAAGAAGGGAATTGAAACTGGTCACTTCCAACGGAGGATTGTTTGCCTGTTGTTGCCGTCCCCGGTTATTTTTTACAATAGCCAAAATCATAATTAAAACTACCAGTACAATTATTCCGATGATAATTTCGTTAGAAAACATTCTGCCTCCTCCATTACCAGCCACGAACTGAAGCAGAAGACTTACACACTTCTTCTTAAAATCGCTGTGATAGCAGTGCTTTAATTAACATAACATATCAATTTTTAGTTTGAATCTTCAGATCCAAGAGTCCGGACGAGCCAATTTATGAAAAAATAAATTCCAAAGGGCAAGGAGAAACCTAAATGGTACCAAAAGGTAGAATGGTATTCATAGACCTGTATATCATGAAAGAACTTCACCCCAAGTGCTATCGTAAAAAGCACCCCATGCAAGAGCCCGTAGAAAAATCCAGCAGGATTTTCCTCGGTGTGTTTTCCATCTCCTGCGAAACAGCCACTAAACGTTACGACAATCATTAAAAGTAAAATAAAACATGAACTTGTCAATATTTTCTTTTCCATTATCCGTTCCTCCTAATGAAATCTGATGATCAGAATCCCTAACTATGAATATAACCTTGCATTCCATCCGTTATCTGTCCAATGTCGTGAAAGGTATCTTGATTTCTGTGTCGTTAGCAAAGTCTGTGACTATCCCGGCGATAAGATAAGCGGTTTCAGGCTTAAGGGGTTGTCCATCTGAAAGAAGTAATCTAAAGCTGCGGCCCCGCGCATTGAACTTTCCATCCCACCATCCGAAGCGGGTTAGCTTTTCGTCTCGCCATCCGAGTTTAGTGCCGTTTTCGGTTTGAATATCGGGTGTTCCGGTCACCTCTTCATGGAACCAAATATTTTCGCTGAAAGCAATTCTTATCTCGCCAGTATCTACGGGTAACCTCCACTTCCAGCCATCCAGAAAGTCCGGGTCATCCAGAATAACTATAGGGAGAGGAATGGCTATAGGAATGGCATTCCCATCCTTACCCCCTAAAGGAGCACCTAAAGGAATAGGAATGCGGTTCCCATCCTTGTGAAAGGCCTCGATGTCGACAACTTTAGGAGGTTCAAAATCCGGATCAGTGATAGATTTGTACCATGTGTAATGCTGCCGACCTTGATTCCATCTGAGCTCTATTTCAATGTCCCCAAGCGGGAAAAAGCCATCAACGATTACTCTATTCGCATCCGTTATGAAGTTCCCATGGCTCACTGTTATGTCTTCCGGTGCCCTATCAAAAATAAAAGTGAGAATTGCATTTGCCGGCAACGAGTCGAGCGGACCTCCGCCTGAACGCGGCCAGTCAACAATTAATTGTGTTGATACTTGTGCCGTTCTGACGCTCGAAATGCCTCCTAATCTGTACTGCTTAAACTCATATCCAACTGGAACTTCAGTGCCTTCAATTGGATAAGTGTCCAAGTTCTTCCCTGCTAAGGACAGGATCCTCACTTCCCATGGAACGGAAGGGTCCAGATCAAATTTAAAGCCTCGTGTGTTTGAAAACCGCGGCACCATCAGCCATGTGTATCCAATCTCATACTCATCCCCATAGGGTCCCAAAGCCTGAGTTTCTATAAGAACAGCGAGGTCGTTTGCAGGACTGGGAATGAGGCTGAGTCTAAATGAGACTTCACCATCTTCCTGACCAATCAGCTCAATGGTAATAATCGGAATCTCATTGACGTTGCTGCTATCGTCATCGGTGGTACACCCGAGAAAACAACCGATAATCACGCCAAGAAATAGTCCCTTCATTAACAAAAACATCTCTTATTTCGCCTCATAGTTGATTAGTCACACTTAGAAGAAGTTCCGTACAAGTGCTGTCGGAAACAGGCCATCCATGCAGGATACAACAGGCCATCCATGCAGGATACCGGAAAAGACACCAACAGTTTTCCTCAGCGTGTTTTTCATATGAACCTTCAAAAAGATACCGATTTCTACTATTTCCGAATGAACAGGAAATTACTCCCTAGTGCATTCGTCCCGAACTCGCCAACACGAGGCAGCGGTGTGACTCTTTCAGCATAACGACATATATCGTCCAAGGTCAGAATACCGTCCTGCCCACTGTTGCTCTGTAATGCCTCAAGCACCCGTTGAACAAATGGGGAATGCTGATTTGGACGACTATTCGACACATACGCTTTAACACCCGATGTTAGATACCATCGAGTTTTGTAGGCTAACGTCTGTTTGATAAATTTTGAACCGGAGATGTCATCCGATATTCCCTCCGTATCCCGTTCACGATTAAATTGATCAATTGGGACATCAAATGCACCGCTAAGACAGGCATCAACTATCAGAAAGATATGTTCACACCCGATATTCTCAATCCGTTTATGAAGATCTCCCTGTGAAATATAACTGGATTTGCCATGGTCAGCCTCTGGCGGCAACGTGTTGCTTGCAACGAGGTAGCCGATGCCCGTGTTGTTTCTTTCTTCATAATAGCCGTGTCCCGCGAAAAATATCAGGAGTTGATCATTCTCATTATATTGTTTCTGAACGTACTGGTTGATCTTTGTAAGAATTTCATCCCGAGTTGGATCCTTAACGAATTCAACGGCAAATCCGTACCTCTTTTTCAGTTCGTTCCCGATGGCTTCCGCATCTGGAATTGGGCGAGTGAGTTTGTGCCACGGATCAAAGTGTTCGTAACTATTCACACCAAACAACAATGCATAGTCATTTCGGACTTCTTCAGGTTTGCGAGTAACTGAAAGAGCAATCGGTTCGGAAGCCTGATCATTTGTATCAAAGGCATTTAACCTAATCGTGTTTAAACCATAATTGAGCGGTACATT
Organism: Candidatus Poribacteria bacterium; assembly: GCA_003635195.1. Taxonomy (GTDB): domain Bacteria; phylum Poribacteria; class WGA-4E; order WGA-4E; family WGA-3G; genus WGA-3G. The sequence continues at coordinate 48,468 of PYIY01000060.1, read as the reverse complement.
CTCTTCTATTTTGAACACAGTCGGTGGTATCCCCTGAGCTGTATTTATTCCATGTCCTCCGACGTTTACAAGTTTTCCATTAACGATCAACTCTATCCTTTTGATCCCTTTATTTGCGACAGCCTGTGCTTGAATTAGGAGTGGACTGTCCTCTACTTCGATATCTCCTTGTTCTGGCACAAGGAGTTCTAACGTTGGTGGTGTGTTTTGGAAAACCTCAACTACGGTGGGTTTTTCTACTTGAGCACTTTGCTGCTTTGAAGAACCCGCTGTCGTAAGCTGCGCCTCATGAATCCATCCTGTTAATTCTTGGTCGCGGACAGTGAGTCCTACACGATACCATTCACCGAGTTGTCCTGAGATTCTGGCTTGTGAATCTCTTGGTATTTCTGCGATAACAGGTGTGCTACTCGCAGCGCCGTTGTATACCTGAGCGGAATTTGATGTGACGGTTCCAACCGTATCCATTACCTTGATCTTTGATACTGCTGTTTGGCCTATTGGGAAATTAAAAGTGTTTGTGAGCTCAGTTTCAGAACCAAAATTGTCTTCTTGGACTACTAAATTTAGACGTAACTTGCTAATTGAAGCCCCGCGTTTAACACCAACATTAAAGGTTGCGATCTTTGCGTCGCCAGCGGCAAGATTGCGAAGGTTTACGGAAGTATCTCCATACATATCAACACCCGCGCGATCCAAGAGGTTCAATCTTGCTGTGACACCCTCAGCATTCCCTTCACCACTGTTTCTGATGGTCACCAAAACGTCTGCGGATTCACCTTTCTGAAGAATTCCGTCCCCGTTTCCGACTGAGGTGGCAGTGCCACCATCAATAATTCGGTAGGCGTAATCGAATTTCGGACGCGGTATTTCAATAACTTTAAGTTTCACATCAATGTTTTCCGGGACATGATCGTTATATTCCCCAAACCGGATACGGATAGGGATCTCTTGGGTTCGTATCAATTTATCTAGCTGGAAAGAAATAGGGACAGTTCTTGATTCTCCGGGTTCAATTTTGCCAAATTTGAGCTCATGGTTGTTGAATGTTCGGTTTGTGCTCACCGTAAGTGCCGTGAAACGGTACAGTGTGCCTTTACCTGTGTTTTCTACTGTCACCTTTAAGGTAGCTTCATCACCTGCCCGCACAGGTACTTTGTTCCACCGCGCGACAGCTTCTGCTCTCGGCATGAGCCGGGGTTTACCCGTCGAAATCATATCAATATCTAAAGCGACGAGTGCACTATCATAAAACGGTTGTAGTTGAGCCTGTGTGGTAAGCGTGGCGTTTTCCTTATGCAGCGTTCCATCAAATTCTGTTGAGGCCCACAAGGAAACAGTATCAATTTCTTTGAACCTATCCGGGTCTTTAATTCCAGCCAGGAACTCACTGATTTGAACGCTTTCATCGCCAGTTTTCGATTGATAATCTTTACCAAAATTGTAGGTTGGAAGTTCTATGCGGTAGGGATGATTTGCCAATAATTCCCAGTTCCCTGGAACCTCTCCCACCTTTTTCCACGGTTCATGAACTGTTGCTTTATATCGCGCAGCATAACTTGCCCAAAGGATGAAATCCAGCGAAACACCAACTATAATTGCTTTTTGTGAAGGCGTTGTTCGGTACCAATTGAATTCAGTAATGTTATTGAATAGTACGCCAACATCATCGACTTCAATCTCACCCGTCTCATTGAGATTATCGTAAACAACCCATCCTAAAAGTCCTAAATAAGAAACCCCTATCAGCGATTCAAAGATGCGCATTCCTCCGGGTTTATATGTCACAAGTTGTTGTTTTTCGATGCTGTAATGCGGCTGATATTCAAGACGGATACCGAGTCGGTCTCCCGTTGCGCTGAATCCAAGTCGAAAATCTCTGTGGCTCAATTGGGTTTGGCGTTCTTCTGTGTTACCCACAGTTTTTTCTACCTCATAACCAGCGCGTGTTTGTATAAGGCGCACAGTTGAACAACCTACCGTGCTCATTGAAATTAGCACAATTATCGTCAGAATGATTAAGCTATTTTTCATAAAACATCCTTTCTCACTACTTCCGGATGAATAAGAAGTTGCTTCCAGGGGCATTCGTACCGAATTCACCTGCGCGCGGCTGAGGCGTTGCTTTTTCAACATAACGCCCAATATCTTCCAACGTCAAGATGCCGTGTTTACCTCCACCCGTGCTACGTAGCGCATCAAGCACTCGACGCGTAAACGGAGAATGCTGGTTTGGAGTGCCGTCGGACACGTACTCTTTACCACCCGATGTTAGATACCACCGAGTTTTGTATGCCAAACTCTGCTTGATAAATTGTCTCTTTGTAACATCATCGGGGATTCTATTAGCACCACGCGCGCGATTGAACTGGGCAACAGGTGCATCAAACGCACCGCTAAAACAGGCATCAACTATCAGAAAAATATGCTCACACCCGATATTCTCAATCCGTTCACGGAGATCCCCATGTGAAATGTAGCTGGATTTGCCGCGGTCTGCCTCTGGCGGGAATGTATCGCTTGCAACGAGATAACCGATGCCAATATTGTTTCTTTCTTCATAATAGCCGTGTCCAGCGAAAAATATCAGGAGTTGATCGTTGTCGTTATATTGTTTCCGAGCGTATTCGTTGATTTTCGTTAGGACCTCATCACGACTCGGATCCTCAACGACTTCAACCGCGAATCCGTATCTGTTTTTCAGTTCGTTTCCAATGGCTTCCGCATCTGGAATTGGGTTGGTGAGTTTGTGCCAAGGATCAAAGTGTTCGTAACTATTCACACCAAACAACAATGCGTAGTCATTTCGCATCTCTTCACGTTCCCGAGTAATTGCAAGAACAATCGGTTCAGAAGTCTGACTGTTAATATCGTAGACACGCAACTCAATGGTGTTCAGACCATAACTAAGTGGCACGCTCTCTTCTATTCTGAAGACAGTTTGGGAAGACTGCTGTGTTGCGTTCCTCCGATGCACCTCAATGTTTCTATTTTTCCCATTGACAGTTACCACCGCATTTTTAATTCCTTTATTCGTTACAGCAAGTGCTTGGATCACGAGTTCATCTTCTTCAACGACTGCCTCGTGTTGTTCTGGTTCAAGGAGGGTCAACGTTGGTGGCGTGTTTTGGAAAACCACTTGAGGTTTTTTTTCTTCGGAGTGCGATGGTCTTTCACTCTTTGCTGTTGTAAGTTGCTCGCTACGAATCCATCCCGTAGTTTTTTGGTCTTGGATATTTAATTCTACACGGTACCATTCGCCAATTTGTCCAGAAACCTTAACCTGTGAATCTTGCGGGAGCTCTGCCCTGATTGTGGTGGCATTTGACGCGCCATTATATACCTGTGCAGAATTTGAAGTGATCCATGCAATTAAATTGAGATCTTTTATCTTCGGTGCGGTTACCTGACTTATGGGTAGGCTGATAGTCTCAGTAAGATGAGTTTCAGTACCGAAATTATTTTCTTGAATGGACAATTTCAGACGTAACGTGTTGATTGAAGCATTACCTTTTACACCAACGTTGAAGCTTGCCAATTTAGTATCCCCAGAGTTGAGCGTTTGAAGGTTCACGAATGTATCACCATATATCTCAACCCCCACGCGATCAAGCAGACTCAATCGAGCGGTGACACCTGCAGCACTTCCTGAACCACTATTTCGTATCGTTACCTGAATATCCGCTGATTCACCCCTTTGGAAGATTCCATCTCCATTTCCAACTGAGGTAGCAGTTCCACCATCGACAACACGATAGGCATAGTTAAATTTAGGCCTCGGATTTTCAACCACTCTAAGCAAGGATTCAATGTTTCTTGGAACATAATCATTATACTCAGCAAATCGGATTTGAATAGGAATATCCTGAGTTCGTTTCAATTTATCTATCTTGAAAGCAACAGAAACGGACATTGAATCCCCTGGATCAATTTTGCCAAATTTGAGTTCACGGTTATTGAGTGTTGCGTCCGGACTTACAGTGAGTGCGGTCAAACGGTATAATGTCCCTTTACCTGTATTCTTTACCGTGACCCATAAGGATGCCACTTTTCCTGCTTGCAAAGGATTTTCGTTCCACTGAAAAGTAACTTCTGGTCTCGGCATAAGGCGAGGTTTACCCGTCGAAAACATATCAATACCTTTATCGGCGAGGGCGACCTCACGAAAAGGTTGTAGTTGAGACTGCGTTGTAAACCTGAGGGTTTTTTTATATCCTTTTCCATCAAAATCAGTTGAAGCGCGAACCGAAACGGAATCAACATCCATGAAAGCAATAGGATTTCTGATTCCAGTTAAAAACTGTCTAACATGGATACGATCATTTCCAGTTCTTGATTGATAATCCTTACCAAAATTGTGGTCTGGAAGGTCTATACGATACGGATGGTTACCCAGTAATTGCCACGCGTCTGGAAACTCCCCTTTCTTTTTCCAAGGTTCCTGTACCTTCATTTTTGCGCGTCCGGCATAGTAAGAGAGAACCATATCCAACGGGACTCCAATTATGATTGCTTTTTGCAACGAACTTGCCCCATCCCAATCGAATTCGGTGACATTATAAAGTTCTCCATCATCATTCACTGCAACTTCACCGGTTTCAACCAAATTATCAACAAAAGCCCACACAAAAAGCGACGATGTTGTGAGCCCCATCAGGAGTTCAGCTGTTGTTGCTTTAGCATCGGGGGTATATGTCACGATTTCCTGAGTTTCAAGACTGTAATAGGGCCGGTATTCAAGACGGACCCCGAGTTGGCTTCCGCTTGCACTGAAATCAAGTTGGAAATCTCTTCGGGTCAAAGGCGTGCGTCGCTCTTCTGGCTTCTCTTCTACAGTTTTGGTAACGGCAACACCGGCGCGCGTTTGCATGAGACGGACAGCTGAACAACCTACCGAACTCATCGAAAATAGGACGATTATCGTTAAACGAATTAGCTTGCTTGTCATAAAATCTATCTCCTGGGCAATACTTTCGCAAAAATCTCCTCGTGTGGGATGTTGGGTTTCGCTACCGCTGTTGAGGCAGAAAGTGCCTCAAAAAACGGTATATTTGTCCAAATTATAAGGTTTTTAGTGTGCATTCACCGCTCAATCCAACCTACAGATTTATTTTCAAGCTCACGTTATAGTAAGATAATATTTCAGAATAAGTCATTTTAGACTTGGAAATTTTCATTTTTTCGATCTCTGACCTCATACTTTGGGTGAGAAAGTTCAAAAAACTGTGTCCTATTCACTTAGGAATAACGAATGCAAAGCGACCTCCGTGATCACGATCCTCATCTAATGGATTAAACAATCTGCTAGGGAGTTCCGCATCTTCGGCCTCAACGGTACCATTTGCAATCAGCCATAGACCAATACCGATTTCGGGGGGCACGAATCTATCACCCCGCACGACACTGAAAATTTTTGGGAAACCATCATCCGTAAGAACAAACGGTTCACTCGCGACGAAAAACTTCCCCAGCCTCCCTACGGTTGCCCAGTGTTGCTGGTTGAGGAATTGCAGACGCAGCTGCGCGGCAGTCTCAACTGGACAAATTTCCAGTCCCATCTGTTTTGCGCGATTATAAATGGTATCAAGGGTGGCGAGTTCACCCTCAGAAAACCCCATCTCCAGCATAGAAAGAACAACGATGTCAACCGTTATTTCCTCTGCCATCACCGGAAAATCCTGATTTCCAAGGGCTTGGAGGGACCATAGACTAACCATGCATTTCTTTTCAATCAGTGTCTTTAAAAGATCAGCACCACTCCTATGGGTTCCGAGTGTTATGGTAAAATCAGCAGTGAAACCCTTTTTATTTTTTGTGTCTTCAGCATTGTGCGCAAAGAAAATAAAGTGTTGGTTGCTGACACTGAGAATCAATAGGGTTGCTACAACCAAAGCAATTCCAAAAGCGACCCACGGGAAGGACGGTTTCATTTTTGAAGAAGGTGTCGGGTTCATGTCAACAACTTCTCGCATGATGTTCTGCTTTATACTTGATGCTATCTGCACGCCACCCAGAACTTCTTGGACCAAGAGTTCTTCTTCTTTTTCTAACCGTTTTCGGGCGCGATGGAGTCGAAGTCTTACTGCCTTTACTGACACCCCCAGGAATTTGCCAATCTCCGTCGTTGTCATTTCGCCGAGATAATAAAGCGTCGTCACTGTCCGCTCACCCTCCGGCAATTTTTCCAAAAGTTTTTCGACGATCTCAAAACGCTGTTCAGTTGCTTCCGTTTCGCGCTGTTCCAATACGTAACGCGCATAAGCAGATTCCGCCACTTCTTCCATAGGTGTATCCTCCAATGATTGCAATTGCTTCTCATGTTTTTTTTGTTTGCGCAGCCAATTCAGACAAAGCCGATCCGCAATGACATACAACCACCTAAGAAACTGGCTCGGATCTCTCAACGTTGAAAGTTTTTGATATACGCGGAGGAAGGTATCTTGTGTAATTTCTTCTGCATAGTGGAAATCACCGATTTTCCGCCACGCGAGGGCGTGAACACTTTTTTGGTATTTTTCAACTAAAATGCCGAATGCTGAGTCGTCGCCTGATAAAACGGCATGAATCAATTGAACATCGTCTTCTCTCTCCACGGAGTTCTCTCCTCATGAACGGATTCAGCTGCATTGACATCCACTGAAACATCTCATTAAGTGCTGAGTCTCGAATTTTGTGCAATACAGTCCACACAATTATTTTATCATAGTATTATAAAGTCAAATTCCACCACAATATTAAAGACACATTTTTTTCGCAAAACGTTACGTTACGTGAAAAAAATATTTTGTCAGGCAATGATTTACAACGGAGTTCCCTCCTCATGAATAGATTCAGCTGCATTGACATCCACTGAAACATCTAATTATACTATAGTTTGGACAGTTTCTATCCGTTCCGTATACGGATAACATGCACCGGACGAAACCGAATGCGACAAAAAAGCCCGCGAAGAGACGCTCCGGGCAAGCCGGAACGCGCGCAGGCATGACCAAGAAGAGGGACC
>PYIY01000060.1:0-41445 GCA_003635195.1 Candidatus Poribacteria bacterium | reverse complement strand
AATAATACGCAAAAGTAACGAACATATAAACACGCAGCGTACAGCAGCAACCCATACATCTATAGACCCGGTGTACCCGTAAAATCCGTTTGCTGATGTTAATTTGATGTGTCCGCTTCGCATGGTCATCATCTTTTGTACAGTTTTGAGCAGCCATTATGGGACGCAATTGGTAAAAATTTAGGACTTACGCAATATGGTTCGCAATTATACTGCGGCCGCGTTTTTGGCTTGCACGCACCTGATGCGTAAAACTTATCGAACAAGGAAACTAACGCTTATCAAGTCACGCACGGACTCTTGTGTGAATATCTCAGTCAACAAATAAAATTTGCTATGCGAAAAATCGGTGCCGCGTAAGCTATAGGTTATTATAAGACAAAATTTTTATTTGTCAAATTAAAAATGATAAAGTCTTAATATGACTAAAAAAGTTTGAACAATTCGTATCCTATTTGGGTTAAATCTTCAAAGGTTGCAGGATTTTCCACGAGTTTCACGCTGCAGAGAGCTTGCTAAAAAATACCGGTGGTTATCGAACATCTGCACAAGAGACCAGCAGCATATCCTATTAATTGTTGACTTTACTATAAGCACTGAGTCTTGGACCTTGTGCATTGCAATACAGTCCACACAATTGTGTTATCATAATATATAAAGACACATTTTTTTGGCAAAACGTTACATCACGTGAAAAAAATATTTCGTCAGGCACTGATTTACAACTGTAGAAGTATCTCCGATTCCGATTCTACCTCGCGACTCCCTCCGAAAATCAAGGAAATCATGAAAATTAAATACACATTCGGCAAGCCTCCAATCTACCCAAGCAAATAATCTTCTTTTGTTAAAAAAAATAAGGCAAGGTTGGAAAACCTCGCCTTACGGATAAAGTGAATATATAAAAAAAATGACCCTGAATTATATTTGATGTATAGGGTATGTAAATATTTTGGCAGTGAGTTGCCAGAACTGGGGTTTACAAGATTTTCAGGATTACGAATTTGTCCGACAGGCGAAAGAATCTTGCGGAAATTCTCCGATAAATGACTCGACGCTGGGGCTCACATTATATGCCGAACGTATTCGTATACTTTAGTAATACTGTGCGGCCCCTTGTCAACAATTTCCTTGGTATTTTATCCTCTCTGTCCGTGTTGAGATTTTCATTGTAGACCAACCAGAGGTCATTCCCCTCACGGAAATTATATCGAAACCGCATATTTGTTGAGAACCGATCATTGGCACTATTGTATTGCACAAATGCATTCAGAGAGATGTGTGTGTTCAAGGCTGCGCGGGTGCGCAGGCGAACAACATGGGCATTAAATCCCTGATTGCGTTCCGGAAAACGGATGACATTGACTTCATACTCACTGATCATTTCGAGATGTCGGGACACATTCCAAGTCGGTTTAACGCTGCATTCCAGTCGCCATCCATCATAAAAACCGCCGAAAGACCCATCGAAATCTGTGCGGAACAACTCTTTATTCGGCATATCAAATTTGCCTTTAACCTCAAAGGTGGTGTAGCTGCCTGCTGGAACTACTGTGTCTTTCGGAAAATCTTCATCTTCAGTGAGATCTTCATAATCCATTTGAAAGTCCAGTGCCGCGGCTGCCCCAGACTTCCACTCTATATCTATATCATAGTCAAGTTGTGCGGATTCTACAGAACTATCCGCATTACGAAGAACGACGAATCCGCCAAATTGTAACGGACTCACCTGTCTAATCGGAGTTCCTTTTTTCATGAGCCAATCATAACGAGCACTCCACTGCAGTTGCGTGAAATCCTTTCGTTTTGTATATCCAACTCCGGGCAAAAAGTCCTCGCCTCTCCGCGCTACGACGAGTTCATAATCGAATCCAACATCGGTGCGCCGGGTGAGTTCTGCGAGAAACATCGCTGTATCGAAAAAATTGGATGCCTGCTCTTGAACGACTTGGTCTTCAAAAGTTTGTCCCCACTTAAGGGTCAAATATTCTTTTCCAAACAGTCGAAGGATGCTGTCAATTCCATACGCAAAGTTGTAATTTCCTTCTTCATCGATACGATTTGTTACCATAACACCAGCGTAAGAATATGGATTAAGAACTTGCCGACGGAGTCGCAGGACCCCGAAGTTTTCGCTCGGAATGTCTTCCTTACGTGCGGTTTGCATGTCAAGAAAACCGAGATCCCAATTGCCGATACGCCCAACGAGCCTCGCGCCACCAATAATGCGAATTTGTTTATTATCTTGGATGCCGATTCGGCGGCTATGAAAAAGTCGAGCACGGTCAATGAAATTGAAGGAGAAAACCCCTGAACGTTCTTGAAAAAATTGCCGCTTCTCTGGAAAGAAGAGCGAAAATCGGCTTAAATTAACTTGCTGATCATCCGCCTCGGCTTGGGCAAAGTCAGGGTTTAGTGTCATATCCAAGGTGAGGTTACTTGTGACATTATATTTAATATCAAGTCCAACATTTCTCGCCAACGCATTTTCGAGATGATAGACGGTTTTGGTATCCTTTAATGTGGGTGTTTGTTCGAGTCCACCGATGGCGTAAGGCGTAAAGTAAACTGGTTTTTGGCTGTAAACCTGGTTTAAAACGATAGGATGCGCTCGTGAAGGCGTATCAATCCCACGCTCCGGAGACAGGTCTGGGAAGACAACCCGCTCGTTTTTTCGGGCAATATTTCGATAAGCGATCAATCCCATGGTCACATTACCAGCTTCATCTTGAAAACTCAGACTGGAGAATGGGATACGCATTTCAACGAACCAACCCTCTTCATTCTGAACCGTGGCGACATCCCAATAGGTATCCCAGTTCTTATTATCAGATTTACCATCATTAAAGACGGCTTCATCACCGCGAATACCAGCTGGTGTCGTCCAAAATGACAGAGCAGTTTTCTTGTCGTTGAAGGTATCAAGAATGATTCCAAATTTATCATCCTTGCTTGATCTATCCCGATAGAGCGAGTTCACACGAACCCCGGAGGGGTCGGTATCATAACACCGCGCTGAACAGTAAAGATAATCCTTATCATAAGCGATTCTAATCTCAGTGCTCTCGGTGGGTTCACCTTTGTAAGTGGGTTTGTACATGATCATAGGGAGGGGTTCAATCTGCTGCCATTCCGGTTCATCGCTCAGACCATCAATTTGGATAGGCTCTGTCAAGTAGGTTAATGAGAGGGGTTTTTGGGCATTGACGGCGTTTACAGAGCAAGCAAGGATTAGGATCACGTATGCCACAATAGGCTTTAATAAATCTATCATCCGCTCCTTTCAAGGCGTTATAGTCCATAAAATATGTAGGCGCGCTTCTCATCTGTTTGAAGCACGCCTATATATTGATAGAAAAATATCTACCATCTACGCGTAAAATTCATTCTCCCGGTAAGTCCGGTTTCATCTTCGCCTTTTTTCGTCTCATACCCGACATATAAACCGAGTGTGTTATTCTCACCATAACCGATGTTTACTCGTCCACCAAAATTGAGCGCCCATAGCGCGCCCTTCTCGCCGAGACCGAGGACGGATTCAAACTGTGGACCGATAGCGACGGTATCGTTTAAGGCATAGGTAATGTAAGTCCGGTTGTAGACTTCATTAATACTTTCGTCATCAAATATGGAGGAAATTGTACTGATTGTCCAATGGAAACCGAAGATTTTACCAGCGGGTAGGATAGCAAAGATTTGTGGGTATAGGGCATAGGGCCCGTCTGGACTGGTATAATTGAACCCAACGCCAAGCATTGGTGTTAGCAGCAGTGCCATGCTATCATTCGCGATAACAGGGAATGTAATGCCCATATCAAACTCGCCCAAATGATCATTCACATAGATATTAGAATCAAATGAAAGTCCACCGCTGAGCGGATGGCTTGCACCCACTAAAAAATAGGTGCCCAAACTATCGACATCAATCTGAAACCATCCGGTAATCTTTGGTGTTTCTTCCATCGGTTTTTCTTCCATCGCTTCACCCTCTGCTTCGTGGGCATCAGCAAAGGCAGTAGAAAAACTGACAAGAGACATCAGGCAAACAAGTGCCACGATAGCGACTAACCGAGACAGATTGTTAAAAGCCCATATATTGCAGACAAGACGATCGTTCATAAAAATCTCCTTTTGAATGGTTGTCAGTTATCGGTTGTCGGTTAAAAGGTGGCTGTTAAACCTGAGTTCGCTTTAATCGACGACTGGTAACTGATTACTATTTTTTAATTAGCTTGCCTAACCTGTTCCATCAGTTGTACCAATTTTTGCGGGTCTTTGATGCCTTTCGATGCCTCAACACCGGAGCAGAGATCTATACCGTGCGGACGGATCGTCTCAATCGCGGCTTTGACGTTCTCTGGACGAATTCCACCGGCAAAGAATACCGGTAGTGGACTCTCAGTGATAAGTTCCGCGGCAACATTCCAATCACAAGTTTTGCCGGTACCACCATATCTCGGTTTCTCCAGACTCAGGTCAACACTATCAAACAACAGAAAATCCGCGCCAGCATCCCTATAGGCTTGCATCTCAGCACGAACAGCAGGTATATCCACGTTCTCCGGACTCCCTGCAGGTAGATAAACCGACTTCCAGAGTTGACAGGTCACACTGCGTTTCAGTGCTTCAACCTGTTGCGGCGGTTCCTGTCCGAGGAGCTGTACTGCAAAGGGTTGAACCTGTGATACAATTTCTTGGATATCGGGTGTTGTTCGGTTGTAGAGTAGAATAACTGGAGGGATTGGACTCAATTTTGCGATTTCGGTGGCTTCGGCAGCAGAGCGTGTTCGCTCGGACACAGCGACATCGACTAACACACCGATATAGGCTGCGCCTGCGTCAGCTGCAAGTTTAGCGTCATGGTTAGAGGTAATGCCGCAGATTTTGACGCTGCAGTGTGATTCCGTAGACATTTGTGCAATAATTCCTTTTAGGGTAGGGGCGGGATTACAAATCCCGCCTACTCCTCAAAGACGGTTTGTCGGTCAGCGTCCGAATAACAGATAATCATCGTTACGGGTTGCCAACCGGTGTTGACAGCGTTGTGTTTGACATTGCGCGGAATACGCAACATCATGCCAGGTCTAAGCGGAATAACCTCATCCCCCAACCTGTGGTCGCACTCACCGGAGAGTACATAGATGAGTTCCTCACAGTTCGGGTGGTAGTGGATAGGATTCCCTTCGCCAGCGTTAATGTAGACGACTCCGAAAGTCATCTCGGCTTCTGGGTCAATCTGATTATTGCAGAGCCATTTAATCGCACCCCAGGGAAATTCAAGGGCACCTGCGTCATTACTATTGGTTAAAGTTATTTCCATAGTAATTCCTTTCTACTGAATTCCTTCGATTTTCTTATTAGGATTTACGCAAAGAGCAGTAATTTCGGTATTTTTAAGAAACACCCCAGCAAAAACACCCCCTAAATCCCCCTTATCAGGCGGACTTTAAGAGGAGATACGTAAATCCTACTTATATTAGACCTCAAAGCAGGTTAAACATTGCGTAGCATAATCCCGCAGTCCTACCGTCGGTTTTTCTTGGAGATAACCTACAGGTGCACAGATAGCACGGGTATCACGTATTTTCATATCAAGTGCCTGATGCGTATGCCCGAAGAGGGCGTGCGTGACACGCTGTTCCTCCAAACAGAGCGTCCCCAAGCCTTTACTTCCCATGAATGCCCGAAAGAAATCCCACGGCAATTCGCCACGGTACTCGATACACTCGCGAAACGGAACATGGTGTGTAACAACAATAATACGAGAGACATCATCTCTGACGGAGGCAATCTGTGCTCTAAGTTCTGCCTCAAAACGTCGGGCAACGACAGAATCTGTCTCCGACCATTTGGCGTAGCGTTTATCGTTCCAGACTGCGCCCATCAACTCTTTCTCGGCGTACTGGGCATCGGAGAAGTCATACCCTTCTGGTGCGAAACTATAATCGTACCAACCGATAGTCCCACAGAAACCGACCTGTTCCTTGACAAAAGGTTCATCCATAAGTGGGTGAAACCCACACGCATAACAGAGCGTTGAAATAATCTCACACTTCCGCTCGCTTGTGACATCTGGTGTCTCAATTGCCCAAATGTCATGGTTGCCGGGGACAAATAATTTCTCACACGTTAAGTCTGCGATCTGAAATGCGTTAAGTGTTTCAGAAAGTTGAACTAAATGCCGGGCAAGATCGCCTGCAAACACTAAAATATCAAGTTGTGCTGCCTTCACCGCATCAATAAGATGCGGAACGATTGCGCTGTTCAAAGGCGTAACATCTGTGTGTAAGTCTGAAATGAGTCCAATTTTCATTAGCAGCCTACACCCCGTTGCGAAAGTCCTCTGTTGAATTACATTGATTCCTGTGTTAAGTTTTTGAAGACCTCATCCAAAAAGATGCGGATCCCGCTGTCATCATCACCTTGGTACTGCTGACGCTGGCGTTGAAGTGCTTGTATTGAAGGCGCATCACCGATTTTGGCAATTGCATCAACAAGTGTGAGTTGGATTGCGGGTTCACTCGTAGTTTCCAAAGCCTTGATGAGGCGATCCCGCGCCTTGATTCCGCCGATGCCACCAAGTGCAGATGCCGCAATGTCTTTCGTACTGGTATCCTCACTTTCAAAAGCGGAAATGAGTGCATCAACAGCAGGTTCACCTATCTGTCTAAGTGCTACGCCCGCTTGGAAACGGATGCCCGGGATTTCCGCTGGATTTTCGAGAACAGCGACGAGTGGATTAATCGCAGAAACCGGTTTAAGGATACCGAGTATGGCGAGGCAGGCGCGCCGAATTTCTTGTTCGGGTTCCACCGTAATTTGGATGTATTCCTGGGCAAGTTCTGCCAGCTGCCCTTCGTTAATTTTCTGGTAGAGTGCCTCGGATCTGTGTCTGAACTGGGTTCCGAAAGGTGCTTTGAGGGTAGCCGTATTTTCAGCTCGGTCTACGGTAAGCAAGCCAAGGATCGCAGCAGATTCCATTTGCTGCGCCTGCAGGCTATCGGCAGGGAGTTGGTTCACATTTGCACGCTGAAACTGCTGAAAGAGATCGTTGAGAACGCTCAATTCAACGAGACGTTGTAAGCTGCTAATTGAGGATTTTCTCAGTGAGAGTTCGGTGCTATTCCTAAAAATATCAATAAGCGGTTCAATAGCACGGGTATCCCCCAATTCACCGAGCGCGCTTACAGCAGCAATTTTCACACCTATTAATTCAGTGGTTCGGAAAGTAACTTGTTGTTTAGAGAGTTTACTGACCGTTTTCTTATAGTCATCAAGGCTATAAATTTTTCGTTCATCAACAATTTTTTCAACAAGGTCCCCGACCTGAATATCGGCGTTTGCAGCGGGCGTACCGGGCTGAATTTGCTTGACGCGCACGGTGCCATTTCCTTCAACGCTCAATCCGACCTTATCTCCGCGTCTCCGGAGGGCAATGCGGAGCGGCGGTTTATCTTTCAAATAAAGAATAAGGTTATTATCTTCATCTAATCCCTTTTTCAGTGTGCTGTTAAAGTCGCCTGTGCTTCGGATAGGATACTCCGCAATTACATAAGAGATAAGTTCACCCGTCTCAAGTTGGGCTTTATCTGCGGGTCCATTCGGGGTGGTTTCTAAAATAACGACCCCACTCGTTGACCAACGGTCTTTGAGATCACTATCTAACTGCTGCAACCGCATTTGCAGGCGTTCATCGTAATACTGATTTTCACAACCCAGTCCCACTATCAGCACGAAAAGGGACACGATAAACATCAAGTATCGGGATTTGTCGACCCTTGTTATTTTTTCCAGCATACAGGCTTCCTTCCAATCTAAAAGCACAGAGTCATTTAGTTTTAAATAAATTGTCGGATTGTCTCAATTTTGAATCTTCTTTTCAAACTCGGCGTCCCTTTCCAGTAACGAGTCGGGACCCCGGTTGCAAACCGCACCTACCGGGCCTGGGGGTCTAAAATTGGTGGAACTCGCGATTCAATTAAGAGGAATAGCAACGTCTCGACTACTCTGTTCCTTCAAAGCATCTAAAAGAGGTTCCACAACTTTCTCGTCACCGAGTACTGCCAATGCGCGGATCGCATCAACGCGTAGCGATGACCCTTTGTTTTCAACAATTTTAACCAACTCTGGCACAGCAGCCCCGCCGATTTTTCCGAGGGCTTCCACAGCAAGTTGGCGGACTTCAGGTTCTTCTCGATCACGTGCCCACTTGGCGGAACCGGACTCAATGAGCGCAGCGAGTGCTGGAATAGCATCTTCACTGCCGACCTCCCCAAGTGCCTTGACGGCGTTCAATCGGGTTTCCGTCCGTCCGTGTTCCAGAAGTTTCACCAAAATAGGCACAATCGTACGGGGGTCATCTTTACCAAGATGTCCGAGAACCCAATGTGCATTGTGTCTATCGCGATTATCACTGGACTTAATCGCCTTTTGGAGTTGGCTGAGAAGCCGTTTCCGATCACCTTGCTCATAGACACGTTTTAGCGCGTCAAGGGCGGCGTTTTGGATATCCAAATCATCATCGCGCAGCGTCTCAAAAACGAGTCTCTCAAGATATTTACCTTTTTCTCCTTGATAGGCAAGGAACATCTGTTTACCACGCTCAGCGATTGATGCTGTCTCCCAATCAGGTGTATTCGGCTCGTAAAACTCCTGAGAGTTATAAAGCCCAAGCAGATAATACGCTTCGGCATTATCCGTCGGTTGCTGCAGCGCGAGTTTAAATTCTCGGACAGCGCGCTCTTCTTTACGCCGTTTATCTGATTTAATCAGTTCTTTACCCTTCGCGAGATTTTCGTTCTGCGTGCCGCATCCAATACAAAAAAGGACAAGTACAAAAGTAAGCCAGATTTTTTTCATATTCAATTCCTCTACGCGGTTCAAACTTCGCTTGATCACAGGACTAAAGAGGTATAAGTTTCTCTAATTTCTTAAGTACCCAGCAGTTCTTGCTGCTCACCACCTGCGTCAACGGCTCCGTTTTCGTCTCCATCTTCGGCTATTTCCTCATCCTCATCCTCATTTTCTTCCGGTACCGAGCCAAGTAACTTCTGAAGAACAACAAGCGGTTTTTCAGTGAAACCCCAATCCTTATATCTCTGTATGACATTCGCCTCTGAAGATGGAAGTCCAATTTCGAGCGTCTTCACGCCATCTTCTGATGCTGCGGCCTCAGCAGCCGCCATGAGGTGATCAGCTACCCCTAATGGACGAAAAGGCGCAGATACAGCAAGTCCCCCTACTTCTGCAACTGCAGAATCAAGAGGATTCCGCGTTATGGAAATTTGTCCAATCGGGTACCCACCGACCTCTGCGACAAGCCGGTGCGTTTGACTGTCCTCCGCCAAATCATCATCCAATTCGCTCGTAACCTCCGCCTCGGTTTTTTCAGGGAAACAATATGAGTGTAAATGCGCTGCGTCTTCTTTTTCAGCCGATCGCACTTTAAGAGCACCAGCCAAACTGAAGTCTTGATTCGCCATGTGATTCTCCTTTATTCTTATCAGACTGCCGGTGTCCCCACACACTGTGTGGCAGAACATCTGCATATCCGGCATTTATATATGTGTTATTCTCCCATTTTACTACGGATTATCTTATACTACAAGTATTTTTCTCAAAGGGACTCAGTACTCAGTTATCAGTTGTTAGCAGACAGTTGTTGAGATTAGAAACTTAGCCAGCAAAGAGGTCTGCTAAATCTTGTTTTCAAAATACTGTCATCGGAAAGTAGACTTACGAAGAAGTCAATATCGTATCTTCCGCTTCGGCATTATCAAGATCCTCGCGAGTAACAGACGACGACGCATTGACATTAGCAACATCTTCTGCTGTTATTTCATCAAGGTTGTCCTGACCAATGCGCAATTGCCGCTCGGCATCAACAACGTCCCTGTTAATCTTCTCGATACATCGGTTGAGTTTATCAACGAGAGACGTGTGTCCAGCCATAGCACGGCGAATTTGACGGAGTTGATCAATAACGAGTCGAAAGGTTCGGACAAAGTCACCAGCATCCAAATGGGCATATTTTTCTAACTTGTCAAATTCACAACCGCGACTCCACGCCAGCATCGCAGTACAAAGTCGAAGTTCCAGCATGGGGGTAATTTCTGTCACGTTATACTTGTCTTCTAAATACTGGATAGATGAAATTTCAGAACTGACAGCATAGAGTATTTCCAATAAGCGTTCATCCTTGAGTGGTTTAAAGTAACCGTCCTTACGCGGTTCGGAGACAATCGCTACCATGAGACAGTTAATTTCGTCTTCCGTAAGTCTTTCAAAAAATCCGCTAAACAGCAATTGGGTCAACAGGACTTCATAGCCATAGATATGTGCCGCGGTGCGCCCTCGTGGTAGCAGTGTCTGCGTCTCAGTATAGCCCAATTCCTCAAGGACTTTAAGACGCGCGGCTATTTGCTGTCTCGGATGATTTTCAATAAGTGTGGATCTCTTTTTAAGTTTCTGAAGTCGCGCTTCCTCGTTGCGGATCGTCTTATATCTGCTTGTGCATGTTTGCAAGTGCTGGCATTCCTCACAAAGGCTCTGCTCGCGACTCGTCTGTAAACGATTTATCTTTTGATGAACAACTTTTATTCTCTTTGCGCGTTCCTTTTTCCGTTTTTTTCCTCTTGTCTGCGATTTGATTCGTGACATTTCGGCATACAAACGCTGAAGATTTTTTTTCTGCTTCCGCTCTTGCCGATAATGCTTCTGCATTTGTTCGGTCGCATCAATACCGTCGTGGATGCATTCGGGCTCTGGTAGTGCTTGTAGTTTCTCGGTTTTATCTTCAATCTGCTTGTTGAGTTCCGTCACACGTACACGATTTTGGTGGTTGCTTAAACTCATCGTGTAAACATCGTAAATATCATCACCATACTTCTGATAAAGATTGAGAATACTGGAATAGGAGAGATTAAATTGGCTCTCAATAGGTTCAACCTTATCAGTAACAACGGCTTTAATCTCACCGGTATCCGTGTAAGCGGGAACAATTTGGGAGTAAACGTAGCCGATCGTGTCAATACCGCGTCTACCAGCACGTCCTGACATTTGGTGGTACTCACGCGCCTTGAGATAGCGAAAATCGATACCATCAAATTTTTCAAGACTATCAAAAACAACGGAGCACGCTGG
Organism: Candidatus Poribacteria bacterium; assembly: GCA_003635195.1. Taxonomy (GTDB): domain Bacteria; phylum Poribacteria; class WGA-4E; order WGA-4E; family WGA-3G; genus WGA-3G. Next base: position 30,303 of record PYIY01000060.1, on the reverse strand, counting down.
CATATTAATACCAACAGCAAACGTCTCTGTCGTAAAGAGAAGTTGAATCAATCCAGAAGTAAATAGCCGTTCTACGACCTCTTTGAGTGTGGGTAACATACCCGCGTGATGGTAGGCGATCCCACAACTAACGAGTTTACGAAATTCAGCAACCTTTTTTTCCGCAGTGATGTCGAACTGTACACAGAGTTCGTCAAATTGCTTTACAATCTCCGCTTTCTGCTTTTTATTCAGCAACTCTAACTGTGATCCGAATACCAATGCAGATGCGTTTGCCTCACACCCTTTTCGGCTAAAACAGAAATAGAGACACGGCAGCTGCCTCTCACGATGGAGATACGGAATAAGCCTTGTCTCCGTAAAATCAGTCGGAAGCGGCTTTACAGGTTTATCGTCAGATAGATCAAATTCTCGTTTACGCGCATCGCGGCGTGCCCTGTTGCGAAGCGCAGTAATATGCTTTATACTACCAATACCGTAACCTTGAAAATAGAGGTGATGTTCCAGAGGGACGGGACGCTCTAATTCCTCTACGATCTCGATATCAATATCCCGGACGCTCTGCATCCATTCTGCAAAGGGTTTAATATTCGGCATCGTGGCACTCAGGCAGACGAATTTAATATGCTGGGGCGCAAAAATGAGGCTCTCTTCCCAAACAGTGCCACGCTCAATATCGTTAATATAGTGGATTTCGTCAAAGATGACGTAAGAAACATCCTGTAACCGTTCAATGTCATCAAAGATCGTATTCCGGAAAATTTCGGTCGTCATCAATAGGACTTGGGCATAGGGATTTAGCACCACATCGCCTGTAACAATGCCAATTTTGTCACCGTATTCAGCATAAAAGTCCCGATATTTCTGATTGCTGAGGGCTTTGATCGGTGCGGTATAGATAACGCGACGGTTTTCCTGAAGGCACTTTTCGACAGCGTACTCCGCGATAACAGTTTTACCGGCACCTGTAGGGGCAGTGACAATCACCGAGGTATCCCGATTAATTGCCGCGATCGCTTCCGTCTGAAACCCATCCAATTGCAACCCTTTATAGAGCATTCAATCCTCCCTTGCATCCGAGTGCCTCTCCGTATAGTGTCCAAGCTGTTTGAGGCATAATATTATAAGTAATTCTAATAGATACAGTGCTTTTTGTCAAGGGGAAATTGTTTTTATTTCAGCAGTCAGCGGTCAGAGGGGCAGTTATTAGTTTGCCTCGCAGCGAGCGTAAGAATGGTTGTCAAGATTATATTGTCTGAATCGCGGATAACACTGAATGGTTCTGAGGGTTTTGCCTTGACATCCGCTATCTGCCGTGTTATTATGATATAGATAGATTCAGACCCTGTTCCATATTAAAGCCGGAGGGAGATCATGCAAGACGGTAAACGGATACAAAAGCGACATCCATACATCTGGACAAAGCGCGCCGTTGGGATACTAATATGCGCTGCCCTATGTACTGTTATCGCATCGGCACAAAAAAGTGAAAATAAAAATCAGCAGGCAAGAACTTGGGCGGACCTCGGTGTAACACCGGCACATCAGACCCAACTTGAAGTATTGTGGGAGTTGAAACGTCAAAAAGAGATTCAGGCAGTCAAAGACTTGAAAACTTTAAATCGGTTCGCAAAAGATTCACTTGTTGAAGATACGGAGATTCAAGAAACTCTGGACGCATTTCGGGCGAAACGCACAGAAGCACAGAAACAGATTGAAAAGATCGAGGCAGAATTGCTACGGACCTTGCCAACGCAAGCCCAACTCCATTTGACGCTTCTCGGCATCTTGGATAACGGGGTCCCACGCAGAATAACGAAACCGCAAACCAGCAAAAAAACAGAGACAACGCCTCCGCAGGGAAAATAAAAAAGTGGAGGATACCAGACTTGAACTGGTGACCTCTTGCATGCCATGCAAGCGCTCTCCCAGCTGAGCTAATCCCCCACACTCAAGATGGTTTAATTATACTACACATTTTTAACGAATGCAAGAAAAATTTGCCTTTTTTTAGAAAAATGCCGAAAAATACAAAAAGCGATCCATTTTTCTCCTTTGCGAACCTCGATAACGACGAAATACAGCTCGCCACAGGTGCGCTCCTTATCGCTCAAAGCGAGTATCCTGAAATTAACATTGAAGACTATCTCCGCCAATTGGATGAGATGGCAGATGTCGTCCGGGAAAGAATCCAAGGCGCAACGCTGCCCGAACAGCACATCTCGGAACTCAATCGTTACCTCTTTGAAGAGAAAAGCTTCACCGGAAATATTGATAACTACTACGCTTTAGGGAATAATTTCCTTAACGTTGTGCTGAAAAAAAAGACAGGCATCCCAATTACGTTAGGTGTTGTCTACATTGAAGTCGGCAGACGTGCTGGACTCCCACTCGTCGGTGTAAATTTCCCAAGTCACTTCCTTGTTAAATATCAACGTGAACATTTAGACATTCTGCTCGACGTGTTTGAGAACGGGATGTTCATGGATGAGGATAGGCTCCGCGCCAAACTCCAAGCGAACTTCGGTGAAGACATACCTTTAGAACGGAGCATGTTAGCGGAAACCACGGATAAGGAAATTTTAGCGCGTATTTTGCGGAACCTAACCCGTGCCTACACACTCCTTGAGCAGTACGACAAAGCCCTCACTACGGCTGAGCGCATCACATGGTTGCTGCCAGAAGCTGCTGGCGATTACCGTACACTCGGTTACCTATACTATAAAAATCATGCGTATAGTGAGAGTATTACTGCTTTTGAGACATACCTTCAACTTGCGGGGGAAACACCAGACACCGCAGCAGTCGAGCAAAATATACAACAACTCCAAAAACTGCTTTCTCGCCTGAATTGAGATTAGGACGACCACACACTACTTCACACAAAAATAGAAATTTCAAAAAATATGACTTTTTTTGCCAGATGTGCTATACTGAGGCTGAATGCGTTACGAACGGATGCCCGCGGTGAGGCGGATTTCCGCTTTCAAGTCCGTGGTGCTTATTGTAAACACTACACTTGAATTTCTTTCAGCAGTTTGTGGAAAATCTCAACCCGAATTAACAATCGAGGAGAGAACCATGAAGTACTTGGAATGCTACTGTACCTGGATATGCTTTGTCCTGCTTTTGCTCAATTTAGCAATGCCAGCGTTAGGACAGGGAGAAAAGGCAGAAACGCTTGTTGGACATTGGACATTTGAGAAAGGTGTCGAACTCGAAGATCTCACGGGTAACTTTGCCGATATTAAGCTCATGGATGCTACAATTAAGGATGGACAATTGGATGTAAACCTCGGTAAGTGGGCGATCGCCAGTGGCTATGACGGTCCGGATATCGGAGAAAAGACGTTGGTGTCGTGGGCTATCATGGATAACCTCGACGTACAGGCAGGATCGATATTAACTATCGATCGTCTCTCCGATCCGACGTTTGACGCGATCGTCTTTGGGGAACGCCAGAAACATCGTTGGATGGCGGGTAGTGGTTGGTTTCACCGCACCCAGGATCCGAAACCCGGGTTCGAGGAAAAGAAGACGGGCGAGCTGATTATGATGGCGATCTCATACGAAGATGATGGTGGCACGGCACATGTGAGGATATATCGTAACGGTGACAAAATTGGGGACTACACATTTGGTCAATTTGTGACCTTTGATAACAAAGATGCCGAGGCAATTTGGGGTAAGCGGCACGGCGGTTTAGGCGGAGGTCCCGGTGATCTTGACGCTCACATCGAAGATTCACGTATCTATGCATCTGTTCTCAGTCAGGCAGAGATTAAAAAATTACTGCCGGATACGCTTGATGTAGCAGCGCACGGTAAACTCGCCACTGCCTGGGCAAGGCTAAAGACGGAATAGAAGACATTCGGACATTAGTTTTGTGTTAGATGTCCCGGAGGGTTTTGAAACCCTTCGGGACTTCTATGAATATTATTTTACAAAAGGCGTAAGGAACAAAAAAGATGTTAAACAAAGCCAACATCGAACATGAAAAATTAAAGGTAGGATCCCCATTTTTTAAGGATGCCCTCGCCCCGACGCGTGATGAAGCAACACTCCTATTTCTGCTTGATAACCTCGGTAAGTTACCAGCAGGATTTAATGGCGAACTGTTCATCCCATTGCTTATGCATGCGAACCCCAAAATTCGTATGCTCGCAGCAAAAAATGTAGGCAAACTTAAAGATGAAAAGTTCTTAACAGAACTTTCACAATTGGCAGCTACTGAAGAAAATACTTTCGCACGACGCGAGGTGATTTCAGCTATCGGGCGCATGAGAAGCGAGAAGGCAATACCAATTTTGACAAAATTTCTCGCTGACGTAGATCCGAAAGTCGTTTTACAAGCACTACGAGGATTGCTCTACTTCAAGAAAAAACCTGAAGTCCAAACGGCGTTAGACTTTCTACGCAAACATCCGAATGAAATTATTAGGGAACACCTCAATAGTGAAATGAATAACAAAAGCACCCAATCACAAAGTACGAAAAAAGATCGGCATCATCCGACCAGCCCAGATATCCTGAAAAATGTAATTATTCATGCCGATGTACAAGAAGCACTAAAGGTAATTCCAGATGAGTCGATCCACCTCACTTTTACGTCCCCGCCCTATTACAATGCCCGCGATTATACGATCTACCAGAGTTATCACGCGTATCTTGACTTCTTAACCACTATTTTTAAAGAGACACACCGCATTACTAAAGAAGGACGGTTTTTTGTGCTTAATACGTCCCCTGTTATCGTTCCTCGTATTAGCCGAGCACATTCCAGTAAACGGTATGCAATTCCCTATGACATACATCCGCGCCTCACTGACATAGGTTGGGAGTTTATTGATGACATCGTTTGGACAAAACCAGACTATGCTGCAAAAAATCGAAATGGTGGGTTCTTTCAACATCGCAAACCTCTTGGTTACAAGGCGAATTCTGTCACCGAAAGTGTTATGGTGTACCGAAAGAAAACAGACAAGCTGATCGACTGGAATATTCGACAATATGACGACGAAACAGTTGAGGCAAGCAAAGTTATGGGAGAGTATGAAAAAACAAATCTATGGCATATTAATCCAGCAACAGACAAAGTTCATCCCGCAGTTTTTCCAGCTGAATTAGCGGCGCGCATTGTGCAATTTTACTCTTTTAAAGGAGATCTTGTCTTCGATCCATTTGGTGGTAGTGGAACTGTCGGACACGTCGCTCTCATTCATGAAAGATACTTTCTCCTCTGTGAGAAGGAAACCGAATATTTTGAGCACTCAAAACAGCTGCTTGATGTTAACTTGTTCACTGATATAAAGCCTCGCTCTTTATCGCTTACCGAATTAAAAAAATCTGAACTTGCTGAAAGGAACTCAGGTTTATGACCGTTACTGGTATTGTTATCAAGAATATCATTCGCAAACTCCTCGCAGGTCAGGATTACCGTTCTGAAGTCTTGACTCTGATTAATGCAGAGTTCTTACAATATGTTGTTGACTTTTTCAAGCGGATAACTTTAGCAAAATTGGATAACGAAAAGGTGACAGTTGACTGGTACAGAAAGGAACTCCTTTGCTCAGACTCGCTTTCCAAAGAGGAAGTTGCTGTCCATTCAGGACTGAATATGAAAACGATCTCAAATATGTACAATTCAGCCAGTAAGCAGATCGTATTAGAAGCATCCTTAGAACATTATGATACGCTTTACGATGCCATTAACAGCCTGACTAAACAAGATAACATTGATGTAGCCCTTACAATAAAATTTCGGGATGTGAGTGTTAATTTAAATATCAACGAGAGTTTGATTGTCATCAATACACTTGCAGTAAAGCGTTCAGCACTCCGAGGCGGATATTGGAGTACAGCGGGAAAACAAGTTGAAAAACCTTTAATGATCGCACTTTGTGCGCTTTTCAAGGTACCGAAAAAATATTATGACCAAAGAAATCTACCAGAATCACAACGTGAATCCGATTTCTATCTGTTTGATGATACTGGAAAGGATTATCCAGGTGAAGTGAAGTTGATGGGAAAAGGCAATCCCGAAAGTGCAGACGCGGTTTATGCACGAGATAGCCGCTTTCTCGTTGCCAACAAACTATCCGGCACCAATAAGCAACAGACGGACTCAGAGGGCATTCTCTGGGTTGAGCTCCAAACCGAAAATGGATATAAACGATTTGAAGAAGTCTTAAAGACTTTGTCTATCCCCTACCAACCCTTTACGGGAGATCTACAAGGCACATTAGATAAAATTTTGCCCGTTATCTTATCTGATGATGTCCAAGATTCCGTAACCCCAGAAGTGGTTTTAACCGAAAGCGAGCAGCTTAACGACTCTGGCTCAGAATTGTTGGTCAAATTCTAATGAAAATCTTAGGTATTGACACCTCAACTCCTATTGGCAGTGTCGCCGTAATAGATAGCGATAACTTAGTCGCTGAACATACCCTCAATATCGTCCAAGCACACTCCTCAAGACTCATGCCTGCGATTGATACGGTCTTAAAGTGGAGCGATATTACGGCAGACAACTTAGATGGATGCGCTGTGGGTATCGGCCCCGGATCGTTTACGGGTATCCGCATCGGTGTTGCGACGATTAAATCCCTCTGTTACGCTCTTGATAAACCGATCGTCGGTGTCTCCACCTTGGAGGCAGTCGCCTATAACCTTCGATGGACAAACGGCACTATCTGCCCATTACTCGATGCTCGGCGGAGTGAAATCTACGGTGCTATTTTTCAAGGCGGAACTAAATGGCAACGCCTCAGCGAAGATCTCTGCCTATCAATTGATGCTTTCCTCAATCGTCTTGATACGCACGCCCCTCCAAATTCCACTATCAACTTCGTTGGTGACGGACTTTCGACGTATGGAGACGCAGTTCGCGAAAAACTTGGTGAGAAAGCCGACTTTGCCGATGCTATCTTCAACGTCCCACACGGGGCAACGATCGCTCGCCTCGGTTCACAACGTCTGCAGAACGGCGATATTGATAACTACTGGACTTTAGTGCCGAATTACGTTAGAGTTGGCCTCTATTAACCAGAAATATTTAAGGAGATTTTTATGTTATTCTCACGTTTTTGCAGATATGTACTGGTACTTTTTCTCGTTACAATACCGTTTGCGGTCCTCACTGCCCCTACATACGCCTTGGAAGTCGGCGACCGCGTGTTTGGTACCGAACTTGCCACAGAGATTGAATTCGCCCAAAATTTGCACGGCAAATCAAACGTATACGTCATAAATTATTCACTACCTGAGTTGATGCCGGATGCCCCGGAAATAAGCGAAGCACTGATGCTAAAATATAACATAGTGGTAACGTCAAAACAAGTATCCGAAGCAGAAGAAATAGGGCTGTTCATTATTGATAAATCGGGTTACGTGCGCTGGAAACACACTGATGAAACCGCATACCCGACGATAGAAGAGTTGACCACAGAACTCGCTAAACTCAAGCGGAACACACCGTTATCTATCGGTTCGCCTGCTCCGGATTTTAACCTCACCGAAGCAGATGGTAAAACACAAGTCAAGCTTTCGGAGTATAAAGGAAAGCAGAACGTGCTTGTCAGTCTATTACTTCAGACCTACTGACCGGTCTGTGCCAACTACACGTCGCAGTTTGCGACCGATCAAAAACTATTCAAGGAAAAATACGATACCGTTGTTGTAGCGATTAAACCGGAACCGCTTTCAGTCATAGCGAAATTTAAGGACGCTGAAACGATGGATATCCCGCTGCTTGCGGATCCAGGTTCTTCTGTCCATGAGGCTTACGGCATCGTTAAACCTTACCACTTCCACCGTCGGGATATGTACCTACCTGCGACGTTCTTAGTCGATAAAGAGGGTAACCTCAAATGGCTTTACATCGGCAAGCGAAATTCGGATCGTCCTGCTCGGGAACTGATTCTTGAACAACTCTCGCAGCTGCAGCATAGATGAACCGTATCTTTAAAAACACGTCCAGTCTCTTTAGCGCGCACCTTATCGGCCGCCTCGGCTCACTTGTGATAACAGTCTGGCTGATGCCACGTTATTTCACTGAAAGTGAACTTGGCGGTTATTTTTGGGCAATTGCATTTACCAATCTGATTGCAATCCTGACAGAACTTGGTATCCAAAACCCACTCATCCGAGAAATGACACTGCACCCGCAACAGACCCGGCATTACCTGGGTAACGCGCTCATCGTTCGCGGTATTCTATCAATTATTGCATACAGTATCATGATTATCAGCGGTATCTTCCTCTACGCTGCGACAATCGTAGAGATGATAATCTTCTTGGGATTGGCAGAGATTGCCAATTCGATTGCGCAGTTGTACCGTTGCGTCTTCCGCGCACACGAGGAGATGAAATATGAGGCATTCACCGTGATTGCCGAGCGTGCGGTGTTCCTCTTAATCAGCGGTGCTGTGATCCTCCTCGGATATGGATTGGTGACCGTCTGCCAAGTCATGTTAGCAGCGGGTTGTATTAACCTTATCTTGAGCATCGGGTTCACCCGTCTCCGTTTCACTCAACTCCGATTCCAATCAAGCAGGGAGATCGTGACGGTGCTGATGCAGCAGGCACTCCCCTTTGCGGTCGGCAATCTTCTCAATCTTCTCTATTTTCGTATAGATACGATTATGCTGCCAAAACTCAGTTCAGAAGGCTTAGAAGCCAACACGTGGTATGGTTTAGCATATACAATTGTCAATGCCTTCACAATTCTACCGGGCGCGTTCATGATGGGTGCGATGTTTCCAGTGCTATCGCGTGCGTGGGAGCGAGAAAAGGGGAGATTCCCGGGGGCATACACGTTCGGTATGCGATGGATGGTCCTGTGCGGATTACCGTTCGCGGTCGGGCTTTCAATACTATCTTCTGAAATCACAGCGGTATTATTTCCGACCTACACATCGGAGCAAGTCGATAAAATTGCAACGGCACTTGAATGGCTTAGCTGGTCAGGTGGACTCATCTTTTTAACAACCGCGGTGCTGGCGGTCCTACGGGCAACAGATAAACGCCGTGCTTTCTCAGTGCTGATGGGGACGACAGCATTCTTGAACATCTGCCTGAATCTATATCTGATTCCGCGTTTCAGCCACGTCGGTGCAGCGATCGCGATGGTTATCAGTGAGGCGTACGTGCTTGTCGTTGGAATTGGCTATATCTCAAGAAATATTGTCAAATTTCGCGAAACATTTCCCATACTGCCGACACTTTTGAAAGCAGTTTTTCTCTCTGCTGTGATGGGTATCGGTTTGGTGTTGTTGAAAGGAATTTTGTCGATTTGGATATTGATTCCGTTGGCGGTACTATCTTATGGTGGTGGGATCGCCGTTTTAGGGGAATTTCGGACAAGATTTAGGTTTGATTAGCAATCAGAATATGCATAGGCTTGCGTAAGCAACATCTCCTTTGCTAACTCCAAAGTCTGCATAGCCTGCGTACGACTGACAGAAGGAAAATCCTCTAAAAACTCGTCTAAGCTATCACCTGCTTCTAAATAATCAATGAGGTTCTTAATCGGAACACGCGTGTTTTTGAAAACAGGCGTGCCACTCATAATTCTCGGATTGCAGGTGATGAGGTCGTTAAATGTCTGTGCTGTTTGTTCGTCATATTTCATGCGTCTGTTTCTCCCAAAAAATTTGTTAACTTTAAGGATACCATAGAAAACACACTAATTGCTAATTTGCCGAGAGTAGAAATAGAGGCATGTAGTTTTCATTTACCTATTTTAGCCAAAAAGTCGCACCTACATGAAGATATTTCATCAAGAATATAACTCTTGCAGCACCTCAAAATAATTAGGGAACGTCTTGCTGACACATTCTGGATCATTAATCCGAATCCCATTTGCCTTTAAACCGACGATCGAAAATGCCATCGCTACACGGTGGTCTTCGTAGGTATCAATCGCTGCAGGGGTGATAGGTGCCGGTGAGATTTCAAGTCCGTCTTGGTGTTCAACGACTGGCACGCCTAATTTTCGGAGCTCCGTTACCATCGCATGAATCCGATCAGTCTCTTGCCAACGCGTATGCTCAATATTTCGGATGGTTACTTTGCTATCGGCGAAGGGTGCAATCGCCGCGAGGGTTAAGGCAGTATCCGAAATCGTCCGCATATCAACAGCAATCCCTTTTAATTGGCGCGGTCCGGTGAGGGTAATACCTGTGTTAGAAACGGTGGTCTGACAGCCCATCTGTTCTAAGATATGTACAAACTGGAGATCACCTTGTGCAGAATCTAAGTTTAGGTGTTGGACAGTGACACGTCCACCGGTGAGCGCAGCAGCAGCAAAGAAGTAAGAAGCGTTAGAGGCATCCGGCTCTATGTTATAGACCCGCGGTTGATACTGCTGTCCACCTTCAATCCGAAAAAACTCGTAGTTTTCGCTTATGACCTGCACACCAAACGCTGCCATGACGGATCGTGTGATGTCAATATAAGGCATTGTTCGGTTACCGATGACCTCAATCTCCATGCCGTTTTTTGCATAAGGTGCGATGAGCAGCAGTGCCGTTAAAAACTGACTGCTCTTACTGATATCCAGTCGGGTTTTTCCACCTGAAAGTCCATTTGCTTCAACGATAACAGGGAGATGTCCGTTCCCAAATCGGGTGCGCGCCGAGACTCCAATTTGTCTGAGTGCATCGAGTAAGTCAGCGATAGGACGACCGTGGCGCATCGGTTCATCGCCGTCAATAACGAATTTTCCATGTCCGAGTGAAACGTAGGCGGTCAGTGAACGTGAAGTGGTGCCTGAGTTTCCGATATAGAGTTCCGCTGCGGAAACTGGTATCTCGCCGCCATTTCCATGCACATCAAACCTTGCTCGTTTCTCATCGGCATCAATTTTGACCCCGAGTTTTCGCAGCGACGTAGACATATAGCGTGTATCGTCGCTAAAGAGGGCACCTGTCAACGTTGAAACACCGCGTGCCATTGCAGCAACCAATAAGGCACGGTTGGTATAACTCTTAGAACCGGGGACCGTTATCGTGGCATCAAGGGGTTTGCGAATCGGTTGTATCTCAATCATTCACGCACTCCCAACTCTGTTAGCAATTCCCGGAGCTCCGCTTTCTCGGCATCAGTAAGCGGTAGTAGCGGACTTGTCGTGCGTGCGCTACAGACCCCCAAAATTTCCAGACACGCTTTCATACCGCTGACACCCTGTCCGTAGGTATACATCTTACTGAGCCGAAGCATCCACTTTTGTAACCGATGGACTTCATCAATATCACGTGCTTTCGCAGCATGGTAGAGCGCGACGGATTCCTTCGGGGCGACGTTTGCAATTGAGACAACACCACCGGCTGCACCGAATAGGAGGGCTGCACCGAGTGCGACATGCGAACCGAGGAAGATAGAGAAATCCGCCCGCTCACCGAGCAGTGCTATGAGATTGAGGGAGTTCGTCCAATCGCCGGTACTGTCCTTAACACCGACGATATTTTCACAGGTTTCTGCGAGTTCGACGACAATCTGGGGCTTAATGAAGGTCTTAACAGTGGAGGGGATATTGTAGATGAAAACTGGGAGTTCCGTACTCGCGGCGACGGTCTGATAGAATTCGATCAAATCCGCATCGTCGGTGGAGGGGTAATAGTACCCCGGTGTCGCAGCGACTGCATCAACGCCGAACTGTTCGGCGATTTCAATGTTTTGGATGACGCGTTGCGTACTTGTATCCATGGCACAACAGATAACTGGGACGCGACCCCCGATTGCTTTGAGAGCGATGTCTATTGCGCGCTCGCGTTCTGTATTTGTTAACGTCGTAAATTCACCCGAACTTCCGAGTAGATAGATACCGTGAACACCGCTGCTAATCAAACGGTTCAGTTGATTGACGAACCCGCGTTCATCGACGCGTTCTTTTTCGTCAAGCGGCGTTACGGTGGGTGTAAAAATGCCTTCAAATCGGATATTCATGAATGTCTCCTTCATTCTCGCCCCAGCGGATGTTTCTCTGCAATTTGGTTAGATGCTTTCAGTTTAGCAAAATACGGTTTCGTTGTCAATTACAAGAGAAGCGCGATAAAAAATGAAGGCCCCCGATTTTTTATCTGTATTTCACAGCATTTTTTTAAGAATTTTTGGGAAAAATGAAAAAATCGCCGAAATGGTTCGTTTTGTAGAACTCTATTGACTTTTTTCTTCTTAACTGATATAGCGAGTCACAACAGTGAAATAATATCGCTCTACCGATTCGTGGCAGACGTTGCCGAGAAATTTGATGTCTTTGGTGCAAGTTTTGGCTTGCAAGCTACGCAAAAAGGTGTTATGATTACATCGGAATCCCTTTACAGCCAAACAGATTAAAGACAGCTTATGAATATCCGCACACAACTGACACTCAGGTACATAGGCATTGTGCTTGTCGTATTGCTTGCTATGTATTTCTATCTCGCTACAATGCTCAAAGATTCGATGAGTACTCGGATTACCAGCGAATTGGAAATTCAGGCGGCATTAACTCGGGAATTCCTCATTGAAAAACTCCCGGCTACAGATAACTTTACCTATGACGCGATAGACCCACTTGTTGATAAACTCGGCAAGACCGAAAAGGCGCGGGTGACCTTTATTGACTTAGAAGGTGTTGTCTGGGGGGATACAGAACGCGATGGTGCAGCACTGCGGGCGATGGATAATCACCTTAAACGTCCAGAAGTACAGGATGCCCTCCAATTCGGCAGCGGAATTCGGGACAGATACAGCAATACAACGCAGACAGAATTCCGCTACTACGCAATGCCGATATACAAACAAACTTCACAAAATAGCGAAGGCACCCTGATTGGCATTTGTCGCGTCGCCCTACCGATGGAAGCCGTCAATACAGCAATCGGTAACCTGCGCCGGATGGTTCTGCTTGCGAGCGTGGCGGGTCTAATCCTCACCATTGTATTTAGCGTTTTTTCTATCAAGATCATCACAAAACCGATTGAGAAATTAACGCAGATGACCCAATCCCTTGCTGCCGGAAAGATAGACACGCGCGTCCCTGTCGATTCCAAGAATGAACTCGGTCAACTCTCACGGAATTTCAATCTGATGGCAGACAGGATGCAGGAACAGATTGATCAGATTTCCGAAGAACATCGGCGTTTGGAAACCATTCTAACTGATATGGGTGAAGGCGTGCTACTCGTAAACGGTGCGTTTGAAATTACCTATGCCAACCCTATGGCTATCTCCATGTTGTCGCTTCCGAATGTTTATGTCGGAAAAGCCCTGATCGAAATTAATCGGATCCCTGAATTACAAACATTGCTGCAGGCAGCAGAACAGACAGAAGCCGTCGCGTTCGCAGAAATCCGCCTCGGGAACCTAACAGAACCGGAAGCAGAGGTCACGGTTGTGCCTGTTGCCACCGGCGAAGAATATGTTATCGTTATCCACGATGTGAGTAAGGAACGGCAGTTGGAGCGGATCCGCGCAGATTTTGTGGCGAATGTCTCACACGAACTTCGGACACCGCTCACAACAATCCGAGGGTACGCCGAGACCTTACTCAGTGAAGATGCCACACGCACAAAATCACAAGAACAGTTTGTCGTGAAAATCCTCAATCATGCCGCCCGACTCTCCAGATTGGTCTCGGAGCTGCTGGAGCTTTCCCGACTCGAGTCTGGCGATGTTGAATTGAAACGCACCCTGTGTCACCTCAACACCTTCCATGCACCGATTTTAGATGTGTTCGAGCCTCTATTAGAGGAATCCGAATTGGTTTTAAAATGGGAGATCCCGGAAAGTCTACCTGAGTTTAGCGTAGATCAACAACTTTTCATGCAGGTGCTTGTAAACCTGATTGATAACGCTATTAAATACACACCAGATGGTGGTACGATTACCATTTCGGCAGAAATCTACACAAGTGAAGCCTTTGAAGAATCGAATATAACCTCGGAAGAAATGATCGTGCATGTCCAAGATACTGGTATCGGCATCCCAATGGAGTCCCAACCTCGCGTATTTGAGCGGTTCTATCGTGTTGATAAAGGACGCGCGCGAGAAATGGGTGGTACCGGATTAGGATTAGCAATTGCCAAACATATTGTGCTCTGTCACAATGGACAAATCTGGCTGGAAAGTTCGCTTGGCGAAGGCAGTGTATTCCACGTTGCTATTCCGTTGTAGGGGTTGGGTTACCCAACCCTACAGTTAAATTTTCCACGCTTCTTGTGTGTACGCCATCTCCCAAAAGAGATATTCATAACGACTGCTTGTCAAGAAGTAGTTTTTAATCCGTTCTTTTTCGGCGGCACTATACTCAGCAGCGAGCGTGTTGAGTAAACCACGTAACCACTCGCCTAACGACAGAAATTCGGGAGAGGCGTACATGTCAATCCATTCCTGATAGAGTGGTTCGGGTGAACCTCCCTGTTGGGCAAGCGTTGTACCGATTTCGGCGTAGCCCCACTGACACGGTAGCACACCTGCGACGAGATCCGCCAAAGTGCCAGTTTCCGCTACATTGAGCACATGTCGTGTATAAGCATGTGTCGTAGGTGCCATCGGTGCAGCTTCCATCTCTGCGGCAGTGATACCAAATTTTTCGCAATATCCACGATGCAAATCCATCTCAGTGTTCAATGTTTCATTGAGGAGCTGGGCAAACATCGCCATCGTCGCTTCATCGTGTGCCTTGATAACACCGTACGCAAACACGCGACTATAGTCGAGTAAGAACAGATAATCCTGAATCAGATAGAACTTAAACTTCTCTGTCAGGAGACTGCCATCAGCCATACCGCGGACGAATGGATGTTTAAGATCCGCTTCCCAAATCGGTGCAGCAGCGCGCCTGAGTTCATCAGTAAATTTCTCATTTTGTGCCATATGTATTATCAACTCCTATAAAAATATGCTATAATCTTTTTTGTATATCACACCTTAACAACAAAAGGAAACATCAATGTTTGAAAAACTCGGAATAGTAACCAATATCTGGGCTGAAGAGATAGCAAATGGGGCCCGCTTTGATGAACTCATGGTGGAATTCGGGGCGAACGGGTTCAAGGATATGGAGGTCCGCGAAGGCGACTACCTCCGTAACTCCGAATTCGGACAACTGATCCAGGAACTCGAAATCGCGATGTCTGTGTACACCGATGCTGAATTCCGTACCATTTGTGATGCTGTGTGGACTGAACAGTCTTATGAATCGAAGCACCCCACGCTTTTCAAGGAAATTGCCGCCTTCACTGAAAAAGCATCTGGACTCACCCTGAGTTATGCCATGTCTCACCCTTGGCTTTCACAGCCAACCGACAGCGAGGTGGACACACAACAGATAATCAAGGCGAAGAAGTTAGCATATCTGCTCTGTCCAGAGAGACCGAGACTCCGTCTCGTTGACCTCGAAACCGAAGGAGACATTGACGCATCTGCGGCGGTTGCGAACCTAAAACATTACAGTAGGCTTCTACCAGACTATCCGATGATTTTCGCCGTAGAGAACGCTCGCCAAACCGCTACACTGACATTGGAGTTAGCAGTCGCAAGCGGTGCGAAACTCACGTACGACGAGACGAACACATACCGCGCTGACGGCACAACGGTAAATCCGCCAGCCGAATTCTGGCGTACTATCAAGATGACAGATCTCACGTCGGTGCATTTCAAACAGAAAACAGAAACCGGGGTCCTTTCAGAAGTAGGCGACGGTTATGTCAACTTCCGTGCGATTGCGGAACACCTGAAAACGCGGCACTATACTGGCGATCTGCTCCTTGAAAATACACCGACTGTCCATTCTTTGCGAGATGCCCTGCGGAGCCGAGAGTATCTGCTGAGCTGCTAAAGTGGCAATTGAGAAAAGATAACGCAGCACGGATACTTCGTTATATCGGACTAAAAAGGCGCACCTTGGGCTTCTGCGGTTTTCCCTTCTGTTTCATTGGATGCTGCAGTGTCTTGGTCTGCGGGTTCTTCAGGTGCTGGCACTTCACTTTCTTGGGAAGCCGTTGTCAATTGCTTGATGCGCTCACACAAGTCATTTAGTAACTGTGGTGTCGTTTCCGCCGCCTTGAGTTCTGCTGAAAGCTGTGTCCATTGCATCTCATTTATGTCGTTTCGGGATTCTACGCCACATTTGCGTTTCATGTAATTCCAGAGGTCCGCTTTCGTGATACCCTTTTTCTCAAGCGGGTCCGAGAGATTAGCTGCAATTGCGAAAGTGGCTTTTTGCGCCTGTGCGATATTTCCACCACCTTGTGGTATCTGCTGTTGTGGTGCCGAATTGCCACTCCCTGCTTTTCGATGCAAATAGAAGTTGAGTACCTCGCGAATCACCGGCACAGGTATTAACTGCTTAATCGCATTCCGTTGCGCTTTATGAATTGCTTTCGTGAATGCGAACGGATCGGAACGTCCCCCACTCATCTTCGCCTGCTCATAAGCACCGTAGCGCGATGACCCTGTGATTGTGTCCACAGCCTTCGCAGTCGCAATCCAAGAGTTCTCAAGTTCCTCATACTCGATCTCTTCGACTTGGATACCGCCGCGCCGATTGGCAGCTTCATTAATACCCGCTAAGGTCAACCCTTCAACGGTACGTCCACCCTGTTTAAAAGAGTAGACATAATCCTGAATCGTCTGTCCAGTCATCAATTCAATGATAGCCTGATCATCCACCTGATCAACGACTTCATACTCAGCAGTAACTGGTACCATCTCTTCCTTTTTTTCTTTTTCTTCAGCCATAATATCCTCCGAAATCAATGATTCATTTCATATTCAGATCAATGATTTATGCTATATTTAGATATATGTTACGCACTATACATTTATCTCATCATACCATTTTATACCCGATTTGTCAAGCATCGCTATTTACACGATAGCGGCAGTCAGCCATCAGTAATTAGCAGTCAGCAAAGAGCGTTCAGCTCACCTATATTCTTAATTCAAATTTACATTATATATAATAACACATATAGTATAGGAAAGCAAACTTATTTTTATCAGGAAACTTGATTTACATCTCTGATTCTGCTACAATAACAGCAAATTGAGTACCGGAGTGTCGATGAGAAATGACAGTACCACTTCTTCAGATGCAAGCAATCACCAAAGACTTTCCCGGGGTGCGTGCCTTAGACCATGCCTCTTTTGAGGTGCGTTCGGGTGAAATCCACGCGCTCTGTGGAGAAAACGGTGCTGGTAAATCGACACTGATTAAGATTCTCGGCGGTGTCTATCCGTACAGCACTTACAGCGGTAGTTTGCGTATCAACGACACCGAACAGCAATTCCACGCCGTTCGCGATGCAGAACGCGCGGGGATCGCTATTATTCATCAGGAATTAGCACTCATCCCGGAGATGACCGTCGCCGAGAACATCTATCTCGGCAGGGAACCGCGGCGATTTGGGGTCATTGATCGGCAGCGTCTTTATCACGAAGCGGGTGAACTCCTGTCACAGTTTGGGCTGGCAATCCCGCTACAAAAACCCGTCTATGAACTCGGCATTGGGCAGCAGCAACTCGTAGAAATCGCGAAGGCCTTAGGGCGTAGCTTGCAAGCCCATATTGAGCCGCGACGCAGTTTGCAATCTGGAAACGCCCTGCTGCTTGTGCTTGACGAACCGACAGCCGCTTTGACGGAAAGTGAAGTAGATATTCTCCGTCAGATTCTGACGCAACTCCGAGAGAAAGGAGTTGCGTGTATCTATATCACCCACAAACTCAAGGAGATTTTTCAGATCGCTGACCGAGTGACGGTCCTACGGGACGGCAAAACGGTTGCCACACAATCTATTAAATCGCCTGAATGTACCGAAGATGCCTTAATCTCGCAGATGGTTGGCAGGGAACTAACGACCCTTTTTCCGAAACGACAGGCGCGCGCTGAAAACGGTTCCAATCCTGAGGAAGTTGTACTACGGGTCGAAAATTTAAGCACCTATCCATCAGAACCACCACAACTTGAAAACGTCAGTTTTGAAGTGCAACGTGGGGAGATTCTCGGCATCGCAGGACTGATGGGCGCAGGTAGAACGGAGCTGATTAGCACTATCTTTGGCGCGGACAGCGGTAAGTGGAGCGGACAGGTCCTCTTAGATGGTATCCCACTTCAGATTGACTCCCCACACGAGGCGATAGCGCAGGGGATGGCACTCGTCAGTGAAGATCGGAAACGTTACGGACTCCTCTTAGATGTAGATGTCACCGACAACATGACGCTGGCAAGTCTCGGTTTGTCAGCAGACCTTGCATCTTATGGAATAATCAACCACAACGCTGCATCTGAAAAAAGCGAACACTATGCCGATTCGCTTCAGATTAAGACCCCGTCGTTAGGTGTCCCTGTAAACCACCTCAGCGGCGGTAACCAACAGAAAGTCGTTTTAGGCAAATGGTTGATGACGCATCCGAAGGTGTTATTCCTCGACGAACCGACACGTGGTATTGATGTCGGTGCGAAAGCGGAAATTCACGCACTGATGGCAAAACTCGCTGATGACGGCGTTGCGATTGTGTTTGTATCCTCCGAACTACCGGAGATTTTGGGCATGAGCGACCGAGTTTTGGTGCTACATGGAGGCAAAATCACGGGTGAATTCGTCAACAATAACCTGACACAAGAGGCGATTTTGCGGTGTGCAGCCGGGGCTTAAAAATCCTATACCTTTATTTTCTCAGAAATTGCAACGATAATGGAATACAGAAACGAAAACTATAAATCAGAGAGTCCAGAAGAGACCCAATCACTTGGCAAAAAAATCGGCAAAACACTTCAGCAAGGAGATGTCATTGCGCTTATCGGCGATCTCGGAACCGGCAAGACTTGTTTGACGCAAGGGATCGCGCGCGGTGCCGGAATCGCACCCGATGAAATTGTCAGTAGCCCTTCATACATTCTGATTAACGAATATAACGGGAAAGTGCCTATCTATCACATCGATCTATATCGCCTCGAAAACAGCGAAGAGATTGCTGAACTCGGACTCAGCGAGTATGTAGAAGGCGACGGAATTTGCATTATTGAGTGGGCTGAGCGGATGGCAGAGGCACTGCCCGATACTTGCATAAAAATCCGCATAACGCTGACAAGTGGGGACACCGCACACACCGATGCTGAGGCTTCCGAATCAATATTAGACAGGCCTGAAGATGAAAACATCCGACACATCGAAATCCAATATCCTATATCTTGATAGCGGTTCAGGCATCGGGGGTGGGCAACGGAGCCTTTTACTCCTGCTAAACCTATTAGACAAGGAACGTTTTATACCCTTTGTCGGATGTCTCGGTGACAGTCCCTTCGCAACGGAGGTTGAAAAGACAGCAGCGCGTGTGATCCCACTATCTCTTCCTGCTGCACATAACAAAACCGATAAAGTAAAGCGGTTCACGCTGCGAGACCTGCTTGAAGATTTTCGGCAACTTCGGGTTATCATTGAACTCCATCGGATAGTAAAGAGATATGCGATAGACCTGATCCATGCGAACTCACTTTCGGTGGCACTCCTTGGCGGGATTGTTGCGAGAATAAATCGGATCCCTATTCTGATGCACAAACGCTACGCGACTTCTTACGGGATTCTGGACAAACTCTGTGAGAAACTCCTGCATCGCGTGATTTTGGTGTCAGAGGCAACGCGATGGGATTTCGCGCCTGCGAAAAAGCAAACACTCATCTATAACGGCGTGGATTTAGACGCTTTTCAGGCATCACAAGAAGAAGTGGAGATGCTGCGAACAGAACTCTTTCCTGATGAATCCAGTTCCCCAGTGCTTGTTGGTGTCGTAACCCGGATTACACCGGAAAAAGGCATCCACGTCTTAGTCAGTGCGATGCGGAAACTCAAAGGTAGGGTAGATGTCCAGTTGCTCATCGTAGGCGGTCCTTATTTCCAAAAAGACGTTGACTATATGGACACACTTAAACAGGAGGTTGCCAACTTAGGCATCGAAGATTCAGTTATCTTCACCGGATTTTTGTCGGATACACGTATCGTAACAAGTCTGCTTGACATCGTGTTGGTGCCGTCAATCATTCCAGAAGCATGCCCCCGCACTATTATTGAGGCAATGGCAGTCGGTAAACCGGTTATCGCAACGCCGCTCGGTGGTAGCAAAGAACTTGTTACACCCGAAACGGGTATTTTAGTGCCACCTGAAGACGCATCGGCAGTTGCTGAGGCTATCGCAACGTTGGCAACGGATCAAGACCAACTAACAGCAATGGGAAAAGCCGCCCGTGATCGTGCCGTGCAGCTATTTAGTAGTGAAAAGAATACCGCTTTAACAGAGACGGTCTACACAGAATTGTTAACAGCGTCAGGACAGACGCACAAAATGAATATTGAGTGATGAAAGGATGGAAGGAAGGGAAGAATGGAGGGATCTTCCCACACTTCCAATCTTCCTAGGGGAAACACCCAAGCAAAAACACTTCCAATTCGGCAAGTAAATGAACGGATTTGGCGTAAGTCCTAAACATATTAAGAGATTTCTTCACGGCCTAAAGGAGTTATTATGAGAGAAAAAACGGTTAGTCCACCACAGGGTGCCCAAGCGAGTCAAGGGCAAGTCAGACAGGTATCCCAATTGTTCGGCGAAGCTATCGGTGATACCCATGAGTGGGTAGAAATCCACCGCACCAGCGATGAGTGGGAAGCGAACCTGATTCAAACTACTTTGAAAGCGCAACAGATCCGGTGCCGTCCACTTGAATTAAAAGAGGAAGGCCAAACCGTGCTTCTCGTGGATCCTGAACATGAAGTGACAGCGATGGAACTGGTGAGTCGTATCGGTGTAGCTGTCACGGATAGCGAAATGGTAGCACAATCCGAAGAAACAGCCGAAGCACTCAAACAACGCGATATGGCTGTGGTGCAGGAAGATACAAACCAAGATTCTGATCCTGGTGATTTATCAGAACTCACAATGGCAGCACGTGAAGGCATCGGTAGTGTCGTCTATGTTGCCGGACAGGGATATGAACTCCGCGTCGGTCCCGAACCGTATGTTACTGTCCCAGAGAACGATTGGGAAGAGTTTACCGATTTTAGTGCGCAACGCCAAGAGTTTGTGATCCTTCTCCGTCACGAATACCCTGATCTCTTTGAATGGATTCAGGAAGAGAAACTCCTCGCAGAGTTTATCCGCCTCATTGAGATGACGTATCAAGAGGGCGCACCTACACCTGTTTCACGTCAGCGAACCGATGCTGAGGAAGCGGATGCACCCCCTTACCATCCGCTCGCGCAATTGAGCCTTACTGTTGCGGTAGCTTCACTCATTGCCGTGCTTTTCCAAGTGCCGTGGACTGTAAACCTTGTGCTGGCTGTTGCTGCCATAGTATCTGCGGTTGTTGCCAAATCTCAGATTGATGCGAGTGACGGGAAATCAACAGGTATTCCGATGGCACTGGGTGCGATGGTGCTTGCGTGTCTCGTTGTCGTCTTTGCGTGGTGGCTGGAGCAGCGTCCTGAACCGGTAGAACCAGCGAATCCACCCGTTCGTGAGATGATTGAGGATCGGTAGAGACAAGCCTGCTCTGGTTCGGCTTATATTCAGAAATAGAGTGTGTAAATTTTTGTCGGAAGTTCGGTTGGAGGGGGAACACGTTCATTGTCTGAATCACGGATTTTCTCGGATTACACGGATTTCGCGGATTTCTAGAAAATAGCAATGGACTGATTTCTTTCTTGCCTGAAGTTAGAGGATCTTGTAGTTCAGATCACATATGGGCATGATAATTACAAAATCAACTAATAAAACCTAAACCTATTGAAGGACAGCGACTTCGCTATAGAGATTACTATATCACCCTCATAACAGGGAAGGATGAACTTTCACCAACCGAATCGCTCCCATATCAACTTACGCTCCCTCTTTAATGAAAATGGGGATCATGCGGCACACTTATCAAATCCGCCTATCATACCCGTCGGGTTTTCCGATCCAGAACCAAGTTAAAATGCCCTCATGTTCAATTGCCAACGCTCGGTAATCATCATTGACTCTTGCAGACCAATAATTGCCCTGTCGGGTTTTCTTTAACATGAGCGAAGGATGGTTTGGATTTTGCTTTAGGCGTTCAAATTGCTTGTTTGCGCGGTTTTGAATTTCTCGTGGAAGTTTGCGATAACGATCCCAAAACTGACGGGTTGTTTTATAAATCAATAACCTTTCCAGCCTTTATCTCTTCAAGTGCTTCCTCGCTTAGATGGTCAAGTTTCCCTGCTTTTATATCTTCTTCGAGTTGTTTATCCCAAGCTTTCTCACGAGCCTCTAAGGCTTCACGGAGTTTGATTGTGAGCGTTTTCAATAGTTCTTTTTTGCTCCTCGCCTCGCACTCTACTTCTGGAATGTCAGGAATCCATCCGCGCCATCCAGCAGATTTTTTTGTTACATAGGCAGTATAAGGTTCCTCAAAGACTTGATCGACTATTTCGACAGATTGAAACTGTGTATGCTTAACATGTTGTTCTGGCGCATTATCGTTGCTGACCTGCTCACTTGCAATACGTGTCATAAACGTTACCTCCTGATACGGTGCAATCTTTATTTCGTATAACATAGACCTACTTGTAACTTGCACGCTACTGCTCTACGGGTCCGGAAAAATCCCAACACCAGGGGCGGACCTAAGGTGGAACCCTGCCCAACAAGTTGTATATAATATATAACTTGTTGTCCCAAAAGTCAAAACTTTTTGTAGAACGACCTCAACTGATACACGATAGAGGCATTTCATCACCACTATAAAAGGCGAGGTTTTTACGCGAAGGACGTGGTGAACGGAAATTTTTTAAGTTGATCCCGTCATAGGTATGTGGTAAAGTTAACAACCAAGAAACCCAGGATTGTCCACTTCTATAAGCACTATAATATAAGTGGATATGGAAACTAATCCTTTAAACACACAAAACCTATGGACCTAAAAAAAGAGGTAATGTTTATGTGCGGAAGGCAGCCATGTCAGAAAAGAGACATCAACCTCAAATCGGAACTGAAACGACTTCGCTCCTGCTTCCACTTGCCATTGGTATAGTCCTGATTCTGGTCAATGCGTATTGGATTGCGCTGGTCAGTGGTATTCACCACTCCCTGAACCCTGCTTACGCATCCCTGTTTATTACCCCAATTGTCAACCTCTTCTCTCTGGTATTACTCAATACATTGCTAAAACGGTTCCATCCACAACTCGCTTTGCGTCGCGCACAACTTCTCATCATCTATCAGATGCTGGTTATGCTCTGTCTTGTCTCTGGGCATAATCCGATGGACTTTATCTTGGGAATTCTTGCACATCCATTCTGGTTCGCCACTTTTGAAAACGAATACGCTGCCCTTTTCCATAGATATATTCCGTCGTGGTTCACAATTCAGGATAAAAGCACGCTCACCGGTTTCTTTGAAGGCAACTCAACCTTATACACAGCAAAACACCTCGCCGCCTGGATAGGTCCCACGCTGCTGTGGTCATTTGTTACGTTTGTTCTCTTTTTCATACTGATGTGCTTCAACAGCATCCAACGTCTGCAGTGGAGTGAGCGAGAACGACTCAGTTATCCGATTGCACAGCTCCCGATAGAGATGACGACACCGCGCTTTTTCTCAAGAAGATTGTTATGGCTGGGATTCGGTATCTGCGCGGCGGTAGAACTCCTTAACGGACTCCACTTTCTCTACCCTTTTGTGCCCGGGGTGCCTCTTAAAATACCCGACTTCGGCGCGAAAATCTTTACGACGAAACCTTGGAGTGCTATCGGATGGTTGCCGCTTTTCTTTTATCCGTGGGTCATCGGCTTGACCTTCTTTGTACCGCTCGAACTTTCGTTTTCGGTCTGGTTCTTTTTCCTGTTTACGAAATTCCAGTTGATTTTGGGGAGCATCGGTGGCTGGAAATCGTTACCGGGCTTCCCTTACTACAATCAACAGGGCATCGGTGCATGGTTAACGCTTGGGATTTTAGTCTTATGGGCAAGCCGCAAACACCTGAAAACGGTGTTTACGCTCGCTTTGAAACCTTCGACTTCCACAAACGAACCGTTTCAATATCGTACCGCTCTGTTCGGCATCCTGATAGGCACTGTGATCCTCGTTTTCATCTTCCAACAGGCGGGGATGTCTGTTAGGATTCTGCTCGCTTTTCTGTGCCTATATTTTCTTATGTCCATCGCCATAACGTATGCGCGGGCAGCGGTTGGTGTGCCTTATCATGAGGTTATTTGGACGCACCCGCAATTGATGCTCGTCTCGGTTTTAGGTGTGCGACGCATCGGCGCAGCGAACTTGACCCTTCTGTCTTTTTTATATCCTTATGTTCGGGATAATGTTTCACACCCGATGCCGAGCCAGTTGGAAGGGTTCAAGATTGCGGAACGCGCACGGATCTCCCAGAAAAAGATGGCAATTGCGATGATCGTCGCCCTATTGGTTGCCACCCCCGTTTCGTTCTGGGCGTATCTGCATCTCATATATCAGCACGGTGCGATTCGGACGGAGGGATATATTATCGGTATCGGCTTTGAAACCTTTGAACGGATGCTGTTACCGTGGTTACAACAACCGCATGCTACAGACAGCACAGGCTTGAGTTTCACGGCGTTTGCCTCGCTGTTCACGTTGGGCCTCATGTTTCTGAGAAGACAGTTCATTTGGTTTCCTTTTCATCCGGCGGGCTATGCGCTCGGTTTATCCGCAGGGATGGTGTGGGTCTGGAGCGCGGTGTGTGTCGGTTGGTTCATCAAAGCGGTCTTGCTCAAATTCGGGGGTTTGCGAACCTACAGGAAAGCAGCTCCATTCTTTATCGGATTGGTTTTGGGCGACTTTCTGACTGGAACGTTCTGGAGTTTAGTGGGTGCAGTTTTTGAGATACCAGTGTATCGGGTCTGGTATTAACAGTAAACCGATTTTAAGTTGACTTTTTAAGAGATAGCAGATAAAGTTAATAAACACAATAATTGGAATTATTCATTCGTTGAAAGTTGCCGCTCCCAAAGCGCGCTTACCGTACGGGGACAGATGTGCGTTTAAATAGAAAGCATCAAAGGACATTGGAGGCTATTTTTAGCACACAAGTCCCTGCCACGTTGCAATGGAGGCGTATTGAAGCCCTTTTCATGGCACTGGGTGCTACAAAAAGAGAGGGAAGTGGATCATCCGTTAGTTTTAAATTGGAGGGAAAAACTGTTACGTTCCACCGACCCCACAACCGAAAAGAAGCAAACCGATACCAAGTCCGCGATGCGCGAGAATTTCTAAGACACATAGGAATAACACCATGAAAACAATGACCTATAAAGGCTATACAGCGGAAATTATCTATAATGATGAGGATGAATGTTTTGTCGGCCACGTTGTCAATATCGGTGATGATATTATCGGCTTCCACGGAGATACTGATGAAGAACTACGTGTTGCCTTTGAAGACGTGGTTGATCTCCACATCAAAGTCAAAGAGCAACCAGAAAATCCACCGCAAAAACACTTCGCGGGAAGGTTACTGTCGCGGCTACGTCAAGCACTCAATCTGTAGAAAGGGAACATTTGTCTCCATTACAGGAATAAAACCACGAAAATAAGGAATTTATCAGTGAAAACTTGTCTGATTGTTTTCGCTAAGAATCCGACACCCAATGAGGTCAAGACGCGGCTTATACCGACGCTTTTACCGGAACAAGCGGCGACACTCTACACTGCGTTCCTCACAGATTGGTGCAAGACGCTTGCTAAACTCACCAACGTAGATCTCGTTATTGCGTATACACCACCAGAGGCACAACGCTATTTACAAGCGTTAATCGGAGATGATGTTATCTACACCCCACAAATAGGAGCAGACCTTGGGGAACGACTGACTTCAGCAGCGCAGTGGGCAGCGGAACACGGATATACGAAAATTCTACTCGTTGGGTCGGATAGTCCGACTTTACCAATCTCATACATATCCGAAGCGATCAGACTGCTCGACTCACGGGATACCGTTGTCGGACCGAGTACAGATGGTGGCTATTACCTCATCGGTTTCTCGGCTGCAGCATTAAAAACGACAGTACCACACGTATTTGAAGAGATCGCATGGAGCACAGCGGATGTCTTTCAACAGACAGTGGCACGCATGCGTGAAGCAGAAGTAACACTTGGGCTTCTACCGCCGTGGTATGACATAGATACGGCTGAAGATTTGGATTTTCTGCATGCGCATATATCGGCAATGCGACTTGCGGGTGATACAGTACAAGCAGTTAGAACAGAATCTCTCTTGATAAAACTGTTTTTATAAAAAGAAAGGAACTCAATAATGGGACAATTAGATGGAAAAGTTGCGATTGTAACGGGTGGAAACCGAGGCATCGGCAAAGGGATTGCGAAGGGACTCGCCGCTGAAGGTGCGAGCTTGACTATCGCTGCAAGAAATGCCGAACTTCTTGAGGAAACCGCTAACGAACTCCGTGCAAACGGCACAAAGGTGTTGGCTGTGCCGACCGATGTAACGGACGAGGCACAGATCAAAGCCCTCTTTGAAAAGGCGATGGCGGAATATGGTCGCTTGGACATCCTCGTGAACAATGCGGGGGCATTCGATGCCGGTCCCATAGATGAACTCTCAACAGAGGCGTGGGATTGGGTTGTCGCTGTGAACCTCAGCGCGCCGTTTCTCTGCACGCGCGAGGCATTCGGGATTATGAAGGCGCAAGGTGAGGGTGGACGTATTATCAACATTGGAAGTATCTCGTCGCATCGGGTTCGTCCGCTCACTGCGCCCTACAGTGCCACTAAATTCGGTATCTGGGGTCTGACACAGGTAACAGCACTTGAAGGTAGACCGCACGGGATTACGGCGAGCTGTTTGAAACCCGGCAACACTTATGTCGAACGCATCCAGAACCGTCCACAGGCACCGACCGAGCCGATGATGGACGTTGATGCGCTCGCACAAGCTGCTGTTCTGATGGCAACGCTTCCGCCGAATATAAATATGTTAGAAGCAACTGTCTTACCGGTCGGTCAACTCTATATTGGTAGAGGATAACACGCAGCCGGAGAAAAATTATGAAAGTGAATCGGGATCAATTCATGGAAGAAGGGTATCTCGTTCTACGGGGCGTAGTCCCGCCGGAAGAATTAGACGCGCTTCGAGAGAGTTATGAACTGATGGTATCCCGCCAGCGGGAAATTTGGGCGCGAGAACGGGGACCAAACGACCCACCCGGCGGCGTATGGGAGACTTCGGCACAACCGCGGTTACTTCTCGGACGAGATCCGCTCGCAAAACTCGTCGATGAAAAGACGGCGAGTGCAATCGAAATTTGGGCACACGAAAATATGCAAGGTGCCAGCACTGAGCTGCTCAGTGAGGAAGACGCGGGTGTTACCGAGATGATGCTGATGTGTAGTCCAGTCAAAGACTGCGGACCCGCCACTTGGCATCGCGACCACCACCCCATTGATACCGCGCCATTACAAGGCTATATTGACGATATTGTAGAGACAGGACCGCGCTATGTGCAGTGGAACCTCTCACTTTATGATGATAGTGTATTATGGGTGCTGCCCGGCAGCCATCTGCGTGTGAACACTGACGCGGAAAACCAACAATTATTGGCAGACCCGAAAGTTCCGTTACCCAGTGCAGTGCAGACGCATCTTAACGCAGGCGACGGGGTTGTTTATATCCTGCCCATTTTGCATTGGGGCAGCAACTACAGTCGGAAGATGCGGCGCACGATTCACGGCGGGTTTTCAAACCACACCCATTATCAAGCGTTTGACTACATAGATTACCTATCGCCAGAAGTGCGAGACAAATTCCACCGGTGGAATGAACGTAGTGAGCAGATGAAGGTGTGGACGGAAAACGCCCTTCGCGCTGTGCTTGAAAAGCGGGCTGATGCCTATCACACGGCACTTGAAAGTTTGCACCCTGACAGAGGTGAAAAAGGGAAAATGCTCTCCACCGTTTTTTTGTGCAAAGCTGCCTGTTTTGTGGCAATGGAACACGGTTGCGAACTTGCGGACATTCCCAATGACCTCAAGAACCGCGGCAAGGGTTTTCACGCCATCACCCTGAATTGGGGACCGCCGTTCGCAGAACGGTTCACGAAAGCGGAAGCAGTTACCCTGTGGGACCGTTTTAAACCGCTTGATGCCCTTTTGAAGACCGATGAAGAGCAGTACTTACCGGGTTTCCAATCCGGTCCGATGCACTACTATTTCAATGAAATGCCAAACAACTTCGGCGTTGCTGATTTCATTAAAACGTGGGAACTACAACCGTAAACCGAGCATTCCGCTGAGGTAGAAATACGCCTCTTCAGTATAACGCGGTAGATTTTTCGGATCTTCAACTTCCAACTCTAAAGTCAGATCACCTTGATAGCCGGAGTCTTGGAGTGTCTCGATAATTTCTTTAAGGTTGAGTTCACCGCGTCCGATGCCGACCGATACGGCACCGATATGATCCTTGAGATGCACCGCATAGATACGTGAACCGAATTGGCGAATCGCGGCAAGCGTGTCCACACCAGATGCGTGGAAATGCCCTGTATCGATGCAGACACCGACGCGTTCGTCAGGAATAGCGTCTAAAACGGTTTGGAAATCCTCCGCTTGTTCGAGGACATTCCCGTGATGCGGTTCAAGCGTTAGTTTGATTTGACTCTCTGCCGGCATGCGTTGTAACACTGCTTGGACACAAGCGGTTACTCTGTCAAGTGCGCCGGGGTCTGTTCTGCGTTGCGCGCCGCTTGTCGTCAAATGCGTTGCGCCGAGTCCTTCGGCGATTTCGACACATCTTGCGATTGCGTTTGCGCGTGCGTCAACATCGGCACGGTCCTGTCCGCCCCACCCGGGTGGGTAGAGTCCAGCACACTTCATGCCGGATGCGTCAACTTTTGCCTTCATAGCGTCTATGTCAAAAGCAAGGGCAGCATCGACGCTCCAGATCAGCGGTCCGTGGATTTCCATAAGGCGGTAGCCGATTTTCGGTGCGTTTTCTAAGGTTGCGGCAACTTCGTCTTCTGCGTAGCCTCGGTAACAGATAGAAGCACAAATAACGTCCATCAAATCCCCTTTCTATTTAGCCAAAAAACGTCAAGGCACTATACAATTTGATCAATCATTTATTAATCGCATGTATTCATCGTGTGTTCCGATCCAAAACCAGAAGAAAGTACCCTCTCTTTCGGATGCAAGCGTACGATACTTAGGACCGACCCTTGCCGACCAATAGATACGAACTTTCTTTAAGGTTAAAGATGGATGCGCTGGGTTCTGTTTTAGGAGTGCAAAACTTTTGTCAGCGAGCTGCTGAACATGATAAGGAAGGTCCTGGTAGTGTTTCCGAAAACGCTGAGTTTTTACATGTTTTATATATCTTCGCATTTACCTGCTCGAAAATCAATGAGTGCCTCCTCAGCGAATCGTTCAAGTTTCCCTGCTTTAGCGTCTTCCTCAAATTGCTTATCCCAC
Source organism: Candidatus Poribacteria bacterium (assembly GCA_003635195.1). GTDB lineage: Bacteria > Poribacteria > WGA-4E > WGA-4E > WGA-3G > WGA-3G. Next base: position 849 of record PYIY01000060.1, on the reverse strand, counting down.
TCTTCCGCTTCTACCTTATATGCCTCTAAACGCTCGTGAAGTTCAATTTCCAACGCTTTTAACAATTCTTTTTTCGTTTTTCTTTCACAATTTACCTCTGGAAGTTCCTGTATCCACCCAACCCAACCATCCCCGTTCTGCTCAGTATAGACTGTATAGGTCTCGTCAAACTCCTGCTTATGAACTTCAATAGTATGTTCCTTGCTCATGTAGAACTCCTTTTATGTAGCAGTTCAAATATATTGAACTGATATTTCTCAAAAGTTACTGTAAAGCAGTGTTTATCAAGGTTCTTTTAGTATTATTGTATGAAAATGCGTTATGAAGTCGGTAAGCATCTGTCTTTCTCCTGTGAGTTGAAGTTGTATTTGATGAAATGTGCGTCTCTCCGAGATACTGATTTGGAGCAACATGAGGTAGCTGATAACTTTTATACCGAGACTGACATAGGCGCCTTCTCTGCTTTGTAGACTCATCGCAGAGACGTGGAGATTCGTTTTCAAATGCCTCCAGAACTGTTCAATACCGTGGTGCTGAGACCAAATGCGTATCGCTTCAGAAGCACGCAAGGGTTTTCCAAAGACCAAGAGGGTTCGTATCTTGCCTCTATCTCGAAAGAAGATGACGATACATTCGCCAAATGTTGGACTGATTGCTTTGGCACGATAGACCGGTTTATCACACCCCCATTCGTCTTCGTGGAGTTCTATGTTCTTTTTATGCGCCGAAAGTTTTGCCTTTGTCTCAGCGATGGTCATGACGAAGTTATTTTTTCCATGAACCAATATAGAGGTAAACCCTAAGACCGATAAAGCCTCAACAAGTTTACGACTCGCATACCATGAATCG